>JAFROT010000026.1 GCA_017429525.1 Bacteroidaceae bacterium | reverse complement strand
GTCAGATGTTTGCCTCGGGCTTCCTTCAGATTCTACCTCGCGATAGACACCCTTGCCTCCGGCTGGACACTTCCCGCTATAAGGGCGCGTTAGGGACTTACACTCGTTAGAATACGTTCGTGCTGGACGAACAAAAAGAGGGCACTCCCAAATGGGGGTGCCCTCTTGCTTCTGCTGATGAAGAAGAATGAGAATCTCTTCTATCGTCGTGCACATCGTATTGACGCATCTACTTTTGTCCGCAGAGATAAACGGGAATCTACTTGAACAAGTCCTAATGTTATGTGAAAGACAAAAGAAATGCGTTGAAGCCCAAGGATGATTTAGATAATCTTCTCAATCTTGGACAAGTTCTTAGCCACTTCTTCGTCAGTAACCTCATAGTTCTGAAGGTTGCCCGAGAGATACTGGTCGTAGGCACTCATATCGATGAGCCCGTGACCGCTGAGGTTGAAGAGGATGACCTTCTCCTCGCCCGTCTCCTTGCACTTGTTGGCCTCGCGGATAGTCGCGGCAATTGCATGGCAGCTCTCAGGTGCTGGGATGATACCCTCTGCGCGAGCGAAGAGCGTACCGGCTTCGAAAGATTCGAGCTGCTTAATGTCAACGGCCTCCATCATCTTGTCCTTCAGCAACTGGCTGACGATGACGCCTGCGCCATGATAGCGAAGGCCACCTGCGTGGATATTAGCCGGCATGAAGTTGTGACCAAGCGTGAACATGGGCAGAAGAGGGGTATAGCCAGCTTCATCGCCGAAGTCGTACTGGAAGACGCCGCGCGTCAGCTTCGGGCAAGAGGCAGGCTCAGCAGCGATGAAGCGGGTCTTCTTGCCATCGAGGATGTTGTGGCGCATGAAGGGGAAGGCCACACCTCCGAAGTTGCTGCCGCCGCCAAAGCAGGCAATCACCATATCTGGGTACTCGCCAGCCATAGCCATCTGCTTCTCAGCTTCGAGGCCGATAATCGTCTGGTGCAAAGCGACATGATTGAGGACAGAGCCAAGGGTGTACTTGCAGTTTGGCGTCTGCATAGCCAACTCGATGGCCTCGCTGATAGCGGTGCCAAGAGAACCTTGGTTCATCGGATCACGCGTGATGATGTCTTTACCAGCACGAGTGGACATCGAGGGCGAGGCCTCGACCGTAGCGCCGAATGTCTGCATGATAGAGCGGCGATAAGGCTTCTGGTTGTAGCTGATCTTCACCTGATAGACGGCGCACTCCAACCCAAAGACCTTTGCGGCATAAGAGAGGGCAGCGCCCCATTGTCCGGCGCCAGTCTCGGTAGTGATGTTCGTCACGCCCTGCATCTTGTTGTAATAAGCTTGTGCGAGGGCCGAGTTCAGCTTGTGGGAGCCAACGGGGCTGACGCTCTCATTCTTGAAATAGATGTGAGCAGGTGTCCCGAGAGCCTTCTCGAGGCCATAGGCTCGGACGAGGGGCGTCGAACGGTAATACTTGTACATCTCCCGGACTTCATCAGGGATATCAATCCATGCGTCCGTCTGGTTCATTTCCTGGCGAGCCAGTTCTTCTGCGAAGATGGGGAAGAGATCTTCGGCTTTAAGTGGTTCTTTCGTCGCAGGGTTAAGCGGCGGCATGGGCTTGTTGACCATGTCGGCTTGGATGTTGTACCACTGCGTGGGTATCTCGCTCTCGGGCAAGATAAAGCGCTTTTGTCTGTCGCTCATAATGTTTTTGGTGTTTGTAAAAATGATGGAATCTGTGCTTTGTAAGCGTTTTCCGCTGCAAATATACGAATTATATTTGTAACGGCGCATGAATATGATGATTTTTAAATAACGAAGGGCGAAAATAATAAAAAGCGCTATCCTCGCGGACGGCGCTTTTAAACATTCAAAACGATATAAAGAATTGATTTAACCTTTACGTGGTTGTATGTGCTATTCATGATTTTGTTGCTGTTGGAGCAGAGACCTTGACGCCTCTTTGTTTTCCGGGTGCAAAGGTACGGCTTTTCTGCGAGGCGTGCAATACCCATTATTGATGAATTCGCCTACCTAAAAACGATGAGCAGCAGACAAAAAAACTGTCCCGAGACTCACGTCTCAGGACAGCACAACACAAACACAAAATAAAACACGACATAATGCGGCGAGAAGCCCTTATACATCAGGTAAACTTATAAAACTGAAGTTAGTGGAGTCTTCATTATCGATACTCACGTACCGCATCTGAAAATTGTTCCACCCAGCTTTCGCCTGCATTGTGGGGAAGAACCACATTATCAAAAATTGATGAAACGGAATTATGATTCAAAGAATCCTTATCTTTACATGATGCCGCGCTCGCGAAGGGCTAGTTGCCACTTCCAAGCAGAAGCGAGGACGTCCTCGAGCGGCGTGTCGGCCTTCCAACCCAGCACGCGGTTGGCCTTGTCGACATTACCCCAGACCTTCTCGATATCGCCAGCACGGCGACCGACAATCTGGTAGTTGAGCTTCACACCCGTAGCTTTCTCGAAGCCGTGAATCAACTCGAGTACGCTGGTGCCCTTGCCCGTGCCGATGTTGTAGACTTCAACAGGTTCTTCAGTCTTGTCTTCCATGATGCGAGTCATGGCACAGACATGAGCCTTGGCGAGGTCAACGACATAAATGTAGTCGCGGATGCAGGAGCCGTCGGGGGTGTTGTAGTCATCACCGAATACGCTAAGCTTCTCGCGGATGCCGATAGCCGTCTGCGTGAGGTAAGGGATGAGATTCTGAGGCACGCCGTTCGGCATCTCGCCGATGATGGCAGAGGGATGTGAGCCAATGGGATTGAAATAGCGCAGCAGAATGGCCTTGATGGGCGAACCGCTGGCGACTGTGTCCTGAATAATCTCCTCGTTGATCTGCTTAGTATTGCCATAGGGACTTTCGGCCTTCTTGATGGGCGTCTCCTCGGTAGCTGGGAGCTGATCGGGCTGGCCATAGACGGTGCAGCTGCTGGAGAAAATGATACCCTTTACATTGTACTTGGGCATGAGCTCAAGGAGATTAATGAGCGAAACGATATTATTGCGATAGTAGAGCAAAGGCTTCTCGACGCTCTCGCCCACAGCCTTGCTGGCTGCAAAGTGAATAATACCGCTAATCTGCGGATATTTCTTGAAGACAGCTTCAGTAGCATCGAAGTCACGAAGGTCTACTTTCTCGAAGGCGGGACGAATGCCCGTAATCTTCTCAATACCATCAATGACATCTTCGCGTGAATTGGAGAGATTATCGACGATGACGACATCATAGCCTGCATTCTGCAGTTCAACAGTCGTATGGGAACCAATAAAGCCTGTTCCACCAGTCACAAGAATCGTTTCTTTCATCTTTTGTGCTCTATTAAGGATATACTTTTTGACTTGTTTTTGGTCTTTCTGACCCTTTAGCGGCAGCAAATGTAGTACTTTTTCTTATATGAACAAAGGATTTTTGGAAAAAAACATCAAAGGAGGGCCAAAAATCAGTTTTTGCGTGCATCAAATACACCTCCAACCCACTCTACAAAGGGTTCTTCATGGGTTAAAGGCTCCCACGAGAGCAGTTTGCCGTCGGCATCGAAGATGCCTACTGCCATCAGGACTTCTTCGCCTGACGGAAGGACTATTTTGTGAAAGGCTCGGCGGTAGTATTTTTGGGGGGAATTAGTGGTCATGGGAAGGGAAAGATTGGCCCTCGGGTTACCCCTCGGGCACAGTGGCTCAAAAAGACGGCTCGATAAGGGAGGTGAAAGGAAGGGGGCGTGAGGACGGAGATGCAAGGAATTGCCCTATTGAAGAGTTCTGCGTCGACGGGGCTGCTGATAGTGCTGACGCGTCGGACGGGCGGAAGGCTGATAGGGCCGCTCTTTGACGATATCGATTTTCTGATCGACAGGCTGCTGGTTACGGAACTCCTCGGGCGAGAGACGGCGCTCACCTGCTGAACGAATGGGAAGCGAGTCGTGGCCGAGAGAATCCGGACGGAGGCTGTCGGTGCGCAGACCATCGACCGCAGTCGTGGTGGCCTCCTCAATAATCTTGTGGAAGCGAATGAGCTGATGAGCAGAGAGGATACTGAGGGCAGCCTGTTCATCATCTTCGGTAGCACGCACATAGACAATGCCCGTGATACTATGAGGCGTCCAATCGTCGGGCGACTCGATGCGTATCTCAGCCCGTTCACGTCCACTCAGTCGCGTGTGCGCGCCACGCACGGAATCATTATTATATTTGACGATGAGGTCTGCGAAAACCGTAGGCACGGCATCGCGGGTGAGCAGTTTCTGGGCGAAACGCCACATGAGATCGTCGCCCGCACGCCACGTACTATCGCATGCCTGGCTCCAACTGAGGATATTCTCCTGCGGCCGTGAAGAGAGAAGCATAATTGGCCGCCCACCCCAGACATTGGCCGTATCGCCATCAATGCCAATACTGGAATAGACGTCGTTGGACTGCGCCAATGAGCCGTAGATGAGCATCTGACGCTCCATCCGCTTGTTAAGATGCTTGTAGATGACGTTAAGCTTAGTCAAATCGCTACAATAGTAGTTCATTGACGAGTCGAAGATCTCGCGACTAATGCCGTGCTTGCGGAAGACTGCTTCCTGCAGTTGATAGCGCTGTTCGTCGGAGGTCCCTTCTTCGAGTGCCGAGATGTCAGACATGCTCTGGGCCAAATGATAGTCGAAGAGCACGTTTTCCATTTTCCGCTGCGAAAGGATGCCCTCTGGGCGCTTGGGCTTGCAGCTCAAGAGCGAAGAGGTGAGAGTCATCACAACGGACAAGACAAGGCAGACGATGAAGGACTTACGCATCGGCAATGAATTCTTGAGACAGGGTACGCCTGAAGAACAACAGCAAAGCGATAACGCCGCAAGAGATGCAAGCGTCAGCTACATTAAAGATATAGGAGAAGAAGACGTAGTGGGAACCGCCCACGAGCGGCATCCACGAGGGCCAGTCCCACTCAGCGAGCGGGAAATAGAACATATCGACAACTCGCCCATAGAACCAAGTGCTATACCCCTGGCCGAAGGGGACGAGGGTCGCCACCTGCGGCCATGAAGGGTCGTCGAAGATGAGTCCATAAAAGACGCAATCGATGATATTGCCTGCAGCGCCCGTCATGATGAAGGCCATGCAGGTGAGGAAGCCCCAGGAGACGCCCTTGCGGATGAGACGTACGATATACCATCCGACGAGGATAGTCGCGGCGATTCGAAAGCTGGTCAGGAAGATCTTGTCGAAAAACTCCATCCCGAAGGCCATTCCGTTGTTCTCGATGAACGTCAGTTGGAACCAGTCCGTGATGTGAATGGACTCATGGAGGGCCATATGAGTCTTGACCCAGATCTTGACGACCTGGTCAACAATAAGTCCACCGACAAAGATAAGCGCTACGAGTGCTGCCTGAAGCGTGCGTCTGCGTTTAAGATCTGCGCTTGCGGTCATTCTTAACTTCGATACTGAGGGTGGCGTGAGGCACGGCACGGAGGCGCTCCTTGGGGATGAGCTTGCCCGTCTCGCGACAGATGCCATACGTTTTGTTGTCGATGCGCACGAGAGCGGCCTTCAGTCCGGTGATGAATTTCTGCTGACGTACAGCCATGGCCATGAGCTGCTCTTTGGTCTGCGTCTCACTGCCCTCTTCAAGAGCGTGGTACGTTGGGGCCGTGTCGTCAGCCTCGTTGCTGTCGCGATTCATAATGCGGTCCATAGTCTTCTCATAATCGCTCTCTGCAATAGCTAATTTCTCATTGATAAGCGTACGGAACTCCTCGAGCTCCTCATCGCTGTAGCGTGTTTTCTCTTGCATAAGAATGGGGATGCTAAGTGTTAGTAACTGCTGTTTTTGAAATCTCTTTTGTCGTTAGTGTTTATGGTTAAGCATTAGCGCATAATGGATAGGCCGGGGGTTAGCGCATGCGCTCGATATGAGCGTCAAGCTTGAAGTCCTCGAAATCGAGTTGCACGGGCTCCTCGACGCTCTCGACAAGCGTCATGCTGTCGGCAAGGACTTGCTGACGAATGTAGTCGCCGAAAGCCTCGACGGCTCGGTCGGTCAGCTCGTTGTGAGCCAGCTGCACGGCGATGCGGTCGGTGATCTCGAAGCCGCTCTCCTTGCGCAGGTTCTGAATGCGCTTGACGAGTTCGCGCGCCACGCCTTCGTTGCGCAGTTCTTCAGTCACCGTGATATCAAGGGCTACCGTGAGCGCGCCGTCGTTAGCTACCGTCCATCCGGGGATGTCCTCGCTGAAGATCTCGACGTCCTCGAGCTCTACGGTGATGGCATCGCCCGTGGAAAGGGTCAGGGCAAGCTGGCCTTTCTCGAGCTCGGCGATTTGCTCTTGCGAGAGCGAGGTGACCGCCGCGTTGACGTCTTTCATCAGCTTGCCAAACTTCTTGCCCATCGTGCGGAAATTGCACTTGACCTTCTTCGTGAGCAAGCCTGCGCCCTCGACAAATTCGAGTGCCTTGACATTGACCTCGTCGAGGATGAGCTGCTTGACGGCCTCGATGCGCAACTGCTGATCGTGGTCGATGGCGGGAATAGCGATGCGTGCCAGCGGCTGACGCACGATGATCTGCTCCTTCTTGCGCAGCGAGAGCACCATCGAAGTAATCTGCTGGGCGAGGGCCATGCGCGACTCTTGCTCTTTATCAATAAGCGCATCGTTGGCGACGGGGAAGGAAGCGAGGTGAACAGAAGAGGACTCGGCAGAATCACCAAGCACGCTGTGGAGGTCGCGATAGAGGCGGTCGGCATAGAAGGGAGCGATGGGCGCCATCAATCGGCTGACGGTCTCGAGGCAGGTGAAAAGAGTCTGATAGGCGCTGAGTTTGTCGATGCTCATGCTACCGCCCCAGAAGCGCTTGCGCGAGAGGCGGACGAACCAGTTGCTGACGTTGTCGATGACGAACGACTGGATGAGTCGTCCCGCGCGCGTGGGTTCATAATTTTCGAAGCTGGCCTCAACCTCGCGGACGAGCGAGTTGAGCGACGAGAGGATCCAGCGGTCCATCTCCGTGCGCTGGCTCATCGGCACCTCGGGCTCCTCGAAATGCCATCCGTCGACATTGGCGTACATGGCCAAGAAGGAGTAAGTCTGATAAAGTTTGCCGAAGAACGAACGCGACACCTCTTGAACCCCTGCTTCATCATACTTGAGGTTATCCCATGGCTGTGAGTTGGTTAACATGTACCAACGCACGGCGTCTGATCCGAATTTCTCGATATTGTCGAAGGGGTTGATGGCGTTGCCGAGGCGCTTGCTCATCTTGAGTCCGTTCTTGTCGAGGACGAGTCCGTTGGAGATGACGGCCTTGTACGAGACGCTGTCGAAGACCATCGTAGCGATGGCGTGGAGGGTGAAGAACCAACCGCGCGTCTGGTCGACACCTTCGGCGATGAAATCAGCAGGATAAACGATGCGTTTGTCCAGAGCTTCCTTGTTCTCGAACGGATAGTGAATCTGAGCGTAAGGCATGGCACCGCTGTCGAACCAAACATCGATGAGGTCCAGTTCGCGACGCAGGGGCTGTCCGCTGTCGCCTACGAGCACGATATCGTCCACGTAGGGGCGGTGGAGGTCGATGCGGTCGTAGTTCTCGCGGCTCATGTCGCCCGGAACGAAACCTTTATCCTTCAGCGGGTTGAAGGCCATGATGCCCGCGCGCACGCTCTTTTCTATTTCGTTGTAGAGTTCTTCGATTGAACCGATGCAGATCTCCTCACGAGTGTCGCGGTTGCGCCAGATAGGCAGAGGCGTGCCCCAGTAGCGACTGCGGCTGAGGTTCCAGTCGTTGAGGTTCTCCAGCCACTTGCCAAAGCGGCCCGTACCTGTGCTCTCCGGCTTCCAGAGGATGGTCTTGTTCAATTCCATCATTCGCTCCTTGGCTGCCGTCGAACGGATAAACCAGGAGTCGAGGGGATAATAGAGGACGGGCTTGTCGGTACGCCAGCAATGGGGGTAGTTGTGGACGTGCTTCTCAATCTTGAAGGCTGTCCCCGCCTGTTTCATTTCCATGCAGAGGACGATATTCAGGTCCTCGGTCTTGGCGAGCGCTTTCTCGTCGAGGCCGGCATATTTGGGGTCGTAGGCATTCTTGACGAAGTCACCAGCGTGCTGCCAGTAGCTGTCGCGCACGCAGAGCTCCGTGAACGCAGGATCCATGTCCTCGCGGACGAAATATTTGCCTGTGAAGTCCACCATCGGGCGCGTGTCGCCAGCCTTGTCGACGACGAAGAGCGAGGGGATGCCAGCGTCCTTGGCGACCTTGGCGTCGTCGGCACCAAAGGTAGGTGCGATATGAACGATACCGGTACCGTCCTCGGTAGTGACAAAGTCGCCGGGGATGACGCGGAAAGCATCAGCTTCCTTGTCGACAACCTGTCCGTTCTCGAGCGCGCAGGGCTTCACCCAGGGGAAGAGCTGCTCGTAGTGGAGGCCGAGGAGGTCAGCGCCCATGCACTCGCCGAGGACCTCAGGAGTGAGGGCTGCGGGAGCGTCACCCTCCTTGCCGCCGTCCTTGGGAGCGGGGAAATAGACGTCCTTGCGGGCTTTGGCCAAGATGTAGACGGCCTCTTCCTTCGTATAGGGGTTCTGGCCTTTCACGGCCACGTATTCGATTTTCGGGCCTACGCAGAGCGCTGTGTTGGAGGGCAGCGTCCAAGGCGTAGTGGTCCAGGCGAGGATGTAGACGGGGAGCGAAGCCTCTTCAGCCACCCGACTGCCGAGCGCAGAAGGAAGGGGTGAAGTGACGCGGAATTGGGCGGTGACCGTCGTGTCTTTGACATCGCGGTAGCAACCGGGCTGATTCAGTTCGTGGCTGGAGAGGCCCGTGCCTGCGGCGGGACTATAAGGCTGGATGGTATAACCCTTATAGAGGAGGCCTTTCTGATAGAGCTGCTTGAGCAGCCACCAGAGGGTCTCGATATATTTATTGTCGTAAGTGATATAAGGATGCTTCATGTCAACCCAATAGCCCATACGACGGCTAAGGTCCTCCCATTCGCTCGTGTACATCATCACATTCTGGCGGCAGCGGCGGTTGTAGTCGTCGATAGAGATGGTCTTGCCAATATCTTCCTTGGTGATGCCAAGCTCTTTCTCTACGCCGAGCTCGACGGGCAGTCCGTGGGTGTCCCAGCCAGCCTTGCGATGGACCTGGAAGCCCTTCATGGTCTTGAAGCGGCAGAAGGTATCCTTGATGGAGCGCGCCAGCACGTGGTGGATGCCTGGGTGTCCGTTGGCCGATGGAGGTCCTTCAAAGAAGACGAACGAAGGGCAACCTTCGCGCTCGCTGATGCTGCGATGGAAGAGGTCCTCGCGGTCCCACTGCTCGAGTATTTCGTGATTCACCTCGGTGAGATTGAGGTGAGCGTGTTCGGGGAATTTCTGACTCATATTTCTGTTCGATTGTTAGTGTCTTTACGTGTGCGTTTCTAAAAAACGGCGCAAAATTAGTAAATAAGTGCCGAATGACAAAACTCTGAGCCAAAAATCTTTCATTTTCATCGTCCTTTTCTCGCCTTACTGAAGTCAGAGCGAGGGCAAAAGGGGGCATTTGCGCGGGAAGAGGGGGCATTTGCAAGGCAAAAGGGGGCATTGGCAAATGAAGAGCGGGCAGCTGCGAGTGAAGAGGGGGGCAGAGCGCAGAAAAGGAAAGAGGCTGCCACTGCGAGGGAGACCCGCGGCCCGCAGGCACCACGGCCAAGGCTGCAGGTAGAATGGGCGTCGACTAAAAAGAAGGAAACCGACTTAGAAGAAGAGGGCCGACGAGGCATGAAGAAGAGGCCAACGAGGGAGAAAGAGCCAATTAAGAAGAGGCCAACTAAGAAGAAGCGCGCCGGCAGAGGATGAGGGGACAGTCAGCGTCGGCAAATGTCATGAGCCGCAGTTAACGAAGGGAGTTGAATTCAAAGTTGTAGCTCCCCTGCCCTATTATGGCTCGGTCGCTGGAGACGTGAAGGATGCCGTGGCCTGGACGAAGGCGACGCCCTCTCTCGCTGACGGCGACCGAGGGAGGCAGGGTGACGGTGGCCGTGCTGCCCACGGGAACGGTCACGGAGAGGCGCTGCAGATGGCCCTCACGACTAACGACATACGAGCTGACCCGCCCTTGAGGCGTGAGCAGCGAATAGCTCACCGTGTCAATGCCTGCGGCGGGCACGGGGCGTACCTCAAAATGACGATAACCAGCGCCGACTGCGGAGGAGCCATTTTTCCCGTAAAGGGACTTCTTGCCAGCGGCAGAGCGTGAGCCTTTTTCGGCTGAAGAAGAGGAGCTAAAGTCGGGGCCATAAGCCGTGGCGCGGATGCCCGCCAGACGACGGGCGAACCAGGTCAGCCCGCCCCCGAACATGGGATGATTGCGGCTCTCGCGGCCGTCCCAGTTCTCCCAAGTCACGGTGGCGCCCTGAGCCAGCCAATGGCCGTAGCTGGGGAAATCGGTCTTCAGCATCGCCGTGGTGGCGACGTCGTGCAAGCCGTTGTCCGTGAGGACTTCAAAGAAATGCTTAGTCGTGACGAAGCCCGTGTTGATATGTCCGTCATGCGTCTGCATGATCTCGCGTCGCAGGCTGGCGATGACAGCCTCGCGCCGCTCCTCGGGTACGCCCATATAAAGGGCCAGGATGTTGGGGCCGAAATCGCCGTAAGTGGCATGCTCGGGATCGTAGAACTTACGGTGGAAGGCGCGCCACGTCCGCTCGGCGATGGCCTGGCACTCGGCGGCACCCTCACCGTCGCCCAACACGCGAGCGGCCTCGGCGGTGTTGCTGGCGCAGAGCCATAAGTAGAACGTATGGATGACCTCATCGCTGGGGCGTCCATAGGGCGGCACCCAGTCGCCCAGGTTGAGCCAATAGCAGAGGTCGCCCGACTCGCGGTTGCGTTCCTGCTGAAACATCGTGCTATCGGGCGTCACCCACTGGAGCATGTGGCGCAGTTGCTCGCGCATCGGGCGATAGCAGAGCTGCAGCTGGTCGCGGTCGCCATAGGCCAGGTAAAAGTCCCACGGAATGACGTTCATAGCGGCCCCCCAGGCCACGCCTCCGCCGCAAGTGGGCTGCCACGGAGCGCCGTTGGGGACGTAACCGCTCACGGGATCCTGCGCGTCGCGCATGTCGCGCAACCATTTCTGATAGAACGCCGCTGCGTCAAAGTTGAGCATGACCATGGCTGCCGCCACCTGTCCGTCGCCCGTGTACGGCGAGCGCTCGCGGTGGGGGCAGTCGCTGGCGATGCAGCCATGCATATTGTCCAGTTGAGAGCGTTGCCAGATCGCATTAATGCGGTTGACGAGGTCGTTACTTGTATGGAAGTCAGCGCTGATGCGGACATCCGTGTTGACGGCCTCGGCCTCAATCTGTTCGGGCGAGAGGCTGCTGAGGCCCTTGACCTCCACCTGCGAGAAGACGAACCACGTGAAGCGGGGCGCATAGCTCTCGGGGCCGTCGCCGCGACAGATGTATTCCTCGCGTCCGAGGGGCGACTCGCAGATGTAGCGCACGTCCACGCGCTGTCCGCGAGGGGCTCGGATGTCCTTGAGCCTGACCCAGCCCGATATCTCCTTCTCGAAGGTGACGACGAAGGACGAGTCGGTGGGCGTCACGCTGAGCGGCTGCAGGCGCTCGGTAACGCGGTCGGTGGGAGACGTGTGAGCGGTCAGGGCGCCCGTTGGAGGTGTTGCGAGCGGTGCGCGCTGCCATCCGCTCTCGTCGCAGTCGGCCTCGGCCCAATGGGGCGTCTCGAGGCGCGCGTCGTAGGCCTCGCCGTCGTAGACGCCCGTCATCGTGATGGCCGAGGGGCGCGTCAGCCAAGAGCCGTCGGTGCAGATGCGCTCGCGCGTGCCGTCGTCGTAGGTCACTTCAATCTGGCAGAGCAGACAGGGCGTGCCGAACGAGCGAACTATATAATAGTTGGCGCGATAGAAGCCGTCGCCGAGGATAGCGCCCACGGCATTACGCCCCTCGCGGAGCAGGTCGGTGACGTCGTAAGCCAGATAGAGCACGCGGTAGTCGGTGAAACGTGCGTCGATGGCAATTCCGCCCTTGTCGAGGTCCTTGCGCGTGGAATAGTTGGTGAAATTCGGGACGAGGCAGTCCTCGCCT
This sequence comes from Bacteroidaceae bacterium, assembly GCA_017429525.1. Taxonomy (GTDB): domain Bacteria; phylum Bacteroidota; class Bacteroidia; order Bacteroidales; family Bacteroidaceae; genus Physcousia. Next base: position 6,003 of record JAFROT010000026.1, on the reverse strand, counting down.
ACCCTTCGGCCGTTCACGTAGAGTTCGAAGTAGCCGCCAGCGGTGACGAAGGCCTTGGCCTGCCGGACGGGCCGGCGCAAGGCAAAGGCGTGGCGGAAGAGGGGCGCTCCGGCCTCCTGCGGCGTAGCGATCCATTGAGCATGCCAGTCGGAAGCATCGAGCAACCCCATACCCCAATGGCCGACAGGGCTCCAGGCCGAGGGCTGACGGCGGGAGTCCCAGGTCTGCACGCGCCAGTAGCAGTCCTGGCCAGAGGCGAGGGCCCGGCCGCCGTACGGAACAAGCGTGGAGGCATCGGATGGCACGCGGCCGCTGTCCCACAGGTCATAGTCGCCCGCGAGCAGCCGCTCCCGGGAAGAGGCGACGACGATGCGGTAGGCGGTCTGCCGTTCTCCACGCACGTCGGGATCGCCGACCTCATTGATCCACGAGAGGCGGGGCTGACGGGCATCAACGGTCATCGGGTCGCTCATGTGCTCAACGGTCAGGTGCGTTACGGCGAAGGCGGACTTCCGCGCAGCAGCGGGCGTTGCCGCGCTGAGGGCAATGATTAGGGCGAGGGTCTTGAGGGTATGCTGGGCAAAGGATTCCATTGTGATAGATTTTTACAGCTAAGGCAGGTGGTTAGCAGGTTAGTTATTCGGAGAGGAAGGGGCGAAGGGGATTTTCAATCTCGCTTCTCGCGCACCTCTTATTTATAGTACAAAGGTAAGGAGAATATCTGAAACCACCAAAATTTTGCGGATAAATTTACTCTTTGAGCGAAAAAAAGATTAGCGTCCTTGCATACTGACGCAAAGCACGGCACATACAGACGCGAAGCACGGCACATACAGTCGTGAAGCGCCACACATGCAGACGCGAAGCACGTAAGATAAGGTCGCAATTGATGAATCCTTCTCCAGAAGTTGGCAAAAGACGATAAAAAGAATAATATATTTATTAATATATCTTTGATATATTAATAAATATATTTTGGAATTTTGGACAAATTTTTTTCGCTATTATTTTGCACAAATCAAAAAAAGCGTCTAACTTTGTTTCCGATTTACCTGTCCTGCAAAAACATTTGATGGTATTCAGCCCTTGAAAAACCATTTTTTCAAGCCTTTGAAAACAATCAAAGAAATGCCGGAATGATGAATCGAAAAAAAACAATTGAAACTAACTCTCGCGGCCAAAGCGACTAACCAAAAAAAACTTCTAATGCGACAAAAACCAAAACGCCCCAAACAACGACCACTATCAGGAAGCATCCTGCAGCGATTGAGGTCAAAACGAAAATCCACGCCTGGCTCTTTGAGCCTCCATCCGCCATAGGAGGAGGAATCTAAAATCTTTACAATCCTTTACCGTTCACTGGGTAGTCCTGAAACTGGCGATTCCAGAGAGAACGAAGAAAGAAAAAGAAAGAAAAAAAGTACCAAAAAAAGAAATAATAAAGATAGAAGATAGAGAGAAAGTAGTAGCAGCTGCTACTTTGACTATCTTCAAAATTTAAAAAAATTTTTAATAACAAATGATCAAAGAAAATATTGATTTCAAGAAGTTCATCAATTTTTTCAATCAAACATTAGATAAATACAACAGTAAAATTCCTCGCCTGAGGTACATTTCGCCTGGCAAGAAACGTCAGTTGCAATTCATTGTAAATGAAGCGAATGACAAGAACATACTCAAAGAAGCCGTTGAAAGAATGGCACAAAGCGACTTCCTCAACGGGCGCATCCGCACGTCCAAGCTTCCCAATGGGTTCAACGCGAGTTTCGACTGGATGTTAGGCACAAACGAACGAATTTTTGAATTGATTAATGGCAAGTACGACAACACCCCTGTACACGAACCGTCGGCCGAGGAACTTCGTCAACAGAAAATTGAGGAGCAGAAGGTCCGCGAAGCCAAAAATCGTGAGGAGGCTAAGCGCATCGAAGAGGAGGAGCACGAGCGCCGCGAACGTGAGCGCGAGGAGGCCCGCGCCAATGCCGCCACGCCCGAGCAACTGAAGCAGATTTGGGCTAATATAGGCCTTCCGCCACTGCGCGAGAATGAGAAATCACCACGACAGCGAATCTTCGCATAATCAGCGAGTTATGAAAAAGTTGGTCTTTCGGGGCCAACTTTTTTTTAATATTGTTGCATGGCCCAGGAAAAAGCGGTATCTTTGTAAAACCATTCAGCGGAATGGGACTGCGAGAAATCGCAGCTGAATCAGTCAAAACACGATAACACGGAGCAAACGGCTAACAAAGGAAGGGCGAGAGCAGGGCAAGGCAAGGCAGGGACAAGGCGAGAGCAGGGCAAGGCAAGGCAGGAATGGAAAACGGAAGAAGGGGGCAAGAAGATCAGGAGGCAAAGCCACTTCCACGGAGCGGTCGCACGGCCAAGATGCGTTCAGACGAAGCGGATGGAATCAATGACTTGTGCGCCCACATAGTCGTTGAGACGTCGGACGAGGGCTGCCCGACCGGCAAACAGCTCCTGGCGCACGACGGAGGAGGTCAGCCGCACGAAGAGGGTTCGATTACGAATCTCCGTACTGGCCGTGAAGCGGGCGATGCCCGGACCTACGACCTCCGGCCAAGCCTCCACGAGGCGGTACTCGTTGTAGGGCGTTTCGAGGCCTTCCTCGCGCATCACCTGGTTGAGGATCGTGCCTAAGATTTCTGCATTCTGACGTCTCATGCTATTTCTCCTTGCTTGACGTGGAACAATCGGTAGTCGCCGCCCGAGCGCTTCAGGATCTGGTCGAGATGGTCGCGGTTGGTGTCCGTGACGAAGATTTGCCCGTAGTCGTCGCCCGCCACCAAATGTACGATCTGCTCTACGCGCGTGGCATCCAGCTTGTCGAAGATATCGTCGAGCAGCAGCAGGGGCGCTTCGCCCAACGAGCGGCGCAAGAAGTCGAACTGTGCCAGCTTCAAGGCCACGAGGAACGTCTTGTTCTGCCCCTGCGAGCCCTCGCGCTTCAGCGGGAACCCGTCAAGCGTCATCTCCAGTTCGTCGCGGTGGACGCCGTGCAACGAGTAGCCGACGGCCAGGTCCTTGGCGCGGTCGCGCTGGATGACCTCGAACAGCGGCCCCCGCTGAGCGTGCGAAGTATAAGCCAGCCCCACCTGCTCGCGCTGCTGACTGACGAGGCCGTAAATCTCCTGAAACACAGGCACGAAGGCCTCGACATAACGTTGGCGAGCCTCGAAGACGGCCGTGCCGTGGCGCGCCATCTCAGCCTCCCACAGCTCCAGCAGCTGCTCGTCGGGCGCTGGGTCCTCCTGCTTGAGCAGGGCGTTGCGCTGCGCCAAGGCTTTATTGTAAGCCATCAGCGAGTCGAGGTAGCGGCGGTCGGTCTGCGAGATGACGATGTCCAGAAAACGACGGCGCTCCTCGCCCCCACCCGCGATAAGCAGACTGTCGAGCGGCGATACCATCACAAGCGGTACGAGACCGATGTGCTCGGCGATGCGGCGATAAGCTTTCTTGTTGCGCTTCACCACTTTCTTCTGCCCGCGGCGCATACCCAAATAGACCTCCTCGGCATCGCCATTATCGTGCTCCAGCTGCCCATGAACGACGCAGAACTCCTCGCCATGACGGATGCAGGCGCTGTCCAGGCTCGTCGTGGCGCTCTTGCAGAGCGCCAGGAAGTGGACGGCATCGAGCAGGTTGGTCTTTCCCTCGCCGTTGAGCCCTATCAGGCAGTTCAGCTTGGGCGAGAACGAGAGGTCGGCCTGGCCGATATTCTTGTAGTTGAGGATGGATATTTCGCGTAGAATCATAAGCGGTGCGTGCTCAAAAACGCTGCAAAGGTAATGCAAAAATGCGAAATGACGAGCCTTTTCGACGCTTTCTGCACGAAAAAACTGAAATAATAGCCCGAAAAGTTGACCATCACAAAGAATTTAACTACTTTTGCACCGCTTTTTGCGCTATGCGCCTGAGCGCGCACGCGTACTATATATAATAATTCAAAAATGCACCATTCAGAATTCATCATTGATAATGCATAATTGATAATTCATCATTCGTAATTCATAATTCAAAATTCATAAAAACAAATGGCAAAGAAACAACAGAAGAATGTCGCTCCCGAGAACATCGAGTCCGTGAGCAAAACTCAGGCCTTCATCGACAAGTACACGAAGGTCATCGTCATCACCGTAGTCGCCATCATCGTGTTGGCCGCACTCATCCTCTCCTACGTGCAGTTCATCCGCAACCCGCGCATCCAGAAGGCTAACGAGGCTTTGGCTAAATGCGAGACCTACTTCCAAGCCGACAACTATGACAAGGCCCTCAACGGCGACGGCCAGGGCTGCATCGGCCTGCTGAAGGTGATCGACGAGTTCGGCAGCACCAAGGCTGGTAATCTGGCTAAGCTCTATGCCGGTCAGTGCTACGCTCAGACTGAGAAATGGGAAGAGGCCAAGAAGCAGCTCGAGAGCTTCAGCCTGCAGGACGACGCAATCATCTCGCCCGCAGCACTCGGCACCCTTGGTAACGTCTACGCCAACCTGGGCGACAACGACAAGGCCGTGGCTACGCTGAAGAAGGCCGCCAACCTTGCCGACAACGGCAGCCTCTCGCCCGTATTCCTCATGCAAGCCGGCGAGCTCCTCGAGAGCATGGGCAAGGCCGACGAGGCCCTCAAGCTCTATCAGGAGGTCAAGGAGAAATACACCAACTCCATGGCCGTCCAGCAGCAGGAAATCGATAAATACATCGAACGCGCCAGCAAGTAAAAAACGGGAACGCAAACCAGAACGCAAAACGAGAAGAACAATGGCAACAGCCTATCATCATCTGTCTGACTACGACGCAGCCACCGTCCCCTCGGCCGAGGGTATGCGTGTGGCTATCGTCGTGGCCGACTGGAACGACCGCTTCACCTACGCCATGGCCGATGCTGCCATCGCCACCCTCAAGCAACACGGCGTGAAGGATGGCGACATCCTCGTGAAGCACGTGCCCGGCAGCTTCGAACTCATTTACGGAGCCACGTGGGCCGTCGAGCACGCTGGCGTGGACGCTGTCATCGCCATCGGATGCGTCATCCGCGGCGACACGCCCCACTTCGACTATATCTGTCAGGGCACGACGCAAGGGCTGGCCGAACTCAACCTGCGCGGACGCATACCCGTCATCTACGGACTGCTCACCTGCAACACGATGGAACAGGCCGAAGCGCGCACCGGAGGCATCCTCGGCAACAAAGGCACCGAATGTGCCGTCACGGCCATCAAGATGGTGGACTACGGCCGACACCAGAGTTCCCCGGAGTGACCTATATTCGAAATGAAGAATGAAGAATGAAGAGTGAAGGATGAAGAATGAAGAGTGAAGAGTGAAGAATGAGGAATACAAGTTACCTGCAAGTTCTGAAGGTAAATCTTATTCGTCATTCATCATTCGTCATTCGTCATTAAAAAGTCCCTCATTCTTCACTCTTCATTCTTTCATTCATAGCCTGCCAACCATTTATGGCTAAGGAAAAACAGAAGACCATCAACATCAAGAACCGCAAGGCAGAGTTCGACTACTACCTGATGGAAAAATATACCGCGGGACTTGTACTTACCGGCACGGAAATCAAAAGCATCCGCCTCGGCAAGGCCAGTCTTGTGGATACTTACTGCGCCATCATCGGCGGCGAAGTATGGGTGAAAAACATGAACATAGCCCAGTACTTCTACGGCACCTACAACAATCACGCCGCACGCCGCGACCGCAAGTTGCTGCTCAACCGCCGCGAGATACGACGCCTGCAGCAATCCACCAAGAGTCCGGGCTTCACGATTGTACCGACTCTTCTCTTCATCGATGAGAACGGACGCGCCAAACTCGACATCCACCTCGCACGAGGCAAGCACAGCTTCGACAAGCGCGAGACCCTCAAGGAGAAAGAAGACCGCCGCGCCATCGATCGCCAATTCAAGCACAATTACTAATGACGACTTAGGGGCAATGGACAATGGACAATGAAAGTTGAAAGTTGAAAGTTGAAAGTTG
>JAFROT010000025.1 GCA_017429525.1 Bacteroidaceae bacterium | reverse complement strand
GTCTTATTCAAGGCGGTTATAGCGGCGGGGTCCCACCTCTTCCCATCCCGAACAGAGAAGTTAAGCCCGCTTGCGCCGATGGTACTGCACACCCGTGGGAGAGTAGGTAGCCGCCACTTTTTCTGAGAGAGCCCCGACGTCCGCAAGGATGTCGGGGCTTCTTCGTATCCGTCTTCATTTCCGTCTTTGTTATAGTTATCGTTATCGTTTTCATTATCGTTTTCGTTTTCGTTTTCGTTATCGTTATCGTTTTCGTGCCTGTTTGCCGGAGTGAGGGGAGGGGGAAGGATGGAGGTGAGGGCGAGCCGTTCAGGGATTTCGGAATGTCGTTATTCCGTTATTCCGATATTTCGAGTGGTTATGATGCAGAGTTCAGATCATTTGGAATTAATTTAATGGTATCTGTGCTGAGAGCGGTATGAACGTAATATAGCTTGGAGAAAGAAAAAGGCGAGCCCTGAACGGAACTCGCCTTTACCCTTAGAGGAGTCTTCCTCATTTACTTGGCCTGGCCACCAGAGTGCTGCTCGATGGGTTCGTCATCATCCGTGCAGGATGTTGTCATCATGCAGACGCTGGCCAGAGCGACGATCATGGTGAGGGAGAAAAGAAACTTTTTCATTTTGCAAAATGTTTAAGTTAAATGAATAATTAGGGTTGTTATTGAATCTTGTTGAAGTGATTTGGGTCTCAATGAAGTGACTTGAATCACGTTGAAATGTCATTTGAAGGTTCCGTTGAGCAGTCTTTCAACATACTCTTGGATGAATGCGGGCTCCCAATAGTGTGCAGCTCTGTTCTGATCGGGCTGTGTGACGTAGGAGAGGCCCATGTTCTCGAGCGTGTATTTGTAGTAGGAACTCATGGAGTACTCGAGGGAGTAGTATTCTGGCAATCTCAACCTTAGGAAGTGAGTTCGGCGTTGTCGTTTCGCTCCCACTGGAATGGCGAAATGGAAACCAGCATTGTTCTCTCCGCCAGTATGGATGCCATAGACACCAATGGCGTATTCGCCGAAATGACGTGTCACATCGAGTCGGGCGCCATAATCACCGTAGGGGAATCGTCCTCCTTCAAGTTCTATTTGCAGCCGTGTGTGAGGCTCGTAGTAGTCAGCTCTTGCCATCACGTCTGTTTGTTTCAAAGCTCCGAAATGGAATCCTCCTTTATGGACGTAGGCTTCAGCTGTCTGTCCAGCTTCAAGCATGAGGTCGAGCCCTGGCAGTGCATGGAATGTTAGCCTTGCCTGTATGCCTGGGCGTTCCATATGGAAGAACCCCGCCGCCGCAGATAGTTGCCAGCGCTTGCTCGAGAAGAACTGTTGACTCAGGTTGGTGCTACCCATCTGAATGTAGTGCTTCGGGTCGCCTTTGGGGAGGCGGTAGAGGATGGGGAAGATGGGCTGTATGGTGATGCGTCCACCTTTCCACGGGGTGATGGCTACTGCAGGCGCAATGCGCACGGTGTAGTCGAAGAGATGGTCGAGCTTATTGTTGACAAGGGTCACCATAGGGAAGATGGTGATGTCAATTTTCCCAGTCGAACTGGCCGTGGTAGCTTCATCCCGAAGCAATTGCCGTGCCTGCTTCATCTCTCTGTCTACGGCCACGTACCAAATGCCTTCACGCTTGGAGGCGTGTACAATGACCTGTGGTATTTTGTAGTCAGTCAGGAGTATCTCAAAGTGTTGAATCTCTGGAATCTCTTGTGAGGTCAGTTGTATAGCCTTGGCCGCCCCTCTGAAAGAGCCTCTGTGTGCATGATCCTCAACGGCAGCAAACAGGGTGTCGGTTTTCAGCTTAACGCGTATATCCTCAAAGCCTTCTTCCTTAAGCATCTGTGTGATGTGAGCCTCATTGTTGCTTTGCGCCCAAAGCACACATGAGACAAGTGAACAGACGATAGCCATAATGGCTCTCAAAGGGGTATGCGACTGTTTCAACTCGTTCAAAGGCTTATGTCTACAATTATTTGCGCAAAGATACATCTTTTATGCCAAACAAGTTCTTTTTTTTCTTTTTTTAACTTTGGAAAAGGTAAAATAGTATTCTTTTTGCGGCTTATTAGAGTTGTAATAGTTGTCTGACGAGCGGAAGTACTGTTTTCTTGAGCACGGCATCGTTGAGGTAATGATCGCCTTCGAAGAGGGCGAAATGATTGCTGCCGTAAGCTTTCTTGAATTGAGGTTGGCAGTTGACTCGCCGGTCGTGGTTGCCGAATAGTCCGTAAACGAGTTCACGCTCGTCGGCATTGATGCCTTCAAAACTATGTTTCTCAACCTCTCGGAACTGAGCAATCAACTCTTTGTCGACTTTGAAATCCTTTTCGCCATCCTGCCGTGGGTTGCGAAATGGTTTCCGCCCCATGCCGCCGAAGGTGAGCAGTCGTGCCATGCAGAAAGACGGATTGACAAGTATGCGCAGGTGACCACGAAGTTGTTCGGCATACATGGCACCCATGGAGGTGGCTACGATGAGGTCGGGTTGGAGTTCGGCAACTTGCTGCTGAAGGAAGGGAATGGCTTCAGCAGGCATAACGGGGATATCTGGGGCAAGGACTTGCACGCCTTGCTCGTAGAGGGCATTACGAAGGCTGGTGGCGGTACCGCTGGCGCCACTACCGGCAAAGCCGTGGAGATATAGGATGGTTTTCATTTTTTTTGAGTGGGGGGGCGGCGACAAAGTCGCCGCTTACACGAAAGGATGATGAGGGGGCTGTGTGGGAAGTGTTATGTTGGTGATGGGATGTGGTGGGGAGGTTGGGGGATGATGTGAGATTGAAGGGTGCTATTGGAGGGTGATTTTGATGGCTACGTCATCATCGTCGGTCTTGGCACGTGCGACATAGATGCCATGGGGGAGCCGGGTGATGTTGACGGGTGAGTGGGCTTGGATGCGTGTTGTCATCACGAGCTGTCCAGCAGGCGTGAAGATGTCGAGACGAGCCGCTTCAGCACCTTGTAGGGTCAGGTTGACGCCATCGAAGGAGAGAGCGAGGTCGCAGCTGGACATGAGGTCGATGCGGTCGACAATCGGTTTCGTGTGAGGCTCGTTCCATGCTGTGGCATGAGTCGTGAGGACATTGGTCGCATCGATAGTGGGGCGCTCCATCACGTAGAGTTGAGTGCCTCCGTCGGGGTAGAGCCCCACGCTCTGGAAACCCTCGTGACGACAGTAGGTGAGGGTGTCTGCCCAGCTCTTGTCGGCAGCGGTGAGCAGAATGAGGCTGTTGTCCTCGTTGTTAAGCTTGAAGTCGGCGTGGAGCTGGCTGATGCCCTCAGCCTTGTCTGCCCAGATGACGAGATGTCCATGAGCGGGAATGATGGTGTTGGCATCGGTGTTGCCGGCTGTAATCTGCCATTTCTCGGGTTGGTCGAGGTGGTCGGAGAGGAACATACCTTCGACATCGATTTCCTCGTCGGTCGTGTTGTAGAGTTCAATCCAGTCGCTCTTCTTGAAGAGGTCGCTGACGAAGATGTCGTTGTCAGCGCTAACCTCATTGATCTTGACGGGATGAGCGTCCCATGCCTCGCTGTCGGTCGTGCTCATCTTCTCGAAAACGGCTGTCAGCGTGACGGATGAGTTGCTCGTAGGAACCTGGTAGGAAGGCTCGGTCGATACGATGTTGCTGCTACTGTTCTTGTTGTAGAGGAGCGCTGCATCCCAATAGATATCGGTGGAGTTGGCAGCGTTGTTATGAACTTCAACGGCAATGACGTTTGTGCCCTTCTTGAAGAAGGAGGCGTCGATGGAAAGTTGTCCCGCCTCGGGATTGGCTTCAGCGTAAGTGTCGGAGAAGCTGTTGAAGGTGGGCGAGGGCGTGTTGTCCATGAGGAAACGTCCAGCCTCTTTCCCGTTGACGTAGACGACGAAGCCATCGTCGGCCACCCAGTCGAGCGTGAAACTCTCTGCGGATTGCGGAGCACTGGAGAGGGTCACCTGCTTGCGGAAATAATAAGTCGGGTACTTACTGTTGGCGTTGCCGCCATAGTCGAGGAACGTCTTGTAGCCGCGTGCGTTGCTGGCATCGGAAGTGAAGTAGCCGAGTGGCGCAGCGCCAGTGCTCCAAGTATTGCTGTAGGTCGAGGCCGTCCAATCCTCGCCGTCGAGCGAGCCTTGGTCGAAGTAGCTCCACGAGCTGCCTTTGCTGAAGAGCGTTGTGGTGCTGGTCGATCTGTTGGACGTCCATCCCGTGAAGCGATAGCCAGCGGGAGCGGTAGCTGAGACCGTGATGGGTGCGAACAGCTGTCCGGAGAACGAGGCGGTAGGCACTTCAAGCCCATTGATCTGCAGCTTGGCCTCGGGGAGATCGGCCGAGAGTGTCACGCGTATGGGCGTTGAGAGGCCGAAGTAGTTGCGCATGTTGCTGATTGAGGATGACTGGCGCGAACTGCTAAGACTGCTGATAACGCTGTTGGCGGAGCTTGATGCGGAGCGCCCTTCGAGGCTCATGGCAGGATTGACATAGCTAACCATAGCGTTGATGATTTCCTTGGCGCGTGCAGGCTGGAATACGCTGCCCGTGATGATGCAGAACTGGTCGATGAACTGCTTGCGGAACTCCTCGTTCTGCCACATGTTCAGCAGGAGTGTCGTGAATTCAATCTCCTCGTAGATGCGGTTGCCGAACTCGGCGATAATCTCCTGCCCGTAGAGTTGGTCGAACGTCCACCACTGGGTGCTTTCAAACCACGTGAAGGCATTGTTGGTGGCAAAAGCACCGTCGGTGTCGAAGAGCACGAAGCGGAAACGGCTGTTGGCATTGCCCTCAGTGCGTGAGCGGAAGGCCTTGATGTTGTTCTTCGGCCAGTCGGTGCCGGCGATATATAGCTCGATGGCGCAGTAGTTGATGTATTCTTCGATGTCCACGATTTCCTTGATGCGTTCGTAGGCGAGTGCGTCGGAGGCATTCTGGGCGAGCGAGTACCACTCGTCGAACACATCCTTCGTGCCCACCTGCTGTACGTAGCCGCTGTCGGGCGACATCTTCCACTGATCCATCTGGTCGTCTTCGGTATCGATGCCATAGTTGGACAGTGCGTAGTTCTTGTTGTTGGGCTCGCGTAGGTTCTCGACGCCGATGTACTGTCCGTTGTGGAAGACGTGTACGGGTTGGTAGCTCTGTGTCTCGGCATAAAGTCCTGATGTAGCGACGACTTGCTGGATGGCTGCATCCTTGATGCGACCTCCGTTGCCCTGTACGTCGTTACCGCCGTTGCGCACCTTCAGCGCTTTGTGGCGCAGGTAGGGCTTGTTGCTGAAGAACTGGTAGTCCATGCGGTTGAGTCCTTCGTAGATCTTGTTGGCCTTGATGTTGAACGAATGGGGGTACCAGGCTCGGCTCCACCCGCCAGAGGCCTCGATGCCCACTTCCTGATTGAAGGCGGCCACGCCCTCTTCGGTGAAATACTCAATGTTGGCGGGGCGGTCCCATTCCATGTTCCAGTTGCAGGCACTGCTCTGTCCGTTGCCTGGTCGTCCGTTGCCGTTGCCCTGAACGAAGATGCCGTAGTCGTAGCCGTAGAGGTTCTCGTTGTCTGATACGAGCGAGATGACGGGCAGCGTGTAGTTGCGGTCCTTATAGATAAAGGAACGCGTGACGACGGGGCTCGCGAGTTCGCCCGTCTTGAACAGGCGCAGGCGCAGGATGGTCGTCTCGCCGATGTCGAAGCGCCCGTCTGTGCTGGTGGCTCCGTTGTCGCGTGTAGGTGTGCTGCCATCAGTCGTATAGCGGAGCGTGCAGCCTGCGGGGATGTTGACCCTCGCCGTGAAGCTTTCCGTGAAGAAACCTCCTTCGTGATTGATGACGGGAGCAGCCAGTCGTGTAGCTGCAAACTTCGAGCTGGCGTTGCTGGCGCCTGGTGTGGGTTGGTCGGTGTAGTTCCAGGAGTTGCCGCCATTGGTGGTGCGGGCATAGGACGTGCGCGTGATGGCTGGCGGATAGTTGATTTGCGAGAGGATGGTGCCAGCTTCGTCGGAGATGAAGAGGCTGCCGCCATCGCAGTCGAGCTTGAAGCCGATGGTGTTGGGTGACCAACGTGAATAGTGGTCGAACCAGAGGGCGAGGAAACCCTTGGCCGGAATCGTTCCTTGTCGGCTGCTGGTGAGGGCAAACTTCTTGAGTGAAGCCACGTCATCGCTGATGTAGAGCCCATCCAGGGCGACCGTCTTGTCGGTAGCGTTGTAGAGTTCGATCCATCCACCGAAATTGAATGACGGGTCGAGGAACATATCGACGTTGGCTTGCTGTATCTCGTTGATGATTACGGCGTTGGCTGCGACCTCGTTGGCTTCGACCGTGATGATGCAGCGTGCCTGTACGTTCTCGTAGTGGTCGGAGGTGACGGTGATGGTGGCGATGCCAGGCCTGCGTGCCGTCACGATGCCGTTGGCGTCGACGCTGGCCACAGCCTCGTTGCTGGTGGTGTAGTAGACGCCTTTGTAGGTGGCGTTTGAAGGCGAAACCGTCGGCGTCAGTTGCAGCTGTTCGCCTTGCGTCATCTTGGTCGATGTCTTGTCCAAGGTGATGCGCGTGACCTTTACCTCCTGGCCGTACCAATAGAGCTGCACGTTGTCGAAAGCCATCCAGTTGGCCGTCGCGCTCTCGGTGCGTACACCGATGGTGAAAGCAGTCTTCGCCGTGTTGAACTCTACGCTGAAATGCTCCGGACGTCCGTCGCCTGTGGCCATTTGGGTCGTAGCTTCGTTCGTCTCGTCGCTGATGAACAAGTAGACGCCCGTGACGGGGTTGTTGAGACCCGATTGGTCGACGGCAATGGCGTCGGCTTCCAAGCGGAATCTGCCCGTAGGCATGTTGGTCAGTTGTTGCGAGATGGCAGCATCGCCCAGCCGACCGCCTGTCCACCAGTCGTTCTTGTCGCGCCAAGCCTCGGCAAACTGCCAGACGGACACCCCGTTGTAGTAGTAGGATGCGTTTTGAAAACCGTGGTTCTGTGCGGCACCATAGGCATACTCGTCCGTCCATCCATCAATTGTCCCGTCGAAATTAGGGTTTTTGACGAATTCGTCGGTGACGTCAATCCATGTTTGTGCGCTGGTCATCGTCGCGATGGCAAACAATAAAGCAGTTAATAGCGAAGTCCTTCTCATTATCTTTGACGTTGTTAGTGGCTAAATGCTTGAAGATTTAGTGGTAAATGAACGAAAAAAGCGGCGTAAACTCTCGTCTACGCCGCAAAGGTACGTTATTTTTTTGAATCAAGTGTCTTTCCTACACCGAAAAATACATTAAAGCCTTGATTTCTTTGAAATCAGTCCTTGATATTAGGCTCTTCGAGGCCGATGCCCTTGCGCTTGTCGACCACCTTCAGCAGCAGGCCGAGCAGGAGGGCTGCCACGCCGAGGCAGGCGAGCATCACGAGCGGAGCCGTGTAGTTGAACTGCGTCGGGTCGGTCACGCCAGGATTGGTCTTGTCGAGCACCTTGCCGATGAGCAGGGGGAAGAGCCAGAGGCCGATGTTCTGAATCCAGAAGATGAGAGCGTAGGCAGAGCCGATGACTTTGGCATCGACGAGCTTGGGCACGCTCGGCCACAGCGAGGCCGGCACGAGCGAGAACGAGGACCCGAGCACGAGGATGGTCAGATAGGCGATGATGATGCCGCCGACGGCGTTGCCCTTGAAGGCGGGCAGCACGAAGGCGAAAGTCAGGTGGCAGGCAATGAGCAGCAGCGAGCCCAGGATGAGCATCGTGGCAGCCTTGCCCTTATGGTCGACATAGCTGCCCAGGATAGGCGTGATCAGCACGGCCAGCAGGGGGAAGACGGCGAAAATCGACTCGGCAGACTGGCGCATGAAACCCATGTAGCAGTAGGCGATGAGCGATGCGATGCTGACGAACAGAAGGCCATACTTGGCACCCTTCTGCTTCTGGAAATTGCTGGCGAAGCCGGCAGCAGCCACGACGAGCATGATGATGTACTGCACGATGGTGACGGTGCTCGAAGCCCAGAACGAATCGGCGGCGGGCTCGGTGAGCGTCAGGTTGCATTGCAGCATGTTGACGGCATACTTCTGGAAGGGGAAGATGGCTGAATAGTAGAGCACGCAGAGCAGAGCCACGAGCCAGAAGCCGCTGGAGGTGAGAATCTGCCCGATGTCGCTGATCTTGAACGGGTCGTCCTTCTCCTCGGCCTCGCCCGTCTGTGCGTCCAACTTGCGATCCATGAAGAAATAGACGATGGTCATCATCAGGGCGATGCACATCAGCACTACGCCGAAGGCCACTGAACGGCTGACGCTGACGACGCCCCCCAGACGGGCGAAGAACGGCGAGAATATCATGCAGGTGGCTACGCCCAGACGAGCCAGCGCCATCTCCGAGCCCATGGCCAGCGCCATCTCGCGGCCCTTGAACCACTTGACGATACCGCGCGAGACGGTGATACCGGCCATCTCGCAGCCGCAGCCGAAGATCATGAAGCCGCAGGCGGCAAACTTAGCCGACGCGGGCATACCCTCGTAGAAGGGCGAGACGCCCAGCTCGTCGAACAGCGGGATGTAGTTGAGGTGCGTGTTGAACCATGTCTCGAGGCCGCTGCCGATGAAAGCATCGCTCACGGCATACCATTTGACGATGGCGCCCACAAGCATCACCGCAGCCGAGAGCACGGCGGTGAAGCGAACTCCCATCTTGTCCAGGATGATGCCGGCGAAGATGAGGAAGAAAGCGAACACGTTGAGGAACACCTCGGAGCCTTGCATCGTGCCGAAAGCCGTTGAGTCCCAGCCGCGTGTCTCCTGCATCAAGTCCTTGATGGGCGAGAGGATGTCCATGAAGATGTAGCTGCAGAACATGGCCAGCGCCAGCAGCAGCAACGCCGTCCAGCGCATGGCTGCGCTGTCGCGGAGAGTTTTTTGAATTGCTTGTGTCATGTGTTTATTTTACGATTTTACGATATGCATGTTGACGATTTTGCACGATGGAGTAGCCTCTTACTTCTCGCTTTCCTTCTTGAAGAAATCGGTCATTTGCTTGAACGTCTGCTCATTGAACGTCACGGGCCCATGCTGGCCGTCGGGCACGCTGATGAACGTTTCCAGGCATCCTGCTTTACGCAGCGCCTCGGAGAAGTTGATGCTTTGGCAGTTGGGTACCACGTTGTCGGCATCGCCGTGCACCACGAGGAAACGCGGGCATTTCTCGTTGACGTAGGTGATGGGGCTGATGAGGGCGACCAGGTCGGGATTGTCGGCAGGAGCTCCACCGATGAGGGCAGCTTCGGGCGAGCGCTCGTCCTTCACTGTCTCGCAATTCTCCATGTGAGCCATATCGACGGGTCCGAACCAGTCGACAACGGCATCCACACGGCTGCTCCATGCGAGGTTGCCGCCTACCGAGCCTTCCAGGTCAACGGTCGTGGCGCCTACGGTACGCTCCTTCATTCCATTGGTGACGCCTGCCAGCGACGACAGGTGTCCGCCACTGGAGTAGCCCGTAATACCCACGAATGAGGTGTCGAGTTTGTATTTGTCGGCATTGGCTCGGATAAAGCGCAAGGCGGCTTTCACGTCATGAATCTGGGCTGGGAACTTAGCATCGCCACTCGAGCGGTGGTTGATGCAAACGACTGCAAAGCCTGCATCCACCAACGGCTTGCCAATGCTCATGAATGTCATGAGCTTCATATTGTTGGAGAACCATGCGCTGCCGTAGATGGCTACGATTACCTTGTATTTCTCCTGTTGGGTTTGAGGGAGATAGATGTCCAAACGATGTGCTTCGAGGTTGTCGTTGGCATAATTCACATCCTTGAACGTTGCATTGTTCTGGGGCATCTGGAAACCCCCGTTTCCCTGAGGTTGCGCAATCGCAAATGTAGCGATGCCGAACAACAGAGCTGATAATAGAAGTCCTTTCATAATTGTCTTTTTGGCTGAATTTTCCCAAACTGACCGCAAAGGTAACAAAGAATCGTCTACCCACCAAATTTAAGTCCCATAAAAACGCAAAAAAACAAAAAAGCGCCCTCACTTCCAGTCACATCGGGCTTGCTCAATCCTCCTTTCATGCAACGCGAATAATCAACGCAGTCAGCGGCGACCGTTCGCATCGTGCTACACGTATATTCGCATTAAGCTACACGTATAGACGCACCGTGCTGTACGTATATACGCACCGGCCAACGCGTAAATATGTGTGGACCGATGCGTATATATGTGTAGACCGTTGGGTCAGTATTAGTCTGAGACTTTAAAGGGCAAGGCCTGCAAATCCTTGTCGAGCGACGAGGTGCCACAAAGGATCTGGTAGCGACCAGCACGCGGACTGAGTTCGTCGAGGGTGTCGTCGTAGTATTCGAATGCTTCGCTGTCGAGGGCTATGACGGCTTTCTTGGTCTCGCCGGGTTGGAGGCTGAGCCTTTGGAAGCCTTTGAGCGCCTTGAAGGGAGCGCCTGCATCATCGAGGGCTTTCACATAGACCTGTACTGTCTCGGTACCTTCGCAGCGCCCTGTATTCGTCACGGGAACGGTGACGGTCACCTTGCCGCTTGTCTTCATTCGTTTAGCGGACAGCTTTGCTTTGCCCACTTGGAATGTGGTGTAGCTGAGGCCGTAACCGAAGGCGAATTGGGGCTGTCCGGTGAAGTAGCGATAGGTTCGGTTCTTCATCGAATAGTCGAGGAAGTCGGGCAAATCGGCTGTTGAACGGTAGAAGGTCACGGGCAGTTTGCCGCCAGGACAATAGTCGCCGAAGACGACGTCGGCCAGCGCACGTGCTCCGCCCTGCCCAGGATACCAGGCTTGTAGCAAAGCGTCGTATTGTCCTTCTACACTCCCGAAAGCGATGGCTGAGCCGGAGCAGTTGACGAAGACGACGGGGCGTCCCGTCTCGTGCATAGCCCGCACCAGACGCTGCTGTACGCTGGGCAGTTCGATATCCTGCTTGTCGCCACCTTCGCCCTCCATCTGAGCGGAGATGCCACCGATGATGATGATGGCGTCGGCAGCCTTGACTTCATTAGCGAGGTCGCTGAAATCCACCAGTTTGCGCTCGCAGATGTCGCCACGGAGCATCGCAAAGTTGCCGTTGCCCCGACGGTATTCGATGACGACATCGTAGGTCTGACCTTCGACAACGGGGAACGACTTGTATTCCACGCGACGGCGGAAACCGCCACGACGGCCACCTGCCTGACCCTCCTCGACCACAGCGCCATTCACCTTCAGCGTGTAGCCGTTGTCGGTCGACAGCGTGTATTTCATCTCACCCGTGAAAGTGGCTGTGTACTTACCGCTGACACGTACCGACAACGAGTCGTTGTTCACGCCCTCGGCAAAGCCCCAGGCTCCGAACGTAGAGAAGTTGAGTTCCTTGTAATAACTAGTCTTGGCGGGCTCGCCGCTAAGTTCCTTGTTGTTCCAGAATTCCACGAACATG
This sequence comes from Bacteroidaceae bacterium, assembly GCA_017429525.1. Classification (GTDB taxonomy): domain Bacteria; phylum Bacteroidota; class Bacteroidia; order Bacteroidales; family Bacteroidaceae; genus Physcousia. Next base: position 11,168 of record JAFROT010000025.1, on the reverse strand, counting down.
CCCTTACCTTCGTTGAAGTCCTGAAGATGAGGCACAGTCTCGTAGTCGTCGTTGCGCTCACACGCTTTGTTATAGATGATCTTGGCTCCAGGAACAGCGGCTCGGATGCCTTCGAGCAAGGAATGTTGGTGTTCTTTGGTGGGAGTGCCGCCGTAGTTGCCGTTGAGTAAGCCGATGTCGTCGGCATTCGGACCTACGACCGCCAATGTCTTGATGTTCTTTGATAGGGGCAGGATGCCTTTGTTCTCCAGCAGCACCATCGACTCGCGTGCGGCTTGTGTGGCCAACACATTGTGCTCCTCGCTGCTGATGACGCTCTCTGCCATCGAAGCCCAAGGAAGGCGTTCGGCGGGGTCGAACATACCCAGTTCGAAGCGTCCCATGAGCGTGCGACGCAGGTGTTGGTCGAGGTCGCTCTCTTGGATGAGGCCTTTCTCCAAACCCTCGGTGAGGCTCATGAACACCTTGCCGCACTCGAGGTCGGTGCCATTGAGCACCGCGTCGACAGAGGCCGATAGTCCGTCCTTGTGCGTCTCGTGCTGTCCGCGGTTGAAGAAGTTGTTGATGGCGTCGCAGTCAGTCACCACGAGTCCGTCGTACCCCCACTTATTACGCAGAATGTCGATGAGCAGGCGGTCGCTCGTGCAACAGGGCTTGCCCTCGAAGCGTTGGTAGGCGCACATCACTTCGCGCACATGCGCTTTCTTCACTAATGCCTTGAAGGCGGGCAAATAGGTCTCCCACAGGTCGCGATTCGTGGGCTCTACATTCATCGAGTGGCGCAGGGGCTCGGGACCGCTGTGGACCGCATAATGCTTGGCGCAGGCGTGCGTCTTCACGTATTGTGGGTCGTTGCCTTGCATACCCAGCACAGTCTGCACGCCCAGCACGGCACTCAGGTAGGGATCTTCGCCACAGGTCTCCTGCCCACGTCCCCAGCGTGGATCGCGAAAGATGTTCACGTTCGGACACCAGAACGATAGCTCGGGATTGCCTGGATAGTAGACCTCGCCCATGCCAACGTGCTTCACGCTGTGATCAGAGCGATTCCAGTTGGCACGAGCTTCGTCGCTCACTTGCGAGAACACATCAAACACCAGCTTTTCGCTGAAGGCAGCCGCCATACCGATAGGCTGAGGATAGACAGTGTAGCCGCCTTGACGCACGCCGTGACACGCCTCGCTCCACCAGTTGTAGGACGGTATGCCGAGTCGTTCAATGGAGATGCTCTTGTTCATCATAAGACCCACCTTCTCCTCGGGCGTGAGCATGCTCAGGAGACTCTCCACGCGGTCTGCGCGCGGTACATTGGGGTCTTGCCATTTATACTTCTCTTGGGCTGAAGCGCTCGCTGCGGTAAGGACGATGGTCAGTGCCACCAACATTTGCCTTTTCATGACTGGGCTGAGTGTTTTAAAGTGTTTGGAGTTGTGTGAGAATATGGGAACCTTATTTCAGCCAGCGTGCGAGCCAGTTGAAGTAGGTGCGCTGCCAGAGGATGCCGTTCTGGGGATGGAGCACCCAGTGGTTCTCATCGGGATAGAGGAGGAGTTCGGCTTCGATGCCCCGCATACGGGCGGCGTTGAAAGCGCTCATGCCCTGCGTGGCATTGATTCGGTAGTCCTTCTCGCCGTGGATGCAGAGGATGGGGGTGTCCCACTTGTCGACGAAGCGGTGGGGCGAGTTGTCGTAGGTGCGCTTGGCGTTGGCCGTCTGGTCGCGGTTCCAATAGGCGTCGTCGTACTCCCAGTTGGAGAACCAGTTCTCCTCGGTCTCGGTGTACATGGCTTCGAGGTTGAAGGCTCCGTCGTGAGAGATGAAGCACTTGAAGCGCTTGTCGTGGTGGCCAGCGAGGTAGTAGACGCTGAAACCGCCGAATGAGGCGCCTACGGCACCCATGCGGTCGCGGTCGACGTAAGGCAGCGAGTCGCAAGCATCGTCGATGGCGCTGAGGTAGTCGCGCATGCACTGGCCTGTCCAGTCGCCGGAAATCTCTTCAAGCCATTCCTGTCCGAATCCAGGGAGACCACGGCGGTTGGGGGCAATGACGACATAACCCTGCGATGCCATGATGTAGAAGTTCCAGCGATAGGACCAGAACTGCGAGACGGGCGACTGGGGGCCACCTTCGCAGAAGAGCAGGGTGGGGTACTTCTTCGCGGGGTCGAAGTGAGGGGGCTTGATGACCCAGTAGAGGAGCTGCTGGCCATCGGTGGTCTTGCACCAACGGGGCTCAGACGAGCCGGGTGCAAGCTGCGAGAGGATGTGGTCGTTCTCGGCGGTGAGGCGGGTTGCGACAGCAGAGCTGTCGCCTACACTAACGGCATAGAGGTCGGCGGGATGGAAGAAATCGTGGCGCTCCATGAGGAGGCGTGCACTTGCAGCCCCCTCGGCTGATGCCGAGGGAACTGTGGAAGATGAGGGGATGAGCTGGAGGGCTCCCCAGTCGGCTTGGTCGTTGGTGAGCTGGGCAACTTGGCCTTCGAGGTTGGTGCGGTAGAGGTTGACGGTGGCGTGCCATACACCTATATAATATAAGGTGTTGCTGTCGGCACCCCATACGAAGTCGTCGACGTTGGAGTCGAAGGACTCGGTGACGTAGCGTTTCTCACCGCTCTGGAGATCGAGAATGCAGAGTCGCTGGCGGTCGGCCTCATAGCCGTTGCGGGGCATGCTGAGCCATGCGAGGTAGCGTCCGTCGGGCGAGAACTTGGGATTCTGGTCGTAGCCGGGGTTGTTGGCCAAGTTGGCTTCAGCGTTGACCTCTTGGTATTTCATCGTCTTGGAGGGCTCGATCTGTGGCTCAACGTAGCCTTCGGGCTTGCAGAGGTTCTTGGCTTCGTGAGTCTCGACGTCGAAGAGGAAGATGTCGGAGTCGGTGCTGATGCTGTAAGCGAGTCCTGTCTTGGTGCGGCAGGTGTAGGCGATGCTCTTGCTGTCGGGGCTCCACGCCAGCTGTTCGATGCCTCCGAAGGGTTCCATAGGACATTCGAAGGGTTGGCCTTCGAGGATGTCGAACTCTTCGCCGCTCTCGAGGTCGAGGACGAAGGGATGCGGTATGCTCTCGACGTAGTGATCCCAATGGCGATACATCAGGTCGGTGATGACGCGACCGGTGCTCTTGGGCAGGTCGGCAGGTCGCTCCTGGATGATGTCGTGGAAGGGGACGGATTTGATGAGGATGACGCGCTTCTGATCGGGTGAGAAGAGGAAGCCTTCGACGGCGCCGTCGGTGTGGGTGAGTTGCTTGCGTGCCTTGCCATTGGCGTTCATGGTCCAAAGTTCGCCCTTGCTGGCGAAGGCGATGCAGTCATCGGAGAGCCAGGCGGGTGAGGAGCCGAGGCCGAGGAGGACTTCTTCGCTGTTGGTCGTGGCTGAGTCGCAACCTACGGGGCGGGTGTAGAGGAGGGTGTTGCTGCGGTCTTCCTCGACGCTATAGTAGGTGACTTGATAGCAGACGTGCTTGCCGTCGGGCGAAGTGGCGTAGCTGCCGATGCGCCCCATAGCCCACAGGGCTTCGGGGGTGAGCGTGTCGGAGGCGAGGGTGATGTCGCTGCGATGAATGATGTCGGTGTCGGTGCCCTCGGTACATGAGGTGAGGGGGGCGACGGTGGCCAGGATGGCAGAGGCGGAGAGGATTTTCAAAGCTGTTTTCATTGTTGTTGTCATTGGGATTAGGTCGCTGTGGTACAGCGACACACTCGACAGGGGGCTGGATTTATTTCTTCTGCTGGAGGCGCTGCTGCTCTTCGGCCATGCGCTGGAGGGCTTCGAGTCGTGCGGCCATGCCTGATGCTTTCTTGGGGTTGTTGGCGTTCTTGGCCTTATAGGCTTCCATCTGAGCCAGGAGCTTGTCGTCGTCGGTGGTGCGGCGGAGGAACCACATGATGAGGATGCTGGTGAGGCCCGAGAGGAAGTAATAGTAGTTGAGGCCTGAGCTGTAAGTGTTGAACATGAAGAAGAACATGATGGGCATGAGGTACATCATCCACTTCATCATCTTCATGCTTTGTTCCTGCTCGGGCGACATCATGGCGTTCTGCTGCTGCTTCATGGAGATCCATGTGTTGGCGATCTGCATGACGCAGAAGAGGACGCAGAAGATGCTCAAGTGGTCGCCGATGAGCCATACGTCCTTGCCCCAACGGATGACGTCGTCGTAGGCGGAGAGGTCGTCGGCCCAGAGGAAGCTCTGGCCACGGAGCTCGATGGCGTTGGGCACGAAGTTGAAGAGGGCAATCCAGATAGGCATCTGGATGAGCATCGGCAGGCAACCACCCATAGGCGAGACGCCGTACTGACTGTAGAGTTGCATCATCTCCTGCTGCTTCTTCATGGCATCTTCCTGCTTGGGATATTTCTTGTTGATTTCGTCCATCTTAGGCTTGAGTACGCGCATGCGGGCGCTGGCGAGGTAGCTCTTCTTGGTGGCGGGATAGACGAGGGCCTTGACGATGATGGTGAGGAGGAGGAGTACGAGCCCCATGTGGAGGCCGAAGCCCTTGAGCCAGTCGAAGAGGTAGATGATGAACCAACGGTTGACCCAACGCACAATAGGCCATCCGAGATAGACGAGGTCCTCGAGTTCGAGGTCCTTGCTGGCATCGAGGCTGAGCTTGTTGTGAGCCTTGAGGGCATGGAAGTCGTTGGGCCCGACATAGAGCTGGAGCTGTGTGGGTTGTGTGCCAGTGGGGTCGAAAGCCGTCTGCATGGTGGCTTCGTAGTTCTTCAGGTAGCCCTGTCCCTTCTTATAGACCTGTGATTTGAGGTGGGCGTTGGTAAGCTGCTGCTGGCTGATGAGCACGGCCGAGAAGAACTGATTCTTGAAGGCCACCCAGTCCAATGCTTCCTCAACATCGGTTTCCTTGTCGGACGTCTCGCTGAGGTTCTTGGTCTTGCCGTCGGCACGGTGGTAGCGGATGCAGGCATAGCGCTGTTCGAAGTCGAAGCCTTTCTCGAGCTGGCGTGCGCGGTCGTTCCATTGGATATCGAGCGTGCGCATGGAGGGCGCAAAGAGATTGGCGATGCCGTTGGCGCGGACGATCATGTCGACCATGTAGGCATCGGGACGGAGGGTATAGTCGATGTCGAGGGAACCGTCGGCGAGTGGGAGGCTGAGGGTGAGCGTCTCTCCCTGTTTCTCGTTGAGGGAGAGCGTCTTGCTATCGCTCGTCGGCTTGGGGTTAGCCTGTTTCTTGTCGACCACTTGGAAATAGAGATCGCTGGTGACGATGTTTTCCTGCTTTCCGGCGAGGGAGAGGGTCATGCTGGCATCCTTCTTGGTGAGGAGGCGGACGTTCTCTTTCTGCTGGTCTTTATAGTTCTTGAGCTCGGCTTCCTCAATCATGCCGCCATGTGTGTTGATGGTGATGCGGACGAGGTCGTTCTCGAGGGTGATGAGCTGCTCGGAGCCTTGTGAGGCTGCGAATAGAGCAGAGGCGGAGTCGAGAGGTACTGACGTGGCGGCGGAATCGTCGCGCGCTTTCTGTTTGGCCTCTGCTTGTTTCTGTTCTTCGATGAGTTGTGCGGCAGCGATGGAGTCGCGTTCGCGCTGTGCTTTGAGTTGTGCTTCGGATGGGCGGCTGTACCACGAGAAAAGTACAAGTACGGCGGCCATGAGAATGAATCCTGTTACGGTGTTTTTATCCATTTGGGGTTGTTGTGTGTTTTGTTTGTTATCTTTTTTTGGTTGGGTTGGGAGTTGCTGTGATACAGCAACACACGGGACTATGGGTTGTGTGGGTTATGAGATGGATGCGTTGATGCTGTCGATGTAGTCGAGCAGTTCGTCGCGGCCTTGGCGTGTCTCGGCAGAGGTGATGAAGTGGGGTGGAAGAGGTTCCCAGTCCTCGGCGAGGCGCTGAAGGTAGGCGTCGATGCTCTTGGCGAGTGCTTGCTTGCTGAGTTTGTCGGCTTTGGTGAAGACGATGCTGAAGGGAATATTGCTCTCTCCGAGCCATTGCAAGAACTCGAGGTCGATCTGTTGTGGCGCGTGCCGGCAGTCGATGAGCACGAAGAGATTGACGAGCTGGCGCCGTTGGAGAATGTAGCCCGAGATCATATTCTCGAGTTTCTGTCGCTCCGTCTTGCTGCGTTTGGCAAAGCCATAGCCGGGTAGATCGACGAGATACCATTGTCCTCCGTTGATGAGGAAGTGGTTGATGAGCAGCGTCTTGCCTGGCGTGGCCGAGGTCTTGGCCAACTTCTTGTTGCCCGTGAGCATATTGATGAGGCTCGACTTGCCGACGTTGGAACGCCCGATGAAGGCGTATTCCGGGCTGTTGTGCTCAGGGCATTGGTGTATGAAAGCGCTACTCTTGAGGTAGGCGGCAGATTTGATGTCCATTCAGATGTTAAACTTCAGATTTTGGTTTCCTTTTCTCCATTATGCTTCAAGGATAAGGGAAGTGACCCCGGTGTGCTCAGAAGTCGTAGTTCAAGCCGAGAGAGAGCCATTCCTTGAACATCCAGTGGGTGCGGCGTGCGCTGTCGTCGGTGCGTGTGCCGTCCTCGTTGTACTTGAGGTTGTAGAACTTGGTGTCCTCGTAGCGCGGATAAAGGTAGAGCTTGGCCGAGAGGTACTTGTTGATGGAGAAGTTGAAGGTGTGCTCGTTCTCGATGCGTGTGAGTGCGAAATTGGAGAACCAGTAGAGACGGGAATGCCACGAGATGTCCTTGGTGATTTTGTAGTCGAACGTGAAGTCGATGTTAGGACCCCACTCGTGCTTGGAGTTGTGGCCCTTGACGATGCCATAGCGGGTGACGCGGCTGTCTACGTGGACATAGGTGATGACGTAGGAGAGCGGTGCGAGGTGCAGCTTGCCCGTGAAGCGCTTCTTCTTGATGTTGTAGTCCATACCGATAGAGGAACGGACGTACAGCGGCGAGAGGAAGTCGGAGATGACGTTTCTGGTGGAACCTTGGTAACCGCGATAGGGCTGTGACTGAAGCTGGAGCTGGGCGGAGTAGTTCCAGTTGCCGATGGCTTTGATGCCGAGGTTGGACGTGAGGCGCAGGAGGTTGCTGTTGGGACGGAATTTGGGGACGCTGCTCTGCGAAGTCTGAAAACCGAGCTGTGCCTCGAACTTATTGTCCCACTGTACTTTGCGCTGGTTGTTGAAGTTGGCGTCGAACGAGAGCTGGTTGATCATCGAGTAGGTGTTTTCACCACCTTGGTACCAGTTCTTGGAGTAGTAGTTCTGGTTGAACTGAATGCTTCCGTTGCCCTTGAAAGTCCAGAAATTGGGGCGTTTCACTTCGGGTTCGGCTGCTTCTACGATGACATCGGGCACGTCCTCGACCACTTTCTCGGCGAGTTTGACGTCCTCGACGACGGTCTGTGCGAGGTCCGAGCGTATGCCGCCCGTCTCGGCGAGTGCCGTCTGTGTAGTGGTGAAGAGCTGCGGAATGCGAATGTAGGCCAAGCTGAGTTCTTGGTTGGAAGCTTCGTGAAGGAGGAGTTGCTCGTCGTCGGTAGAGCCGAGCGAAGGTAGGTTGCTGACGGTGGCGGCGGGGGCAGGGGATTGTGCCATCTGCTGGGTGAGGGCGCTATGGTAGAGGGTGCCAGGGCCGAGGAGATGGAAGAGGTAGGGACTGGGCGTTTTCTGTCCGATGGTGGCCTGCGCAGCTTGACGTGCGACCAACGCGTGAAGCGAGTCGGTGTAGTTGCGCAAGATGGAATCAGTAGCCAACGAGAGGTTGTTGGCCGCGCTGGCGTAGAAGGCGAACGCTGACAGAGCCGTCAGGATGAAGAAAAACTTTTTCATAGTCGCATAAATTTTGGCGCAAAGATACGAAAAATAGTCGGGAAGTTGTGCTTTTCGGTGGTGTTTAGCGTGTCTTTTTTATAAATAATGTGTATTTTTGGGCTTTTATGAGGCAAAAATCAAATGTTTTGACTACTTTTGGCGCATTGAAACGTAAGTAGCGAGCTTGAAAAAACGAGTTCAGCAAGCGTAGAAAAGAGATTATTTACGAGAGAAAAACGAGAATAAAGAGAATAAGTAAACATAAACAAGTAGTAAAGATGAAACTGATTGCAGACAGTGGTTCAACGAAGACGACATGGCTCATTCGCCGTCCGTCGTCGACAGATATCCGAGTGGACAGCGTGGGGCTTAACCCCGTTCGCGATGATGCGGCCCTCATCCAGCAAGTGGTGGAAGGGGTAGCGGCCAGTTTGGGCAGTTATCTGGGTGGGGTTGCGATGGAATCGCAACATACAGGACGGGACGTAGTGGAGGAAGTTTATTTTTATGGGGCGGGATGTATAGCGCCTTACGCTGAGGCTGTGAGGAGTGCGCTGGAGTCGGCTTTCGTTGGTGCGAAGGTGGCTGTAGAGAGCGATTTGCTGGGTGCTGCGCGGGCGTTGTTCGGGGTTAAAGAGGGAGTTGTATGTATTCTCGGAACAGGCTCGAACTCATGTCTTTATGATGGCGAAAAGATTGTCGCGAATGTGTCGCCCTTGGGTTGGATTCTGGGTGATGAGGGCAGTGGTGCTGTGCTGGGCAGGACGTTGGTCGGCGATTTGCTGAAAGGGCAACTGACGGAAGGCCTCCGTGAGGCTTTTTTGGAGCGGTTTGAGTTGACTCCGACGGCCATCATCGATGCTGTGTATCGCCAACCTCAGGCCAATCGCTTCCTGGCTTCGCTGGTGCCTTTCATCGTGGAGCATCGCGAGGATGAGAGCATTCACGCGTTGTTGCTTACGAGTTTCAGGGCGTTTTTCCGCAGGAACGTGTCGGCTTACGGCCGTCAAGACCTGCCTGTGGGCTTCGTCGGGGGCATCGCCGCGCAGTTCGAGCGCGAGCTTCGTGAGGCCGCTGAGTTGGAGGGTTTTGAGGTAGGGCGGATTGAGCAGCATCCGATTCTCGGGATGGCAGCGTTCCACGGTGCCTGAAAATGGCGCAATTTGTAGGTTTTTGGCTTGAAAAGTGGGTGCCGACGCCCTGCTTTTGCCCTGTTTTGGGGCGAAAAATATGGGTTTTTTAGCAAAAAAGAGCCGAAAAACCGAAAATATGTTGCATAACATACTATTTTTAGGACAACGTATCGCGTTTGGCCTTAACTTTGTGGCCGTTATCCTGAAATAAACAATCTTTTTACCTTAAACGGACTAATACCTAAAGACTGAAGCAATAGGGTCGCTGTGAAGCGGCCCTTTTGTTGTGCCAGGACGTTGCGAGGGCGCAAAAATGCGCTGTCGTCGCTAAGTTTTTCACTTTAAGGCTCATTTCTTTTTTCTTTTCGTAGAAAATGCCTATCTTTGCACCGAATTTTAATGTCAAGCGCTCACTTTACCCCTCACCAAGCCCTATGAAACAAGGTTTTGACAACGAGAAATACCTCCGCATCCAGTCGGAACACATCAAGGAACGCATCGCTCAGTTCGGCGACAAACTCTACATGGAGTTTGGCGGCAAGCTGTTCGACGATTATCACGCCTCGCGCGTGCTGCCTGGCTTTCAGCCCGATTCGAAGCTGCGCATGCTGATGCAGCTGAAGGATGATGCCGAAATCGTCATCGTGATCTCGGCCGAGGACATCGAGCGCAATAAGGTTCGCAGCGACTTGGGCATCACTTATGATAAGGATGTGCTGCGCCTGCGTGATGTGTTCACCGAGCGCGGCTTGCTGGTCAGCTCGGTTGTCATCACCCACTTCAACGGCCAGGCGTCGGCAGTGGCTTTCCGCGAGCAGCTGGAACGCCTTGGGCGCGTGCGCGTGTACTATCATTATTTAATCGAGGGCTACCCGACGAACGTGGAGCTGATCGACTCGGAGGAGGGCTTCGGGCGCAATGACTTCGTTGAGACGACGCGTCCGCTGGTCGTCGTGACGGCGCCCGGTCCTGGCAGCGGCAAGATGGCGGTGTGCCTGAGCCAGTTGTGGGGCGAGAATCGTCGTGGCGTCAAGGCCGGCTATGCCAAGTTCGAGACGTTCCCCATCTGGTCGATTCCGCTGAAGCACCCCGTCAATGTGGCTTACGAAGCGGCTACTGCCGACCTGAACGACGTCAACATGATCGACCATTTCCACCTCGAGGCCTACGGCAAAACGACGGTCAATTACAACCGCGACATCGAGATTTTCCCCGTCCTGAACGCTATTTTCGAGTCGATTTACGGCGAAAGTCCCTACAAATCGCCCACGGATATGGGCGTGAACATGGCTGGTTTCTGCATCTCGGACGATGATGTGTGCTGCGAGGCCTCGCGCCAGGAGATCATCCGTCGCTACTACACCGCCCTTGGCGAGATGCTGGACGGGCGTAAGGGCGACGAGGAGGTGACCAAGATTGCGCTGTTAATGAAGCAGATGAAACTGACGACGGCCAATCGTCCGACCACCGTTGCGGCCTACGAGCGTCGCCTGCAGAGCGGCACGCCATCGGCTGCCATCGAGCTCGAGGACGGCACCATCATCACGGCCGACACGAGCGATTTGCTGGGTCCCTGCGCTGCGCTTTTGCTGAATGCGACGAAGTATCTGGCCGGAATAGACCATGCTTTGAAGCTGATTCCGCAGGACATGATCGTGCCCATTCAGCGCATGAAGACGTCGATGTTGCACGGAAACAACCCTCGACTGCACACGGATGAGGTGCTCGTGGCCCTGGCAGTGCTGAGTCAGCACGACGATAATTGCCGCCGTGCGCTCGAGACGTTGCCGCTGTTGGATGGCTGCCAGGTACATGCCACGGTGATGCTTGGCGAGGTTGACCGCAAGATTTTCAAGAAGTTAGGTTGCGGACTGACGTGCGACCCTGTGCGTAAGGTGTAGTGCGCTCCGCCTCGTTGTTGAACTTCGTGGCGATGTAGAGGCACTCCGTCTTCGTCAGCGCGTAGCAGGGCAGGGTGCGGCCTGTGGCATCCTTGTAGCTACTCAATCCAAATCTGGATTCAGTGACCTTCTCCCATGCACGTTCCATGTTCTTGATGGCACGCATCACGTCACAATGCCTCCTCCCCGTCACTTCGGCAATCTCCAGCGACGTCATGTGCACGCTGCAGAACGCTCCCCCTGCTTTGTGCCGACTATGGCAAGTGTGCAAGGCGCTTTGGCAAGTGTTGTGTGACAGTTTTGTGACAAGCGTGACAAGCGTGACAGTTATGTTTGTCACGTTTAGATATTGAAAAAGAAATTTATTATATTATATATATAAATAT
>JAFROT010000024.1 GCA_017429525.1 Bacteroidaceae bacterium | reverse complement strand
GGCGACGGAATAATCTCAATCACTCCGTCGTACCTACGGCACTCTGGTTAACCGTCAACGGAGAGCAGGGGTTTCGCTTCGCTTCACCCCTGCCTAAATTCCGACACCCCTACGGGGTTTGAGCTTCCGAAACTTCAATTAATCCGTTAATCCGTCAATATGTCCATCGAAATCGACACCGGTTCAGGGTTCTGCTTTGGCGTGACGCGCGCCATCAGCAAAGCCGAAGAGGAGCTGCAGGCCGGCCGACCGCTCTACTGTCTGGGCGACATCGTCCACAATGGTCGCGAGGTCGAGCGCCTGCGGGCGTTGGGCTTGGTGACGATTGACCATGCAGCATTGGCCGAGCTGCACGATGCCAACGTGCTGCTGCGGGCTCATGGCGAACCGCCTGCCACCTACCGTCAGGCCGAGGCCAACGGCATCCATCTCTTCGATGCCACCTGCCCCGTCGTGCTGCATCTGCAGGAGCGCATCCGTCGTGAGTACGAAGGCGACAGTCAGCACCGCCGTCAGATTGTCATCTATGGCAAGCGCGGCCATGCCGAGGTCTTGGGACTCGTTGGGCAGACCGAAGGCACGGCTATTGTCATTGAGACGCTCGAGGAGGCTCAGAGCCTGGACTTCCATCGCGACATCGCTCTCTATTCCCAGACGACCAAGTCGGTCGAAGGCTTCCGCGAGATAGTCGCATATATCCAAGGACATATCGACCCTTGTGCCACCTTCACTTACTACGACACCATCTGCCGTCAGGTCGCCAATCGGATGCCCCATATCCGTGAGTTCGCAGCCTGTCACGATGTCATCCTTTTCGTCTGTGGCCACAAGAGTTCTAACGGACGGGTGCTTTATAACGAATGTAAGAACGTGAACCCACGTTCTTACATGATTGATGATCCCGATGAGATTGCCTTGTCCTTCTTCGCCGACGTCAGGTCCAAGTCGGACTGCTCTATCGGCATCTGTGGCGCCACGTCCACGCCTAAATGGCTAATGGAGGAGTGCAAAGTACGTGTCGAGGAGTTGCTTGGCCGCCACGAATGAGGTCTTCTGCCCGTCGAGCACGCTCTGTTCGGCGCGTGGCAGCAGCGAGGCGATGGTGGCGTTCTGGTAGAAGCCGTTGCGCAGTTGCTCGTTGATGCTCTCGTACATCCAGTATTTGGCCTGCTCGGCACGTCGGTGGTCGAAGTAGCCGTTCTTCTTGACGAAGTCCACGTAGTCGTAGACCATATCCCAGATCTCCTTGATGCCGAGTCCGTAGAAGCCTGAGTAGCACAGCACCTTGGGCGTCCATCCGCTCTCGGGCATGGGGAACAGGTGAAGGGCGTTCTGGAACTGTCGTGCTGCCAGGTGGCAGGCATCGACGTTCTCGCCGTCGCACTTGTTGATGACAATGCCGTCGGCCATTTCCATGATGCCGCGTTTGATGCCTTGCAACTCGTCGCCTGTCCCTGCGAGTTGGATGACGAGGAAGAAGTCAACCATCGAGTGGCAGGCCGTCTCGCTCTGTCCAACGCCTACGGTCTCGACGAAAATCTTGTCGAAGCCTGCTGCCTCGCAGAGGATGATGGTCTCGCGCGTCTTGCGTGCTACGCCGCCGAGCGAACCAGCCGAAGGACTGGGGCGGATGAACGAGTCGGGGTGTACGCTGAGTTTCTCCATGCGTGTCTTGTCGCCCAGAATGCTGCCCTTGGTCTTTTCGGAACTCGGGTCGATAGCCAGCACGGCCAGCTTGCCGCCTGTGCGCTCCAGCACATGGATACCGAACTCGTCAATGCTCGTGCTCTTGCCGGCACCTGGCACGCCGCTGATGCCGATGCGTATGCTCTTCCCGCTGTAGGGCAGGCATTTCTCGATGACTTCCTGCGCGATGGCCTGATGTTCGGGGTTGGTGCTTTCGACGAGTGTCACAGCCTGCCCGAGGATGGTCACGTTCCCTTTGACGATGCCTTCGACATAGTCGGCAGCCGTGAGGCGTCGGCGGGCGAAACGGCCGCGTTGCAGGTAGGGGTTTACGATGGCGGGCTGCTCTACGCCGCTATTGACGACCAGTCCTTTGTATTCTTCATTATTCTCGGGGTGCTCCATGAGAAGGAAATTAATAGGGTGAAAACTATTCGCGATTGAATCGCGAAGAAAAGAACGGGACGGAGGCTGCAGGGCACTCTACCTGAGAGGCTTCACTCCTCTCGCCCTCTCGAACCTCGCTCTGCGAAGAACTCGTCCACTCGTCCGCTCGAGCTCTGCTCGCTTCGCTCTGCGAAGAACTTGTCAACTCGTCTTGACCTTGACGATTGTCTTGGGGCGTGCGGGGTCGTCGGTGATCAGCAGGATGCGGGGCGTGCTCTTGTTGTTGCGTATCATGTCGCGGAGCACGGTCACCTTCAGCTGCACACTCTTGCCAGGCTTGATGACGCGGTTGCCCAGTTTCACGTTGACGCCCTTGCCATGCACCTGCACGCTACGTACATTCAACGGACGTAGGCCCGTGTTGCTGACCATCACCACCTGCGACTCCTTGTCCTTCTCCAGACCGAAGACGAGGCTGTCCTGCTCCAGCTCCATGTGCGGGGCCTTGGCCAGTTCGTCGGCCGAGAGATTGGCAAAGCCCGGCAGCAGGATGGCCGAGACGTCGATCTCGTTCTCGGCGCTCACCTTGTCGCCCATCTTGCGGGCCAGGTAGACTGAGGTCTCGGTGAGACCGTAGTTCTTCAGGCGCTCACTGTTCAGATGGAGGACGATGCGCCCCACGCGACCGCCAGCCAGCAACTCGGGGTGGTAGGTGGCCGTGAGGTAGGAGGGCAGATGCATCAGCTCCGGGCGGTAGCTGGTGCGCGAGTTGTTCATCACCATGATGACGGCCTCGGGGTGGTCGCCGCGATTGACGTCGTCGAACTCCACGACGTTCGTCGACAGGCGTGCAACGCCCATATCGATGGGGAACGTACCCTCGTAGTCGGTCGTAGCGGCCACTACGCGTCCCTGGAAAGTCAGGTAGGCAGGGGCCTTGTCGGCATTCGTCCAGAGCTCGATTTCCTTGTAGAACGACCCCAGCATCTGGGCGTCGAAGGTGGCGGTGACCGTAGCGCTCTCGCCCGGTGCGATAGCCCCCTTGGGCCATTCCACGGTCGTGCAGCCGCAGGAACTGTTGACGCGCTGCAGCTGCAGAGGCTCGGTGCCCGCGTTCGTGAGGTCGAAGCTGACGCGGCGCGGCTGTTGGAACACGACCTCGCCCACGTTCTTCAGGTCGCTTGCGATGCTCAGCTTGGGTTGCGCCCAGCAGTCAGCGCTCGTCAGCACGGACAGTGCGGCTATGATGACATGCTTTCTCTTCATCGCTCACTTTTTCTTGATTTTCACTTTGACCGGCGCAATGCCTTCGTTCGTCGGCACGATGGGGCGGATGGTGCCGTCAGTGTTGAACGTCATGCGGTCTATGCACACTTGGCGGTGGAAGCCCGGCCCCTTGCGCTTGTCGAGGTAGTTCTTGTTGATGCGGTGGTAGACGACGTACCACTCGTCTGTGCCCGGCAGCTGCAGCACGCTGTTGTGGGCCGTGCCGTAGATGTCTTTGTCCGGCACCTGTTGCAGGATGACGGGCTCCTTGGCCACTTCGATGGGCCCGAGCGGGTCGTGGGCCGTGCCGTAGGCCACGTGGTAGTTGGGCGACCCCGTGTCGTCCACGCTCCAGAGGAAGTAGTAGAGGCCTTGGCGATAGAACACGTAGGGCGCCTCGCGGTAAGCATAGTCGGCCAGCGTGCCGCCCTGCGGCGTCAGCACGGTGACCGTGGTCGTGTCGATGCTCGTCATGTCACGTCCCAGCTCGGCACCAGCCATGTAGCCGTTGCCCCAGTAGAGGTAGTCCTTGCCCGAGACGGGGTCGTGGAACACGTCGACGTCAATCTGCTGTCCGCCTCTCACGCCCTTCGGACGGAAGTCGATGAGCGGCCGTCCCAGGTCGGTGAACGGTCCCGTCGGCTTGTCGGCCACGGCCACGCCGATGGCCTTGCGGTCGTGCTCGGGATAGTGGCCGCTGTAGTAGAAGTAGTACCTCCATTTGCCGTCGATGAACTTCTCGATGATGGCGGGCGCCCAAGCGTTGCCCGTCGCCCAAGGCACCTGGTCCGTGCCCAGGTCGAGGATGATGCCCTCGTGGCGCCAGTCCGTCAGGTCGGCCGACGAGAACGCCGTGAAGTAGTAGCCGCCCCATCCCGGTGCACCGTCGGTGGTGGAGTAGATGTAGAAGCGTCCCATCTGCTTCGAGAAGAGCACCTCGGGATCAGCGTGGAACTCCGGCAGGATAGGATTCCCGCTCATGCGCACCTCTTTCTTGGCCGAAGCCGTCAGCGCCAATGCGCAAGCTGTAAGTGTCAATATCAGTTTTTTCATAGAATGAACAATAATAGGAATTAATGTGTAGTGCTTCAATTCGGTTGTTATATTCTGCGAGAGCGCTCTGCGGATCAGTCGTCCGCTTGTCCGCTCGAGCTCTGCTCGCTTCGCTCTGCGAAGAACTCGTCAACGATCACCTGTCAACTCCCCTCCCTGTAGAAGTCCAGCGCCTCGAAGATGTCATCCTTGCTGACCTGCTGGTTGATGCGGATGTCACCGATGTCGCCGAGGAGGGTGAAGTTGATTCGCCCCGCCACGTTCTTCTTGTCGTGCGTCATCAGTTCGTAGAGGCGGTCGTACTCGCGGCAGTCCAGAGGCATCGTGCCGTAGTTCTCCTTGATGAACTGAATCGTCGGGTAGAAGCGCTCGCGGGGGAAGCCCGCCAGCTTCGTGCTGAGGTAGAGCTCGCACACCAGTCCCCAAGCCACGGCGTAGCCGTGCAGCACAGGCTTGCCTTGTGCGAGGGCCTGGCTTTCGAAGGCGTGCCCCACGGTATGCCCCAGGTTCAGCGCCTTGCGGATGCCGTGCTCGTGCGGGTCCTCGCTGACGATGTGCTCCTTCACGCCGACGCTCGCCGCCACGAGGCGGGCCAGGGCAGCGTAGCCTTCACTCCTGTCGGGCTGGTCGTCGCGGCAGTCGGGGCCGCCTGTGGTGCCCGTTTGCGGGCAGAGGCTGCTGATGTCGAAGGCGAGCAGTTCCGTCCAGTGCTGGGGCGTGCTGATGAGTCCGTGCTTCAGCATCTCGGCGTAGCCCGAGAGGATGTTCTGGCTGTCGAGCGTGCGCAGGAACGGCGTGCTGAGGATGACCGTTTCGGCCTCATTGAAGACGCCAATCTCGTTCTTCAGGCCGCCGAAGTTGAAGCCCGTCTTGCCGCCCACGCTGGCGTCCACCATGGCCAGCAGCGTCGTCGGCACATTCACGAAGCGGATGCCCCGCTTGAACGTCGAGGCAGCGAAGCCGCCCAGGTCTGTCACCATGCCACCGCCCAGGTTGACCAGAAGCGAGTGGCGCGTAGCACCGCCGCTCTGCAGCTGGCTCCACACGTGACTGACGGAGTCCAGCGTCTTCGCTTCGTCCGAGGCACCGATGGTGATCATCTGTGCTCCAGCGAGGCACGCCATCTTATCCACGACGGGCCAGCACAGCGCCAGCGTCGTCGTGTCGGTGAGCACGAACAGACGGTCCGGCCCGACGGCCTCGATGGCAGCGGTCAGCTCGGCCTGCAAGTCCTTGCTGATGATGACCTTCTGCGTATTTACATTCATGTTTCTTTTTTTTGCGTTGCAAAGATAGTCATTTCTTCTCGAACGGCCGCAACTGCGACTGCTTTTTATCACTTTTTCACGTACAACTCCCTTCGTGAGCACGAATGCCCTCCTTGAACGGACGGATAACGAATGGCCGTATCATGCCTCGAGCGAGTTAGGCAAACGTCAAGACCTAAAAAGAACCTCGGCCCCTCCACGTCCTGATGATGCGGTGGGGCCGAGGTGGTAAATAGCTCTTCTGATGCTGCCCAAATGACGACTTTTCCACCATCTCTATCAAGTTTTTCCCTAAAAATATCTATCACTCCGTCACCCGACTTGAAAGACAGGTGATTACGGGTGAAACTTCAGCCCTTCACGACCGCTCCTTCAGCCCTTCACGACCGCTCCTTCAGCCCTTCACGACCGCTCCTTCAGCCCCTCACGACCGCTCCTTCAGCCCTTCGCGTCCGCACGTGAAAGGCCCAGCCTCCCCTCGCACGCGCGTACATCATCGATATAAAGAGCGCTGCCAGCTGGCGTTAATTATTTCCCCCTCAAGGAGGCGATGAGGTTGTTTGCAAAAAATTGTACATTTCTGCTCGCTATTGCGAGCTTTTTGCTATCTTTGCAGACGAAAACGGGAAATTAAGCAAAAATAATCGGAGGAATCGGAGTGGTTGGAGTAATCTGAGAAATCTGAGTAATCTGAATCATAACTTTCTAAAAACTATACTATCATGACACCCAATCATCAGGAGCCTCCCAAGACCTTCCTTCCCCAGCATGGACACTACCGCCAACTGAGGGTGTATCAGGTCACGGAGATGATCTATGACATCACCTTCTACTTCACGCAGCACTATCTGCAGAAAGTCGACCGCACGATTGACCAAATGGTGCAAGCGGCACGCTCGGGCAAGCAAAACATCGCTGAGGGTAACCAGGCAGCTGCCACGTCGAGTGAGACCGAAATCAAACTCACCAATGTGGCGTAAGCCAGTCTGGAGGAGTTGCTCGACGATTACGAGGATTATCTGCGGGTGCGTCAGTTGGCCCAATGGGGCAACCTGCATCCGCGTTACGAGAGAATGCGCGAGTATGCGCGGGGTGAACAGATTAGGAAGGACTACGCCTCGATTATCCAAAAGATGAACGATGAGGAGATTGCCAACCTCTGCATCACGCTGATTCACCAGGCGATTTATATGCTCCACAAGCTGCTGCTCACCATGCAGAACCGATTCGTCACAGAGGGTGGCATCAAGGAAAGGATGTACCAGGCTCGAGTGAATTATCGGAGTAATCAGAGTAATCAGAGTAATCAGAGTAATCAGAATAATCAGAGTAATCAGAATAATCAGAGTAATCCATGAGCGAGAAGGAACTGAAAGATATCCTGGCGCTGTTGGAGGCGCAGGGGCTGCGGGCGCAGTTGTGCGACACGACGGTGCCGGTGAGCGTGAGTGCGGCTCGCTGTGGCATGCCGTCGGAAATGGGCGACGAGGGCATCGAGGACTACGTGCTGCTGCCGAAGGCGGTAGTGGGTATGCACCCGGAGATGTTCGTGCCTGCCGCGGGCGACTCGATGGCCGACGCGGGCTATGAGGAGGGCGACCTGCTGCGGGTGCGCTTCGGGGTGACGGCGCACGACGGCGACAACGTGCTGGCGATGGTGGACGGGGCGTGCACGGTGAAGACGCTGTTCACCGACGAAGAGGGTACGCGCTGGCTGGTGCCGCAGAACGAGCGCTACGATGCGATCCGGCTGACGGAGGAGATGGACGTGCAGGTGCTGGGCGTGGTCGTGGGCGTGGAGAAGGCTGCGGTGCGGGCTTCGTCGCGCGCGCTGCTGGCGGCTATCCGTCGCACGAAGAGCAAGGAACGTCAGGCGTTGCGGCTAAAGGACGAGGCAGTGGACAGGCACATCGCTACGATGGGCAATCAGGTGCGTCATGCGCGGCAATGGTATGCCGTGTTCAGGACGTTGGTGGACTATGGCGTGATGGCGGAGGACGACACGCAGGCGTTCTGCGAGCGTGTGAAGCGTCTGCTGCCCGAGCATGGCCATCTGCCCGTGGCGAAGGAACTGCAGCGCATGGCGGTACAGAGCTTCTCGAAGCGTGTGGCGATGTGGAACCCGAGCAATGCGCCCGTCACAGGTACGCGCTTCCGCGACTACCTGAACATAGCGCAGATGACAGGGCGACTGCTGGGAGGAGGCTCGCTCGCGAGCAATGATGAATGACGAATAAAAACTCCCACCAAAACTCTCCCAAACTCTCCCTGATTTGGGCCTAACGGCCGAAAAACTCCCACCACGGGGCAGAAAATAGGCAAAACTCCCACCAAAACTCCCACTAACTCCCACCCGACGGAAGAATGCTTCCGCCGGGCTTTTTTTATGCGTACCTTTGCAGTCGTGAGAGTCGACAATCACACAGCGAGAATTAAAAGTGAAAAATTAAAAATGAAAAATCGATTATGATTACGACAAACAAAGAAGTGAACCAGCGCTTGGCTGAGCGCGTGCTCCGCGCCACGATCATAGCATGGCTCGTGGCCACCGCACTGACCTACTGGATCTACATGAAAGGAGGTGCGCTATGACCCACCAGGAGCTTTTCAATGCCATCGCCGTCGTAAGAGACGCGGCCGACAAGTTCGAGCAGGACGTGCGGCTTTACTACACCTTCATGGGCATGATGGACGACCACGACCCCGATTTCGAGAACATCCGCCGACCCGAGTTCATGAAGCGCATGACGCGCCTCGCCGAATGGATGAGCGAGCACGCCGACGGCGAGGCCTACAGCGATTTCGCCTACGTCCGCATCCGCTGCAACACCCTCTACGACCTCGCCGACATGATGAAACATTTTGAGCCGCCCCGCGACATCGCCACCATTTTCGGCCAATTCATCGAGAAAGAGCGCATTGAACTTGTGAAGGAGATTGACAACCTATTCCGAGAAGTACACGAACTCAACTAACGAAAACTATTTTTCAACGAAAACGATAACGAAAACGAAAACTATTTTTGACGAGCAATGAAACGACAGAAACAGCAACCGCGGGAAGTGCTCATCGACTACCGCACGAACCGCGACAACCTCCGCTACATCAGCCGCACGCCCGACGGCACCGAACTCCAGTGGGTGCCCACGTGGGAAGGGGTGCTGCAATGGGCCCCCGACGACCTCCGCGCCGACCGCCCTTTAAGGTTCTGGCACGTGTTCTACAACCGCCGCTTGAAACGGACCATACGCACGAGGCTGCAAGAAACAGCAATGGCCTCAGGACGTCACAAGGAGAGCTTTAGGAGGACTATTTCATTCAATCATAAAGGAAAGAATATCACTCTGTGGTGCTCCTACCTGACGGAGCTGTGCCGGACGGGATTCGCCATCGCCGACCGCCGCCACTGGGTCGTGGACCACATCAACGGCAACACGATGGACGACCGCCCCTCGAACCTGCAGGTCATCAGTCAGCAAGAGAACTTAAACCGTTCTGAGCGACAAAAGGCCAACAATAAACTCAGCCCCGCCGAGCGCAAGAAGAGAAGGCAGGAGCGGCAGGCCCGCATCGAGGAGGTGCGCAGGCAGGTGATTCGCGCGATGCCGCCCGATGCCTCGCGCACGGACGTCGAAGTAGAGGTGGCACTCATCATTCAAGAACGTGGCCTATGATAGAGGAGACCGACGGCGGCGTCCTCTGCGACGGCCAGTTCTGCGACGGCAAGCACGGCATCTGCCCGCAATGCAAACGATTTTTCAAACCCCGAAAACCTAACGAAAATGGCAACTATCAACAACGACATCGACAGCCTCGAAAGGGCACTCAACGAACGCGCTGAAGTGAGGTTCGTCTACGTGAAAAGAGCTGACAACAGCATCCGCGAGGCCATCGGCACGCGACGCCTCGACTGCATACCCAAATTCCGCCACCCGACAGGCCGAGGGCGCACGCGCCCCAGACAGCTCGCCTACTACGACCTCGAGTGCGAGGGCTGGAGAAGCCTCTGCCGCTCCCAGCTGCTCGGATGGATTGAGGACGAATGATAACGTAAACGATAACGAAAACGAAAACGATTTAAACCCCAACTGCAATGAAATACAAAGAATTCAAAACAATTCAAGCGCCCTTGTTCAGTTTCATGGGCACTGCCCTCCGCGGCAGGCTTCAAGGCAAGACTGTCTTTGGCTGCGGCTATCAGTATATCAAAGACTACGGCTTCTACATCTACGTTGATGCCTACGTCGACAACGACGACAAGACACATAAGCTCAGACGCCCAGCGTGGCGCAAGGTGGACGGCTCGCGAATCTCCTGCGGCTTCCGTGAACTCGAAAATGAAAACGAAGAACCTAAAACCGAAGCACAATGGACGAACAACTGAAAACCATCAAGCAGGGCAGCCCCCGCTGGTTGGACTGCGACCTCAACTGCGACTGCTGTGCCAGCTTCCATAGAGACTTCGACGGACCTTGCGTGTTGAATGTCTGTTCAATGGCATTCTGAAATCTTGACAATTAAGTACCTCTCTCCGAACCCTCGGAAACGGGGGTTTTAGAGAGAGAGGAAAAGAAAACGAAAAGAAAAAGTAGCAAAAAGAAAAGATAAAAGAAAATGCTGAGAGAGAAAGAGTCAAGACTCTGCTTTGGCTCTCTCCGTTTTTTTGACAAACGTCTTTAACAATAAACCCTGTCATGAAAGATGAATTGAAAATAAACTGGACACAGCTCATCGGCTGGTTCAATCTGACCTTGAGGCAGTATAATAGCAAGATCCCATGCCTTGCCTATCTGTCGAAGGGCAAGAAAGCTCAGGTGCAGCGGATCGTCAACGAGATGGGAACGAAAAAAGTTCTCGTTGATGCTGTAGTGAAGATGGCAAGCAGCGATTTCCTAAACGGAAAGATTCGCTCAAGTTTATGCCCTTCTGGCTTTGTTGCCTCGTTCCCGTGGCTGACGGAGAACAACGAACGCCTGATTGACGTAGCCAATGGGAAATATGACAACCCGCCTGAGCAGGAACTGACCGCCGCCGACCTCCGACGCATGGAGGCCGAGAAGCGCGAAGAGGAACAGCGCCGCCGCCGCGAGCAGGCACGCCGCATCGAGGAGGAAGAGCACGAGCGCCTCGAACGACAGCGCCAAGAGGCCCGCGCCAATGCAGCCAAGCCCGAAGAACTGCAGAAGATTTGGGCCGAGATTGGCCTGCCGCCCCTACGCGATAACGAGAAATCGCCACGAGAGCGAATCTTCAGTAAATCAAAGGGTTAGGAGAAAGTTGGCCCTTCGGGGCCAACTTTCTCAAAGAATATTTGCAGGGCAGTCAGAAAAGCAGTAACTTTGTATCGTCTTTCAGCGCTAAGACATGCAAAACACTCAAAAGGGATTGCGCTCCGCGCAAGAAATCCGACAAAATCTGAAACAAAATCCAACAAAGACTGGGCGCTACGCGCCGATCGCTCGATTCTAAGATTTGCTCGATTTTTTGTTAAGATTTGCTCGATTTCTCGCCGAAGGCGACCCAAAAACCCAAAAACTAACCACTTTCATTAACCCATCTAAAACCAAAAAAACACAATGAAACAAACCATCAAGTACAGCATTTCGATGCGACCTAACCCCATGAACGCCGAAGAGGCCCCCAAGGCCTACGGCACCATCCAGCTCAACAAGACCCTCACGCTCGAGGACCTGGCCGAGCACATCCACGACCACAACACGGTCTTCTCCAAGGGCGTCATCCTGGGCGTGCTCGTCGACATGACCCACTGCGTCCGTGAAGCCCTCGCCGAGGGCAACGCCGTGCAGCTCGGAGAGCTCGGAGAGTTCCGACCCACCATCACCACCGAGGGCGCCAGCGCCGGCAAGGATGCCGACGGCAACGACCTCACCGCGCAGGAGATGTTCTCCGCCTCGAACATCAAGAAGCTGAACATCAACTTCGTCAACGGCTCGGGCATGGAGTTCGACGTGAAGAAGCTCGACTTCGAGTACGTCACCACCCGCAAGGCTCAGGCTGCTGCCAAGCGCGCCGAGAAGAAGGGCGAGAAGAGCGCCGACTGGACCGACCCCGAAGAGGAGCAGACGCAGCCGTAAAGAAGACCCTCCCCCCGCCCTCCCTTGTAGGGAGGGAGCGGTCACCTTCAGGAAATGAGGGAGGGAGGGGGGGGAGAGGGCTGGCGCAGTGAAAGCCGCGCCCCCTCTGAACGGCCGCGGTGCCCCGCCCATACGGGCGGGTTGACAGCCCCCAAAAGCGCCCCCTCTGCCCCCTCTTTCCCCCGAACGCTTAACGAAGAAGCGTCAACCTTCCTTCAAACACAAACACATCTATGTCTAACCAAGAGCCCACCCCTTGACAGGTAACCTTTCCCTCCCCTCCCTAACGGGAGGGGTCGGGGGGTGGGTCTTTAAAAACACACAAACATGAAAGAAAGCACAAAACGAACCATCAAGGCCATCGGTCAATTCATCGTAACCGTCATCACGGCCCTGCTCACCTGCCTGGGAGCACATGCTGCTGGAATATAGCCTCGCCCGCGGGCGGGCGAGGAATGGACAATTGACAATGGAAAGGATTGCGCTCGGCGCAAGACATCCAACAAAATCTAAAACAAAATCTAACAATGATTTTTTGACAAGGAAAGGACTCGAGCTCTGCTCGCTTGACCCTTCAAGAAATGCGGGGTGGCATCGAAGGAAACGATTGATTATCGTTTTCAAAGATGGCTTCCCAGCGCTCAGAGAATGCAAGGCAAGTTTACTTAGCCGTAGCAGTCGAAGATTAAGCGCGTGAGGTTGCGCAGAAAATTATTTCAGAAAATTTATGGATGATATTTACTACGTATTATTGCGTATTTCTTGAAGTGTCAAGCGAGCAGAGCTCGAGTCCTTTCAGTGTCAAATACTAGGATTGCGCCAGAGGCGCAAGAAATTGAGTAAAATCTACAACAAAATCTAACAAAAATCCACCCTTGACAGGTAACTTTCTCTCCCCTCCCCACGGGTGGCTACGAGGGAAAGACTGAGTGTCTTTTCCGAAGTAGCCTTCTCAGTGCTCGACGAATGCGAGACGGTTTATCCATGTCGAAGCAGTCGGCGCTAAGCACGTGAGGGCAGGTCGGGGGTGGGTCTTTTTTTCGATGAAATACTTCACGCTAACCGAACTGACCAACAGCCGCACAGCGGCTCATAACCGAATCAATAACGAACCTACGGCCGAGGTGCGCGAGGCGCTGACGGCGCTCGTAGACCACGTGCTCGACCCGCTGCGCAAGGCTTACGGCAAGCCCATCTACGTCAACAGCGGCTACCGATGCCCGACGCTGAATCAGCTTGTAGGCGGCGCTGCGGGCAGCCAGCACTTGAAGGGAGAGGCAGCTGACATCCGCTGCGACGACAACCGCGCGCTGATGAAGCTCATCATGAAGATGAACCTCGAACGACGGCTCACCTTCGACCAGCTCATCCTCGAACGCTGCTGGCGAGACCGACGAGGCTTGCAGCATCCCGCGTGGATTCACATCAGCTACACCCGACGGCGCAGGAACCGAGGGCAGGTCATTTATCAATAGGTGAGACAAAAAAACAGCAGTTGGCAAACTCATCTGCCAACTGCTGGCAACGAACGAGAGCCTATCATCACTCTTGACGGACGTAGATGAATTGAGATCCAGGTTCAAGAAGTTCCCAGGTAGTATTGTTGAACGTGACCTCGGCTGTATCTCCACTCAGGGTGATAACGCCTCCGATGGGGTTGCCAGCAGCATCGGTGGCAACGAACGAGAGACCATCGTCGCCAATCGTGCCAATGCCATCGTCAAGACTCGTCAGACGGAAAATGCCTATCTGCACGTCGTACTTGCCATCATTACGGCGATAGGAGATGAAAAGATTCGGCTCGTTATTGTCCTGATCAAGATAAGTACCCTCATAAGGATGTTCCACTATTTCAAGGTCGCCGATGCTAATTTGCCCGTCAGCCTCGATGGTGAGGGGCGCACAGAATGTAGGCATATCAACGTAATCGAGTACAGGCCCTTCGACATATTTCACTCCAGGAGTAATCAGCAATCGTGGGGCATCACCGCTAAGGTCATATTGCATCTGCTCGCCTATCCAAAGGGGGTGCTCGCCATCGAAGTCCCCCCTATCAGTAGCGGCACTTGTAGCTGTAGCCAAAAGGCGCTGACCATCGTAGAACGTGATCTGCTGCCCTTCAATATGATATCCGACACGCTGGCACAGTTGCTGCTGAAGGTCGAAGGGATCGATCGTGCGTTCAATGCTTGCCTTCCCATCGCCGTCGAAACGGATTTGATAGAGTCGCTCGACGGCAACACCTGTCCCTTCCATTGCACTGGCAGCGAGCCAAAGCGTATTCGATGCACGATCATAGCTACCCAAAGGTTGACGCACATTCCTGACGTGAGGGAAAGTCGTAGAGGTAGCCCCTTTGACAATAACGATACCATAGCCTTCAGTCGACGACGTGTCCACTTCTTGGAGGCTCCACACGCTGACCTCATTGACCGTATCATTCATGATTTCATATTGGTGAAAGCGCTCAGCCTTCTCCATGGCTGCCAGCACGTTGGCAGGTGCTGAGTCGACAAGCAGAGGCCCATCCAATGTACCAAGGACGTGAGGATAGGATTCAGCTGTGCCCTTACAGGCGATAAAGAACACATTCACGCCGCAGACGGCAAGGATGACTGTTGTCATCCATCGTTTCATTTGTTTCATCATCAATATTTCCTTTTTTTGAACAAATCAATATTTTCAAGAAGAGCAGTTTAGAAAACGCCACAATAGGATCGCCTATTCCATCAGGCGACTAACGCTGTTGGTCAGGCCTACGAACTGCTCGAGGGATAGTTGTTCGGGGCGTAAATTGAAAAGAGGATCAGCGAGAAGAGCAGCACTTTTCTCGATGAAATCGGCATTTCCTGACGATTGGGACAACTCGTTGATCAGCGGACGGATGTTATTCCGAAGTGTCTTGCGACGCTGATTGAAGGTCGTCTTTACGACACGCCGGAAGAGTGCTTCGTCACATTCGAGGGCATGCGTGTCATTGCGTGTGAGTCGAATGACGGCAGAGCGCACTTTAGGAGGTGGATTGAATACGTTAGGCTCAACCGTGAAGAGGTACTCAGGCGTGTACCAGGCCTGGATGAGCACGCTGAGGATGCCGTATGCTTTGGTGCCAGGCCGAGCACAGATACGGTCGGCCACCTCTTTTTGTATCATGCCCGTACAACATGGTATCCGATCCTTGTTGTCCAGCATCTTGAAGAAGATCTGGCTGGAAATGTTGTACGGGTAATTGCCTGTCAGTACAAAGGGTTGTCCGTCGAAGGTGCGGTCGAGGTGCATCTTCAGGAAATCGTCCTCAATGATATTGTCCTCCATCTGCGGCCACGTGCGACGCAGGTATTCAACAGACTCGAAATCAAGTTCCACGACTTTCAGCAGTCGCGGCTTCTGCATGAGGAACTGCGTCATGACCCCCATGCCAGGCCCTACCTCCAATACAGGAAGCCCTGGAGAGGCATCTATCGTGTCAGCGATGCGTCGTGCGATGTCCAAATCCGTTAAGAAGTGTTGTCCGAGAAACTTTTTTGGCTTAACTGTGCGCATAAGCGAGAGGAATTATGTATCTTTGCGCTGCAAAGGTACAAAAAAATGACAAAACGAATGACAGAGAGCGTGAAAAGTTGGCGTTCTATCCTGAAAATCCTATTACCCATAGTGCTGGGCGGTGCTATCCTCTGGTGGATGTACCGCGGGATGGACTGGACGACGCTTCGCACAGCCATCACGAGCGGCATGGATTGGACGTGGATGTGGCTGTCGCTGCCCTTTGGCGTTCTGGCACAGGTGTTCCGCGCTATTCGTTGGCGGCAGTTGCTGCGTCCGATGGGCGAACACCTACGTTTACACACGAGTGTGAATGCTATTTTCCTGAGCTATGCCAGCTCGCTGGTCGTACCTCGCGTTGGCGAGGTGCTGCGCTGTGGCGTGGTGAAGCGTTATGATGGAGTGAGTTTCTCACGTAGCGTAGGCACGGTAGTAACAGAGCGCGTGGTAGATATGGCCATCATTGCCGCCGTTTCGCTGGTCGTATTCGCCATGCAGATTCCTGTTTTCATGGCCTTTTTCGAGCGCACAGGCGTCTCGCTGACAGGGTTCCTCGGCCAGTTCACGACCACGGGTTGGTTGGTGACTACCGTCTGCATGCTGGCATTAGGAGGGTCGCTCGTCTTTATGCTGCGACGTTTCCAGTTCATGACGCGCACGCGGTCCGTTATCCAAGAGCTGAAACAAGGGCTGCTTTCCATCACGAAACTCGATGGATTCGGCATATTCCTATTCAACAGCATAGCCATTTGGGTGTGCTATTTCCTGCATTTCTACTTGACGTTCTTCTGCTTCGAAAGCACTGCCGAGTTGGGCGTGAATGTGGCAGTTGTAGCCTTCATCGTAGGAACGTTTGCGGTGTTAGTGCCCACACCTAATGGCGCAGGCCCTTGGCACTTCGCCGTGAAGACGGTGCTGATGCTCTATGGCATCAACGGGAATGAAGGAGCCATCTTCGCGCTGGTCGTTCACACGGTACAGACACTTCTGGTAGCCGTGCTCGGCTTGTACGCCGTAGGTGCGCTGTCCGCAACAAGAGCTAAATAATCCTCATCAAATTTCTAACCCACAACTTTAAACTCATAATCAACTATGACAATTCATGACCTTGAGCCGAAAGCTATCTTCGGCAACTTCTACAAACTGACCCAAGTGCCGCGCCCGAGCGGACACCTCGAAAAGATTCAGCAGTTCCTGCTCGAGTGGGCAGCCGAACGCGGCATCGAAGCCTACAAGGACGGAGGCGACAATATCGTGATGCACAAACCCGCCACGCCCGGATATGAGAACCGTAAGTGTTGCACGCTGCAGGCCCACATGGACATGGTCCCGCAGAAGGTGGACGAGAGCTCGCACAACTTCGAGACCGACCCCATCGAGACGTGGGTGGACGGCGAATGGCTGAAGGCCAAAGGCACCACGCTGGGTTCTGACGACGGCATGGGCGTAGCTGCCATCATGGCCATCTTCGAGGACAACACGCTGAAGCACGGACCGCTGGAGGCACTCATCACCGCCGACGAGGAGACGTGCATGTGGGGTGTCAACCACCTGTCGGCCGACACGCTGAAGGGCGACATCCTGCTGAACATCGACAACGAGACCGAGGGCGAGTTCTGCATCGGATCGGCTGGCGGCGTCAACGTGACCGCCTCGCTCGAATATAAAGAGGTAGAGACCGACAAGGACGACATCGCCGTGAAAGTGGCCATCAGTGGTCTGAAGGGCGGACACAGCGGTCTGGAAATCAACGAAGGGCGCGCCAATGCCAACAAGTTGCTCTGCCGTCTCGTCCGCCAGGCCATTCAGGACGATGACGCTCGGCTGGCCTCCTGGAAAGGTGGCAATATGCGCAACGCCATCCCCCGCACCGCAGAGGCCGTGCTGACCATCCCCGCCGAGAACGAGGCCGACCTGCGCGAACTGGCCGACTACTGCCAGAAGACCTTCGCTGCCGAGTTCCGTGGCGTCGAAGAAGGCGTAGAAATCAGCGTGGAGCGTGTAGACCTGCCCGCCATGCAGGTGCCTGAAGAGGTGCAGGACAACCTCGTCAGCGCCATCCTGGCCTGCCACGACGGCGTGCTGCGCAACATCCCATCAATCCCGCATGTCGTAGAGACGAGCTCTAATATGGCCATCATCGAGATTGGCGAGGGCAAGGCTAATGTGCTCATTCTGGCACGTTCGTCGTGCGACAGCTATCTGGAGCTGGAACAAGAGATGTTCGAGAGCACCTTCGGCATGGCCGGGATGCGTGTAGAGTACGGCGGCGAATACGGAGCTTGGCAGCCCAACTTCGACTCGCCCATCGCCGCACAGATGGCAGCACTCTATGAGCGTCTGGAGCAGAAACCCGCAAAGGTGGAAGTCGTCCATGCCGGCTTGGAGTGCAGCCTGATCGGGCAAGTGTATCCGAACATGGACCTCATCAGTTTCGGCCCCACGTTGCGTTCGCCGCACACGCCCAACGAGCGTTGCAACATCCCCAGCGTAGGTCGCTTCTGGACCTTCCTTAAGACCTTGCTCGAGGAAATTCCCGAGAAATGATACCGAGAATCCCCCTTGCCTGAAAAGGTAAGGGGGAGTATGACCTTTCGAGGATTGTAATTTAAAGCAACGGCAATCATGAAAAAGTTCTTTCTCTCTTTAGTTATGAGTTTAGGCGGTTTAATGGTTTTTGGCCAAGGTTATGATAAGATGTGGACTGAGGTGCAGCAACTGCAGGACAAAGGCAAGCCTCAGTCGGCTTATGCAGCGACGGAGAAGATTCTCGCAAAAGCCCTCGCCGAAGGCCACCAAGGGCAGGCCCTGAGCGCGCGGATGCTATTAGCCAGCCTGCATCAGCAGTGGGCGCCCGATAGCTTCTTTACCGACGTGGCCGAGCTGGAACTCCTGCGCCGCGAGGAGCAGCGTCCAGAGGCACGGGCTATCTACGCTTCCATCCTCGCTCAGGTCTATCAGGCCAACAGCCATCGCTCGCAGGCAAGCGGCTTGCAGCTCGAGAGCGAGGAGATGAAGGAATGGACTGTAGAGCAGTATGACAGCGCCGCCATCAAGAACTGGCGCCTCTCGCTCACCGACATCCCTGCCTTAGGTGCCGCTAAGAGTAAGGATTGGTTGCCGTTCATCGTTCAAAACAAATGCTCATCCTATTTCGGGCACGACCTGCTGCACATCCTCTGGCAGCGGGCTTGCAACCAAAGGCAAGACTTGTGGAGCAAAGAAGGCGAGAACCTGTCGGCCACTTGGCAAGCCATCGTCAACTACTATCGTCGTCAGGGCAACCGCGAGGCTGAACTGCAGCTGGAGTACGACAAAATATCACTGAGCAAAAATGGTTTCTGGAACGATGCCTCTGCCGTCGACGCCCTGCTTCAACTGAAGGAGCGCTTTGCCGACCTGCCACCTGTAGCCGAAGTCTACCTTGCCCTCATCGACAACATCGACGAAAAGATCACGACCGCCCAGCGTGTGGCGTGGGCAGAGGAAGCCATCAAACGTTTTCCCCGCTACGAACGCATCGCCAACCTGCGCAACCGCCTCAACGACCTGCAGCGCCCGTCCGTCCAGTGGAAAGGGAAACAGGTTTGCTACCCGCACAAGACCTACACTTGGACACTGACGACTCAGAACGCCAATGCCGTTGAGATTCAGCTTTATCGCCTCAAAGAAGGTTTCAAGGAGGAGAGTCTCAGCAAGAGCAAGCTGTCTGCAAGCGAATATTTCCGCCGCAATGCCACGCTCGTCGAGACGCTCCGCCCGACCCTCACCATAGGCAAACCTTACGAGACGAAGGAGGACAGCCTCAAGTGGACGGCTCCCGATGCGGGCTTCTACGCCATCCTTTTCTCTGCCACAACCGCTGAACGCGAAGCCCTCCGCAAGAAGGCCGACAACCAATATCAGTTGATTAACGTGACGCAGTTGAAAACGATGACGCGCTCTGTCGACAACGAACTGGAAGTGGTGGTTGTTGATGCCGAGAGCGGACATCCCATCAAGGGTGCCGACGTGAAGATACAGGTCGAGGATCGTTCTGGCAACCTTTCGACTATTGCAACCCTGACGACCAATGCCGAGGGGCGCGCCCTCTTCCGCAATCTGTCGAAAGAGAATCACCGACGACTCGTGGTAACAGCCACCACCTCCTCCGACCACTACCTGCCCTCGGAGAACCTTTGGGCTAACGGCTCTATATGGCGCGACGAACAGCCGTCCACAACACGCCTCCAGCTCTACACCGACCGTGCCATCTACCGTCCGGGACAAACCGTGCACGTGAGCGGCATCGCCTACGACCAAAAGCATTGGGACGCTACCGCCTGCGAGGGCAAGACGTACGAATTGCGCATGCGCGATGCCAACTGGAAAGAAGTAGGCAAACAAAGCGTCACGACAGATGCCATGGGCGTACTCACCGCCGACTTCGTCCTGCCAGAAGGCGGACTCCCTGGCCACTATAACATCCAGTGCGATGGCGCAGGCGTCAACTTCCGCGTCGAGGAGTACAAACGTCCCACCTTTGAAGTGAAGATGGACGAGGCGCCCGCCCTACAATGGCCGCAAGATAGCATCACGCTCACGGGTAAGGCTATGGGCTACAACGGAGTGCCCATCCGCAACGCTCGCGTCACAGGCAATTACCAATTCACATACCCATACTTCTGGTGGTTCCGCCACGACGATTCGCCCCAACTGCCCATCGATACGGTGGAGACTGACGAGCAAGGCTTATTTATCGCGCGCGTACCTCTTAAAGAAGTACCCGCCGAGGCTCTGGAGCACGGCCTCGTGCTCCGACTGAACGTCGAGGTGCTCAGCACGACAGGCGAGACGCGCGAGGGTAGCCTTGCAGTGCCCCTCTGCACGACACCCTTACGCCTGACCATCACGATGTCAGAACAACAAGACCGCGACCGCCTGCAACCACCCACCTTCACCCTTCTCACTTCAACAGGAAAGCCCACTGAAGGCGACATCCGTTGTGCCATCTACAAGGCTATTCCTGAAGCGTCTTACAACGCTGAGTCCGAAGCGCCCTCTACAGCTGCGGTTCCTGCTTCGGCCGTGGTGCCCGATGTGTCAGTGTCGGATCTCGAATCCGCTCTCCATGCCCTGCCCTCTGGTGACTACGAACTTCGCGCCAAGGCCACAGCTGGCAACGACACCTCCAGCGCCACGACTCGCTTCTACCTCTTCTCAATGGCCGACACACGCCTGCCGCGCCATACTGAGAGCTGGCTCTATTGCCCCACCGACACTTTCGACGCCACGCATCCTGCTCTCATTCAGGCCGGAAGCAGCTTCGAAGACGTATCGCTCTATTATACCCTTGTAGGCAAGGACGGTATCATCAAGGATGAACTCATCAGCCTCTCCGACGAACTACGCATCTTCGAGATTCCCTATCTGCCCGAGTACGGCGATGGCGTCAACGTCCACTTTGCCTTTGTCAAGCATGGCACCTGCTACGCCAAGAACAAAGCATTGAAACTCACGCAGCCCGACAAGCAATTGCGCTGGCAGTGGACTACCTTCCGCGACCATCTGCGTCCCGGCGACCACGAGACATGGACGCTCAAGCTGACCACGCCCGACGGCAAGCCTGCCGCCGCCAACCTGATGGCAACGCTCTACGATGCCTCGCTCGACCAACTGGCGCCCCATTTCTGGAACCTCGCCATCGAACGCTATCATCGTCTGCGCTCCCTGCCATGGCGCTCATCAGATATCTTTGGGCAAGACGCTTACCAACATCTCTATTTCGCGATGAAGGACTACAAGCCCAGCGCATTCGCCTTCGACTCCTTCGACGAGAAGTGGTTCGAAGGCCTGGCTTTCCATTTTTTCCGCTTCAACAACTCACTGCGAATGATGAAAGCCAGTCGGACAGGCGGCGTTATAGCTGTCGAAGAGAGTGCCCAGATGAATGATGCCATTGCGATTGTAGGTGCTGGTGCTCCAGCAGAAGCTCCCATGATGATGGCCGCCAGCGCCAAGATGACAGCCGACTATGCCGAAGCCGAGAGCGACGAGGACAAGGGAGCCATGGAAGAAGGCGCGATGCCCACCGCGTCGCCTGCCATTGCCGCCTTGCGCACCAACTTTAACGAGACGGCTGCCTTCATGCCTCGCCTCAACAGCAACCCCGCGACAGGCGAGGTCACCCTCTCCTTCACGCTCCCTGAGAGTCTCACCACCTGGCAACTCCTCGGCGTAGCGCACAGCAAGGACATGATGACAGCCAACATCCAAGCGCAGGCCATCGCCCGCAAGGAACTGATGGCACGCCTCTACCTGCCGCGCTTCCTCCGTGCTGGCGACCAAGGCAGCATCCGTGCCTCCGTGCAAAACCTTACAGAGCAACCTCTCAACGGACAAGCCCGTCTGGAAGTCTTTGACCCTGAATCAGAACGCATCATCCTCAAGAAAGAGTTGCCCTTCGAGGCTGCCGCCAACAGCGAGTGTATTCTCGCGTTCGACTACGCACCTACCGAGGACTATCCCATCGTGGCAGTACGCTTCACTGCCGAAACGACACCCTCAAGCAGAGTCAAAGGCAAGAAGCGCAGGCAAACAGCCGACGGCGTTTTCTCGGATGGCGAACAGCACTATCTGCCTATCCTCTCCTCAAAGGAATTTGTCACAGAGAGCGTCGAGATTCAAGCCGATGGCGAAGGTTCCTTTACCACCGACCTAACGCCGCTCTTCAACCACGACGCCGCTTCGGCCACACAGCGCCGCCTGACGGTGGAATATACGACGCACCCCATCTGGAACGTCGTACAAGCGCTGCCCGCTCTGCGCGAACCGCAGTACGACGACGTCCTTTCGTTGACCTCCGTACTTTATGCCAACGTACTCTCAGCCCATATCGCCGCCACGACTCCACGCCTGCGAGACGTCATCGCCCTTTGGAAGCAGCAAAATTCTGCTGCTGTGTCCGATGGCAGCGCTAAGGTTGCAGGCAAAAGCCCGCTCGCTCGCAACGAGGAACTCAAGCAGATTATCCTCGACGAGACGCCATGGCTTCGCGAAGCCGACAGCGACACCGAGCGCCGTGCCCAACTTATCGACCTCTTCAACGAGAATCTCATCGACAGTCGCCTCAGTGCTTCGCTCGACAAGCTGCAGCAACGTCAGGAAGGCGATGGTGGCTTCTCATGGTTCCCAGGCATGCGAAGCAGTGAACTGATGACGCGCCTCGTCTGCATCGAGCTGACGCGCCTGCGTTCACTGACCAATGAATTCTCTTCGCTGAGCAACGACCATCGTGCACAAGCCAACAACCTCCTGCAGCGCGCCTTTGCCTTTATCGCCAGCGAGAACGCCAAGGCAGTCAGAGAGATGAAGAAAGCCGAGGCCAAAGGCGCTACCATCAACACAGGCACGCTGATGCACCTCGACTACATCTTTATCACGCAGCGGGCTGGCATCAAGCTGACGAAAGACCAAATGGCCGATGTACGCTACCTGCTCGACCACCTGAAAGGGTCGGTGGCAGCAATGACCAACGACGAGCGTGCCATAGCGGCCATCGTCCTGAAAGGCGCAGGGCGCAACACCGACAGCAAGCTCTACTTCGAATCCATGCGCGAGCACTTGACAACAACACCTCAACACGGCACCTTTTTCGACTATGCCGGTGGCAGCTTCACGCCTACAGGACATAAGGTTGTCATGCACTCAGCCGCGATGGAAGCTGCCCGCGAACTTGCCCCAGATGACAAGTCACTGAACAGCGGACTTCGCCGATGGCTGCTGCAACAGAAGCGCACACAGATGTGGGAGTCGAGCATCTGCACCGTCGATGCCATCTACGCCCTGCTCTACGGCAGCGCCGCCATAGATGACCTCCAGAGTACTGAGCAGGATCGCATCACGCTCGACTACGGCAAACGCCGATTAACCGTGTCGGCCTCAACCTCTCCTGCCGCTCTTGGCTACATCAAGCAGACCTATACGGACGGCTCGGCACCTAAGAGCATCAAAATCCGGCGCAACTCCTCGTCCGAAGCATGGGGCGCGGTCTATGCCCAGTACCTTACGCCTATCGCCGATGCCTCAGCGCAGGCCAATGGACTCACGATTCGTAGGGAGTTCAACAACATTACGCCGCGTCTTGGCGATAAGCTGACGACCCGCTACATCATCACCGCTGACCGCGACTATGAATATGTATGCTTACGTGCCGACCGACCTGCAGCCGCCGAGCCAGCCGAACAAGTGTCAGGCTATCGCTATCAGGGTGGCCTTGGCTATTACCGTGCCGTGCGCGATGCCCACACCGACTACTTCTTCGACCGCCTGCCCAAAGGCACCTACGTGCTCGAGGAGACAGCTTTCATCGATCGCGAAGGTCACTACACCGCAGGTCTTGCCACTATCCGCTGCCTCTACGCTCCTGAGTACGGAGGACATACGACAGCGATGGAATTGACCATAGAGAACTAAATTATTTTTCATTTTCCCTTTTCACTCCAATTGAATACACCACTCATCCTTATCACCAACGACGACGGCTATGCTGCCACTGGCATACAAGCCTTGACACGTGCCGTAGCCCCTTTAGGCGACATCTTCGTCGTAGCGCCTGATGGAGCCCGTTCGGGTGCCGCCTGTGCGATAACGGCAACAACGCCTGTTTCTTTCCGGGAAATTCATCATCCCGCCTACCCCGACAGCGTGCGACTGTTCGCCTGTTCGGGCACACCTGTAGACTGTGTCAAACTCGCATGGGACAATATCCTGCCGCGCACGCCCGACCTCCTGCTCAGCGGCATCAATCATGGTGACAACGCCAGTGTCAGCGTTCATTACAGTGGCACGATGGGAGCTGTTTTTGAAGGTTGTATGAAAGAAATCCCGAGCATAGGCATTTCATTATATCTCCATCGCGGACAACGTTATGAGGAATATCCTGTTAGTGAGGACACGCTAAATGCAGTGGCAAGCCTTTGCCGTCGTGTCATCGAACAAGGCCTTCCACAAGATGTTTGTCTGAACATCAATCTCCCTACTGCACATGTGTTTCGGGGTTGGCAGGTATGTCGACAAGCTCGCGGACGATGGAGCGCTGAATGGGCTTCGGCTTCAAATCCGCATGGGTTGAATGCCTTTTGGCTCACAGGCCATTTCACCGACCTCGAACCTGACGCCCAAGATACCGATTTCTCAGCACTCCGCGCAGGTTACGCCTCCATCGTACCTGTCACTATAGATATGACTGCCTTTGAAGCAATGAATCAGATAAACGAATTATTAAGAGCACGCTAAGTGACCAATGAAATATTATGTAATAGCAGGCGAGGCCAGTGGTGACCTCCATGCCTCCCATCTTATCGCCGCTTTGAAGAATGAAGATCCCGAAGCTCGCTTCCGTGGCTTTGGGGGAGATCTGATGGCGGCAGAAGGTATGGAGCTTGTCAGACACTATAAAGACCTTGCTTACATGGGATTTGTGGCAGTGGCGTTGCATGCCCGCACCATACTCCGTGGCCTTCAGCAATGCAAAGACGACCTCGTGGCTTGGCATCCCGACGTCGTCATCCTCGTCGACTACCCCGGCTTCAACCTCAAGATTGCAAAATTCGTCCATTCCATCGCACTTTGCCCCGTCTATTATTACATCGCTCCTAAGCTTTGGGCGTGGAAAGAATACCGCATCAAGAACATCCGTCGTGATGTCGACGAACTCTTCTCAATTCTTCCCTTCGAAGTTGATTTCTTTGAGGGAAAGCATGGATATCCGATTCATTATATCGGCAACCCTACCGTTGATGAAGTAGCGGAGTTTAAGAAAAGAAACTCTCCACCCACCCCTCCTTCAGGTGAGGTAGCAGCGTTTATAGCTCTTCTTGCAGGTAGTCGTAAACAAGAAATCCGCGACAATCTGGCCCGGATGATAGCCGCAGCGCAGCCATTTACCGCTCAATATGACCTCATCGTCGCAGGTGCGCCGGGCATTGAAGATGATTTCTATCGTCAGTATATCGGCGACAGCCGCGTTCAGGTCGTTTACGGCAAGACTTATGACCTCCTATCCGAGGCTACTGCCGCCCTTGTCACTTCTGGCACAGCCACGCTTGAGACTGCACTCTTCCGCGTGCCGCAAGTCGTTTGCTATTTCATGAAAGCACGCTGGTTGGCTTCCCTTGGACGTAAGCTCTTCATCAAGACACCTTTTATCTCGCTGGTCAATCTGGTAGCAGGTCAAGAAGTTGTCCCTGAACTTGTAGCCGAGCAAATGAGCGTAGCCAATTGCCGTCGACACCTCGAAGCTATCCTTCCAGGAGGAGCCGACCGCCAAGCCCAACTCGAAGGCTATGAACTGATGGCCCGCAGGCTGGGCGATGCTGGTGCGCCCGAGCGTGCAGCCCGTCTCATGGTTAAGTTGCTAACGAAAAGGCCAGCCAAGCCTCTCTGAACATTCTTTGGTTAAACATTATTCATCCTTTCATTACAATCACTATGCTAAAATTCAAGCGAATCCTCCTTAAGCTCTCGGGTGAGAGTCTGATGGGCGAGCAGCGTTATGGCCTCGACGAGAAGCGTCTGGCCGAGTATGCTGCACAAATCAAAGAGATCCATGACCTCGGCGTTGAGATCGGCATCGTCATCGGCGGTGGCAACATCTTCCGCGGACTGAGCGGAACGGGTCGCGGTTTCGACCGCGTCAAAGGCGATCAGATGGGCATGTTGGCCACTGTCATCAACTCGCTTGCCCTCAACAGTTTCCTCAGCGCTGCCGGCGTGCCGTCACGCGTGTTCACGGCCATCCGCATGGAACCAGTTGGCGAGTTCTACACCAAATGGAAAGCTATTGATGCTATCGAACGCGGCGAAGTGGCCATCTTCAGCGGTGGCACGGGCAATCCCTATTTCACCACCGACACGGGCTCATCCCTGCGCGGCATCGAGATTGAGGCCGACGTGATGCTCAAGGGCACGCGCGTCGATGGCGTTTACACCGCCGACCCCGAGAAGGACCCCACAGCCACCAAGTTCAACGAGATTAGTTTCGACGAGATCTACAACCGTGGGCTCAAGGTCATGGACCTCACCGCCACTACGATGTGCAAGGAGAACAATCTGCCCATTTACGTATTCAACATGGACGTGCGCGGCAATCTTCGCCGCGTCATCGATGGCGAACCCATCGGAACTTTGGTCCATCAATAAGTCTCGCAAGCCTACTTGCATAGGCGCACTCTTACATAAAGCCGAAACTTCAATCACTTAATTCCACCTACGATGCGACGTCTCGAACTAACTTGTCTGCTCAGTTCTGTCCTATTCTGTGGAGCTATCCAGGCCCAATATCGGTCGGCCGTCTGGTCGCCCGACAATGGCAACGGCACCTACACGAATCCTGTCCTCTATGCCGACTATAGCGACCCTGACGTCTGCGTCGTAGGCGATGACTACTACCTGACGGCCAGTTCTTTCAATTGCATCCCCGGGCTACCGATTCTACATTCGCGCGATTTGGTCAACTGGCAACTCATCGGTCATGCCTTGCAGCAACAACGACCGACGGCGGTTTTCGACCACCCCGCTCATGGCAAGGGCGTCTGGGCACCTTCTATCCGACATCACGATGGCGCTTTCTACATCTACTGGGGTGACCCAGACCAGGGAATCTTTATGGTCCGAGCTTCCGACCCTGCAGGCCCTTGGGAGGCTCCCATTTGCGTTCTGGCGGGACGAGGGATGATTGATCCGTGCCCACTTTGGGACGACGATGGTCGCTGTTATCTGGTCAACGGATGGGCCAACTCACGCGCTGGTTTCAATTCAGTTCTGTCAGTACGGCAACTCTCAGACGACGGCACGAGAGCTATCGGCCTGCCGCGTATCGTCTTTGATGGCGGACAGGAAAATCACACCACCGAAGGGCCTAAATTCTACAAGCGCGAGGGCTATTATTGGATTCTCTGTCCTGCTGGAGGCGTCGAACGGGGATGGCAGTTGGCCATGCGCTCGCGCTCACCCTATGGTCCGTACGAATGGAAGCGCGTCATGGAACAAGGTTCAACCGCAATCAACGGGCCTCATCAAGGCGGATGGGTCCATACTGCTTTCGACGAAGATTGGTTCCTTCATTTCAACGACAAAGGGCCCTACGGTCGCGTCGTCTACCTCCAACCCGTCGATTGGTCATCTGGATGGCCCATTATGGGCGATTGCGGAAAACCTTATGCCCGCTATCGTAAGCCCAAATCATCATCGACCGTCGTGATGAATCCCCAAGAAAACGATGAGTTCACCGAAGGCCTTGGCCTGCAATGGCAGTGGCACGCCAACTACGACCCGTTCTGGGGACAGCCGACAGCTGAAGGTTGTTATCGGCTGTATACGCAGGAACTGTCGCCAGCGGCTACCCTTTGGTCGGCACCTAACCTACTGCTCCAGAAGACCACGGCTCCACGCTTCACGGCTACGGCCAAAGTGCGTTTCGCATCAAAAGAAAACGGTCAGTGGGGTGGGCTTGTGATGATGGGGCGTTCCTACTCCTCCCTCGTGGCTTATCGTCGTGACGATCGTTTCATACTACAACGCCGCACCTGCATAGGGGCTGACGAACAAGGCCAAGCCACGACCACTGATGTCGTCATACTACCACCCACTTCACGCGATACCATCCCCTATTCACCTGCCATTTTCCTCGACCTCTACCTTCGTGTGGTCGTCAACGAAGGCAAATGCCGTTTCGCCTATAGTCGTGACGGCAAACGCTTCACCGAGGCCGGTGAGCCCTTTGCCATGCGCGAAGGCAAATGGATTGGGGCCAAGTACGGATTCGTGGCTGAGTGTGACAGCCTGAAGGCTTCGCGCGGTTGGCTCGACGTCGATTGGATTCGCATTACAAAATAAAGAATCGTCCTCACAACAATCACGAATATGAGGCTTCACGCGACGCTTTGGTTTCGGCTGTCATATTCTACGCTCTGATAGTACTGAATGTACTCATTGCCTAAGCCCAACCTGTTGAACGTACATCAGTAGAAATAGATCTCTAATTGTCACAACCACGCTCATAACGAACAACAAAAACACGTCAAACAATGAAATTCCGTCTGCTTGCATTTACACTGCTGTTCTCCATGCTGTCGATCAGCGCCCGCACTTTCCAGCATCCTGGCCTGCTCCATAGCCGCGAGGCTATTGAGCGTACCCGCCAGTGGGTTGTCCATCAGAACCCCGTAGCCATGGGCTCGTACACGAAGCTCCTTGCCGATTCGAAGGCATCAGCTGATTACCGCATGGCAGGACCGTTCGATATTATTGCCCGCGACGGTGAGCATCGCCGCACCAAAGGACCCAGCGAGAATGACTTCCTGGCCGCCTATTATAATGCCCTGCGCTACGTCATCACGGGCAACGAAGCACATGCGGCCACCGCGCTTGCCATTATCCGTGCCTATGCCGACCGTCTGCAGACCATCGACGGTCACGACGCCCCGCTCTGTGCAGGTCTGCAAGGCTTCATCCTCGTGAACGCCTGCGAGTTGCTACGCTACTGCTATCCTGCATGGACAAAGGCTGACACACGTGCTACCGAGGCGATGCTGCGCCGTGCCTTCCTGCCTGTACTCGACGAATTCGACCGTCGTTCGCCCTACGCCAATGGCAACTGGGGCGCCGCCGTCAACAAGATGCGACTGGCTTTAGCCGTCTATACCGACGATGCCAAACAGTACGATCGGGCCATCGCTTACTATCGCCATGGACAGGACAACGGCTCGCTACCCAATTACCTGGCCGCCACGGGCCAGTGTCAGGAGAGCGGTCGCGATCAGGCACACGTCATGCTGGGTTTAGGTCAGCTGGCCGAGACGTGCGAAGTGGCGTGGAGTCAAGGCGACGACCTCTATGCCGAACTAGACAACCGCCTCATGGCTGGCTACGAATACACCTCGCGTGCCAACCTCGGTCTGCCTGTTCCTTTCACCACTTGGAAAGACCTTACGGGCAAGTATTCAGGATGGACCGTACTTGCCGAAGGAGCGCTCGGGCAATGGCGTGCTGTCTTCGAGATTGCCTACAACCACTACGTCGGACGGCGTCATCTTGAGATGCCCGCCACCAGCCTCGTCCTCGGCCACTATGTCCGTCCCGAGGGAGCAGGCTTCACCTGTGACAACCCCGGATTCGGTTCGCTGCTCTTCTACCAAGGTACCGACGTGGATGCTTTCACTGCCGTACCTACGCCCATTACTTATAAAATGAATAAGCGTCGCCCCTACAATGCAGCCACAGAGCCCGTCATACGCTTGGAGATTGAGCCCGATGTCAACATGAATGTCAGCAGTATGCCTCAACTCAGCCTCGTCCGCACCGTCGACTGCTGGCCCGAGTACTGGGACCTGAAGCCCGTGCGACACGAGGGCAACACCTACGAGTACGAGCCCCGTGGTGCCCGTTCGCGCAACGGCTACATCTTTGCCGACGGCGAAGCACCCACGACCTTCCTGGTGCGCCAACCTGCAGGCCTGCCGGCCTTTGTCGACGGAGGCGCATCGGCACCCGCTCCCTTACCCTTCAGTTTCAGCCCACTGCCCGTGAAGGACGGTCCAGCCCCATCGGCAGATTACACCGTTGAGGTACGCCGAGCTGACGACACCGAGGGCAGCTGGACGCCCATCCCTGTGCTGGCGTGCAATGTCGACACGCGGCGCGTTCAGCGTGCAGCCTTCGCCGAATTCGACATGGCCGAGCCCGTCGTCGTCCGCATTACTAACCACCGTGCCGAGCAGGCGGCCGCAGTCGATGTGCGACCCCACTCACGCGGCCTTAGCACAGAGCGCGTGAACGACAGCACCGTCATCCTCCGCCTACAACGGCCTGAATACCTCAGTGTGGAGTTCGGCGGCGAGCGACTGCACAACCTCCACCTGTTAGTGAACGCGCCACTAACGGAGCATCATACGCCCGCCGAGCCCAAGGCTATCGACTGGGTCGCGCCCAACTCTCAGGATGTCTTCGTCGAGGGTGCACGCCTCATCTATTTCGGCCCTGGCATCCACAAGCCCAAGGACCTGCCCAGCGAGGAGATCAAGATACCGTCCAACTGTACCGTCTACCTGGCTCCAGGCGCCATCGTCAAGGCGCGCCTCATCGTGGACAGGGCCGAGAACGTGCGCATCATCGGGCGCGGCATCCTCGATCATCCCCTGCGTGGCATCGAGATCACATACTCCAAAAACGTGCTCGTCGACGGCATTACTGTCCTTAACCCTGCCCACTACACGGTCTTCGGCGGGCAGAGCGAGAACATCACGCTGCGCAATATCAAGTCATTCTCGGCCCGTTCGTGGAGTGACGGCTTCGACCTTATGTGCTGTCGCCACGTCCGCGTGGAGAACTGCTTCCTGCGCACCAGCGACGATTGCATTGCCCTCTACA
Source organism: Bacteroidaceae bacterium (assembly GCA_017429525.1). GTDB lineage: Bacteria > Bacteroidota > Bacteroidia > Bacteroidales > Bacteroidaceae > Physcousia. The sequence goes on along the minus strand of JAFROT010000024.1, from coordinate 32,249 downwards.
ATCATCGTTGGTGGTACTGGGGCGGTTCCGAGGACTTCGACATCAGCCGCTGCGTGTTCTGGCCCGATGTGGCCCACCCCGTGAATATCGGCACTCACGGCGATGACCGCGCGCCCCAAGGTGAAGTGCTTAGCGGTGTCCGCATCCACGACTGCGATATCCTCTACGGCCGCGAGCAGGGCCTGCTGGCCATACAGTGCGGTGACCAGAACATCATCCGCGACGTCACCTTCGACTCCATCCGTATTGAGGGCATACAGCGAGGGCGAATCTTCGACCTCCGCGTGCTCTTCAGCGAGAAATACAACCGTGCCCCTGGCGGCAGCATCGACGATATCCATTTCCGTCACATCACGGTAGATCCCGATACACCTGATGCCCACCTGATGCCCTCACGCGTAGATGACTGGGACAAGGACCACCGCGTCCACCACTTCAGCGTCGACGACGTCCTCATCGGTACGCGCCCCTTCGACCTCGAACGTGACATTGTGCGAAGTCAGGCCAACAAATAATACTAAACACAAAACATAGCAATAATGAAGACCCGAATCCTCCTCATCCTGCTTGCAGCAGTACTGCAGCAATCCCTCACCGCCAGCGCACAGTCCTCCGGTTACGACACCGACCGCGGCTTTGTCCATCCCGGCGGTCTCCACACGCAAGCCGACTTCGACCGCGTCCGAGCACAGTTGGCCGAGGGCAACGCTACAGTCAAGGCGGCATACGCCCGTCTGACTTCTGCCGCCTATGCCCAATCTACGGCCCAAACCTATCCCGTCGAAGTCATCGTCCGTGGTGGCGGTTCGGGCGAGAACTATATGAACGCCTGCCGTGGTGCAGCCATGGCCTACCAGAATGCGCTTCGTTGGAAGATAGCAGGCACCGAGGCCAACGCCAAGGCCGCCGTGCGCATCCTCATGGCTTGGGCCAACACGACAAAAGACATCAGCGGCGACAGTAACTACGCCCTCGCCAGTGGCCTCTATGGCTATCAGTTCGCGCAGGCTGCTGAGTTGATGCGCGACTATGAGGGCTGGAACAGCAGCGACTTCCAGCGCTTCCAGCGTTGGATGCTCAGTGTTTGGTATCCCAAGGCCATCGGTTTCTTGCGCGGCCGCAACGGCACCTGGGAGAACAGTGGCAGGTGGTGGCAGGCTCCCGGACACTATTGGAGCAACTGGGGACTTTGTAATGCCCTTTGTGTGGCCATGATAGGCATCCTTTGCGACGATGTCTTCATTTACAATCAAGCCATGTCCTATTTCAAGTACGATCAGTGCGGCACCTACCGCGACAAGCGCACCGACGTACCCATCAAGAACGACGGCCTCACCGAGTTCCTCGGCAACCTCGTCGTCACAACCGTCGCCTCCGACCTCGAGACCGGAGCCTACGGCATGCTCGGACAGATGAATGAGAGCGGACGCGACACGGGACACTCCGCCATGGCTCTCGGCCTCGCCATCGATATGGCCAAGGTGGGATGGAGTCAGGGCGACGACCTCTTCGCCTATATGGACCATCGTCTTGCCGCTGGCATCGAGTACGTGGCGGCACAGACGCAGAGCGTAGCCAACCTCCCTTGGACCAACTACCAGTATGGCAGCAGCGGCTACTACTATAGCGACTCGCGAGCCTACGTCATGGAAGGGCCTGCCCTCGGCGCACAGATGCGTCCTTACTGGGGCTCGGTCATCGGTATCTATGAGGGTGTCAAAGGTGTCCGCATGCCTTTTGCCGAGGTGTCCTACAAAAACATGGGCATCGATGAAGGTGGTCAGGGCGGTACCAGCGGCGGCTATGATCACCTCGGTTATTCCGTGCTCATGAACACTCGCGAGCCTCAGCTCTGCCCGCTCGAGCAAGTGCCAACTGAACTCAAGCCACAGATGGAGTATAGCGGCACACTCACTGCCAACCTCATTCCCAGCCTCTCCTCAGAGCGTACGCGCAAGTTAGTCGATGGCAAGCTCATCCATCACAATGAGTTAGGCGGCCTCGTCAATATCTATGCCGTCAACAATGCCACCGCCGTTCCTGCTGCGCAGACCCTCAAGTTGATGCCTCAGTTGCCCGAGGGCGAAGAGGACACCGGCCTCTGGCGCTGGGACACGGGCGAGACGACACGCGACATCACTGTCACCACCGACCGTAGCCACATCTATCGCGTCCGCTACACCAACAGTCGGGGCATCGAGAGCCAACTCTCCTTCGCCATCGCCGCCTCGGGCGACTGCCGTCCCGACCTCCTCACGCCTCGCATCACCGTAGCCGGCAACACCGTCGAAGCCTCCTCCATCAGCGTTCTCTATGGCAAGAGCGTCACCCTCGCCGCCTCACCATCTGCAGGTTGGGGCACCTATAAATGGAGTACGGGCGTCACCAGCGAGACACTCAGCAAGAGCATTACAGCTGATGCCCAGTACACCGTCGAATTCAAGAACCAAGGCGGTGCCGTCTCCTCCGTCACCTTCGACATCAAGATGCTTCCTGCCGAGCCCTACGTTCAACGCGGCACCTCTGCATCAGTTGCCTCGCAGACCATCGTCACCGAGGCGGGCCAGCCCGTCACCCTTGGCCTCACTCTACCCTCGGCCGTCAAAGGCTCAGCCGTCAGTTGGAGCACAGGCGCCACGGGAGCCACACTCACGCTCGACAATCCTCAGGCATCGGCCACTTACACCGCCACCTTCACCCTCCGCGGGAAAGAGTACACGATCGCGTTCGAGGTCTACGTGGACAATCCCGAGGCCGAACCGCTCGAACCAGGAGCCTACCTGCTGCGCGATGTCGCAACCGGTCGCTACCTCACCGCCCACGGCTCGGGCCAACTTGCCACCTTCGATGTCGCTCCTGAAGGTATGACACCTGAGACCGCGCCCGCCGCAATGCGCTGGTGGCTCGAACGCTCCACCACCAACCGCTATGGTTTCGTCAGTCTGGCCAACGCCGATAGCCTTCGCCTTACAGCTGCCGCCAAGCTCGTCTCCTCTGCCTACTATCCGTTCTATGCGAAACGCCCCGTCAGTTCAGAGCGCATCGCCTTCTTCACAGGTTCCGAGCGCTCACCCAAGTACTGGGGTGTAGACACCGACGGCACCGTCATCACAGCTGCTGCCACTTCCCTCACCGCCTATCCTTTCCTGCTTATCCCGATCGGCCAAGCCGATGCTGTCCGCGACATCCGCTCCGACCGCTCAGCGGATGAACATGCAGCGCCTACAACAGCCTACGACCTCCTCGGGCGCAAAGTGGGTGTTCCCCAAAGAAGAGGCTCCATCCTCGTCATCGGCAAGCGCAAGGTCCTCGTCAAATAAAGTTTCCTAATCCAATATGAAGGAGTAAAGAAGTTAAGAAGCTAAGACGTTCAAGAGTGCCTTAGCTTCTTAATTTCCAAGCAAGCAGAGCCTGCGAAACAACTATTTCCCTACCTGTTCTTATCGGCCAAAGCTTGAGTAAAGCATTCCATCAGCTCGTTGAGGTCTGGCGTCAATGCGTCTAGCCCTGCAGGCTCTCCCTTGCGTACCGCCTGCGCCAGATGCGTCACGAATTGTAGCAATTTGCTCACCCGTTCGCCCGTTCCGTGGGTGCGAGCCGTGCGCTCGCCGACAAAGAAGTCCCATGTCGTGCCGTCCAGCATCAACACGTTGCGGTCCCGCTTCTGTGCGCCCGTCACAGCCGCGGTCCACAGCTTTCGGAGTTGCAACGACATGGAATCCGGCACAGACAGCTCATACCTCTGCACCCTCGGTGCCTGATACTTGGAGCGGTCATGCTGTGCCCGATAGACACAGCTCCAGACTGACGTGTCGGCTTCGGTGCACACCAACCGCCGACCAATAGAATCATAGGTCAGCGCATATTCGCGAGAGAACGACGGGCGGCAGACCATACCGAAAGCCGACGCATGAGGCACGAGCAAACGGCGCCACTCCTGCTCATAGATGTCCAAGATAGGAGCCTTCTTTTGCCTCTCTTGACGCGAGCTTGACAAGCCTCGACATGGACGGACCACAGGTACAAGGGCATCCTGCGCTACGGCAGACGAGAGCCATGAGGCGGTTGACAGCAGAGCAGCCGCGAGGACAATTGAATGGTAGCGCTTGCAAGAAAGTCGGCATGCGCTACTGACGTGCGTGTGTAGAGAATAGACCTTTGCTTTCATTTTCAAAACATGGTTTAATGATTCAGCCGCAAAGGTACGGAATCACGTTTGAAACTTCAAGAAAACGCGTTCACAAATCTTTCACAATCTACAAGCGAGCGACTACGCCTTTTTCACAAATTTTTCACTTAGAGAAAGCAGCCACCTGAAAAGCAGACGCTTGCCATCACTACTACAGCGACAGCACAAACTGATCCCAGTCCTTCGCCGTGCCCTCTCCTTTGAACACTTTCTGCTGCATGCGCAATCGACTCTGCGAGATGGTGCTGTTGGCTGTCGCCATCAATCGCGCCATATTCGAGGGTGAAGTCTCCAGCTTGATCAGCAGACAGATGTGATACTCCGTCTCCGACAAGTCATAGAGTGCATACAAGTCGTCGCGGAACGAAGGGAAAGCCGCCAGCACTCGCGCCTCTATCAGCTGCCAGTCGGCTGCTTTGAGCGCTTTGTCCTGTGACAATCGCACCGACAGCAGTTGGCTGACCTCGGCATCGTAGAAGTCGCGTTTGCGAGGGATTGCCATTGATGGCACGTTGGTATCCACACTGGCATGCAGCCGTGAGCGTCTTCTGAACATGAGCACGAGACCCGCCATGACGAGAGCCACCGCCAACGTGCACCACACCCTCACTCGCTGACGGGCGTTCTGCCGTTGCAGGCGAGCGTTGCGGCAATCCAACACCTGACTTCGTGCTTGCGCGAAGATGCGTTGCACCTTCATCATCTTTATTTGCCGTGAAACTATATTCTCCGCGCCATCGTCACGTGCGAGGTCACGGACAGCAGCGATTGTCTCGCGACAGCGTCCCACACCCGCAGCATCACCCTCACATCCGTAGTAGTACAAAGCCATCCGTTGCGCATCAATGGCCTCTTCATAGAGTTCGTTGCGGCTGTAGATCAGTCCCATCCGCTCAAAGATCTGCGCTTTCAACTTGCGTCCTACAACAGAACTGTCCTCAAGCAACGCCTTCTGAAAGTGCGCCAGCGCCTTTTCTCCCTGCCTCGCATCGTCATGGACGCAGCCTGCATAATAATAGGCCTCGCACAACCGCCGGCCCTCGGGGTGCTCCTCGAAGAAGTCGACAGCCGCCATGATGAGCGAATCCGTGGCTATCGGCTGACCGCTCTCGACGGCGAGGCGTGTCCGCAGCAAGGCGTAGTAAGCCCTCTCGCCCTCGGTAGCATCGCCCTCATGAAGCGCAAACTGCTGCAGCATCAAGCGCGCGCTGTCTTGACGCGAGCTGGTCGAGCTGTCAGCGATCCTCTCCATCAGACTGTCGGCACGCACGAGCAATTGCCTACGCTGACGTGCCCCACTGCACGACAACAGCGACAGGGTCACGGCGACAACGGCTATGAGCGCTGACTTACTTCTCATAATGGATCGTTACTTTCCGCTTGGCTACAGGCCTGGTGACGAATTTCTTGCCAGGCGAGAGCTTACGCTTCAGCGCCACGAGTTCGTTCCAATGGCGACGCCCCTCCTGCTCGCCCAGCTCCAGCATCACCTCCACACTGGATTGGTCGAAGCTGGAGGCATCGTAATCGGGCAGGATGGGATGGATATAGATGTCCGCAGCCTTGCGGTTCTGATGGTATTTAGACACGTCAGGGCGACGCGTAGCCCATTGTACGAGTTCGCCCAGCCCTATCCAGCCGCCCACCGTCTCGACGGCGGTATACTTCTTTTTCGGCAGCTTAGGTTCGGCCTGCTGCAGGTCAATGGCGATGACGATGTCGGCCCCCATAGCACGCGCCACGTCGACAGGCAGGTTGTTCACCATGCCGCCGTCTACCAGATGCATACCCTCCCATTTGACTGGCTTGAATATACCCGGAATGGCCATCGAGGCACGCATCGCATTGGCGGGGAAGCCCTTGGAAAGCACCACCTCGCGGACGTTGCGAAAATCGCAAGCCACACAGCGAAACGGGATCTTTAGGCTCTCGAACTCGTTGAAGCCACGGTAGCCCATCAGCGAGTCCAACATCTGTTCGACGCGCTTGCCACGCAATGCGCCCAGCGCTCCCTGCCGCGGGTTGTCGGCATCGTAGATGGGAAAGCCGAAGACGTACGTCATGCCGCCCACCTTCTTGTAGGGATAGGGCGTGAGGTCCTCGCGGCGGTCGGTGAGCAGCGAGAGCCAGACTTGTGCACGGAAGATGGAGTCGAGTTCCACGGCCGTATAGCCCGTAGCGTAAAGGCCGCCTACGATAGAGCCTATGCTCGTCCCAACGATATAGTCGATGGGGATGCCCGCGCGCTCAATCACCTTCAGCACGCCCACCTCGGCAGCACCCTTAGCCCCCCCGCCGCCAAGGACGAGGCCCACGCGCGGACGCTGCGCCAGGACGATGGCCGAGCAGCAGAGCGCCAGCAGCAGAACTATAAGCCGCCACGCAGCCGATGCCTTCGTGATGAGGAAGAATCTGTCATTCATTTGCGCGGCAAAGGAAAGGCTTTTTCGCCGAGTAGACAAATTTTAGGCTTAAAAAATGCAGTACCACAAGTAATTGAGGCAAAACTTTTGGCTGAATCGAGAATTCTCACTACTTTTGAGCCGAGTAAAGTCAAGAAGCAACATAAAATGAAACGCTACCTCTCCCTCATTCCCTTCGTCGCCCTCATTGCCCTCATCAGCATCTGCGTCTCCGTGTTCGGCACCAACGCCCTTGAGGGTGCAACCCAAGTGTCACTGCTCATCGCCTCAGCCATCTGCGTGTTCACAGGCTATCTGATGGGACGCGTCGAATGGGACGCACTCGAGCGCGAGATGACCGACAAGATAGCCAGTTGCATGCCCAGCATCATCATCCTCCTGCTCATCGGCGCCATCGGCGGCACATGGATGGTGTCTGGCATCGTACCGACGATGATCTACTACGGCGTGCAAGTGCTGCGCCCCGAGTGGTTCCTGGTCAGCAGCAGTCTGTTCTGCGCCTTAGTGAGCGTCATGGTAGGCTCATCATGGACCACCGTCGCCACCATTGGCGTAGCCCTTATGGGCATCGGCCGTGCACTCGGGATCGACGAGGGCTGGGTGGCAGGCAGCATCATCACGGGCGCCTACTTCGGCGACAAGCTTTCGCCCCTCTCCGACACCACCGTGCTGGCCTCCAGCGTCTCCGGAACGCCCCTCTTCACCCACATCAAATATATGATGCGGACTACGCTCCCCACCTTCGCCCTCTCGCTCCTCATCTTCGCCGTGGCAGGCTTGCTGCTCGACGTCGAGCCGTCACAGGACGTGACCTTCCTCAACGAGTTGCGCCAGACGTTCGCCATTTCGCCCTGGCTGTTGCTGGTGCCCATAGTCACGGGCGTGATGATTGCACGCCGATGGCCCGCCATGGTCGTTCTGTTCATCGCAGCCCTGATGGCCGCCATCGTCGCCGCCGTGTGGCAGCCCCAGCTCGTCGCACAGATAGCAGCCAAAGGGGGCGCTTCCCCCCACAACACCGCTACTGCCGTCTACGAAGGCGTGATGCGCGTCGTCTATGCTCCCACTCAGCTCGACACCGGCTCACCCATGATCGACACCCTGGTCCACACAGGCGGCATGGCAGGCATGATGCCCACCGTATGGCTTATCATCTGCGCGCAAGTCTTCGGCGGTGTCGTCACAGCCACAGGCGTGCTGCACGACCTCATGTCGATGATGCTGCATTTCGTGCGTGGCACAGCCTCGCTCGTCGCCTCCACTGCACTGACAGGCATCTTCTGCAACATAGCCCTTGCCGACCAGTACCTATCTATCATCCTGACCAGCTCCGTCTACAAAGACATTTACGATGACCGAGGCTACGAATCACGTCTGCTCAGCCGCACCTGCGAGGATGGTGCCACCGTCACCTCCGTGCTCGTACCCTGGAACACCTGCGGACTCGTACAGAGCACCGTCCTCGGCGTAGCCACCCTCACCTACCTGCCCTACTGCTTCTTCAATCTGCTCTCACCAGTCACCAGCGTCGTCGTGGCCGCCACAGGATGGGGAATCAAGAAGCGCCACAACCACTAAGACTCCCAGATCCATCTCATCAACAAATAGATAAACCTTACTTTTCTCCTGCATTTACCTTTATTTGCACTTTTTGCTTCACCGCTTCGGATTCTTTTCCTATTTTTGCAGCGTGAAAACGACAAAGACAAAATGATACAGCTCATGAGACACCTGCACGATAGGCAACGACCGAATAACCAAATCGTCCGTATGTGTGAGGCTTCACGTCCGTATGTGTAGGGCTTCACGTCCGTATGTGTGAGGCTTCACGTCCATACGTGTGAAGCTGTGCCTATATATGCGTAGTTTGATGTCCTTTTGCATCATCCTTCACCCAACTTTGTATAAAAAAGGACATATTTGGGGCTCTTTTGTGATAGGAACTACACTTTTACACTCATAATACATTCAAAATACATTGTTTTTAAGACTGATTAGCGGCTGGTAAACAGTGTATTAGCTGGGAATGGTGAAAATGTGTAGCTGTTTTATGTCCGCGCGCGTGCGCGCGAATCAAAGGTCAACTTCGCATAGCTGAATCAAGTCAGTTCAGAAGTTCACGCGCGCTCGTGTGCGCGAATCATAAGTCAATAATGCTTTCGGGCGTGACGAAGCTACTGCGAATGCGCCATTCCTTTGGGTAGAGGTTGTTGGCGCGTGTGCCGAGGTTTTTCATGAGCCCAATGCGCTGGCCATGATAGCATACTTGGACGAAGCCGCGAGGGGTGTCGGGAGGAAGGGTGAGGGCTTCGCGTTGTAAATAGCGGATGGCATCAGTAAGGGAGAGTTCTGCGCGAGGTAATTCCGAAGACGTGGTCGCGGTTTGCGAAGAAGTGCGGCCTTTAGATAAGGTTGTATTGGGGCGTGTTGACCGTTTGTCTGAGAGCGTGGAGTCCTCACTTGGGATGTCCAGAAGTGTGGTCGGTAGCGTGGGCAGCGTTTCACGCAGACGCTCCTCGAAAGTCGCACTTTTCGTGGCTTTACCCTTCCTCTTTTCCTTCTTCTTGTCTGAGCGTGCTGCCGAAAGATAATCGATGGAATCGCTACTTTCAGGCTCCGCTTGCTCCTTTTGAAGAACCGCGAGGAAGAACCCTTCGCCTCGCACTTGTCCAGGCAAGAAGTGATAGCAGGGAAGCGGCTTAACGCTTCCGAGTCTCATGTCTCCTCTTATGCCCCATGTCGGCTTGATAGGGATGTCGATGACATCCGCTCCAAGTTCACGCGCAATCCATTCGACGTTCTGCTCGTCCTCATCGGGATTGAAGGTGCAGGTGCTGTAGATGAGGACACCGCCGGGACGCAGGGCAGGCCAGATGTCGGTGATGATGGAGCGTTGCAAAGCCGCACACTCGGCAACGAACGAGGGTGACCATTGTCGAACGGCCTCTTCCTCCTTGCGCATCATGCCTTCGCCCGAGCAGGGCACGTCTGCAAGGATAAGATCAAAAGGTTGTGCTATAGGCAGATTTTTCTCGATGAAATGGGCGATTTCAGCCGCGTAGGCCTGCGTGACAATCACATTCGGATGCCCCCATTTGGCGAGGTTCTCTGCCAATACCTGAGCACGCGTGCGGATGGGCTCGTTGCTCACCAGCAGACACTCGTCGGGCAACAACGAGCGCATCAAGGTGCTCTTGCCTCCGGGAGCTGCGCAAAGGTCGATAGCGACTTTCAAGTTGGCCGTGTTAGGCGTAATGTCTGACTTGAGATAGCGCAGAACGTGAGCGAGGAACATCGAGCTGGCTTCCTGCACGTAGTAGGCACCGGCATGCAGCAGCGGGTCGGCCGTGAAGGCAGGGCGCTGCTTCAGATAAATGCCCTCTGGGCACCAAGGCACATGGCCGTCAGCTCCGCGAATGCTAAAGGACCCACCTCCGCCCCCTCCCATTAGGGAGGGGAGAGGCTGGCGCAGTGATGCGACGGCACCGCGCAGCTTTCCAACGTAACGAGGCTCTCCCCCTGACGGGGGAGCGGGGAGAGGGTCCTGGGAGGGAGGGTCTACAAAAGTTGACAAACGCCTTGTGTTCAGCCGAATGCTGACCTGCGGCTCAGCGTCAAGTCCGTGGATCATGGCCTCGACGTCTTCGTCGCGCCAGCGCTTGCGGAAATATTTTTCAAAGTCTTTTGGCAGTTTCATGGGGCAAAGATAGACATTTCTGAGTGAAAAGTGAGACGTGGGAATGGGAAAGTTGGGTTTTGCGGCAGAAAAAGTACAAAAAAGAGGTAGCAAGTTAAAAAACTTAACTCTTTCAACCATTAACTTTAAACTTTTCCTTACCTTTGCGACCGAAACGAGAAAATCACTGAGCGATGAGACAGTATTTAGACCTTCTGCAACGCATCTTGGATGAGGGCGCAGTGAAGACGGACCGCACGGGTACAGGCACGAAAAGCGTGTTCGGCCATCAGATGCGCTTCAGTCTGGCGGATGGCTTTCCGTTGCTGACGACGAAGAAGCTGCACCTTCGCAGCATCATCCATGAGCTGCTGTGGTTCTTGCGTGGTGACACGAATATCCAGTATTTGCACGATAATAAAGTGACCATCTGGGATGAGTGGGCCGACGAGAATGGTGACCTGGGGCCAGTCTATGGTCATCAGTGGCGCTCATGGCCCGACTACGATGGAGGCACTATCGATCAAATCGCTAAAGTGGTTGAGATGATCAAGCACTCGCCCGACTCGCGCCGGATGATGGTGTCGGCCTGGAACGTGGCCGAGGTGGACAAGATGGCTCTGCCGCCCTGCCACTGCCTGTTCCAGTTTTATGTTGCCGACGGACGACTGTCGCTACAACTGTATCAACGCTCGGCAGACACGTTCCTGGGCGTGCCCTTCAATATTGCTTCCTACGCCCTGTTGCTTCAGATGATGGCGCAGGTGACGGGCTTGGAGGCTGGCGAATTCGTCCATACGACTGGCGACACGCACCTCTATCTGAATCATCTCGAACAGGCGCAACTTCAGCTGACTCGCGAGCCGCGTCCGTTGCCGCGCATGGTGCTGAATCCAGACGTGAAGGACATCTTCAGTTTCCGCTACGAAGACTTCCAACTCGAAGGCTACGACCCTTGGCCGCATATCAAGGCCGATGTGGCGGTGTGATTCATCGTTTAATGTTCAAAGTTTATGCTTACGCTTATTGCCGCTGTAGCCGAGGATGGAGCCATTGGCTGCGAGAACAAGTTGATCTATTGGTTGCCCAATGACCTGAAGCGCTTCAAGGCGCTGACAACAGGACATACCATCGTCATGGGACGGCGCACGTTTGAGTCGTTGCCTAAGGGCGCCCTGCCCAATCGCAGGAATGTCGTGCTGACAAAAAACAGCGATTTCATCGCCGAAAGCATCGAAACGTTCCCAAGTTTGGAGGCTGCTTTGGCCTCGTGCGGGGAGGGCGAGGAGGTGTATGTAATCGGCGGTGCCAGCGTCTATCGCGAAGCCTTGCCTTTGGCCGATCGATTGTGCCTGACCCTTGTCCACGACACACCCGCTCGTGCCGATGTTTTCTTCCCGTGGTTGAATCCTGCTGATTGGCAGGTAGTAGCAGAAGAAAGGCACGCCGCTGATGAGCGCCATGCCTTTGCTTATTCGTTTGTAGATTTCAAGAGGGTTACTCGCCCTCTGTAGCCTGCCTGTAAGCGAGGATAGCATTCTGCAGGGCGATGAACGCATCGGTGCGTTTGTCCTTGGCCTGTTGCAGCAGCAGCTGAGCCTCGAGCAGGTCGCTCATCGTGGATGTTCCAGCATGGTAGGTGTCTTGATGGATGCGCAGGTTCTCGTCGGCTTGTTCTATGCTTCGCTCTGCCAGCGTAAGTTGGCTCTCCGCTTCCATAACATCGTTGAAGGCTTTCTGCGCTCTGATTTTCAAAAGCTCGGCGTTGTCGTTGAGCTTCTCTATGGCACGCTGTCGCTCGATGCGCTTGCGGCGAATGGCGTGGGAACCACCCCACCAGTCGCTGATGGGTACAGATGCGGTAGCGAAAACCATGCCGAAGGAGCGGTTGTTGTCGAGCAGGTTATGGTAGTTGTAGCCAGCTCCGATGGCAACAGATGGCATGTGCTTGCCCACTTCCATCTTGTATTGTAGCCGTGCAGCCTCTACATTCTTCTGCAGAAGCTGGTACTCAGGCAGGAGGCTGATTGCTGCCTGGTCGCGAAGGGGGAGGGCATTCATCGCTGAGAGGTCGGCAGGAGCAAGAGTCCATGTACCTTTCAAGCCGCAATACTGTGTCAGAATGAGGTGCAGCAAGGCTTGTCCGTTGTTGAGCTTTAAGCGTTGGCTGGCCATCTCGTTTTGTCGCAGTTGCACTTGCAGGAGGTCGTTGCGGAGGGCGACTCCTGCATCGACAGCAGCTTGTGCGTCTTTGGCCACATCGGCGAGTAGGGCATCGACGGCATCGAGAGTACGCTCTTTTTCTTCCATGGCGACCAATTGCCAGTAATATTGTTCCGTCTGTGCTTCTACTTCTTTCTCAGATAGTTGCAGCTGCAGCTGACTCACTTGTTCGCCCAGTCGTGCCAGCTTGTTGCCATTGATGATTTGTCCGCCTGTGAAGATGGGCAGCATGGCTTCGATGCCTGCGATGGTGCCGTTCTTCATCATTGTCATGGTCATGGGGCTGCTGAGTGCCATCAGCGCTTCAGCAGGCAGTGACTGTGCGAGGGCAGCACCCAGCTCCGGGGTGATGAACTCTGAAGGGTCGATGTCCATGCGAGCCATGCTCTTGTTGGCGTTGAACCATAGTGCTGTGCCGCTGATGTTGGGAAAGAAGTTCGTGAATGCTTCGCGCCGCTGTTCGTTGGCGGCCTGTATGGCGAGACGGGCATCACGTGTGGCCAGGTTGTTCTGCAGGGCAGAATCAAGTAGCTGATTGAGGGTCAGAGAGGTTTGAGAAGTTGCTGTGAAACAGCAACCTACGCAACCGAGAAAGAGAAGGAGTCTCAAAGAGATGGAGAGGGGCTTCATTGTAGAAAGTAGTGGCTTCGTTTTAGTTACTTTTTGACGCTTAGTTTCCAGTAGATGACGGGTAGTACGGTGACCACGAGGATGAGCGTGCCTATGCCGCCAGCGAAGATGGTCACGCCGACCGGCATCCAGAACGAAGAACCCGCAATGATCATAGGGATGACACCTACGGCAGTAGTGGCGGTTGTCAGGAAAATGGGCACCATGCGTCGATGTCCAGCATCGTAGGAAGCTTCTTGGATGGCATAATTGTAGTCGCGACGATAGACTTCGCGCTGCTCGTCGGTCAGATTGGCGGGCATAGGATGGTCGGCGTGGAAGCGTTTCATGAGCCCATCGGCATGTTCGAAGATGAGAATCTCATTGCGCATGATGATGCCCATAAGCGTGATCAAACCGAAGATGCTGGTCAACCCAATCGTGCGATTCATGAGGCCGAGGCCGATAAGGGCACCAGGAAGCATCAATCCTAACGCTCCCATGCAGAGGAATGTAATCCCGAAGCGTTTGAAATTGAATAGGATGAAGAAGAAGATAACGACCATGGCGATGATGATGCCATAGTAGATTTGTGGCATATTCTCGTCGTTGTATTCGAGCTCACCGCCCACCTCAGCACGCACGCCCTGTGGAAGGTCTATCTCACGCATCATTGCAGCAAGCCGATTCTCGACGGGTGCGGCATAGGTGCCTCGTGCAAAGTCGGCTGTCACGGTGAGGCATCGTTGTCCGGCACGATGCATGATGCGGCTTTCAGTCCACTGTGGACGCACGGTGGCTATCTGACGGAGTGCGACAGACTTGCTGGCGGAACCCTCCATGGACGAGATGCCAAGCGTGCTGCTGGCCGATGCCAAAGCCGCACTGACAGCAGCTTGAGGCGAGAAGACGCCGATGTTCTCTACATCGGTTATGGTGAGTGAGGTCGTATCGCGCACGACGATGGGCAGCTCGTAGTCGCGTTCCCAGATGCTACCTACGGCTATGTCGCCCGTGGAGGTGGTCAGGGAGAGGGCTGCCGTTGTGCGGTTGACGCCCAACTGAGCCGCAGCCACTGGGTCGAGTTCGACATTGATGAGGGGGAAGGGTTGAAGGAAATCGGTGTGTACCCATTCCAACTCAGCCAAGGGACGCATGCGTTCCATTAGTCGTTCGGCAGCGACATGCAAAGAGTCAATGTCTTCGCCATAGAAGCGAAACTCCAATTCAGGAACCTCGAGGAAATCCAGTCGCTTGAACTTGACGTAGGCCTCGGGATAGCGCTCAGCCAAACGTGGCTGATAGTCGGCCAGGAGGTCGAGTGTAGCTTGTTGTGAGGTCGTGTTGACAATGAACTGTGCGAAGTTGCGATCGGCCATTTGTGGGGCGTAGCATGTCTGGAAGCGTGGTGATGAGCAACCGATGAATTCCGTGATACCTGTGATTCGTTCGTCGTCACTGATGACGGCATAGACAGAGTCGGCAATGGCGCGTGTGTCCGCAAGGCCTTTGCCATCAGGTAAGAAAATCTCGACAGCAAACTGGTCGCGGTCGCAGAAGGGGAAGAGGCGAATCTTCAGCGTGGGTACAATGAGCAGTGAGAGCAGGATGGTGGCCATGCCAAGTGCTATTGTCATGTAGGGACGACGGAAGGTCCAACGGAGGATGCCATCATAAAATGTCTGTACGCGGTCAGTGAGCCGCTTGCCCTCTTTCTGCTTATCGGGAACGCCAATGATCTTGACGCAGAGGAAGGGGATGACAGCAACGGCAATAGCCAGCGAGACCATTAGGTTAATGGTGATTGTCCATGGGAAGTCGCCGATGGCATCGAGGAAAGCACCACGGAATGTCAGCAGGAAAGGAAAGAAGATGGCACAAATGCAGAGCGTTGCCAACGCCATGGGCATAAAATACTGATTGACAGAATGGATGGCCGCTTGATGAGGCGTCTCGCCCTTGCCTACGTATTCTAAGTAACCGTCGATGACCACGATGCTGTTGTCCACAATCATACCCAGCACGACGATGAGCGCTGCCAACGTGATGATGTTGAGCGGGAAACCAGCAAATAGCATGAAAGCTACGCTGATGAAGGTGCTCAGTGGAATGGTAATGGCGGCTACGATGGCGGAGCGCAGGGGGAAGAGTACCATCATCACCAGGATGATGACCGCCATGGAGAGCA
This sequence comes from Bacteroidaceae bacterium, assembly GCA_017429525.1. Lineage (GTDB taxonomy): Bacteria > Bacteroidota > Bacteroidia > Bacteroidales > Bacteroidaceae > Physcousia. The sequence continues at coordinate 16,941 of JAFROT010000024.1, read as the reverse complement.
GCAAGTCGCGCAGGAAGTCATGGATGCTCATGCCCACGACTTTGGGCAGATCTGCGATGCGGGTGATAGTGACGTCGTCGGGCAGTTCGTTGGCACGGAAATCGCTGATCACGCGGTCGACTTCTTTGCCATAAGCCATAATATTGTTGCCCGTGTTCATCTCTAGTGACAGCAAAAGGCAGGGGTGTCCGTTCTGCATGATGTAGCTGTCGGTGAGGTCGTACTCGCGTCGCACGTCGGCAATGTCACGTATGCGAACAATTTTACCCGTTGAGGGGTCGGAGTAGATGATTTGCTCGGCTATCTCCTGCTCGCTGTTTTGCGTGGGCTCGATGTGGATGATTGTCTTTTGGTGCTCGCCGATGAGTGAGCCCGCCATCGCTGTGAGCCCCTCGGCTTGCAGCGCACTCATGAGTGATGCTTGTCCGATACCGAACGCTTCAAGTCGAGAACGGTCGATATAAAGCGAAATCTGTTCCTTCTGCTCGCCATATTGGCGCACGTTGGCTACAGAAGGAATCTGGCGTAGGCGGTCGCTGAGACGATCGCTATAGTGTTGCAGTTCACGGTAGTTGCGCTCAGAGCTCTCAATGGCAATGAGGAGTGCCGACGTATTGCCGAAATCATCGTTAGCGATGAGCGCCACGACACCTTTGGGTAGGCTCTGCTTGTAGAGGGAAAGGCCATGTTTGATCTTGCTCCAAACCTCGTCCTTGTTGTTGACATCGTCGTTCAGATGGACAAGCACCATGGCCATGCCATTCTGAGAGGTTGAGGTCGTCTTGGCACGTCGTACTTCGCCATAGGTGAAGAGAAAACGCTCCAGTGGGCGCGTCACTTGCTCCTCCACCTCTTCGCTGGTGGCACCTGGATAGACGGCGATGACGACGCCCTGCCGTATGGTGAACGGTGGGAATTCGTCCTTTGGCATCACGTACATTCCATAGATGCCGAGGGCAAAGAGTATGCCCACGATAAGGAGTGAGATGGGGTAGTGGAGGAGTGGCCATGCCAGCCAACTATTCTTTTTTTCCATTGCTTCAAAACACAAATTGGGTCACTTCGCTTAAACACTCACATTCGGGCGTTAGACTTGGTCTACCCTCTGTTCAATAGACAACTTTTGTTCCTTCGCTCAATTTCTGATAGCCCTCGGTAACAACGCGCTGGCCTGATGTCAAGCCGCTGATGATTTCTACACGATTGGCTGCAGTCTGCCCAATCTCGATGGGAGTACGGTGTGCGCTGTTGGCTTCATCAATGGTCCATGCGAAGAGCGAGCCGTCAGCACGGCGTTGGATGGCGGTGAGGGGAAGGCTGATGAAAGGTGTGGCTGCGGCTGTTCCTTCAGCCTGAACAGCAGGAGCGTTGCCCAGTTCCACTTTGGCGACCATTCCAGGCAGCAATGCTCTACCTTTATTCTCCACGCGTACGCGCACGTCGTATGTGTGCGTGAGGGCGTCAGCTTGCACGCCTTTCTCGATGCGTCCTCCCACGAAGGAACGCCCCGTGGCTTCTACACTGATGCGAGTGGGCGTTGAGGGCGTGATGGCGACCATCTCAGCTTCGGGGACCGAGAATTTCACCTTGACACTGTTGATGTCCAGGATGGTCACGACGGCTTGCGAGGGCATTGCTGTCTCGCCAGCACTGACATTCTTGCGTCCGATGATGCCGCTTACGGGGGCTGTTAGGCGGCAATCGGCAACGTTCTTCTTGGCCACAGCCAGCTGAGAGCGTGCTTGAGTAACCTTGCTCTGAATCTCGACCCATTGGGCTTCGGTCAGCGAGCCGCGCTCATGGAGCAGGGAGTAGCGTTGTAGGGCGTCCTCGGCTTGAGTGACGCTTGCTTGAGCGCCTTCGAGCAGATTGCGAGCCTGAGTGTCATCGATTTCAGCAATGAGCTGGCCTCGGCTGACGGCTTGTCCCTCGGCGACATAGACACGGCGCACTGTACCCATACCCGTGAAACTGACTGCCGTGGCTTCGGCTTCCTCGACGACACCTACGTAGGTCTGTCCGTTTGTTATCTGAGTCGAAGCGAGGATTTCTGTTTTCACGCGCGTTGGCGCTTTCTCCTTGACTTCTTGCTTCTGGCTGCAACTCAGCAATGTGAGGGTTGCACAGAGAACGAATACTTGTTTCGCTTTCATATAGATGATGATTTTCAGTCGTTTTTCGGCTGCAAAGGTACATAAAATAGAAAAACGCCCAACTATCTGCTGGGCGTTCTTTTTGTTCTCTTTTTCGCGAAGTTGTTATGCTTCAGCCTCTGGCGCTTCCTCGGTGGGCTGCTCGGGACGTGCTTCAGCAGGCTTCTCGTCGCTCTTGGGCGCACGCATTTCAGTCTCGATGGCTTTGATCTTGCTGGAGAGGAGGTCCAATTCCTCATGTAGCATCTCGACCTTACGATTCATCTCGGCAACCAGTGAGTTACCATTCTTAGACTTTGCATTGAGGAAATTGAGGTTGTTCTCATAGGTTTGGAACTCTGCCTTACGCTGCTCATAGAGACGCATGAGACGCTCGCGCTCGCGGCTAAGAGTGCTCTCACCCTTGGCTACAGCTTGGCGTATGCTCTTTTGGAACCCTTCGAGGCGACGACGTGCCTGGCTGGCACCAAACTGTTTATAGAGTTCGTCGGCAACAGAGCGATATTCCTTGAAGAGGCGATCTTTGTCACGGAAGGGCACATGCCCGATCTCATTCCACTGCGCCTGCAGTTCCTTCACCTTGTCGAGTGTGGCATTGGTCGTGTCCTCGGCGAGCGCACGAAGCTGTTCAATGACGCTCTTCTTGGCGGCAAGGTTTTCCTTTTCTTCAGCACGTTGGCCAGCGGTGGCCTCGTTTTTGGCCTCGAAGAACTTGTCGCAAGCCGTGGTGAAGCGTTTCCAGAGTTGTTCGCTGTACTTGCGGGGCACAGCACCAATGGTCTTCCATTGCTTCTGCAGATCGATGAGGCGATCGGCTGTCTTGCGCCATTCTGTGCTGTCTTGGAGAGCTTCGGCTTCCTCTACGAGGTGACGTTTCTGCTCGAGGTTTTCGTTCTGTCCATCCTTAATGGTCTTGTAGAACTCAGCCTTAGCGGTGAAGAAGTGGTCGCATGCCGTGCGGAAGCGGTCGAAGATGACCGTGTTCTGCTTGTGACTGGCATAACCGATGGTCTTCCACTCAGCTTGTAGGGCAATGACTTCCTTGGTCTTCTCCTCCCATTGGGCAAATGTGGTAATCTCGTCCAACTTGATGTCCTCTACCTTCTCGCAGAGGGCGGTCTTCTTCTGCAGGTTCTCTTCTTCGCGAGCCTTGATGCTCTCAAAGTGCTCTTGATGGCGCTTGTTGATGACGGTGCTAGCCGCTTTGAAACGCTCCCAGATCTGATCGCGCAGGTCCTTGGCCACGGGCCCGATTTCCTTGTACTCGGCGTGGAGGCCTTGCAGCTTATTGAAAGCCACGATGACATCCTCTTCATCGGCCAGTTTCTCAGCCAGCTCGATGAGGTGTTCCTTGGCGCTTAAGTTTTTCTTAAAGTCATATTCACGAGCCTCGATATTCAGCTTCAGTAGATCGTAGAACTGTTCGACGTAATGCTGGTAGTTCTTCCAGATCTCTGTGGCCTTCTCGGCGGGTACTGCACCCAGCTCTTTCCATTGAGCTTGGAGGCTCTTGAATTCATCGAAGTGCTGGCTGACCTCTTCAGGGGTGGTGGCCATCTCCTTGATACGGTCGATGATGGCTTGCTTCTTCTCGAGGTTCTCGGCTTTCTGGCGCTCTACTGATTCTGCAATTTCAGCACGACGTTGGCGGATGGAGGCCATAATGGCTTTGAAATTCTCTTCAGCGCCGTCGACTTCAGCTCTCCAATCTTCGGGGGCGTGTCCCTCCTCAATGAATGCATTTCGAGCAGCCATCTGAGCAGCCTTGTGCAGCTTGTAGAACACCTGCTTGAGAAGATCGAGTTCGTTCTTGTCGCCGCCATTGTTCTCATCTTGAATCTCTCTGAGGCGGTCAACCACTTGCTCTTTAGTCTCGTAGACAGGGCGTGCAGATCCCTCTGCAGCTTCTTCAGTGGCGGGCGCTTCTTCTGCAGGTGCTGGTTCTTCTGCCACAGGCTCTTCAGCAGGTGCTGGTTCTTCTACTATGGGAGCCTCCACAGTGGCGGCCTCCTCGATGGGTGTCTCTTGAGTCTCAACGTTCTGCGTCGTTTCTTGGGGCGCAGACTCCACTTGCGTTTCCACAGCAGCGACCTCTGACTCGGGCGTAGGCTGCAGCTTCTCGGTTTCGTTCATTTTGCTTACGATTTAGGTAGCTAAAAATAGATGAATTAATGCCTAATGGCCTGCAAATAAAAGCAAAATAATCCGAACCGCCAAAAGAAAAGTGAAAAATTGACGGATTGAAACATTAAAAGCTTCTTTTTTAATACTTTCAAGCTCAAAAGTAGCTGTTAGCTCTTCATGTTTCAATCCGTCAATGTTTCGTCTATCGTGCTAAATGGCAATCGTTCAAATCCACGATTTGCGTCGGGCGTACCACCAGAAGATGACTGTCAGTACAATCGAAATGACCAAAGCGAACGGGAAGCCCATGGGGATGGTCTCCATACCATTGATGAGGTTCATACCGAAGAAACTTGCGACCAACGTTGGAACCATGAGGAACATGGACACGAGGGTCAGTGTCTTCATCACCGTAGACATGTTGTTGTTGATGATGTTCGCATAGGTGTCCATGGTCGACTCGAGGATGTTGGAGTAGATTCCCGTCATCTCGCGTGCCTGGTTCATTTCGATGCTGACGTCCTCGATAAGGTCGGCGTCCAATTCGTCGACCGGCAGTTTGAACTTCAGTTTTGAAAGCAATGTCTCGTTGCCACGGATGGATGTGGCGAAGTAGGTCAGCGAGTCTTGTAGTCGTGAGAGCGCGATGAGGTCGACGTTGTCCACCTTTCGATCAAGGTGCAATTTTGCGGCCTCGATGCGAGCGTTGATCTGCTTCAGTCGCTTGAGGTACCACACCGCCGTTGAGAGGAAGAGACGGAAGACCATGTCGACCGAATCTGTGAAGCCGACGCCACGCCGTTGCTGGTAGGTGACGAAGTCTATCATCAGATTGGTCTCGAAGTTGCATACTGTGATGCAGATGTTATCCTTGAGGATGATTCCCAGCGGTATGGTCGTGTAGGGCGTGCGTGATTTGACCTCTTTGACATAAGGGATGCGCAGGATAATCAAGATCCAGCCATCGTCATAGTCATAGCGTGCACGCTCTTCCGTATCAGCGATGTCGTCAAGGAAATAATCGGGAATGTGCAGCTCCTGTTGCAGGTATTGTGCGTCGTCCTGAGTGGGACAAGTAACTTGCACCCAGCAGTTGGGTGCCCATTGGTCCAACGTGTGCAGACCATGATTGGTGTTCCAGAATGTTCGCATAGTCAGAATAAAGAGTTAGCAGGCAAGCCTCGAAGCCCGCTATGCGATGCGAACCTCAAGAGCCTCAATTCATGTTGTTACGTTGGTGATAATCGTCCATTTCGGATTGATGGATTGGTTTAACGGCTGCAAAGGTACAAATTCTTTTCGATTCCACGTTTGTAATCTTCATTTTTTTCAAGTTTAAGGCTATTTTTTCATTCTTTGACGTGATGACGCTATCCTTCTGGTAGCAGAAATGCTATCGAATACCGATATCGAAAAGATGTGTAGAAAAGTGGATAGAGGTACTATGGGATGAAATCGTCATCAGGGTCGAGTCTGTCATCGATTACCTGCTCGTTCTGCTCGTTGGTGCTTGCCGGCTCTTCTTCTGCGCTCTTCTCATCGGCTTTGCCAACCTCTGGTTCGGTTCCCTCGCTGTCTCCTTGCTCCTGAGTCGTCTCCTTGGCATCCTTCGCATGAACTTTGGATTTCAATTGGTCGAAGAGCCCGTAGGTTGTACGCAGGACGCGGAACTCCGTGCGTCGATTCAGCGCATTGCAATCCTCTTGTTGCTCGGGGCTGGGCAATGCACGGATGAAAGCCTCAGTGAGGGTGTCGCCTTCGTGCAGGAAATCATATTGTTCGGCAATGCGACGCTTGACCACCTTTGGACGGTACTCGCCATAGCCTTTAGGCGTCAGGCGGTCGGCAGCGATGCCATGTTCGATCAGATAGCGAACAACACTCTCTGCACGACGTTGTGAGAGGCGCTCGTTGTACTGGTCGTTTCCTCGATAATCGCAGTGCGCACTGAGCTCAATGGTCACGTTCGGGTTTTCGTTGAGTAGAGCTGTTAGGCTGTCGAGGGCGGCCGTACTTTCGTCGGTGAGTGCAGCGCTGTCGAATTCATAGAAGACATTGCGCACGAGGACGGGTGCCGTAATGCTGGCCAATGGGAATTGGAGCACATACTCGCGGCTGACGCTAGAAGTGTCCACCGTGAGCTCTTCTACATGGTTGAGGAAGCCCTTACAAGTACCGAGGAAGAGGTATTCGACGTGGGGCTGGACGGTGACTTCGAAGGAGCCATCGCCACGTACGCTAAGTTTCTGGTTCGTACCGTCGTTGCCAATCATGTATACTAGACCTGCAGGCAGCTCATAACCGTCTTTCTCATAGACCCAACCGCGAACAGTTTGCGTCACCTCGGGACACTCGAAACTCATTAAGTGGTCCCATCCACGAGCGTCGCCTCTGTTGGTCGAGAAGTAGCCACGGTTGTGAGGCCCCTCGAACGTCATGCCGAAGTCATCGCCTTGCGAGTTCATAGGAGCTGGCAGGTGAGTGATTGTCCATGTGTGGGTGACGCTATCCTGGCGAGCCATGTAGAGGTCTAGGCCCCCCATACTCGGATGACCATCGCTGGAGAAATAGAGGTCGCCATTGGGCCGGAACGTTGGGAACATCTCGTCGCCAGGAGTGTTGATGGGAGCAGGCAGACATTCCGCTCCACCCAGAACTTTGCCCTCAATGCTGATTCTCCAAATATCTTTGCCGCCATGACCGCCAGGCATGTCGCTGACGAAATACAGCCATTCTCCATCTGGCGACATGGCAGGGTGGGCAAAGGCCGAAAGGGTATCCTTGGAGAACTGCAGTTCTTGAGGCTTCGACCATGAGGCATCGCTACGTTGTGACGTAAAGATCTTTGCATAGCGGGGATAGTCGGGGTCGGTGGTACACCGGGTGAAGTACATCGTCTTGCCATCGGGTGAGAAACTGCATACTCCTTCCTCGAATTCGCTGTTAAGCTCGCCTTCAACTTTCTCAGGCGTAGCCCATTTGCCTTTGTCGTCTTTCTTCGTCCAGAAGATGTCTGCGTACTTCGTGCCCGTGATTCCGCTGATGTCATCGCCCGTGGCTTGTGGGCGTGTGCTTGTCCAATAGAGCATCTCGGAATCGTCGCCGAGCAAAGCAGGTGAGAAATCAGAACGACGTGAGTTGAGCAACGGCTCTTTCTTGACCGTGTAGAGCGAGCCACGCTTCTTGGCCGTGGGAGCTCGGCGTGCACCGATGAGCCCATTCATGGCCAACGTGTCGTTTTGGGGCGTGCACACCGATGGATAAAGGGGGTAGAGCACACGAGCTTCCTCAAGGTAGCTCTCATAGTTCTTGATGGCATTCTTATAATCGCCATTCTTGTGCTGGAGACGAGCCAGCTGTAGGGTGGCTTGAAGAATGGACACTTCAGCGAGTGAATCCTGTGGGTCGAGCGATGAGTCGGTCATCGAATCGTTGCGATGGCTGCGTCCCTTGCGTTGACGTCGTCTTTTGGATTTCTCTGCCTTGGCTCGTGCTTTCTCGGCTTTGGCTTGCGCTTTCTCAGCTTTGATTTCCGCTTTTTCCCTTTCTCGTTCAGCCTTCTTGGCTTGTTCCTCCAAGAGCTTTTCTGCTTTTGCCTGCTCTTTAGCGAGTTTCCGCCCTGCCTTGGTAGACAAATCTGGTAGTGGCTCTGCTTCCAGCTCGCGTTTTGCACCGCTTCGTGGCGCTCTGACCGTTGTTCGGGCAGACGCTTTCACGTCCTGTTTCCGTTCTTGCTTGCGTTCCAGCTCCTTCTCTTTGGCCTCTTTTGCTTTTTTGCGGTCAGACATAGCTTTCTCAGTATATCGGATGCCATTCTGATATGCACCAATGGCTTTTGCCGTATAGTTGATTCGGCGATAGCAGTCGGCCATCTTGAAGGCCCGCTCTCCACGTTTGTCGCGAAGCTTCATCGGAGTCTTTCCGTAAGCTGTCCGATACTCAGCGGCTGCGTCGTAGTACTCACCTAAGGCATAAAATTGGTCGCCTTTCTTCAGGGCGCTTTCGGCATTACATGAGAGTAGGATAGGAGCGAAAAGCGAAAGGATGAAGAGAGAAAAATAAGAGAGACGCGCGGACACGCTTCGGCGATTATTGCACGAATTGTAGAGCCCGCGTTTCCTCAGCTTTTTATGGAAATCTTTATCTTTCACTTTTCATTTTTCACTTTTCATTTTAGTTATAACGTGCAACCCTTATTATTTATTGTGCTGAAGGTACACGCCGATTGGAATTGTCGCGCATCACCTCGAGCACGATATCAGCCACCATCTGTTTCAATTCAGCGATGAAGGTTGCCGCGTCATATTCGTTGCGTTCAATCTGCCGAAGTTTCTTCTCCCAGATGCCTGTGAGTTCGGCGCTCTTGAGCAGTTCCTCGCGAATGAGTCCTATCAGTTCGATGCCCGTGGGAGTGGGTGCTAAACTCTTGCGTACACGTCGGATATAGCCACGCTTGAACAGCGTCTCAATGATGGCAGCACGTGTTGATGGACGACCGATGCCATTCTCCTTGAGGGCATCGCGCAGCTCATCGTCCTCCACCAATTTTCCTGCGGTTTCCATCGCTCGCAGGAGGGTCGCCTCAGTATAGGGCTTGGGCGGGGTCGTCTGTTTCTCGGCAAGGTTAGGGGTATGAGGGCCGCTCTCATTCTTACGGAAGGAGGGCAAAGTCCGCTCTTCGTCTTGTGGCTTCTCATCTTGGTTGTCGGACCCGTCTTCGTGGGAAGAGCCATCGTTTCTGGCAGTTGTAGCATTGGTTGCAGGCTTTCTCTCCCAAAGCACGCGCCAGCCAGGATTAACAATACGCTTACCCGATGCCTTGAAGGGAACGGCATCGTCAAATGTGCCAGCGCGCAGTCCTTCGCTCCGCACCTCGCCTAATACTGTGGTTTGCTCGAACTGACACTCGGGATAGAAAACACCGATGAAACGTCGTGCGATGAGGTCGTAGACGCGCTTTTCCATATCGGTCAGCGAGACGGTTGTTACTTGTACAGGCGTCGGGATGATGGCATGGTGGTCGGTGACTTTTGAGTTGTCGAATACCTTTGTACTCTTTGGTAACTTTTTGCCCTCTGCCAATAGAGGTTGGATGAATCCGGCGTAGGGCGTCATCGAAGCCAGTATCTGCGGGCATTTGGGGTAGACGTCATCAGGTAAATAGGTTGTATCGACGCGTGGGTAGGTTGCCACTTTCTTCTCATAGAGACTTTGGATGAGTTGCAAGGTGAGATCGGCCGAGTAGCCGAACTTCTTGTTGCACTCCACCTGCAGGGAGGTGAGATCGAAGAGTCGGGGTGCCGCCTCTTTGCCTTTCTTCTTTTCAACACTCGTCACCGTAAAAGGTAGCGGACGAATGGCCTCGAGTGCGCGCTCGCCATCCTCCTGGCTCTTGAATCCGCGATCTCCCTCTTCCATGACAGCTGTGAAGGTGGTGTCGCGATAGACGGTCGTGAGCACCCAGTAGGTCTCTGGCTTGAAGTTGTCGATTTCATGCTGCCGGTTGACAATCAGTGCCAAAGTGGGTGTCTGCACCCGACCGATGCTCAGTACCTGCCGGTTTACGCCATATTTGAGGGTGTACAGACGAGTGGCATTCATGCCCAACGTCCAATCGCCGATAGCACGGCAGAGTCCAGCTTCGTACAGACGCTGGTATTCGCTTTGGTCCTTGAGCGTCTGGAAGCCTTCTCGGATAGCCTCTTCCGTTAGCGATGAGATCCAGAGACGTTGTACAGGACATGTCGCGCCCGCTTTCTGCATCACCCATCGTTGGATGAGCTCGCCTTCCTGGCCAGCATCGCCGCAGTTGATGATGCTGTCAGCTGCCTGCATCAGTTGCTCGATGATGGCGAACTGGCGTTCCACGCCTTGATCCTTCTTCAGCTTGATGCCAAATCGTGCAGGAATCATAGGGAGTTGCGAGAGACTCCATTTCTGCCACAAGGGTGTATATTCAGCAGGCTCCTTCAACTCGCAAAGGTGGCCGAAGGTCCAAGTCACTTGGTATCCATTGCCTTCGATGAAGCCGCCACGGTCGTGAGTGGCTCCCAGCACGTTGGCAATGTCTCGTGCTACTGATGGTTTTTCTGCAATACAAACAATCATAAGTGGCGGCAAAGGTACGCAAAACTTTCCACTTTGAGCGCAGAACGGTCAATTTTCTGACGCAAAACCTTGCTTTTTGTGCCTCAGGGGGGGCGCGTTGGGGTGGCAGGGACTGTGTGCAAGCTATTTCTTCAGCGTGAAGTCGAAACGCAGACCTCGGTCGTTGGACACGGCGATGTTGCCGCCGTGGAGAATGACGGCATTCTTCACAATAGCCAGTCCTAAGCCTGTTCCGCCGAGTTTGCGACTGCGACCTTTGTCTACGCGATAGAAACGCTCAAAGAGGCGGTTGATGTGTTCTGGTGGCACGCCAGGTCCGTTGTCGCGGAAGCAGAAGTGCCATTGGTTGATGCTTTCCGAAACCGTGAGCGTGATGACTGCTCCTTCGCCTGCATAGGTAATGGCGTTGTCGGTGAGGTTACGGAAGATACCATAGGCGAGTGTGGGGTTGCCTTGCATCGGCATGCTGGCTGGTAGGCGGTTGATAAAGGTCATTCGACGCTCTGACATTTGGAGCGCAGTCTCCTTGATGACGCCAGCTACGATGGTAGCGACGTCAATCTGCTCAAAAGCCTGCATATCGGGTGCGTCGTCCAAGCGTTGGAGGGTGGTGAGGTCTTGCAATAGTGAGGCGAGGCGTTGGCTCTGTGCCAGGCAGTGCTGGAGGAACTGCTCACGTTTGTCGGCTTCTATGTTGGCATGGTTGATGAGCGTCTCCAAATAGCCTTGTATGCTTGCCACAGGGGTTTTCAACTCGTGAGCGATATTCTGTGTCAGCCGTCGACGCATGGATGCCTGTTCCTCGGCTTGGTCACGACTAATGCGCGCGTCCATATTTATAGAATAACGATGGAGCACGAGAGCCAGTATAACCATCACCACGACAGAGAACATAAGCAGATGCCAGTCGTTGGGTTCGTCGAGGAATTCAAAGCGATGGCGATCATAATCGTCAAAGACAATGAAGGTGATGGCATAAGCCAAGAAGATGGCCATCACCGTAACAAACATTTTGCGTCCTTCTGTCAGTTTCTTCATCATTCAAAACTATAGCCAAAGCCGGCTTTGGTGGTGATGTGCGAGGCATAACGCCCTATTTTCTTACGTAGGCGTGTGATGCATACATCCACGCTTCGTTCCGTGACAACGACATCCTGGGGCCAGGCACGCTGGATGAGTTCTTGGCGCGAAAGCACACGTCCGCGTTCGGATAAGAGAAGGCTCAATAGGACGAATTCGGTGCGAGTCAGCGCAACTTCCTCGTTGTCAATGAGTATGATTTTTCGCGTATTGTCGACGACCAATCCCTCGATGCTCATTCTGTCGTCACCTGCAGTTGGCTCTGTTCGCCTTAATACGGCATTCACTCGAGCCAGCAGCTCGCGTAGGCGAAAAGGCTTGGCGATGTAGTCGTCTGCGCCAAGATTCAGGCCTGTGATGACGTCGTTTTCGGTGCTGCGGGCCGTCAGGAAGATGATGGGCAACTCCCGCGTCTTCTCGTCCAGTTTCAACTGGCGGGCAATGGCAAATCCCGATTCGCCTGGCATCATCACATCGAGCAGGAGCAGGGAGTAGGTGTTCCCTTCCTCCAAGAGGGCAAGCGCTTCTTCGCCGCTTGAGGCAGTCTGTAACTCGTATCCCTCCATTTCGAGGTTGAATTTGATGATCTCGCACAAGTCGGGCTCATCGTCCACGACCAGTATTCGGATATTTTTCTTGTCGTTCTCAGTTTTCATGGCGCAAAGATACAAAGTTTTTGTCACATAGTCGTTACAAAGTTGCCACAAAGTCATCTCAAAATCGTCACAAAGTTGTTACAATTCTGTTACAAATTTGCTTTGTATGTGATTTCGCAGTACATTTGCACTTGTAAACATAAGTGGAACCTCCAGTTCCGCTAATTAACCATTTATTGCTTATGTATTTCCTTTTCCGTATTCTGGGCTCACTCGCATTGCTCGTCTTTGGCATGAAGATGATGAGCGATACCCTCCAGAAGATGGCTGGCCCGCAATTGCGTCACGTCCTTGGGCGCATGACGACAAATCGCTTCACGGGTATGCTCACGGGCGTCTTCGTCACAGCGGCCGTTCAGTCGTCCACCGCTACCACCGTGATGACGGTCTCATTTGTCAATGCAGGCCTCCTCACGTTGGCACAGGCCATCTCTGTCGTCATGGGTGCCAACATTGGTACGACACTTACGGCATGGATCATGTCTGCAGGCTTCTCGTTCAATATTACGGATTTTGTCTGGCCGACCTTTGTCTTGGCTATGTTTTTGATTTACAAGAAGAAGCATTCAGATGTCGGCGATTTCCTATTCGGCGTCTCGTTTATGTTCCTTGGCCTTGGCACGCTCCGTCAGACGGGCATCGACATGAATCTGGGCGAGAACGAGCAGTTGCTTGCTTTCTTCTCGCGTTTTGACCCGTCAAGCTTCACGACCACGATCCTGTTCCTGCTCATTGGTGGCGTGCTCACGATGTGTGTGCAGTCGTCGGCTGCCGTCATGGCCATTACGATGATCCTGTGCTCGAGTGGTGCCCTGCCGATTTATCAGGGCATCGCGCTCGTCATGGGTGAGAACATCGGCACGACCGTCACTTCCAACCTCACGGCTCTCACGGCCTCCACGCAAGCCCGTCGAGCAGCCTTTGCCCACATGTTCTTCAACCTCTTTGGCGTCGCCTGGATGCTTGTCGTCTTCCATCCTTTTATCGATGGGGTCTGTTCGCTTGTCGGATACGACAGCACGATGACTCGTGAGGCTGGCGAAGCTGCGTTCCTGGCTAATGCGGCCAAGCTCAGTGTCGTCCTGGCTACGTTCCACACTTGTTTTAACCTCGCCAATACGTTCATCCTCATTTGGTTCATACCGCAGATTGAGCGCATCGTCTGCTGGGTCATCAAGAGCAAAACGACCACTGGAGATGCTGAAGAAGAAGAGCACACGCGTTTGCGTTATGTTGAAGCTGGCCTCATGAAGACACCTGAAATTGCCGTGCTCGAGGCGCAACGCGAGATTCTTGCCTTCGGCGATCGCACGCAGCGCATGTTCGGCATGGTGGTCCAACTCCTGGATGAGGCAGATGATTCGGCGTCAGTCAAGCTCTATTCCCGTATCGAGAAATATGAGAGCATCTGCGACGACCTGGAACTCGAGATCGCCCATTACTTGGAGGAGGTCAGTGATGCTCATCTGAGCGATGATACGAAAGCTATCATCCGCTCGATGATGCGACAAGTGAGTGAGCTCGAGAGTATTGGCGATGGCTGCTACAATCTAGCCCGCCATATCAATCGCCAGAAGATGGGCGGTGAGTCCTTCAGCGAACAGCAGTTGGAAAACCTGCATTGGATGTTGCGTCTCGTGAACGACAGCTTGATCCAGATGAACGTCGTGTTGCGTGGACCCCGCGAGCAGGTCAGTCGCCACAAATCCGTCAATCTGGAGAGCGAGATCAATGCTTTCCGCGACCGCGTGAAGACGCAGAATATTCTTGATGTCGATGCCCACAAGTACACCTATGCCCTCGGAACCGTCTATATGGATATCGTCAACGAGTGCGAGAAAGTGGGCGACTATGTAATCAATGTTATTGAAGCCCGTTTGGCAAATCGGTAGATTCCTATCGATTCTATTATTTTTAAGTCATGCGAAGGGGCTCTTGCTAACGGCGAGAGCCCCTGTTTTGGTGCAAAACGTATCGAAAGTGGTCCTTTTTAGATGATTTAGCACTATAAATTTGGACGCAAAGACAAACTTTGTTACCTTTGTCCGCTTTTAAGGCTTAAATATGCTGACAAACGACGAGGAAATCATTCATTCTCATATACCTTAAACAATCAAATTCTTAATTAAATCCAATCTATCATGGCAGATAGTAAAGAAAGACTCTTCGCGGACTTCACCGCCCCGACCCGCCAGGAATGGCGCGACAAGATTGAGGTAGACCTCAAGGGCGCTGACTACGAGAAGAAAATGGTATGGCGAACCAACGAAGGTTTCTCCATGCAACCCTTCTACCGTAAGGAGGACGTCGACCAGTTGGCCACCGTCAATGCCTTGCCCGGCGAATTCCCTTACGTCAGAGGCAACAAGAAGGACAACAACCAGTGGTTTGTCCGTCAGAACATCGAAGAGGTCGATGCCAAGGCTGCTAACGCCAAGGCTCTCGACATCCTGAACAAGGGCGTCAACAGTCTCGGTTTCCACGTGCCTGCCGACCAGTGCAACAAGGAGTATCTTGCAGCCTTGCTCGACGGCATCTGCGCCGACTGCGTCGAACTGAACTTCCGCACCTGCCAGCGCCACAGTGTTGAGCTGGCCGAGGCTCTCGTCGCTTACTTCACCGAGAAGGGCTACGACCTCGCTAAGCTCCAGGGCAGCATCAACTTCGACCCCATCTCGAAGATGCTCAAGAAGGGTAAGGACACCACGCCTGCCCTGCAGTTCGCTCCCGCACTCATCGCAGCTCTCGCCAAGCTGCCGCAGTTCCGTTGCATCAACGTCAACGCCGACCTCTTGAACAACAGCGGCGCTTACGTCTATCAGGAGCTCGGCTACGCCCTGGCTTGGGCTGGCGAGTACCTTGATGAACTCGTCGAAGCCGGCGTGCCTGCAGAGGACGCTGCCCGTCGCATCAAGTTCAACTTCGGCATCAGTGGCGTCTACTTTATGGAGATTGCCAAGTTCCGTGCCGCTCGCATGCTGTGGGCTGAGATCGTCAAGCAGTACACCGACGACAAGGAAGCAGCCAAGATGAACGTCTGCGCTACCACCAGCACTTACAACCTCACCCTCTTCGACAGCTATGTGAACATGCTGCGCACACAGACCGAGACCATGTCGGCAGCTATCGCTAATGTCGACAGCATTGTCGTCACTCCGTTCGACGTTCCTTACGAGCAGCCCACGGAGTTCGCAGAGCGCATCGCTCGCAACCAGCAGCTGCTGCTGAAGGAAGAGTGCCACTTCGACAAGATCGTCGACGTCAGCGGCGGTAGCTACTTCGTCGAAGAGCTCACCGTGGCCATCGCCCAGCAGGCTTGGAAGCTCTTCCTCTCCGTTGAGGAAGAAGGCGGTTTCCTGGCCGCTGTCAAGGCCGGCAAGATTCAGGAGGCTATCAACACCACCGACGCCGCCCGCCACGCCAACGTTGGCAAGCGCAAGGAGTTCCTCCTCGGCACCAACCAGTTCCCCAACTTCACCGAGAAGAGCGAGGGCAAGGAGCCTGCAGATGGTTGCGTTTGTTGCTGTGGTACAGCAACACACCCGACTTGTGAGGAGCCTGCTTTCCCCGCTCTGAAGACCAGCCGCCTGGCTTCCGACTTCGAGGCCCTGCGCCTCACCACCGAGAAGGCCGCCAAGCAGCCCATCGCCTTCATGCTCACCATCGGCAACCTGGCCATGCGTCAGGCTCGTGCTCAGTTCAGCTGCAACTTCCTTGCCGCTGCCGGCTACAAGGTCGTGGACAACCTCGGCTTCCCTACCGTTGAGGAAGGTGTTGAGGCTGCCGTCAAGGCCGGTGCCGATATCGTGGTGCTCTGCTCCAGCGACGACGAGTATGCTGAGTACGGCGTACCCGCCTTCAATGCCCTCAAGGCTGCCGACCCCAAGGCCATCTTCATCATCGCCGGCGCTCCCGCCTGCGCCGAAGACCTCAAGGCTGCCGGTATCGAGAACTTCATCCATGTGCGTGTCGACCAGCTCAAGACGCTGAAGGAACTCAATCAGAAACTCGGAATCTAATGTCAAACCTCCCAAATAACCAAAAGCAATGAAAAAGAATTTCAAAGACATTGATATTTTTGCTGGCATTGAACAGAAGAATGGCCAGCAATGGCTGCGGGAGAATGGCATTACAGCCAACTGGAAGACTCCCGAGCAGATTGATATCCAGCCCGTCTATACGAAGGAAGACCTCGAAGGCATGGAGCACCTCGACTTCGCAGCCGGTATTCCTCCCTTCCTCCGTGGCCCGTACTCGATGATGTACCCCTTCCGCCCGTGGACCATCCGTCAGTACGCCGGTTTCTCCACCGCCGAAGAGTCCAACGCTTTCTATCGCCGTAACCTCGCCAGCGGTCAGAAGGGCCTTTCCGTGGCCTTCGACCTGCCCACACACCGCGGCTACGACCCTGACAACCCCCGCGTCGTCGGCGATGTCGGTAAGGCCGGTGTGAGCATCTGCTCGCTCGAGAACATGAAGGTGCTCTTCGACGGCATCCCCTTGAACAAGATGTCCGTCTCCATGACCATGAACGGCGCTGTGCTCCCCATCCTTGCCTTCTACATCAATGCAGGTCTGGAGCAGGGCGCCAAGCTCGAGGAGATGGCTGGTACGATCCAGAACGATATCCTCAAGGAGTTCATGGTGCGCAACACCTACATCTACCCGCCCGCCTTCTCCATGAAGATCATCGCCGACATCTTCGAGTACACCTCGCAGAAGATGCCTAAGTTCAACTCCATCTCCATCTCCGGCTACCACATGCAGGAAGCTGGTGCCACCGCCGACATCGAGCTGGCCTACACGCTGGCCGATGGTAT
>JAFROT010000005.1 GCA_017429525.1 Bacteroidaceae bacterium | reverse complement strand
TGGTGGCTCAACCTATGGTGGACAGCTGCAGTCGCCAGGCTTTGTCATGCGCGGCACACTGAACACCATCGGCCATGACGAGGCTGTCGACCTGGGCGCCTACGTGATGAACGACGATGCGAAGTGGCACCCCGTGCTCAACAATAATTTCGCAGAACAGGCTGTCATCATCCCTCCGTTCCGCTGCTTCCTGCTGCAGAGCCGTCAGGGCGGCACCCGCGCGGCCATCGGCATGGCGCTGGAGGGCGTCGACGGCATCGAACAGCTGCGCACCATCGACAGCGACGGCACCGAGCGCGTCTATGACCTCAGCGGCCGCAGAGTAAGCGAACATGCTAAGGGCATCATCATCAAGAACGGACGTAAGATCCTTAACAAATAAACGACAATGAAGAATCTGAAGATAATGAGTATGCTGCTCGGGGGCCTGCTGGCCCTCGGCAGCCTTTCCTCTTGCAGCGACGACGAGCCTGAGGGACTGAAAGCGAAAAGCGCCAAGGCCGAGTATAAGGTGCAGCTGAGTCAGGACCTGCTCGATGCCGCAAGCGTCACCATCTATTACATTGACAGCAACGGGGAGCAGGCGCAGGAGACCGTGACCTCGGACTCTTGGACGAAGACCGTCAGTTTCGCCTCACTACCTACAAAAGCCGGTTTCAGCGTGCAGCCCGCCTTGAAGGGCGAACCCTCGCAGGAGAAGTACATCATCGAGGCCTCGGCACAGATGATCGTCACCGTCCTCGACCAGCATGGCGCCACGCTTGGCGAGCCGTATGTGGGCAACAAGAAGGAGGTGAAGGGGCAACTCGGTCCCGACTACCTGGGTCAGTACCTGACGCGCATCAGCACCCGCGTGCTTGAGGCCAAGGCCATCAGCGCTGACGGCCGCATCTCCGACACTACGATCGATTGGGGTGGCAATGCCGGCGATGAAGACCCGAACATTAACACCGGCATCAGTAACGAAGGCGCCAGCGGCACGACACGATGAGGCATCTGCCATTTACTATTTACCATTAAAGTAATTCAAGTTTCGGATGATATGAAGAAGTTAAGAAGTTTAGAAGTTAAGACGATTGCTTTGTTCATAGAAATCTGATAAAAATAACATGGTCAACATGGTATCGTCTTCGCTCGGCCCTACGGGACGCTTCGCTCTGCGAAGAACTTCTTAACTACTTCATAACAACCGAAAGTTGAATTAGTATATCTATCCTTATCAAAAAATAAGTAGAGATGCGGAAGTTTCTTGTCATAGCGGCAGTAGTGTTAGCTGCGGGTTGCACGAAAGAGGGCGACACAATCTACTTGCCCGATCCGAACGAAGAGGCGGCGAGCGCTACGCCGCTGGTGACAGTCATCTATGATGTCAATGCGCTGGGCGACCATTCGTACAACGACCTGATCTACGAGGGCGTGGAACGCGCTGCCCAGGAAATGGGGCTGCGCACCATGCAGCTGTCGCCTCAGACCCATGAAGAGGGTTTACAATATCTGGAGCTGATGTTCCGGCAGATGGAGACTGCCAAAGACACGGTGCGCCGGCTGTTTATAGTGACCTCTCCCAGCTACGACGATTTTATCCGCAAGAATAACAAACGACTAGAGGCAAACCCATACGCAGACCTGCTCTATTTGGAGACGCGTACGCCGCTGGAAGGGAAAGGTTCGACGCTCTTCCTGACGTATTACGGCGCCATGTATGAGGGTGGCAGGATAGAGGCGGCCTTGGAGCGGGTCAGCGTAATGCTCTTGGGGGCCAACCGAAAGACGCCATCTGTCACAGAAGCCCTACAGGGATATAGCGACGGTTTTGAGGCAGGCCTGAAACTGCTGACGGAACAGCAAGCCAGGCAAAACCATCTGACGTTGTCTTACCTTGACGAAAGGGGCGAGAGCGGTTTCAGCGTTGCCGACTCTACGGCCCTGAGACTGATGTGGCAGTGGAGCAACGATGACATCACCAGTTTGGTACCCGTCTGTGGCGGAGCGTCGAATACGTTCGCGCGCTTGAATTACTTCACGCGGACGGCGTTGAACATCATAGGCATCGATGCCTATTCCGACAGTTATTACTCCTCATACTCGATTGTGAAGCATATCGACCGTGCCTTGGCCCGATGGATCAGACAGTGGCTCTCTGACGGGGCAATGCCCAAACACCAGACACTTGGACTGAAAGAAGGGTACACGGAAGTCGTCATGAACCCAACCTTTGTTTTTGTCATCTGGACACCCCCGGGATACGAGGGAACGATTGTTCCATGCCTGACAGAAGAGATGAAACAGGAAATGCACGAAGAAGCCGTGAGAAAGGAGGAAGAACATGAAAGGTAATTTACGATTTAAATATTTACGATTTACGGATTTACGATTTATCATTTGTTTATCGTTGCTGATACTGACAGGCTGTAAGCAGGAGGATGATACCATCGTCTATCAGCAGTCGCGGCGATGGGTGGAGAAGACGGTGGCCGTGGTGGCACCGTCAAGTGCCGATGCTGCCACGAAAGCACGGTTTGAACGTACGGCTCAATGGTTTCTCGATAACCTTCATCAGGCACAGTTGCATGACACGCTGTGCATCAGCCTGAAGTTGGAGTGGCATGACGAACTGACGGAAGACCTCGCCCAGTTGGGTGAGACACTGGCTGGCAGAGACGATGTGATGGCTGTCATCGGTCCTTTCGGCAATGATGCCGTGGCTACGTTCGCTCCAGCCTGTCAGCAGACCCACAAACCGGTCATCGCACCGACGGCCACCAGCGAGGATGTCATCCGCCGTTTCGCCGTCGGTTCGGCAGGTGTTGCCAACAAAGAGCCGTTCCTGTGGTCGCTCACCGAAACCGACATCACCTTCTGCGAGGTGCTGCTGAGCATGTATGCTTCGTATATCAAAAGCTTGGGGCGTGACCTGGATACCAGCATGCCAGCTTCCCTGTTCTCACCTGCCGACAGCTACGGGCGTACGTTCTTTGACTGGGGACCCTATCAGGCTCAAGAGATGGATATACCCTTCTCGCACAACGACCAATATACCGACAATGCCGACCTGCGCCGCCGCATGAAGGACTATTTGGCGGAGTTGAACGAATTGCCCACCTTCGGCAGTTTCAACATCGGAAGCTTCTGTGTCATCGAGACCATGCAACAACTCTACGATATAGCCTGTTTGCGCATGGAGTGGTGGGATCTTAACCCCGACAAGCCATTGGAAGGGGAAGGGAAAGAAGAGACGCGACAGTTACTGGAGTTCTGGGGGCGCACCTATTTCGCTTTCAGTAATCTCACGCAAGAGGGCCTCGACGCACTTGGGAAAAAAAGAGCCGATGTTTTACAGTACTATCAGGGATTCTCGCCTTATGCCGACCCCACAACAGGATTTGAGAAAAGTTATGAGGTGAAGTTCGGGGTTAAGCCTACCTTCGCCGAATGTAAGTTCTACGATGCGCTGATGTTAGCCGCTTTCGCTGCCAGCTACGCTGAGCATCTAGATAATCTAGAAAATCTAGAGAATCAAGAGAATCAAGAAAAGCAAGGCCTCTCCTCAAACCGTCGTTTCAACGCTGCCGTCATCGCCATTACTACACCCCAGGCCCAGCAGTTGAGCGGTCCTGCATGGAACCAGACATCTATGGAACTCTATCTCTCTGCTCTGGAGCAAGGCCATCTGATGGACTTCAAAGGTGCCTCGGGCGACATCCGTTTCGACAAAGAAACATATACTTCTTCTGTCCATTCCACCTACGTCCACTGGCAGATTAAAGACGGCAAACTCAAGCATCTGGATTACCTGAGCAGTGATGGCAGCCGACGAACGGGGGCGGCAATGGCAGCCTGGAACTGGTTCGTCGAAAACCCAGAGGCGGCTTTTGCCAAAGTTGCTGAGGACAAAGACGTTAGCATCACATATTCGCCTCTCTCAAGTCGATATGCAGTTCTGGTACAAGGCAGCCATGGATGGAACAACTACCGCCATCAGGCCGATGTACTCAACGTCTATCAGATGCTCAAGAAGAACGGATTCGACGATGACCATATCATCTTGATTATTGACAAAGCACTTGCCTTCGACACCAAGAATCCCGAGCCTGGAATCATCCGAGCCGAAGATGGCGGTAAAGACTTGATGGGTGGCAGTAGCATCGACTACGACAATGCTGCCATCTTTCCTGATGACATCAGTAATATTCTGCTTGGTGTCAAGACGGACCAGACACCTGTCGTTCTTCCCAAGGATGCGGGGCAGAACGTACTCCTCTTCTGGAGTGGGCACGGACATAATCGTGCCAGCAATGGTGCCGACGAGTTGGCATGGCGCTATGAAGATAATGGTCAGGGCATGACTGCCGAACTTCTTCGTCAGACCATCAGCCAGATGCAGTCCGAAGGCATCTATCGAAAGATGCTCGTCATCACAGAACCGTGTTTTTCAGAGGCCGTCATCACCCCTTTGGTCGGTATCCCAGGCGTATTGGCTATTTCGAGCGCCGGCATCTACGAGCAGTCGTTTGCTGACAATTGGAGTTCTGAACTCGGCGTGTGGCGCTGCGACCGCTTCAGCCGTAATCTCGTTACACATCTAACGGCCTCACCTACTACGACCTACCGCGACTTATACCTCTTCTGCTCCCAGCACACCTTGGGGTCGCATGTCCATATCGTGAACTCCGCTAACTTTGGCAATCTCTATACTACTGGTCCGCAGGAGTTTTTCCAAATAAGATAAGTAGGTGCAGTTCGATGTCCGCTGAATAATCACTCTCTATTGCTCATAATGCATAAGGGCATGATAGTGGATTTGAGCGACTTGCTCGGCAAGCCATTCGGGGTAGAGAACTTTCACGTGCTCGCCCAGTCCTATCAGGTGCTGGATGAAATCGGGTGTAGGACGCAAGAATAACTCGAAGTCGGTATAGCCATCTCCGTTGGTGAGTTCTCGTTGGCTGTGATGAATCTTCAGATCTCTGAGGTAGTAGCGCTCGTAGCCATAGACGCGAATCCGGACCTTCTCGGGTCGGGTGCCATCATTGACCAGTACACCATAACATTCTTCAAAGAAATCTTCGGCATTGAAATCAGGATTTATCTGAAATTTGATTTCAGTCAAGGACATGGAGAAGATTCGGTCGAAAGAGAAGATCCCGAAGTAATCGATATCAGGCTCGTCTTCTACTTCGCGATGGAAATGTCCAAGCACATACCATCGCTGACGAAACATCTTCAGGCAATAAGGCTCGAAGTTCAAGGGGCGTGGATCTTCATCGCCATATTTCCGATACATGATGGCGATGCGAACGCTTCGTCTCATCGCTTCTATCACCATGGGCAGGTATGTGCCTTCGTAGGCAACGGACTCCAGAAGTATCCTGTTCTGCAGGGATAGACTCTCGCTAATGATGTTGTTGACGGATAGCGTCGACAGCATCCAATTCTGGATTGTATTCTCTCTGAGGACTTTCTCGTTGCCGATGAAATATTTGTAGCCATTCTGCTTGTCGCAATCAATATAAATACCAAAGATGTCCTCGATGGCATCTTTGTGGCGATTGAAAGTGGCTCGGGCCATAGTGACGCCTCCGCTCATGTCTGTCTTCAGCCATAGTCTGTTGATCTCGGCCAGCGTTATCTTGCCAGCTTGGTGGATGGTATTGACAAGCCAGATGTATTCCTTGAACTTTGCTGAAGTCTTCATAATGCTTGGGGCAGGAGGACTTGTTTCTTTATTTCTTGCGCGCTTTGTAAATAAGATAAGCCACCACAACCAGGGCGAGGGCTATCATGGCGTAGCCGAACTGGTGGCTGTAGCGGGTGACGGTGTCGAGGAGCTGATCCTCGGGTATGACACTTTGGAGGGCGTAGCCCATGGCAGCGAGGATGATGTTCCAAAGGCCTGCACCGATGGTGGTGTAGAGGATGAAATGGGAGAGGCGCATCTTGGCGAGGCCTGCGGGAATGGAGATGAGGTGACGGATGCCAGGCACGAGGCGCCCGATGAGGGTAGCTACGGCGCCATGATCGGTGAAGTATTGCTCGGTGTGCTGCACTTTCTGCTCATTGAGGAGGCAGAGGTGGCCGAAGGTGCTATTGGCAAAGGCGTAGACGATGGGACGTCCGAGGTAGCGGGCGGCGGTATAGTTGATGAGGGCGCCAAGGTTGGCACCAAGGGTGGCGCAGAGGACGACGAGGACGACGTTGAGGTTGCTGCCATCGGCTGCTGCACGGTAGGCGGCGGGCGGTACGACAAGTTCGCTGGGGATGGGGATGACTGTGCTTTCGAGTGTCATCAGGAAGGTGATGGTCCAGTAATTGAGATGGTCGAAACACCAAGCTATGAAGGAGGACATTTTTTGATTTTAGAATTGAAAGTTAATATACAAAGGCATTTGCCATTTACGATTTACCATTTAGGATTTACCATTTACAATTTACAATTTACGATTACTTCATACTATTCTTCATTCTTCATTCATCATTCTTCATTCATCATTCTTCATTCCCTCTTGTCGGTTTAAACGAATTTCTTTCGGAACTCGTTGCGGGAGGCACGGCGGCGAGCGATGGCATCGCTGAGGTTCCAGAAAGGAAGACGGAGTTCATAGAGAAGGAACGTGAGATGGAAGGGGCTGTAGCCGAGTGCGCGTGCGGTGGCGTTGAAATTGCTGGTCTTCGTCACGATATAGACGATGATGAGCAGGGCGAGTACGATGGCGGCCAAGGTGTAGAGCGTGGCATCAGCAGTAAAGGGGAGTTCAGCCAGTTCCTTTGGAAGATAAGATTGCAGGGTTTGCGCAAGGAAGGGCAGGGCAATACAGAGGGCCACGGCGATGATGATGAGCCACGGCATGGCGAGGCGCAGGTTCTGGCGTGCACGGAAGAGCCAGGTATGACGTTGGTGATGGCGCGTCTCACGGTCGTAGATGCGGCGGTTGAGCCACACGCGCTCGTCGGTCAGAGGGTCTTGGAACACGGTGGCTGAGGGGGCGAGCACGAGAGCTGTGTTGGAGCGTGTAGCGTTGTAGTTGACAAGGAGTTCCTCGGCTCCCATCTCAAGGGACTGGTGCTCAGAGAAACCGTTTCGCTCAAGGAAATAACTCTTGCGGTAGGCCAGGTTGCAGCCGTCGGCTCGTATGGCGGTGTGGCCGAGGAGGATATGCTCGAAGGCGTGCATATCGTTCCAGAGTCGCAGGAAGGCGACCTTGCGGCTGCTCCATGCGTGGCGGCTCTCGGCGAAGCGCGCTTGTCCGATCACAATGTCGGGCGTGGAGAGACTCGGACTCTGTATGCTTCGACTGGGCTCCACGATGGTCTCGCCGATGCGCGTGAGCCATTGTGCGGAAGCGGGCTCACAATCGGGCCGTGTCATGACGACCCACTCGTAGTTGGCCGCACGTATGCCGAGGGTGAGGGCGAGGCGCTCGAGGCTGATGTCGCGAGCAGAATGGGGCGTGAAGGTGTGGTGGAGATTGGCGTATTGAAACTCGAAGCGTTCGAGGACATCCTTCGTGTCGTCGGTCGATCCCGTGTTGACCACGATGACCTCAAAGCGGTCGTAGTCCTGCTGGAGGATTGCCGGCAGATGACGGCGCAACGCTTTGGCCTGATTGTGGGCGATAATGACAACGGAAAGAGGGGGGAGGGTTTTGGTGACGGGCACCAGCTTCTGCTGACTCTGCATACGACGACCTACACGGCCATAGCTATAGGCTATGATCATGGCTAGCAGCCAAATGAAGAGGACGATGAGGATGGTGAGCTTGAGCAGAAGCATAGATGGGATGTGAGATAAGAGGTTGAAACTATTGGATGAGGTGGGCAGTGGGAAGTGGGCGGCAGTTGTAGGTCGAGGCCATGGTCTCGCCGTAAGCACCCGCAGAGCGGATGGCCAGCAGGTCGCCACGACAAGTCTGTGGAAGAACGTAGTCGCGTGCGAAGACATCGGACGACTCGCAGATGGGGCCTACGATGTCGTAGGTGACAGCGGGCTCGCGGCTGGCATCGGCGCTGAGGTTATTGATCTGGTGGAGAGCGCCATACAGGGCGGGACGTATGAGCTCCGTCATGCCTGCGTCGACGATGACGAATTGACGTTCGTGGCCATGCTTGACATAGAGGACGCGCGTGAGGAGAGTGCCCATCTGCGCCACGACGGCTCGGCCGAGTTCAAAGTGGAGCTGCTGGTTGGGGCGGAGCTGAAGACCATTGGCAAACGTCGAGAAGTAGGCATGGAAATCGGGTACGGGATGGAGGTCGGGCTGTTCGTAGTCGATGCCAAGACCACCACCGACATTGATGTTGGGTACGGCAATGCCTTCTGCGTCGAGGACCTCCTGAAGCTCGTTGATACGACTGCAGAGAGCTGCGAAATCGTCCATCTCGAGTAGCTGCGAGCCGATGTGGAAGTGGAGTCCGACAACGTCGATGTGGGTCATCGCCTGAGCACGTCGCAGCACGGCCACCATATCCTCCTTGGCGATGCCGAACTTATCCTCGGCACGACCAGTGGTGATGTGAGCGTGGGTGTGGGCTCCTACGTCGGGGTTGATGCGGAAGCTCACGCGTGCGCGCATATCTAAATCGGTGGCCAGTTGCTGGATGACATCCAGTTCCTCAATGCTCTCGACATTAAACATGCCGATGCCAACTCTGAGGGCGAGCGTGATCTCCCAGTCGGCCTTGCCTACGCCAGCGAATGCAATCTCGCGGGCGGGGAAACCGGCGTCGATGGCGGCACGTATCTCGCCTCCGCTGACACAGTCGGCGCCGAGGCCGGCGGCTGCTATCTGACGGAGGACGTCGGGATTGGAATTGGCCTTGATGGCATAGTGGACGTGGTAGTTGTCGTGTTGTCGGGCCTCGGCGTGGATGGTGTCGAGGGTGCGAGCCAGCAACTCCGTGTCATAGAGATAACACGGAGTCTGGAGCGCCTGAAGGTGTGTTGTGTCGAAGTGCATGTGTGTGGTTAGGATGGACGACGGATGTGGTCGTTGTAGGTGAAAAGTGTGTTCTGCAGGGCTTGGAGGGTGCGCTTCTTGTCCGCCTCGGCAACGACAAACGAGATGTTGTGCTGTGAGCCTCCGTAGCTGATCATGCGCACGGGAATCTGCTTGAGTGCATCGGTGGCGATGGTCTCGAAGCCTACGTTCTGCGTGGAAAGGTCGCCGACGACGCAGACAATGCACATGCGGTCGTCGACGGTGACGGTGCCGTACTTCTTCAGTTCGTCGACGATGGCACGGAGGTTGGTGGTGTTGTCGATCGTGACGCTGACGCCGACCTCGGACGTGGCAATCATGTCGATGCTGGTCTTATAGGTCTCGAAGATCTCGAAGACCTTGCGCAGGAAGCCGTGGGCGAGCAGCATGCGTGAGCTCTGGATGCCGATGCAGGTGATGTTGTCCTTGGCCGCTACAGCCTTGATGGTGCCGCGGTGCATGCGGTTGTTGATGATGGTGCCAGGTGCTGAGGGGTCCATCGTGTTGAGCAGACGTACTGGCACGCCAGCGAACTTGGCAGGCTGTATGCAGGTCGGGTGCAGGATCTTAGCTCCGAAGTAAGCCAGCTCGGCAGCTTCCTCGAAATAGAGCTGACGCACGGGCTCGGTGCCCTCGACGATGCGCGGGTCGTTGTTGTGCATGCCATCGATGTCAGTCCAGATCTGAATCTCCTCGGCTTCGATGGCAGCGCCGAGCAGGCAGGCCGTGTAGTCAGAGCCGCCGCGCAGGAGATTGTCGATCTCGCCATAGGCGTTGCGACAGATGAAGCCCTGCGTGATATAGATCTGGTAGTCGGGGTTGGCAGCAAGCTGGGCGAGAGTCTTCTCGCGGATATAGTTGAAATCGGGCTCGGCGTTCTTGTCGGTACGTACCATGTCGAGAGCGGAGAGCAGTACGGCCTTAATGCCCTGTTCCTGCAGGTAGTTGGTGACCATATTGGTAGAGATGATCTCGCCCTGAGCGAGGATCACCTTCTCCTCGAAGGAGGTGAAGAGGGTCTTGGTCATGGAACGCAGGTAGGCAAATTCCTCCTTGAGGAACTGCTCGGTACGCTCGCGCCATTTGTCGGTGGCATAGAGTTCGTCGATATGTGCGAGATATTTCTGCTCGAGTTGGTTGATGACGGTGTTGGCTCCCTCAGGGTTCTTTTTGTAGAGATAGTCGGAGATCTCGACGAGGGTGTTGGTCGTGCCGCTCATGGCGGAGAGGACGACGAGCTTGGGCTCGCCATCAGAAGTGATGAGTTTGGAGACGTCTTTCATGCGTTGGGCGCTGCCTACGCTGGTACCTCCGAATTTCAGAACTTTCATCTTGTGTATGGTGTTATGTTTATGATTCTTGTGCGATGGTGGCGACGGGAATGTCGTCGGTAGATGAGGCGGGGGCTTCCGCAGGGGAGGCGGGAGTGGGAGCGTTCGCCGACTGAATTGTCGAGCGCTTGGGCGAGGGGGCCGGAGCGGCGGCCTCGGCAGTGTCCTCAGCGGTATCCTCAATGGGGGCTACAGGCCCGGGACCGTGGCAGAGGAATTGATGGTTGCGACACTCATAGACACGGCCGGGGAAGCGCTCGATGAGGGCGTTGTTATGCGTCGCCATGATGACGGCAGTGCCCTGACGGGCAAGGTCATAGAGTATCTGCGTCGTGTGGATGCCCGAGGCGGCGTCCTGGTTGCCTGTTGCCTCGTCGGCCAGGATGAGGCGGGGATGATTGAGGATTGCACGTGCTATGCAGACGCGCTGCTGCTCGCCGCCCGAGAGTTCGTAGGGCATCGCCTCCTGTTTGTCGGCCAGACCTACGGTCTCAAGCACTTCGCGGATGCGGTTGGCGCGTTCGGTGCGGCTCTTCCATCCCGTGGAGCGAAGCACGAAGTCGAGGTTGCGACGCACGTTGCGGTCGGTGAGCAGACGGAAGTCCTGGAAGACGATGCCCAGCTGCTTGCGCAGAGCGGGAATGTGGCGACGCTTGATGCGACGCATGTCATAGCCCAGCACCTCGGCAGTACCCGACATGATGTCCAACTCGCCGTAGATGGTCTTTAGCAATGATGACTTTCCGCTGCCGACGACGCCCGTCAGGTAGACGAACTCGCTCTCGGCGACCTCGAAGTTCACGTTGTAGAGAATGGTGTTCTCTTCGCGTTGGATGTCAACTTCCTTATAGTTGATGATCATAGGAACAAGCTTTTAATCTCAAATCTTCAAATATCGAGTCACAAAGGTGATTTCAAATCTTTAAATCCTTAAGTCTTTAAATCTTTAAGTCTTTAAATCCTCAATTCCCTCAGTGTTTCTTCCATCCAGGCAGATGGCGCTCTTGGAGTTCGGCGGCCATCTGTTCGATGCGTAAGCCTTTGGAAGTGAGCAGGACGAGCAGATGGTAGAGCATGTCCGAGCCCTCGTAGATCATGCGCTCGTCGGTGCCATTGCATGCTTCGATGACCAACTCGAGGGCTTCTTCACCTACCTTCTGTGCCATGCGGTTGAGGCCGTCGCGGAAGAGGCTGGTGGTGTAGGAACCTTCAGGCATCTCGCGATGACGCTGCTCGATGAAATCCTGAAGCGCAGAGAGGAAGAGGAGGGGATTGTCGGTGCCTGCGACAGAATCGTCGGACGCTGCTGCGGGGGTGTTTGTTTCGCCCCAGCAGGTGTCGGTGCCTGTATGGCAAACGGGGCCGGCGGGATGCACGCGGATGAGGAGTGTGTCCTGGTCGCAGTCGAGCTTGATGCTGACGACGTCAAGGAAGTTGCCACTCGTCTCTCCTTTGGTCCAGAGGCATTGGCGGGAGCGGGAATAGAAGGTGACGCGTCCTTCGGCCACGGTCTTCTCGTAGGCCTCGCGGTTCATATAACCGAGCATGAGCACTTGACGCGTGTCGGCGTCCTGAATGATGGCGGGCACGAGGCCGTTCATCTTATCGAAGTCGATCTTTTCCATATTCTTGTTTTCAGATTGGCTGTCTGTTCTTGGAAAGGTGATTACTATGGTTGGAGGAGCGGCGGCCGCACAGCGATGCCTTCGCTCTTGAGGTACAGTTTGAGTTCGGGGATGCTGATCTCGCCGAAGTGGAAGACCGAGGCGGCCAGGGCAGCATCGCTATGGCCCAGGAGGAATGTGTCACGGAAATGTTCGCGTGTGCCGGCACCTCCGGAAGCGATGATGGGGATGGACAGCGTGTCAGAGAGGTGGCGTAGCGCTTCGTTGGCAAAGCCCGTCTTGACTCCGTCGTGGTTCATGGAGGTGAAGAGGATCTCGCCGGCACCGCGTTCCTGAGCCTCGTGGGCCCAGTCGAAGAGTGAGCGCTCGGTGGGGATGCGCCCGCCGTTGAGGTAGCATGTCCAT
This sequence comes from Bacteroidaceae bacterium, assembly GCA_017429525.1. Lineage (GTDB taxonomy): Bacteria > Bacteroidota > Bacteroidia > Bacteroidales > Bacteroidaceae > Physcousia. The sequence continues at coordinate 4,134 of JAFROT010000005.1, read as the reverse complement.
GCCCCTTGTTCGTCCTGACGGGCGTCGATGGCTACGACGCAAACCTGCGACCCGAAATGATTCGTGATCTCGTCAATGAGTTCGGGCCGACGCAGGGCAGCACTGTTGATGCTCACCTTGTCGGCTCCGGCGTTGAGCAGGCGGTCGACATCGCTCAGCGCGCTGATACCGCCGCCTACGGTGAAGGGGATGTTGACCTCAGCAGCCACTCGGGTGACCATATCGGCGAAGGTCTTTCGGCCTTCGTGGGAAGCGGTGATGTCCAGGAATACCAGTTCGTCGGCGCCCTGTTCGCTGTAGGCACGACCTAATTCTACGGGGTCGCCTGCATGGCGCAGGTTGACGAAGTTTGTCCCTTTGACGGTCTGACCGTCTTTGACATCAAGGCAGGGTATGATGCGTTTGGCAAGCAATGCTGTTGGAGTTTAAAGTTTATGGGTTGAGCGTTTAAAGCGTGTCTTGCGGGTATTCCGCTATGAGTTCTTGCAGGTTGATGCGCCCCTCGTAGATGGCTTTCCCGAAGACGACGGCTGGCACGCCTGCAGCGCTGAGTGCGCGGATGTCGTCGGTATTACTGACGCCTCCCGAGGCGATGAGCTGACAATCGGGGAACTGCTGCATGATGGAAGCATAGAGCGCAGTGGCAGGTCCTTGAAGCAGGCCGTCGCGGCTGATATCGGTGCAGAGCACGTGGCGCAGTCCCTCGCTCAGGTAGTCCGCCAGGAATGGCATCAGTTGCAGTGCGCTCTCTTCTTTCCAGCCGTTGATGCTGATTCTTCCATCGCGCACATCAGCGCCGAGCACGAGGCGTTCAGCGCCATAGGTGCGCAACCAACTCAGCACGCGGGCGCGGTCGGTCACGGCGATGCTGCCGAGCGTGGCCAGATGAGCACCAGCCTCAAAAGCTTGCTCCAGGTCGGCCTCGCTCTTGATGCCGCCACCGAAATCCACGATGAGCGATGTCTCGCGAGTGATGCGGCGCAGGACGTCCAGGTTGACGACGTGCTTGGAACGCGCACCATCGAGGTCGACGACATGTAGGCGACGGAAGCCAATGGCCTCCATCTCACGCGCTACGTCGACGGGGTCGTCGGCATAGACTTTCTGCGTCGCGTAGTCGCCTTTCGTGAGGCGTACGCAGCGGCCGTCGATGATGTCTATGGCGGGGATGAGGAGCATGATTTAGTGAAGAATGAAGGATGAAGAGTGAAGAATAATATAATGATGAATGATGAATGACGAATGGTTTTATCGTTTAGGGCTTATCGCTTATGGTTTATGGAGGTAGTGGTGTCCTAAGTAGCTTCGAGGAAACGGCGTAGGATGTCTTCGCCTACGGCTCCGCTCTTCTCGGGGTGGAACTGCGTGGCGTAGAAGTTGTCCTTGTGGAGGGCGGCGCTGAACGGGACGATGTAGTCGCAGGTGGCAGCCGTGAACTCGCACACGGGGACGTAGAAGCTGTGGACGAAATAGACGAAGCTGTTGTTCTCGAACAGCCCCACGTGATTTATTTTCTCATTTTCTGTCCTGATCTCATTCCATCCCATGTGCGGGACCTTGTCCTCGTGGCGCGTGGGGCGGAAGCGCACGACGTCGGCAGGGAAGATGCCGAGGCAGTCAGTGTCGCCTTCCTCGGAATGGCGGCACATCAGTTGTTGTCCGATGCAGATGCCCAGCACGGGCTGGGTCAGCGAACGAATGACATCGTCAAGACCGTGTTCATGGAGGTAGCCCATCGCCTGGCTGGCCTCGCCCTGACCCGGGAACAGCACTCGGTCGGCCGAACGCAGCTCCTTGGGGGAGTCTGTCAGGATGGGGCCCACCCCCAGGCGTCTGAGCGCGTGGACGACGGAATAGATGTTCCCTGCGTTGTATTTGACTATCGCTACTTTCATATCTTTTTAGAGATGTTCGCGTGCGTGCGCGTCGAAATCGGGCGCAAAGATAGTAAAAAAGTCGCGCGTGAACGAGCTTTTTCGCTCATTTTTCACTTAAAGTAGCGATTTATCGTCATTTTGATAGGTTTTCGCTCATTTCGGCTTCGTCAAGTGGAGGCGGTGAGTGATGCCTGCGGGCAGCTCATCCTCGTAGTGGGAGACGATGATGAGGGTCACTTCGGGAGCCGAGCAGTAGTCCTCGATGATGCTTGTCACGAGTTCGCGTCGACAATCATCAAGGCCATGAAAAGGCTCGTCGAGGATGAGGAGGTCGGGACTCTTGACGAACGCACGCGCCAGCAGGCACATTCGCTGCTCGCCGCTGCTCAAGCGTAGGAAGGTCCGGTCGGCAAGGTCCTCGATGCCGAAACGCTGCATCCACTGCAGGCAGGTCGTCCGCTGCTCGGGACGAGGTCGCACGTAGAGGCCAACGCTGTCGTGCAGGCCGCTGGCCACGATGTCGATGGCGGGCAGGTCCTTCAGGTAGGCCCGATGCATCTCGGGGCTGACATAACCGATGTGGCGCTTGATGTCCCAGATGCTCTCGCCCGTTCCGCGGCGACGTCCGAAGAGTTCGATGTCGCAGGCATAAGCTTGAGGATTGTCGGCGCAGACCAGACTGAGCAGCGTCGACTTGCCCGACCCGTTGTCGCCGGATAGAGCCCAATGCTCGCCGCGATGGACGGTCCAGGAGAGGTCGCGCAGGATGACGTGCTCGCCGTAGCGGATGTTGATGTGGTTGAAGCACAATACGCGTGCAGCTTCGCCGTTATTCACATTTGCCGATGCGTCTGTACGCGCAGGCTGATGCGAACCGTCGTGTGAGCCCTCTCGACCAGTCGCGTTAGCCGTCGCGTCTATATGCGTGTCACGATGGGTATATTCCTGTTTCGGCATCACACGGCAACCTTCCTCAACGCGGATAATATGCGTGATGAAGTCGGGGATGTCGCTGTCTCGGGCCAGGATGAGCATGACCTGCAAGCCTTTGTTGCGGATGAGGCTCTCGAGGGTGTCGCGCAGCTGTTGGCGTGCTGTCGTGTCGAGACCGATGAAAGGGCTGTCGAGAATCAGTAGGCGGGGCTCGGTCTCGAGCGTCTTACGGAGCTGATACTTACGCAGTTCTCCGCTCGACAGACTGATGACATATTTGCCGTCCACCATAGGCGTCGATTCGTCGATGTCGTGTTGGTTCCATCGCTGCTGCAGGTAGTACGAGCTGTCGCTGTCGCCATACGAGTCGCGGAAGGTCATCAGCTTGATGTTCTCGCTTGCCAGTCGGTGCGAGGAGTCGGGGAAATGATATTTGACCTCGTTGCCGCTCAAGAGTGGCCAGCGGCCGGTGAGAATCTCTACGAGGCGCGTCTTTCCGGCTCCGTTTGGTCCGACGATTGCCACTTGTTCGCCTTCCAGAATATCGAGCGATACGGGCTCAGCCATCCTGAAGTCGGGATGGCGAGGCACTCCGTTTTCAATATGTATAACAGCTTCTTTCAACTCTTAACTCTTAACTTTCAACTCTTAACTCTTAACTCTTAACTCTTAACTTTCAACTCTTAACTCTTAACTACTCACAACCCATGTATCTTGTCCTTGTTCTTTCGTGCAAAGTCTTTCCATGACTTGGCACCGCCGGCACTCGTGGGCCGACTGCTCTCGATGAAATGGCAGTAGGCTGCGGCCAGGCCGTCGGTAGCATCGAGCCACGGAAGCATAGCCTCGTCAGGAATTTTCATCATCTGACGCAGCATGTAGGCCACCTGCTCTTTGGATGCAGAGCCATTACCCGTGATGGCCATCTTGATTTGCATAGGAGCATATTCGTGAATGGGCACTTGCCTGCTGATTGCGGCTGCCATCGCTACGCCTTGTGCGCGCCCGAGCTTCAGCATAGACTGAACGTTCTTGCCGAAGAAAGGGGCTTCGATGGCAAGCTCGTCAGGCAGGTAGCTCTCGATGATGCCTGTGACGCGCTCGAAGATGCGACCCAGTTTCAAGTAGTGGTCGGCGTACTTGCGCAGGTCGATGACGCCCATCGTCACCATCTCGACTTTGCGCCCAACGACTTTGATGACGCCATAGCCCATAATCGTCGTGCCAGGGTCAATACCTAATATGATGCGTTCGTTTTCCAACTCTCAGTAACCGTTCGTTTAAGCCTTCAATCTTCAACTTTCAACTTTCAACTTTCAACTTT
>JAFROT010000023.1 GCA_017429525.1 Bacteroidaceae bacterium | reverse complement strand
GCGGGAGATGGTGGGCTCGAAGGTGGCCTCGCGGAGCTTGCGCTGGAGCTTGGCGCCCGGCTTGAAGTTGACGTTGATGCCGATGATGTTGGCCGAGGTGAAGTTCTGGAGGGCGGTGACGGGGTTGCCGTCGTCGTCGACACCGGCGCTGGCGCCTTCCGAGCTGATGGTGGTGGTGATGCGGCCGAGGTCGCCCAGGTCCACGTTGTTGCCCTCCTGCAGGGCCTCGCTGGCGCACTGCGTCAGGTCGACGATGATGCCGTAGATGGCGCCCTTGGAGAAGGGCGAGCCGTGCTCCACGATGTGGTCGGCCAGCTCCTCGAGCATGATGGTCTTCTGGTGTTGCATCGAGGCATAGGCCTTCGGGGCCTCCTCGGCGTTCATGGGGTTAGGTCGCATGGCGACACTGTACTTGATAGATTCTCGCATGTTTTTTGGGAGAGGACCCTCCCCCCGCCCTCCCTTTAGGGAGGGAGCGGATACCTTTGCCCGTGGAGCGGAAACGCTTGCTCGTGGAGCGGAAACGCTTGAGCGGAAACGCTTGCCCGTGGAGCGGAAACGCTTGAGCGGAAACGCTTGCTCGTGGAGCGGAAAACCTGCTCATGGGCGGGGATTGAGCCGATTTTTTTAAAGGTTAGACATTTGATTTGTTGACTGAGCGGGCGCCTCTCATGCGGCCAGCGGCATTCGCGACTGCGACTCGTCGCACGTGCCTCCGCGTCCGTTCGTATTCGCGACTACGACTCTCCGCATCGGCCAGCGCCCTCTTTCGATTTCTGCTGCAAAGATACAACATTTCTGCGACCTGTGCAAGCGTTTCTGAAAATAGTGGGGTGCGCGAGGGGGCACTTTTTTTCGGGACTGCCATTGTTCATTTTCCATTGTCCATTCTCCATTCTCCATTCTTGAAGAGTCAGGCGTCGCTACGCGCCGAGCGGTCCATTGTCCATTGTCCATTCTCCATTGTATTTGTGACAAGCGTGACAAGCGTGACAGTATTAAAATGAGGGTGAGAAAACCTCTACTAAAGATTATTATATTATATATATAATATAATAATCTTTAGTAGCCACCTCTAAGCGTGACAAACATAACTGTCACGCCTGTCACGCTTGTCACGCTTGTCACAAACTTGTCGCACAACACCCCTTTTCACAACGCCTTGCTCACTCGCCCATAGTCGGCACAAGGCTGTGGGAGTCGTCCAGGGGGTGGTACTGGCGATTTGGCCTGCGTGGCGAAAGGCGTTCACGCGGTGCCCAGGCGGGCGGTCATGCTTCCCTGTGAATTTGTTAGCAAAAAAATGCGCTATTTCGCTGCCCGTTCCGCACTTTTCATTATCTTTGTAGCAGAAAGGGCACGAAAGGCCGAGAAAACGGGAATCAAAGGGCGGGAAATCCCGAAATATCGAAACATCGAAATCTCGAATCTCGAAATCCCGAAATCCCGAAATCTCGAAATCCCGAAATCCCGAAATCCCGAATCTCGAATCCCGAAATGCCGAAACCCTTAACCCCTTAACCCCTTAACCCCTCAATGCCTATGGAAATCAGGAATTTCGGTTATTATTGGCTGGACACGTGGGTGCTGGCGAACGTCATCCAGCTGGCGACGCAGGAGTTCTGCACCCGCTTCCTGAACCGGACCAACGACCCGTGCGGACGGCAGTACGACCAGATGACGCAGGCGGCGCGGTCGGCTCCCGCCAACATCGCCGAGGGCAATTCCCGACATTCCACCTCGCGCGAGACGGAGATGAAGCTGACGGACGTGGCGCGCGCCAGCCTGGCCGAACTGGCCAACGACTACCTGAACTGGCTGCTGCGGCACGACAGCCTGCCCTGGTCGGTGAGCTCGGCCGAGTACCGCGCCGTCAACGCCATCCAGCTCGACGCTCCCGCCTACCGCGACGACGTGCAGCACCAGAGCAGCCGCCACATCCTGGCGCAGAAGCATAAGTTCGACGCGTGGCTCTCCGCCGGGGCCGACTCCCTCGTGGCGGCCAACTGCCTGCTGGTGCTCTCCAACAGGCTCATGCTGATGCTGCGCCGCCAGATCGAGCACCTGCTCGCGTCGTTCCGCGAGGAAGGCGGCTTCACCGAGGGCCTCACCGCCGAGCGCCTGGCCGCCCGCACGCAGCGCAGCCTTGCCGCCGACGCCCCCGCCTGCCCCCTCTGCGGCAAGCCCATGATCAAGCGCGTGGCCAAGAAGGGCATCCACTCCGGCCGCGAGTTCTGGAGCTGCAGCGCCTATCCCGAATGCAACGGCACGCGCGCTGCCACGTGAAGCCTGCCACGCCGTTTCCGTTATCTTTGCCCTTCTAAGAAAAAAGTTTTCGTTTTCTGCTGCCCGTTCCGCACTTTTCATTATCTTTGCGCAGACATTGATACAAACCCCTTATTCCCTCAATATGCGTATTCGATTGAATATTAGGCATTTAGTTATTGGGGGGGGTAAAATTAAGCCCTCTTCATTTGGCCATTGTTGCGCGCTAATGCGCAGACGTAACGCGCTAACATTCTTTTCTTTAGCCACCCTCGTGGCTCGCCTTGTCGTGCCCGTTCCTGCCGATTGTTGCAGGAGCAGCAGACGTGTAGCGTTAACATATTAAAGTGTGAGCGTTGCCGTATGGAAGAGCGACAGATTAAGTCACGTGAACGAGTGGCCGAGCGAGGTGAGGTGTTTACAGCCGAGCGCGAGGTGAACGCTATGCTCGACTTGGTAAAACAGGAAACGGAGCGCATAGACTCCCGCTTCCTGGAGCCTGCTTGTGGAACGGGTAATTTCCTTGTAGAGATTCTGCGCCGCAAGCTCGATGTGGTCTTGCGGCAGTATAAGGGGCAGCAGGCTCAAGTGTGGCTGCAGTCAGTCATCGCCATTAGCTGCATCTACGGCATCGACATCATGATGGATAATGTGGAAGAGTGTCGGCAGCGACTGATGGAGATTCTCTGCGAGTGGCATCCTCATGCGCTATCTGGAGATGAAGCACCCTCTGATTTGCAGCAGGTGTGGCAATATCTGTTGGAGCGCAATATCCTATGGGGCGATGCCTTGACCCTTTGTGAGCCAGTCAGCGAGAATGCCACTTTCATTGAAAAGCGCGATGCTAAACCTATCACTTTTAGCGAGTGGTCATTTATCAGCGATATGGTAGTGCGCAAGGACTATCATCTGGCAGCCCTGATGCAAGCGCAGAGTCAGAGCGTGCCCGACCTGTTCAGCGACTTGGGCGACAAGGCCTATCTGCCGCCCAAGCCTGTGAAAGAATACAAACCTGTTCATTATCTGAAAATAGCTACCTGTTATGATACTCAGCAGTAATTACAACCCCGATGTGTTGACCTGTCTGGCCAACCTGTCGAACGATGAGGTGTTCACGCCGCCCCAGGTAGTGAACCGTATGCTCGACATGCTACCGGCAGCGCTGTTTCGTAGCAAAGAGACAAAGTTTCTCGACCCTGTCAGCAAGAGTGGTGTTTTTCTACGTGAAATAGCCAAGCGCCTGATGGTAGGTTTGGAGAGTCAGATTCCAGACATCTATGAACGAGCTGACCACATCTTCACCCGTCAGCTCTATGGTATAGCCATCACGGAACTGACGGCCCTCACCAGTCGCCGTTCAGTCTATTGTAGCAAAAAGGCCAATGGAGATTATTCTATTTGCCGTAAATTCCAGGATGAAGATGGAAATCTTCGTTACAGGGCAATAGAGCATCAATTTGTTAACGGGAAATGTAAGTATTGCGGGGCCTCAGAATCAGTCTTTGGCAAGACAAAGCGTACAGAACTGGAGAGCCACGCATACGAGTTTATTCACACAGACAAACCAGAAAAAATATTCGGAAACATGAAGTTTGACGTTATCATAGGAAATCCACCGTATCAAATGGATGATGGAGGTTCAAAAGCCAGCGCAAGCCCCATTTATCAGTTGTTTGTCAATCAAGCAAAGAAGTTGAATCCAAGATATCTTGTTATGATTATTCCTTCTCGATGGTTTACTGGCGGTAAGGGATTGGATTCCTTCAGAGAAGACATGTTAAGTGACAGTAGAATTAAGGTATTAAAAGATTATGTGAATGCAAAGGACTGCTTCCCGGGTCTTAGCATAAGCGGAGGAATATGCTATTTCTTATGGAATAGGGATTACAAGGGCTTGTGTGATTTCACGTCTGTAAATGCTGGTATTGAAGATCGTATGCAAAGGAAACTTGATGAATTTCCAATATTTGTAAGATATAATAAGGCCATAAATATTATCCATAAAATTCAAGATAAGGATAAGCAATTCTTACCATCCATTCTTTCATCAAGAAATCCATTTGGCATTCCAACAAATGCTCGTGGTACTGAAAAGCCTTTTGGTAATTCATACAAACTTGTTTCGAGTCAGGGGGATGGTTTTGTTGAGCAAAATGAAATTCTATCCTCTACAAGCTTGGCTGATTCGTACAAAGTCATGATAACTCGTGTTATGTGCGAACATGCTGGCGAACCTGATAAAGAAGGTAAATTTAAGGTTTTGGCAACAGTAAGAGTACTTAACCCTAAAGAAGTCTGTACTGATTCGTATATAACAGCCGGTTATTTTGACAACCTTAATGAAGCCAGAAATTTAGAGAGTTATTTGAAAACAAAGTTTGTACGTTTTCTTATCTTACAAGCTGCAGCTTCAATTAATTTGTCGAAGTCTACTTATATATTTGTGCCTTTACTTGATTTCTCAAAAGAATGGAATGATAAGGCTCTCTATGGGAGATATGATTTGTCTCCCGACGAAGTAGCGTTAATTGACGGTATGATGCACCCAATGGTATAAAACGAAGACTATGGCACAGAGTAATTTCTTTCCCAGTCGTCCAGATCTGACACCTCAGATTTACGCCTACAGCGACCCACGCTATGAGGGTATGCTGAAGGTGGGCTATACTGCACACGATGTACAAAAGCGAGTGGCAGAACAATATCCTGTAAAGTTACCTGGCGATAAACTCCCCTACAAAATAGTCTATCAGGACAGTAGCGTCAGAGACGATGGAACTGCTTTCGATGACAGGCTGGTTCATTGGTGGCTCAAAAAGAACGGCTTCGTGAATACTGGCGGCGAATGGTTCAAGTGTACTGCCAGCGACGTGCGTGCTGCCATGTACGCCTTGAAGAGTGGTACAGAGAATGAGGAGCATCGCACGGAAACATTCGGGATGCGCGACGAACAGCAGGAGGCAGTAAACAAGACCGCAGCCTATTTCCAAAACTATGAGCGCGAAACAGGCAGAACGCCCCACTTCCTCTGGAACTGCAAGATGCGCTTTGGTAAGACCTTTACCGCCTATCAGCTGGCCAAGAAAATGGGCTGGAAGCGTATTCTCGTCCTGACATTTAAACCGGCTGTTGAGAGCGCATGGGAAGAAGACCTGAAGACGCATGTTGATTTCAAGGGCTGGCAGTTTATCTCGCGCACCTCAGAACTGACATACAAAACCGCCGACCACAATCGTCCCATTGTCTGCTTCGGTTCTTTCCAGGACTTCTTGGGCAAGAACAAGGCTGGCGGCATCAAGGTGAAGAACGAGTGGGTTCACATGGTGAACTGGGATGTGGTGATTCTCGACGAGTATCACTACGGCGCTTGGCGTGAGAATGCAAAAGACCTGTTCTATAGTGAGGAAAAGGCAGAACAGCAGGCTCAGGATGGTGAGGCTTTGGATTACTTCGACGAGGACAACATGCCTATCACTACCAATCACTATCTCTATCTCTCAGGAACACCTTTCCGAGCTATAGCATCGGGCGAGTTCATTGAGGAACAGATATTCAACTGGACCTATAGCCAGGAGCAAGAGAAGAAAGAGAATTGGATTGGTGATGGCGAGAATCCTTACGAGATGATGCCCCGCATGGTGCTGATGACCTATCAGCTGCCTGACGATTTGGTGCGCGTGGCAAAGGAAGGTGAGTTTGATGAGTTCGACTTGAATGAATTCTTTGCTGCTGACGTGCCAGAAGGAGCAAGCAACGACTTTGCCTGTTTCCGTCACGAGGACGAGGTGCAGAAATGGCTCGACCTGATTCGTGGTGCCTATCGTGAATCTATCAAAGATGACCTGACACTGCGTAATGAGAAACCGCCAATGCCCTTCAGCCATGCACCACTGCTGCGCATACTGAACCACACCTTCTGGTTCCTACCCTCGGTGGCTTCGTGCTATGCGATGCGCAATCTGCTGGGGCAGCGCAATAACGTGTTCTATCACGACTTCAAGATTGTTGTGGCAGCAGGAACAGAGGCTGGTATAGGCGTAGGCGCATTGCCTCCAGTTCGCAAGGCGATGGATAACCCTTTGGAAACACGTACCATCACGCTGTCGTGTGGAAAGTTGACTACAGGCGTAACCGTAAAGCCTTGGTCTGGTATTTTTATGCTCAGAAACAGCTCATCGCCAGAAACCTATTTCCAAGCTGCATTCCGTGTGCAGAGTCCGTGGGTTATCAAGAATCCGACGGATGACGATCCAAATCGTAGTGAGATTATGAAGCGCGAGTGCTATGTGTTCGACTTTGCGCCCAATCGTGCTCTGCGTCAGATTGCCGACTATTCCTGCCGCCTGAATGTAGATGAGAATCAGCCCGAGAAAAAGGTGGCCGACTTTATCAAGTTCCTGCCTGTGCTGGCCTATGATGGCATGCACATGAAGCAGATAGATGCAGCAGGTATCTTAGATATTGCCATGAGTGGCACATCTGCTACGTTGCTGGCCCGTCGTTGGGAGAGTGCATTGCTTGTGAATGTCGATAACATCACCCTGCAGCGCCTGCTCAACTCGCCTGAAGCTATGGCTGCCCTGATGAATATTGAAGGCTTCCGTTCGCTGAACAAGGATATCGAGACCATCATCAACAAGAGTGATGCGGTGAAGAAAGCCAAAGCAAAGGCTAACGACCAGGAACTCACCATCAAGGAGAAGCGGCAGTTGACGGAAGATGAAAAGGAGATGAAGTCGAAGCGCAAACTGATTCAAGAGAAGCTCATCAAGTTTGCTACGCGCATACCCATCTTTATGTATCTGACCGACTTCCGTGAACAATGCCTGAAGGATGTCATAACCCAGTTGGAGCCTGGACTGTTCCATAAGGTGACAGGCCTGACAGTGAAGGACTTCGAGTTGCTGGTGAGTCTGAATGTGTTCAACTCCTCCATCATGAACGATGCCGTCTATAAGTTCAAACGCTATGAGGACAGCTCGCTGGAGTATATCGGCTTCGATAACTCTATGAAGGATAGCAAGCGTGTGGGCGGATGGGACAGTTCATTGCCGCGTGATGTGTATGAGGAATTGTATTTCGTAAACGAAGATAGATAGGATTTATGCATACAAAGAGCTATAATGGCTTCGAAATCCATTTTTCTGGTCCTGACTTGCATCAGGACGAGATAGACTCTCTAATGAGTATTCTTCAGAATCAGTTAGAGGAGATAGATAAATACCCTGATAAATCATTGTTCTTTCAGAATCCTCAAATCATAGAGGAATGGTTGGCATTAGTAAGAGCTATTGAAAAAATAGAGACCTGGGAAGCCGCTGAAGATAAAACGAAATGGGAAGACCGCACAGAAACATACGTAGCGTATCTGCTCACTTTAAGAGAGTTATTTTTTAAATATCAATACCTCTATAAAGAGTATTACGACCAACTAAAAGGATTCTTAGATGGTTATGGTGATTGGTTAGTAGGAGAATGTATCAGTACAGATGGAATTGATGCACTATTAACTGACCAATATGAGCAAGATATTGAGGATGTGGAAAACTTAAATCTATTTCTTACAGAATTGAACGGTAAATCACTCAAATCTCGTGGTGCCGTATTTTCGACAATTTCAGATGTTTTCACTATTTTGTTAGCTGTGATGAATCGAGGAGGGCAAAGAGTTATCGACATGAATCCATCTGAAGCAGACTTTGCAAAGGCGATTGATGATGATTTGAGGGAGTGGACATATTCCTTCGGAAAGAATCTTTTCGAGGATATGAAAGAAGATTTGAATAGACATTTTAAACCTTATAGAACCGCTCCTTACACACCACAACTTTGGGGCGAACTGCTAAGTGCTGACGAAGATGCTTTAAAAAAAGCCATGAGGCAGCAACTTACAACATGTGAAGATGCAAAGCAGGAACACTGGGGAGAGGACATGAAAAAGCAGATGGACGAGAATAATGAGTTGATGCGCTTTATTTATTCTTCTTGTCGTACAGAAAAACTGTTCAACCTTAACACGGTAGATAGTTCCCTGCAACTCATTGGATTATTGACTCCAGACAACCTCTCCATGTTCTATGATATAATCGTAAGGCGTAGTCTTATACAATGTGAGATGTATCCTGAACTGAAAATTCAACATGAAGAATGGCTCAACCCGATAGAAGAACAGCAGACTGAAGAAAGCAGTGAAACAGGAATGAGTGCAGCTCGTCAGTCAAAGCTGGATGAGATTATCGGGATCTTCCAAAAGGGTGACTGGAAACAACCGGCAACAGCGGAGAATATCGAATTGTTGTTGAATGTCGTCTTTGGAAAAGATACTTCATTACTCAACGAGGGTGATGAAAGTCAGTGCGAGAAGATGTGGGGTTTAGTTGAAGGTGGACGTGGTAACAGAATGGAAGTATTTCCTGCAAATCTTGCAGGGTTCTTTTCCGAAGAGAACTTGCTGGTTGGTTCGCCCAAGCAAATCAGCGACGACCTTTTCGGAAACGGCAATCAAGTCAACAATATCAACAAAGGCAAATCCAACAATCGCAGTCAGGGCCTTGAGGATGTCATTGAATACATAAAGAAATACATCAACAAGATAATACGTCAAGTATAGTTCTGAACAGAATTCTGAGACAATTCTGAATCGCCAAGCAGGTTTTAAGCATCTGTTTGGCGATTTTTTATTTTGCTTATTATCAGAACGTTTGCGTGAGTTCTGAAAATAGTTCTGAGAATTATTCACAATTATTTATTCAGCATCAGAGAACTCATACCTTTGCACCGTCGAAAGGAACAAAAGCCTGCCGACGGCGCTCTTTGACATGCTGGGTAAAAGAACCACGCGGTAGGCCGCGTGAAAAAGACTATAATAAAAAATTGCGCTATGCGTACGTACATACGTGGGCAGGCGCACAATCATTTTATTTTTTATGAACACAAATTCTTTAAAGACGGCGACGGGTGCGCAGCGCATGACGTCGCTCGAGATTGCCGACATCACAGGCAAGCCTCACAATGACGTATTGAAGGCCATCCGCAAGATGGAGGAAGCGTGGGTGAAAGTTAACGGGGGAAATTTTTCCCTCGTTGATTACAAGGACTCCAAGGGTGAGCTTCGCCCTTGTTACTCTCTCTCGAAAACAGAGTGTCTGTACATCGCTACGAAGTTTAACGACGAGGCGCGCGCCAAACTGGTGCTACGCTGGGAAGAGTTGGAAAAGGAGCGCATAGAGCGTGAAGCAGTTCGCAAACTGCTGGTAACTGATGCCGACGTGTTGAGCGAAGCGGAGAACATCGTGGGCCGAGAACTGAAGCGCAACAACCAGAATGCCGACGGATGCATCACCGCAAGCGACATCGCCAAGGCGGTGGGCATGGAGGTGAAGGACCTGAACTCATGGCTCACGGACATGGGGGTGCAGGCATGGCGCAGGGGGCAGTACAGACTGACTCCGAACTACGAAGGTCGCGGTCTGGCTCAGAACCGACTCTTTATCTACTACTCGAAGGACGGGAAACAGAAAGATTGCACCTATCTCGTATGGACGCCGAAAGGTGCAGAGATGATCAGCAGAATGATGAATGCTTAGTAATAATCATTAAATGACTATCATGAAACTATCAGGTAAGATTACACGGGTGATGCCCCTCCAGGAGGGTGTGAGCCAGCAGGGTGCCCAGTGGCGCCGACAGACAATCGAGGTCATGGAGGATGACGCGAACATCGCGTTCCCGAACGCGATGGCGTTCGACCTCTTCAACGACCGAATCCCCGACGCGGCGCTGGCGGTTGGCCAGCACGTGGACGTACACTTCTCGATTCGCACACGCGAATACAACGGCAGGTTGTACAACGACGTGAATATCGTAAGGATAAGTATTTTAAGTATTTAGCGAAAATAATATTTCTAACAATCCGACAACACTATGAAAATTTCAATCATTATTCCAGACGCGGACTACCGCGACCTGCTCTCCACTGGACGCCGCATGCGTGGCAGCATCGGCCTCATCGACACCAAGGAGGCTACGTTCAACCGCCATCACTCCGATGGCAAGCCGCGCGCACGCGAGTACCGCTTCCGTAAGCTACGCCACGGGCGGGTGAGCATCTCCGACGAGCGGGTGCGACTGACGCTGAACATCGTGCGCACGGAGGTGGGCGTCTCAGCCAGCGAGTGCATCGACGAGGAGAGCCGCGAGGCAAGTGACTTCGTGTTTGAGGAAATGGAGGACAGGGACACGCATTGGGAGCACGAATTGGGATAAATGACTTTTATCACGAATTGGGATAAATGATATTTATCATCATTTGTGATTGAAGTGGACTATTCGGAAAATCCTAAAATCTTTAAATCTTTAAATCTTTTAGATCAGTGAGTGTACATGTGATTTATTACAAGGATGGGGCGAAGATGATGCGCCCCGTCCTCTCGAGGCCGGAGTATCTAGCGTTGAGGAATAGCGGAGACCAGGTGCAGACGGTGGCGGCGGTGCGCGAGGGCGACACGGCGCTGAAGCAGCGGCTGGTGCAGATGAACTACTCGTGCCTGCCCAATGAGGACGGAAGCCTGAAAGGGAGCGTCAGGGCGGCGGACACGGTGGGGATGGACATCGACCACGTCAAGCCAGAGGAGATGGCGGCGATGAAGGAGGGCATACTCAGCAAGCGCGAGGCGCTGGGGCTGCTGATGCTGGAGAAGAGCGCACGGGGCGCGGGCTATCACCTGGTGTTCCGCCGCCGTGAGGGGCTGAGCCAGGAGGAGAACCTGCAGTGGGCAAGCGAGCTCTTAGGCGTGGAGTTCGACCGCGGGGCGAAGGATATCACGCGGGTGTTCTTCACCACGACGGCGAGCGCGGAGGACTTGATCTGGCTGGATGATGGGATATTCAACACACACACCCAACCCCAGCCCCCCTCTCCGCTCCCCCTCAAGGGGGAGGACGGTCACCTTCAAGAAGGGAAGACAGGCAATGGGCAAGACATTCCACTCTCCCCCCTTAGGGGGAGCGGGGAGGGGGTCTGCTCCTTCAAGGGCATCCCTTACTCAGCTATTATTGCGGAGTGGTTTCGCATGACGGGCGGCGAGCCGGTGGAGGGTGAGCGCAACGTGAGGCTCTACCAGCTGGCGGCTAACCTGAGGGCGATCTGCGACAACCGGCGGGAGGTGCTGATGGCGGTGATGCCGCGGCTGGGACTGAGCGAACAGGAGCTGCAGGGCATCGTGGACTCGGCGTGCAAGGAGCCGGTGAAGGGGCTGTCGAAGGTGATGCGGGAGATCATCGCGGCGCAGACCGACAGCGCACTGCCTCTGGAGCGCAGCGAGGCTCTCCCCCTTACGGGGGAGCGGGGAGAGGGTCTTGCTCTGCCTCCGATGCCGACGCGCCTGCCTGCGCTCATCAAACTGCTCATCTCGCGGACGCCGGAGGTGTACAGGGCGGCGGTGGCGCATGCGGTGTTCCCGGCGCTGGGGGCTCACCTGTGGCGGGTGCGCTTCCCCTACATCGACAACGTGGAGCACGAGGCGACGCTGATGAACGTGCTGATGGCGGGCACGGGCGCGGGCAAGGACTGCATCTCGATGCCCATCAACCGCATCATGGCGGACATCCGCGCGCGCGACGAGGAGAACCTGCAGCGGGAGCGCGAATGGAAGCGCGAGGTGACGTCGAAGGGTGCCAACAAGGACAAGCGGCAGCGACCTGAAGGGCTTGTCATACAGGAGATTGACGCTGACATGACGAACCCGGCGTTCGTGATGCGCATGGCTGAGGCCGACGGCCACTTCCTGTACACGAAGATGAACGAGATCGAGCAGTTCGACGCGCTGCGGGGCTCGGCACGCGGCAGCCAGCAGTTCCAGATCATGTGTCTGGCCTTCGACCCCGGCAACCGCTACGGGCAGACGCGCGTGGGCGTGCAGTCGGTGACGGAGAAGGTGACAGTGCGCTTCAACTGGAACGCGACGACGACCATCCTCAAAGGTCAGCGCTACTTCAGCCGCGTGCTGACGGACGGCCCCATCTCGCGCATCAACTTCTGCACGATTCCCGAGCGCGAGATAGGCGCCGCGATGCCTGTCTACGGCACCTACGACGCGGCCTTCGACGAGCTGCTGCGGCCCTACATCGAACGTCTGGTGAAGGCCACGGGGCGCATCGAGTGCCCGCAGGCACTCCGCCTGGCCAGGAAGCTGGTGGCCGAGACGGCTGAGCAGGCGGTGGTGATGGACGACCGCGTGTACGAGAACCTCTCGTTCCGGGCCAACGTGATCGCGTACCTGAAGGCGATGGTGCTGTACGTGGCGGCGGGCTGCAAGTGGTCGAAGGACATCGAGGACTTCGTGCGCTGGAGCCTGCAGTACGACCTGGCGGTGAAGATGCAGTTCTTCGGCGAAGCCATCCGCGAGGCCGAGCAGGCGCTCAAGGACCGTCGGCAGCGCAAGTGCCACAACCTGCTGGAGCTGCTGCCTGCGGAGTTCACGGTGGACGATGCCGCCCGCGTGCGACGCGAACAGGGGTTGCGTGGCGAGGACACCTATGCTACCCTGCGCCAATGGCAGCACCGAGGCTACATCGAGTACATCGGGCGTGACAACCGTGACAAGCGTGACAGTTATCGAAAGCTGAAATATGTGTAGGAAGCAGTCGCGTGGAAATGAAATCCCGAAATCCTAAAATCAGTAAATCCTCAAATCTTTAAATCCTCAAATCTTTAAATCCTAAAATCTTTAAATCCTAAAATCCTGAAATCCTCAAATCTTTAAATCCTCAAATCTTTAAATCTTTAAATCCTCAAATCTTTAAATCCTAAAATCTTTAATTGTCGAGATGGAACTATATCTGAAACGCATCTACCGAGGGGCCGACTACACCGTGGGCCGGCTCTACTCGGGGCCCTACGACTACGTGTGCGACACGCTGGAACCGACAGCGTTGCAGGGCTATGGAAGGGGCTGTGCGATAGCGCCCGGAAGGTACACGGTGGTGGTGACGTGGTCGCCGCGCTTCGGGAGCTGGCTGCCGCTGCTCCTGGGCGTGCAGGGGCGCGAGGGCATCCGCATCCATGCGGGCAACACGCCCCAGGAAACCGAGGGCTGCATCCTCGTCGGGCAGAACCGCACGAAGGGACAGGTGCTGGACTCACGCCCCACGCTGCAGCGCCTGATGCGCCTGCTCGAAAGCCGCGAGGAGGGCGAGACGGTGCGCCTGACGGTGGAATAGGAAAGGGACGATGGACGATGGACAATGGACGATGGACAATGGACGATGAGGACTTCGTCCATCCCCTACCCTGCCACGGGTCGATGACAAGAAAAAAAGCAATAATATAGCAGTTGACCCATTGAACAGAGAAGTAAGCCCCAGAGGGGCGAAGGAATTTAGGCAGGGGTGAAGTCCGTAGGACGGAACCCCTGCTCTCCAATGGCGATTAACCCGAGTGCCGTAGGTACGACGGAACTTTTGTGATTGTTCCGTCGTACCTACGGCACTCGTTTGTCCTGATTCCTTGGAGCAGGGGTTTTACCCCTGCCTAAATTCTCACCACCCCTACGGGGTTCGCGGGTCAACTGCTATATTATCACCAAAAAAGATGTCTGCGAAGGACTTTGAAAGCAAGCTTTCAGTCCTTTGCAGACATCTTCTTGTGATCCCGTTGGGATTCAAACCCAAGACCTTCAGAACCGGAATCTGACGCTCTATTCAGCTAAGCTACGGGACCTTTGCGGGTGCAAAGATACGCTTTTCTGCTGATGCGAGCAAAAAAAATGGGATTTTTTTGGTCAGAACGGGTGGAGCTGGGCACCTCAGAAGCGGAAGCGGGCACCGGCGAGGACGACGAGGCCGGGCTGCGGGATGTTGCCGAGGTCGTAGTAGCGATGGTTGGTGAGGTTGGTGCCTTCGACCCAGAGTTCGTAGTGGGGTGCTGTCCAGCGGAGCTTGAGGTCGAGGGTGGCGTAGGGGTCGTAGGGCACGAGCTGGCCTGTGGACTTGGCATCGCGGTAGAGGATGTAGTCGCCCATGCGGTCCTGCCAGCGGAGTGTCCAGGCAGCGCTGAGGCGGGCGACGATGCGGTGGTCGAGGGTGGCTACGAGCTTGTGGCGCAGGTACTCCATGGCGTAGTTGGACTTGAAGACGTCGATGTCGTCGCGGCGGTGCTGATGGAGGTAGGTGTAGCCGAGGGTGAGGCGCTGGAGGTAGGCGTCGTCGCGATGGAAGAGCTCGGTGAAGCGCAGGGCGAGCTGTGCCTGGAGGCCCATATTGTCGAGGTCGAAGTTGGCGCTGTGGAAGACGTCGTCGGCGCTGTACATGACCCAGTCGATCATGTCGGTGCCGCGATGGTAGAAGCCTTTGAGGGTGGCCTCGAGGAGGGCGCTGCGGTAGGTGGTGCCGAGCTGGAAGCTGTGGCTCTCCTCGGCGCGCATGCCCTGGTTGCCTTCGTGGGTGGGACTCTTGTAGTAGAGGTCGGTGAAGGTGGGCAGGCGGAAGCCTTTGTTGTAGGAGGCGAAGAGGCGCCACTGGGTGTTGGGTCGGTAGGCGAGGTCGAGGCCGGGGTAGAAGCGGAGGTGGTCGTCGAAGCGCGAGTTCTTGTTGGCCAGTACGCCTATGCTGGCGGTGAAATGGGGCAGGAGGATGTTGTGCTCGGCGTTGATGCTGAGGTTGGTGCGGCTGTCGTGGCGGGCGTAGTAGATGTCCTCGCGCGGCACTTTGTGGACGAGTTCGGTGGCGATGGGGTGGCCGAGGGAGGTGCTGTAGATGCCTTCCTCGCGGACCTCGGCGCCAACGGCTGTGCGCCCGGCCGCCCAGCTGACGTCGGCGGTGACGCGTGCGCCGTGGACGTCGGTGCGGTGGAAGTTCTCGCCGGTGGTGGTGCCGCGGATGAGCTCGAAGTTGTCGAGGAGGCGGTGCCAGTAGACCTCGGGGCGCAGGCGCACGCGGCCTTTGGACTCGGCGCCGAGGCTGACAATGTAGCGGGTGTTGCGCTCGTACTGGTTGGGGTAGGCGGCGCTGTAGAAGGTGTTGGCGCCGTAGGATTTCTGGCTGTAGCCTGCCTGGAGGTCGATGGTGAACTCGTCGGCGTCGTAGCGTCCGCACAGGTAGGCGTTGCCGCGGCTGAAGTCGGAGTTGGTGGTGGCGCCGTCGGAGCGCTGGTAGGCGCCGGAGAGTGAGGCTCCCCAACGGTCGTTGCGGAGGGCTGAGGTGCTGGGCTGGCGCGAAGCGAGGGCGAGACGGGCGTCGCCGCCGAAGGTGCCGTAGCTGCCGCCGTGGGCGCCGATGTCGACGGCGAGGGGCTTGCGGCCGGTGGCGGCGGTGGGGCGCTTGGTGACGATGTTGATGGCTCCGCCGAAGGCTGATGCGCCGTAGACGCGCGATGCAGCGCCCTCGAGCACTTCGATGCGCTCGATGTCGGAGAGGCAGACGGGGAAGTCTGCTGCGAGGTGACCGGTCTGTGGGAGGGAGATGTTGACGCCGTTGAGCAGGAGCGTGATCTGGTCAAAGGTGCCTCCATCGATGGAGATGTCCGATTGAATACCAAAGCCGCCACGTTGTCGGACGTCGACGCCGACGGCTAATTTGAGGAGGTCGTTGACGGATTGCGCCGCCGAAGCTTCGATTTGTTGCGCCGTGATGACGCTGACGATGCGCGCGGCCTGGAGGGAGGTGAGGGGCGAGAGGGTGCCCGCTACCGAGAGTTCAGCCAGGTCGTGCTCGTCGGCTTCCTCGTCGGCTGTGGGGGTGGTGGAGGGCTGCATGGCCTGTACCTTGGGCAGGTTGACGCTGGCGAGCATGGCGACGGTGAGGACGCCGATGCGCACCTCGCGGTGGAGACTGGCGAAGACGGCGTAGCCGCCACGGCAGAAGCGGTGGAAGGTTACTGGCGCTGCTGCCCTCTGCGCGAGGGAGGAAGCGGGTTGTTTCTGACTAATTCTTAACATTGTTGTTGATGGGTTAATGAATAAATGTTGGTTAAAGGGTTAATGAATAGGGGGATTGGCGCGCACCTGACGGCACGCGAACGGTGGCTCATCAAGGGAGGCAAGGGGCGAGGGGCGAGGGCGAGGGCAAGGGCCAAGGGGCGAGAGGCGAGGGGCAAGGGGCGAGGGCAAGGGCGAGGACCAAGGGGCGAGGGCGAGGGCGAGGGCGAGGGGCAAGGGGCAAGAGCAAGGGCGAGGGCGGCTTTAATGGAAGATGCTGAAGAGGCCGCCTTGGGGCTTCTTGAAGTAGCGGTCGAGCTGCTTGAAGAGGGCTGTGCGGGAGAAGACGACGACGCGGTCGCCGGGCTGAATCTGGGTGCGTCCGTTGACGAGGATGCCCTCGCCGTTGCGCACGAGGCCGCCGATGGTGATGCCCTTGGGGAGGCTCAGTTTCATAACGGGTTCGCGGGTGACGAGGGAGCCCTCGACGACGTCGAACTCAGCCACGTCGGCATCGGCGATGGTGAGGCTCTTGACGCTGGCGACGTCGGCATCGAGCATCATCTGATAGATGTGTCCTGCGGCGATGGCTTTCTTGTTGATGATGGTGCCGATGTCCAGCTTCTCGGCCATCGTGATGTAGTCCATGTTCTCGACGAGGGCCACGGTCTTGCGCACGCCCATGCGCTTGGCGGCGAGGCAGGCGAGGATGTTGCTCTCGGTGTCGGGGGTAAGGGCGCAGAAGGCTTGCATCTGGCGGATGCCTTCTTCCTGGAGCAGCTGCGTGTCGCGCCCGTCGCCGTTGATGACGAGGACGTTGTCGTTGTCGAGGAGCTCGCCGAGCTTGCGGCAGCGGTCGACGTCCTGCTCAATGATCTTGGCGTCCATATAGTCGGGCAGTCGGTGGCAGGTCTGTACGGCAATGCGTCCGCCGCCCATGATCATCACGCGCTTGACATCGGGGTAGTTCTCCTTGCCCACGAGCTGGCGTATGTTGGGCACGAAGAGCTTGGTGGTCATGAAATAGGCGATGTCGCCCAGCCGGAGTTCGTCGAGGCCACCGGGAATGATAGTGTCCTCGTCGCGCTTGATGGCGACGATGTGATAAGGAGAATCGGGCGGGCAGAGGTCCTTGAGCTTCTTGCCGTAGAGGGCTGATGCCTCCTCACGCAGCTTGATGCCGAGGATGATGAGTGCTCCGTCGTGGACCTCCCACCACTGTCGCGCCCACGAGCGCCGTACGCCATCGACTATCTCCTTGGCCGCCAATGACTCGGGGTAGATGAGGGAACCGATGCCGACGGAGGTGAAGAACTCGCGGTTGCGTGGCTCGAGGTACTCGGCGTTGTCGATGCGTGCCACGGTCTTCTTGGCGCCTAAGCTGTTGGCCAGCATGCAGCAGGTGAGGTTGCGCGTCTCGGATGGCGTGACGGCGATGAAGAGGTCGGCCTGCGGGGTGCCAGCTTCCTTGAGGCCGTTGATGCTGGTGGGGGAGACGGAGAGCGTCATCAAGTCGAGGCCCTCACTGGCATTGGCCAACTTGTTCTCATCGGGGTCGATGAGGACGATGTCGTGGTTCTCGTGGGTGAGTAGCGCTGCCAAATGGCTTCCGACGGCGCCTGCGCCTGCGATGATGATTTTCATAGGGAAGATGATGAGTTTATGCCTTATGCCGAGGGGCGTCGGGGGCGACGCTTATGGGCTTATGCCTTCAAGGCGCGTTTGATGCCCTCGCGGTCGATGCCACAGATGTGGTGGAGCTCGGCTACTGAGCCGTGCTCGACGAAGCGGTCGGGCAGCCCCAGTCGCGTGACGGCGACTGCTGCGCCATGGTCTGACAGCCACTCAAGGACTGCCGAGCCAAGACCACCGGTACGGACGCCATCCTCGATGGTGACGACGCGGCGGCAGCGCGAGGCGACCTCCGTGAGGATGCGCTCGTCGAGGGGCTTGAGGAAACGCATATCGTAGTGGGCGATGCTGAGCCCCGGGTTCTCAGCCTCGGCCTCGCGGATGGCGGCGGCAGCCGTGACGCCGATGGGGCCTATGGTGAGGACGGCGACGTCTGTGCCTTCCTTCAGCCGACGTCCACGTCCGATGGGCACCTCGTGCATGGGGCACTCCCAGTCGGGCTGCGACCCGCGTCCACGCGGATAGCGGATGACGAAGGGTCCGCGGTCGGGCAGCTGGGCCGTGTACATCAGGTGGCGCAGTTCGTGCTCGTCCATGGGCGAGGCGATGGTCAGGTTGGGGATAGGGCGCAGGTAGGCGAGATCGAAGGCACCGTGGTGGGTAGGACCGTCCTCGCCGACGAGGCCCGCACGGTCGAGGCAGAGGACGACGTTCAGGCGCGAGATGCAGACGTCGTGGATGAGGTTGTCGTAGGCGCGCTGGGCGAACGAGCTGTAGATATTGCAGAAGGGGAGCAGGCCGTCCTTGGCCATACCAGCCGAGAAGGTGACGGCGTGGCCCTCGGCGATGCCGACGTCGTAGGCGCGCTGGGGCATGGCCTCCATCATGATGTTCATGGAGCAGCCCGTAGGCATGGCCGGCGTGACGCCGACGATGCGGTCGTTCGCGCGCGCGAGTTCTAATAAGGTATGCCCGAAGACATCCTGGAACTTGGGCGGGAGGCCTGAATCATCGGTCTTGATGAGCTCGCCCGTCCGTGGGTCGAACTTGCCGGGAGCGTGCCAGATGGCGTCGCCATGCTCGGCGGGCTCGAAGCCCTTGCCCTTGACGGTGTGGATGTGGAGCAGCTTGGGGCCGTGCATGTCCTTGATGACGCGAAGGGTCTTGACGAGGTCGATGACATCGTGGCCGTCGGTGGGCCCGAAGTAGCGGATGTCCATGCCCTCGAAGACGTTCTGCTGGTGGTTGAGGAAGCTCTTGAGCGAGTTGTTGAAGCGAAGGAAGCTCTTCTTGCGCTCCTCACTCATCCATCCCCACGAGAGCAGCTGGCGCGAGGCTTTGTAGCGCAGACGGTTGTAGGTGGGATTGGTCTGGAGCAGGTGCAGCAGGTTCTTCATTCCGCCTACGCTGCGGTCGATGCTCATGTTGTTGTCGTTGAGGATGATGAGCACGTCGTTGGGCGTATTGGCGGCGTTGTTCAAGCCCTCGAAGGCCAAGCCGCCGCTCATGGCGCCGTCGCCGATGACCGCCACGACATGGCGGTCGGTCTCACCCTTGGCCTTGGCGGCCAGGGCGATGCCGAGGGCAGCACTGATGCTGTTGGAGGCGTGTCCGGCCGTGAAGGCGTCGTACTCGCTCTCCTCGGGCGAGGGGAAGGGCTTGAGCCCGCCCAACCGACGGTTGGTGCGGAAGGCTTCGCGACGCCCCGTGAGGATCTTGTGGCCATAGGCTTGGTGGCCGACGTCCCAGACGATGCGGTCGTAGGGCGTATTGTAAACATAATGGAGCGCCACCGTCAGCTCGACGACGCCCAGGCTCGATGCGAAATGGCCAGGGTTGTCGGAGAGCTCGTTGATGATATCCTGCCGCAGTTCGCGACAGACCTCGGGCAGTTGCTCCAGGGGCAGCTGACGGAGGTAAGCGGGCAGCTTGATACGCTCCAAAAGTGGGTATTCTGGTTGCTTCTTTTCAGTCATTGGATAGAATTTCGGGGCAAAAGTAACAATTTTTTGTCTGATACGAGCATTTTCCAGACAAAAAGAACTAATTTTGCGACATGAAACTGCAAACAACCGTTGAAATCACTCCTCTCGAGCGCCCGATAGGACTGCGGAACCGCGTCGCCTTCGTCGGTTCGTGCTTTGCCGAGCATATCGGCACGAAGATGCGCGAGAGCGGTCTGCCCGCCCTCGTAAACCCTTTCGGCGTGCTCTATAATCCCTTCAGTATCCTGCAGGCGCTGACGCAGAATCCGATGTACGACGCGCTCTACTTCGAGGACGACGACCATCGCTGGCACACGTGGCTGGCAGGCAGCAAGTTCAACGCGTCGTCGCTCGAGGCGTGCAAGGCGGGCCTGCTCTCGGCGCGCGGCAAGCTGGTGGAATGGAATCCCGATACGCTCGTCATCACCCTTGGCACCAATCGCTACTACGAGCACGCGGAGAGCCACCTGGCCGTAGGCAACTGCCACAAGCGTCCACAGAGCGAGTTCGTGGAACGCGAGCTGACGCAGACGCAATGCGTGGAGACGCTCGAGGCCATCTGTCGCCTCTTCAGCCGCAGCCAGGTCATCCTGACCGTCTCGCCCTACCGCTACGCCAAGTACGGCTTCCACGAGAGCCGCCTGTCGAAGGCCGTGCTGCTGCTGGCCATCGACGAGGTCGCGCGGCGCCACCCCGAGCAGGTGCACTACTTCCCCGCCTACGAGCTGCAGCTCGACGAACTGCGCGACTACCGCTTCTATGCCCCCGATATGCTGCATCCCTCGGAGCAGGCTATCGACTACATCTGGGAGCGCTTCGTAGAGCGCTGGCTGGACGCCGAGGCGCACCGCTATCTCGTTGACTACGAACCCATACGACGCGCCCTACAGCATCGTCCCGAGGACCCTACCTCGCCCGAAAGCATACGCTTCCGCGAACAAACACGCCAGCGGCTGAGCGACCTCGTGGCGAAATACAACCTGGACATCTAAAGAGGATTGCCAATTGATAATCGGTAATCGATAATCGCAAAGTTAGAATGGCAAATGCCAAATTGCTTGTCCACTTGTCCGCTCGAGCTCCGCTCGCTTTGCTCTGCAAAGAACTCGTCAACTAAAACACTCGTCAACTAAAACACTCGTCAACTAAAAGACTTCAAATATGACCTATCCTATATCGCTAATTGCCACGCTCATAGGCGCTCACCGCATTGGTGAGGCCGACACGCATATCGACTGGCTGCTCACGGACAGCCGCTCGCTGACCTTCCCCGAGGAGACCCTCTTCTTCGCCATCCGCACGCAGAAGAACGACGGCCATCGCTACCTGCCCGAGCTCTACCGCCGCGGTGTTCGCGCATTCGTCGTCAGCCAGGCTCCCGCTCAGCCCGAGCCCGATGCCAACTACCTCGTCGTGCCTTCGCCCCTGAAGGCCCTGCAACGACTGGCCGAGCGCCATCGCGAGGAGTTCGACATCCCCATCATCGGCATCACCGGCAGCAACGGCAAGACCATCGTCAAGGAATGGCTCTACCAGTTGCTGGCGCCCGACTTTAACATTACGCGCTCGCCGCGCTCATGGAACTCGCAGATTGGCGTGCCGCTGTCGGTGTGGCGACTGAGCGAGCAGACACAGCTCGGCATCTTCGAGGCTGGCATCAGCGAACCCGGCGAGATGAGCGCCCTCGAAGGCATCATCCAGCCCACGATTGGCGTGCTGACGCACCTCGGCTCGGCCCACGACGAGAACTTCGCCGACCGCAAGGAGAAATGCCGCGAGAAGCTGCGCCTGTTCCACAACGCACGCGTGGTCATCTACAACGCCGACGACCCGCTCATCAGCGAGTGCATCGACGAGAGCGGATTCAAAGGCGAACGCATAGGATGGAGCATGAAGGAGCTCGAACCGCTCATCAGCCTGCTACCCACTGACGACGCTGCCAGCCGCGAGAATGCCATCCACTGCGCCTGCGTCTGCCGCCATCTGGGAGTCGCCGACGACGTCATCCGCGAGCGCATCGCGCACCTCGAGCCCGTGGCCATGCGCCTCGAAGTCAAGGAGGGTCGCGCAGGCTGCACGCTCATCACCGACACCTGCAACAACGACCTCGGCTCGCTCGAGATTGCCCTCGACTTCATGCGCCGTCGCCCCGAAGGCAGCAACCGCCGCCGCACGCTCATCCTCTCAGACATCAAGCAGTCGGGCCTCAACCTGACGGAGCTCTATCAGAACGTGGCCGGACTGGTCAAGGAATACGGCGCTGACGAACTGATCGGCATCGGACGCGAGATCAGCTCGGGCATGATGTGCGTGGCCGAGGACATGCGCCCGTCGGCGCTCCAGCTCTTCGACACGGTCGAGCAGTTCCTCGCAGCCCCCGCCTCGCAAGCCATCCACGACAGCATCGTCCTCATCAAAGGCTCACGTCAGGCACGCTTCGACCGCATTGCCGACGCACTTGTCCAGAAAGTTCACGAAACCATCCTCGAGGTCAACCTCTCTGCCGTCATCGAGAACCTCAACTACTACCGCTCGTTCATGCGCCCCGAGACGAAGATGGTGTGCATGGTCAAAGCCTCAGCCTACGGAGCCGGAGCCGTAGAGATTGCCAAGACGCTGCAGGACCATCGCGTGGACTACCTGGCCGTGGCCGTGGCCGACGAAGGCGTAGAGCTGCGCCGCGCTGGCATCACGTCCAACATCATGATCATGAATCCCGAGATGAGCAGCTTCAGGACGCTCTTCGAATATCATCTCGAGCCCGAAGTCTACAGCTTCCGCCTCCTGGACGCCCTCATCCGCGCCGCCGAGCACGAAGGCATCACGGCCTTCCCCATCCACCTCAAGTTGGACACCGGCATGCATCGCCTCGGCTTCGACCCCAAGCGCGACCTGCCCCAACTCATCGAACGCCTGCACGCGCAGAAAGCGCTCATCCCGCGCTCCGTCTTCAGCCATTTCGTGGGTTCGGACAGCGAGGACTTCGACGCGTTCTCCAACCAGCAATGGCAGCTCTTCCTCGAAGGTACGGCACGCCTGCAGGAGGCCTTCCCCCACCCCATCCTGCGTCACATCTGCAACTCTGCCGGCATCGAGCACTTCCCCGAGCGTCACTGCGAGATGGTCCGCCTCGGCCTCGGCCTCTACGGCGTCGACCCCCTGGCAAGCGACAAGCTGAAAGCGAGTCAGGCAGCAACCGACAACGCCCCGAGCACGTTCCATTCCCCCCTCACTCCCATCTCCACGCTCAAGACCACCATCCTGCAGATCCACGACGTACCCGCTAACGAGACCGTAGGCTATTCGCGTCGCGGACATCTGACGCGCGACAGCCGCATCGCGGCCCTGCCTATCGGCTATGCCGACGGCCTCAACCGCCATCTCGGCAACGGACACGCCTACTGCCTCGTCAACGGCCAGCGCGCACCTTACATCGGCAACATCTGCATGGATGTCTGCATGATCGACGTCACCGACATCCCCTGCCAGGAGGGCGACACAGCCGTCATCTTCGGTCCCGAGCTCCATCCCAGCCTCCTCGCTGCTGTCATTGACACCATCCCCTACGAGATCCTCACCTCCGTGTCGCCCCGCGTCAAGCGCGTCTACTACGTAGACTGAGGAAGGCCCTTTACCGATTCTATCAGCTCTGTGCCCCTTCTGCCAACCCAAAGCCTATATAGACGCAGGGGCTTGCACATATAGATGTTAAGCCCTACACGTATGGACGTGAAGGCCGATGCGTATATTCGTGAAGGCCGATGCGTATATTCGTGAAGGCCGATGCGTATATTCGTTCTCCCGGGTTCTTACGTCAGGAAATAGAAGCACCGCAAATGCGACGCCATAAGCGCGTACATTTGCGGTGCTTGGTTTCGATGCAGAGGTCGGCCTGCTTACTTGAGCACGCCAAGCTCCTTGCCTACCTTGATGAAGGCGGCGATGCACTTGTCGAGCTGCTCGCGGTTGTGACCGGCGGAGATCTGAACGCGGATGCGGGCCTGGCCCTTCGGGACGACGGGATAGTAGAAACCGGTGACGTAGATGCCTTCGTCCTGCAGTCGGGCGGCAAAGCGCTGCGAGAGAGGAGCGTCGTAAAGCATAACGGCACAGATGGCGCTCTGCGTGGGCTTGATGTCGAAGCCGCTGGCCATCATCTTGTCGCGGAAGTAGTTGACGTTCTCAACGAGGCGGTCATGCAGTTCGTTGCTTTCATCGAGCATCTTGAAGACCTCGAGCGAGGCTCCGATGATGCCAGGAGCGAGCGAGTTGGAGAAGAGGTAGGGGCGTGAGCGCTGACGCAGGAGGTCGATGATCTCCTTGCGACCCGTAGTGAAGCCGCCCATTGCACCGCCGAAGGCCTTGCCGAGGGTGCCCGTGTAGATGTCAACGCGCCCATAGGTCTGGAAGAACTCGCTGACGCCGCGCCCCGTAGGCCCTACGACGCCTGCCGAGTGGCTCTCGTCGACCATGACCATTGCGTCGTACTTCTCAGCCAGGTCGCAAATCTTGTCCATCGGGGCTACATTTCCGTCCATCGAGAACACGCCATCGGTGACGATGATGCGGAAGCGCTGTTCCTGTGCAGCCTGGAGCTGGCGCTCGAGGTCCTCCATGTCGGCGTTGGCGTAGCGATAGCGCTTAGCCTTGCAGAGACGTACGCCATCGATGATGCTGGCGTGGTTGAGGGCATCGCTTATTATAGCATCCTCCTCGGTGAGCAACGGCTCGAAAACGCCTCCGTTGGCATCGAAGCAAGCTGCATAGAGAATGGTGTCCTCCGTCTTGAAGAAACGGCTGATGGCAGCCTCGAGCTGCTTGTGAATATCCTGCGTGCCACAGATGAAGCGTACGCTCGACATACCATAGCCGCGGCTGTCCATCATGCGCTTGGCACCCTCGATGAGGCGGGGATGATTGCTGAGGCCAAGGTAGTTGTTGGCACAGAAGTTGAGCACCTCCTTGCCAGCCACCTCGATGGCAGCGGACTGAGGACTGCAGATGAGGCGCTCCTCCTTGTAGAGGCCGGCCTCGCGAATTTCATTCAGCGTCTGCTGAAGATGTTCTTGCATTTTTCCGTACATAAGACGATGGGGTTAAAAGTTCGATACGTTAAGTTGAATGTGTTAATGAGTTAGCCTTTCAGACTGCAAAGATAATGGTTTTTGAGAGTTAATTGCAGAAAGAGAGCAGAAAAAAGGAATATTTATGCCTTTTCATGAAAAAACTTGCTCGTTTAGGCCGTTCACGTTCAACTTTTCGTTATCTTTGTACCCGCAAAACTAATGAAAGAATTCCAATAAACAAACTTATAACCTCTTTTATGAAGAACATTCTCGTTATCGGCTCTACGGGCCAGATTGGCTCGGAACTCACCGCTGAATTGAGGAAACGCTATGGCGGCGACCACGTCGTTGCAGGTTACATTCCCGGTGCTGAACCCAAGGGCGAATTGGCAGCTGGCGGTCCCTCGGCCATCGCCGACGTGACGAACGGCGAACAACTGGCAGCCATCGTCAAGGAACACCAGATTGACACCATCTACAACCTGGCAGCGCTGCTGAGCGTAGTTGCCGAGCAGAAGCCCCGTCTGGCTTGGAAGATCGGTATCGACGGACTGTGGAACGTGCTGGAAGTGGCACGCGAGAATCATTGCGCCGTCTTCACGCCCTCGTCCATCGGCAGCTTCGGTCCTAACACGCCTCACGAACTGACCCCCCAGGACACCATACAGCGCCCGAAGACCATCTACGGCGTGTCGAAGGTGACAACGGAGCTGCTCTCCGACTACTATCATACGAAGTACGGCGTCGACACGCGCTCGGTGCGCTTCCCCGGCCTCATCAGCTACGTCACCCCTCCGGGCGGCGGCACCACGGACTATGCCGTGGACATCTTCTATGCGGCCGTGCGCGGCGAGACCTTCGTCTGCCCCATCGCTGAAGGCACCCGCATGGACATGATGTATATGCCCGACGGCTTACGCGCTGCCATCGAACTGATGGAAGCCAATCCCGACAAACTCATCCACCGCAACGGCTTCAACGTGACCGCCATGAGCTTCCCACCCGAGAAAATCTATGCCGAGATCAGGAAGCGCGTGCCCGACTTCAAGATGGTCTATGACGTTGACCCGCTGAAGCAGGCCATCGCCGAGAGCTGGCCCGACAGCCTGGACGACAGCGCTGCCCGCGAGGAGTGGGGCTGGCGTCCCAACTACGGCATCGGCGCCATGACACGTGACATGCTGGAGAAACTCAGCAAGAAGCTGCTGGGATAACGGGATTTTAGATGTCTCGGGATTTCGGCATTTCGATATTTCGATATTTCGGCATTTCGATATTTCGACATCTCGACTTCTCGACATCTCAACTTCTCGAAAACAAAAAACAAGCGGAGGTTCCTCCGCTTGTTTTTTTATTGCCCGCCTCTTGAGGCCCGTCTCCGTTATTTCGCCGAAAGCGTAGAGATGACACTGGTCGTCCCGACGTGCGAGCTGCCCAGATAGAGGCCATGCCAAGCCGTAGTGGCATCCGTGGGAGCCGTGGTGGAATACTTGACATTGTACTTGCTTCCTTTGACCATCCCGGTAGCCGTGAATAGGGAGAGAGAGCTGGAGCATGAAGCCTCGACGCTATAAGTGACCAGGTTATTGCCGTTGGCGTCGGCAAGCGTGTAGTAGCGATTAGGCTGGTAACTGACTGTTGAGGTGTAGAAGGCATAGCCTTGCTTGGCATTCGAGATAGTGCTGGAGCTGCTGCCACCGCCTTGAGCCGCGCCGGCGCTGATGCCGATGCCCGTGCCCGTAATCTGGATGTAGGAGTTGTTATCGCAGTCGATGCCTTCTTCTGGCGCGCCTTTGGTTGAATAGGCAAAGACAGCGCCGTTGCCGATGGTGACAGCTCCAGCTGTGCCGGCATTGCTGTCGACCGAATCGTTGCCGTAGCCGTAGCATACGGTGACACCTCCGTCGAAGATGATTTTGCCAGCCGAGTTGATGCAGTCGTCGTAGCACTTGAAATAATGCATACCTCCTGCTATGGTGACACCGCTCTTCGACTCCAAGCCCTCGGCGCCGCTTGTCTTGGTGCTGACCTCGGTGGTGCCTCCATAGAGGACTACCGCGCAGATGGCCTTGATGGCTTTGGCCGACGACGAGCTGTAAGCGCTGCCAGTAGTGGAGACCGTGAGCGTGGGCCCCGTTCCGTCCGCCTTGCCTTGGGTATAAGAGCCTTGGATATTGGTCCAGGTGGAGCCGCCGCCCATGCCGCCACCGCCGCCATCGGGACGGCCTCCGCCCCAGCCGCCCCAGCCGCCACCTCCGCTGGAACTCTGAGTGCCAGAACCGGCAGAGATGCCCTTGCCGGCATTGCCTGTCATGGAGATGGTGATCGTTCCGGCGTTAAGCGCAATGTTAAGAGCCTTTAGACCCTTCGCGCTCTTGACATCGCTGGAGAGGGTTGTAGGAGCTGCACTATTGGTGATCTCAAGCGAACCGCCGTTCGTCTCAATGTCCCAGGCGGCTATGCCCCTGCCGGCAGTGCCCTTGACCAGAGCGGTAATCGAGCCCCCGTTGATGACAACCTTGCCTGCACGGAGAGCCGTGACGTAAGAGGGGTCGGACGAGTCGCTCGTGTCGACTGCACCACTGGCATTGAGCGTGAGCACTCCATCGTTGACCACAAGAGTCGAATCGGCCTTGATGCATTTGGCACCTGCCGCCGTTGTCGTGATGTCGAGCGTACCGCCATTGATATAAATGTTGCCTGAGTCCTCGCCATCGTGGTCGGTGAGCTCACCTGTGCTGGCTGTTCCGTCCAAATCACATTGGATGCCATCGTCGCCGACGCCACTGATAGACAGGGAGCCGCTCTCCATGAGGAAGTATTCGTCGCACGAAAGCCCGTCCTTCACGGCCGATGCGATTACGATCTCGGCGTTCTTCAATGTCATGTATTCGGCACTCTTGACGCCGTGGGCATAGCGTCCGTTGACGGTCAGCGAACCTTTGCCTTTCAGCTCGAGGTGGCCCTTGCAGTAGAGAGCCGATTTCTGGGCGAGCGCCGTGGAGGGCGAACTACAGTCAGTAAGTGTATTGGTCGTACCACTCTTGACGCTGAGCGCCACGCGCTTGCCATCCATAATGCAAACGGCCGCTCCAGAGTAGACGGGCGTGGCATTCGTGAGCGAGAGACCGCGCAGCTCGACAGTGGTCTTGTAAGAACCCGTCATATAGAACTCACCATCCGAACTCGTGCCCGAGAGCGAATAAGTGATCTCATCGGCCACTGCATCGCTCTGCGCGATGCTGACATGCGCACCGCTGACCGTAGCGTCGACATACTGGGCGATATCACCAGCCACCTTGACCGTGGCCTGCGTGCCGCTGTACTCGACGCTGACGGTGGCAGCCTCGACCTCAGAGGCATCCACGTACATACGCATCACGTCCGAGAGGGTGAACACCTTATTTAATATAGTAAGGCTTGTCCCGTCGGCATAGACCATCTCCCCCGCCTCGGCGGCAGGGAACTGATAGGTGACACTACCGACCTCGACATTCAAGGTCTGCGCCACAGCTGCTACTGTAGCAGCCACGGACAAAAGAAAGAGCATGATCCGTTTCATTTGACTGCTATTTTTGAGGTTTTACCATTGGCATTGCGGACAACGTAGACGCCGCGACGCATTGCCTTTCCCATAGGCTGATAGGCGCGACGCCC
This sequence comes from Bacteroidaceae bacterium, assembly GCA_017429525.1. GTDB lineage: Bacteria > Bacteroidota > Bacteroidia > Bacteroidales > Bacteroidaceae > Physcousia. Next base: position 51,084 of record JAFROT010000023.1, on the reverse strand, counting down.
GCTGAGGTCGTAGATGGCTGTTGGCTGCGAGTGCGTTATCGACTCAGCATCTGCCAGCGTGACAATCTCGTCGGCGATACCATCTTTGGTCGTCGAGAACTGCATAGCTGCAAGGTTGGCCAGCGTAAGCGACGTGGTCGCCGTGCCATTCTTCGCCACCAACTGACCATCGACAATCGTGAGTTCCAACGACTCCGAAGCGACAACCGTCTGCGAGCCATCGGTATTGGTGAATACAAGATAGGGATAGGCAAAATCGTCGGCATAAATGCCATTGACGCCTAACACAAACATGGCCAATAATAAGAACTTTTTCGTCATCATTTTCTGTATCTTTAGTGGTTTCTATGGCGCAAAGGTAGGCATTTTTCCCGATAGCAGCAACGCTTCTTCTTTGCTTTCTCAACAAACGAGCCACAAAACCGGACAAAAGAAAAAACTTTAACAAAAAAACACGAAAAAGGGAAACCATATTACCTCGGCTTTCCAGGACGTCGGGGAATTCTATAGATCCTACATCCTATAAAGGCGGTAATATCGTTGGTACAGCGCCCAGAGGGCGCCGGAATTTAGGCTGGGGCAAAACAAGAGCCCCCTCGGGAAATGGAGGGGGCTCTGTGATTCTCTATTTAATAACGCGCTTGCGGCCGCCTACGATATAGATGCCGGGGCGATGGTTGCGCACCTCCATGAAGCTTCTCAAGGTGTCAGCCACCCGACGACCTGCGAGGTCATAGACAGGCAGATGCGACTCATCGTCCACGAGTTCGCGGACGCCGACAGTGGGATTCAGTCCGAGGTCTTCGAGCTGCCAATAGAATGCAGGCGTCCAAGAGTAACCTGCCTCAGGGAAGCCGTCGCCCTCGAGATCCTCGACTGTCCAATAGGTCTCGGCACCCCAAGAGCCAGCAGGTGAGTTGGTAGAACGTACGGCGTAGTAGTCGCCATCCTTGTACCAGACCTGGCCCTCCCAGTTGTCGCGGTGGAGGCTGGTGTTGGTGCTGATATAACCGCGCGGAACGAGATCACCCGAACTGTTGTTGCTAAGCGTAGGATTGGTGTAATAGAAATCCGTTCGCCATGCGGGACTGACGAAGAAGTCGCTATTGCCCGTACCTACATTTCCTTCCGTGTGCACAAAGGTGACGATGTCATCGTCGAGCACCTTATCGGTCAGTCGTCCGTCACGACCGAGATAGTACTTGTGGGCGGTGAAATCGCTGCCGTTGAACTGCGTGAAGATGCGGTAGTTGTGATCCGTGTCGATCGTGACGAAAGCGTCAAGGTACTGCTCGGGCGTCACCGTAGGCGTGAAATCGTCTTCGTAGGGCTGCCAAGGCTCGTCCTCGGGCAGTTCGTCGCTGAGGTCGTACTCATCCAGATGTTTGTAGATATAATCAGCACGCGTGCGCAGCCATTTCTTGGCACTGCTGACATTCGAATCGTAGTTATAGCCATCGCCCCACATCTGTCCGTTGTGGACGAAGGATGAGTTGGCATACTGATAGTACTCGTCGCAATAGTCCAAGAGTTCCTCGACAGCATTTGAGCGGATAAAGCGCGTCCAGGCTTTATAGTAGGGGCGGTCGAAAGTGGGACCAGAATTGCGAATGTCAATCCAGAATTGGTTGCATTCCATCCATCGACGCGTAGTGAAGTCATCGGTAGCGCCTGTTACGTAGTAACGACTGCTGCCCTCGTAGCCGAAGGCCCAGTCGAGGTCCCATATCGGTCCGAACATCCACTTACTATTGCCACCTACGATGTCGGCATTGTAGACGAAGGTGCTCTTCGGGTGCATCAGTTCCTGATTGAGGATATACTCGTTGGCCAGATAGAAGGCTGCCAGCGTGTCGATGTCAGCGTAGTTGGAGATGTCCAAGCCGTTTGCCACGGCATAAAGCAACCCATTCCAGTCGGCACGGATGTCTTCCACCGTAATCTGACGATTGAGATCAATCTCATCAAACTCCGGTTCCTTAATGTTGACGGGCATATCGTAGTAATCGCCACGGAACTTGTAGGGTTCGTCATAGTAGGAGTCCAGTTCGAGCATAGCAGCCCGCGACTCATCGTCGAGCTCGATGCTGTTGTTCGAGAAGCCCACCTTCTCAGTGAAGTTATAGCTGCCGCGGTACTTCCCGTTGATGTACAGCTCGACGGGAATGACATGATTGGCCCCTGCTGTACCTGCGAGCTGCCCTACCTTCATGCCAATGGCATTGGACATCATGGAACCCGTCTGTCTGTTGGCCAAGAGGATCCAGTTCTTGCCGCTTGTCAGGCCGAAGGGCTTCTGTTTCGAGGCGAACTTGACGCGATAAGGGCTCTTGCCGTTCTCGCCCGCCCAACTGCTATTGCCGCGACCGCGAATCTCCATAGGCGTTACGTCCATATCCGGAAAGACGCCGGCTCCATCAATGCGGAATGTACCAGACAGATAGGTAGTCTTATCGTAAGGCAGACGGCCAGAATCGGTAGTGATGTAGACCGCGGGCACACTGACGGCGCGATCAGTCGGCCAGTCGATGCTGACGGTGTAGTTCGTACCATAAGGCTGCCATTCAAGCGATTCGCCATCCTTGATGTCTGGTGTAGGCGTGGGATCGGGATCACTATGATAAGTTACATTATAGAGCTCAAGTTCGGCAAGGCAGAGATAGTTCTTGTAGTCGCAAGCCGTCATGACGAAACGCACGCGACGATAGAAACCGCCGAGGTCGATGGCGGGCGAATCCCACCACGTAAGTGACGAGCGTGGCATCCCATCGTCCTCAGACGTGAATGTCCGAACCGACTTCCACGTCTTGCCATCGGTGCTGACATCGATGCGGAAAGCCGTAGGCCAGCGGTTGTCGGCACTACGCGTCATATAACGGAAAGAGAGGGCATAGATGGCATCAGGGAGCGTCACTTCAATCCATGGGCAACTGTCGAGGGGCAGCACCTCATAGCCCGAACCGCTCCAAGTGGAGTGATAAAACGTGTTGGGGTCGCCGTCAATAATCGAAGGCAGATCCTCATTGGCATTCATCGTGGGCGCATTGGTCGAGAGCATGTCGGCAGTCAGCGTGATCTGCTCTTGGTCGTAGTCGGGCGTGGGAATGACCGGATCGCCACCTTCGCCGGAGGTCTCCAACGTCAGGACCTGCCAACCAGGCATCGTGAGGACATAGTCGACGAGTTCCGCAAAACTGCGGCGCGTGACTTTACTATGCTGCAGCTCACGCCCCACGTAGGCCTGTGACTCAGCATGCGAGCGCTGGAAGCTGGGGGTCAGCCATTTGCCGATAGCTGGCACGGAGGCTGTGATGAGGCCGTCGGCTCCAATCTCGCAAGCGACATCGGCATGGACATTCCCGTTGAACTTGTTGTTGAACTTAAATGAGGTGAACACTGGTTTCTCGACAGGGCACGTATTGCCTACAGAAAGGAGTTGCGACTGCGGATAGGCATGCTGCTGCCCATCGATGGTCGTGACGACAAACTTACTGCCGACTTCGGCTTGTTCTTTCACCAACGAAGTGGGATAGACATCCAGTCGACCGTTCTGAAGAGCAACGAAAAGCGAATCGGCATCAGCAGCAAGAGCCTTGAGGCTGACACCGAAGCACACGAACACGAACACGAGAAAAAAAGAAGCGGTATGACGCGTCATGATGGATAAGTATTTGCAGAAATTCCGCGCAAAAGTAGATATTATTCGCGCTCAAGCCAAACTTTTTTTGTTAAAAACCATCATTTTGCGCTCAAATGAGCACGATAAAGAACAAATAAAGGCTGCAACGCGGTCATTGCAGCCTTTATTTGTCACAAAAAGGAGAGGGGCAAATAGTCCCCTATCAATTTATTGCAACGTCATCTTGTCGATGTCGGGCATCCAAGCAGAGGCGTTGGACAGGCGGATGCTATTGCGCCCCTTCTGCAGGTTGATGTCGAGCGAGATGGTAGCGGGTTGAGCCCAGTCGCGCGAATGAGTGGACAGACGGGTGATATGCTGCCCGTTGACCTCGAGGTCCATGTCGCGATCCTCGCCGCTGAAGTAGGTGATGGTCATGCGGCGAACACCTGCCTTCTGCACGTAGACGTCATTCCATTGGATATCATTGTCGGCACGTCCGCCCAGCCAGCATGCCTTATAGCCTCCGCTGCAGTTGTCGGCAGAGGCGAAGACACCAGATTTCTCAGCCTGATTGTTACGCAGTTCCTGATAGGCGGGGAGGTAGGCGGTCTCCGCCTCATAGACTTGGCGCTCGATGCGCTTCTGGCCCTTAGCACGGAAAATCTTGGTGCCATGAGCAGGGACCGTGAAGGCAACGATGCCCGTGGTAGCACCAGTAGAACCTGTGAAGCAGTCGTAGAGCTCAACGCGCCCACCAAGGTCGATGGTCCCGAAGTTCAGGCGAACGGTCTGCTCCTCGTCGCTGGGATTGTAGATAGCGAAAGCGCGCTCCTTGTCCTGCAGCTTCTTGATATCCTTGACGAGGATGTAGCATTCGCCTTGCTTCTCGGCAACGTAGGCCTGCAGGTGCAAGGGGTCCTGGTTCAAGGCGATGAGGTCCTTGTTGCAGAGCAGCTTCAGCGACTCGGGGCGAATCTTGGCCATATCACAACCAATGAGCAGGGGCGAAGACATGATGCACCACATACCGAAGTGCGTCTCGTCCTCCACCTGCGACATCGAGCGGCCAACCTCCAGCATGTCCATGTCGTTGTAGTGACCGTCGTGGCAGAAAGCACTCAGGTAGAGGTTCTCAGCCAGGATGCCCTTAACGCTCTTCCAAGCATCGTAGATATCGCCTGTCGTGCGCCATGAATCGGCCACATCAGCGCTCCACGTGCCAGGGTATGCCCAACGGCACATGTTGTAGACGATGCCGGGCTTACCGCAATTCTTGATGGCGTTTCCGATTTTGGTGTACTGAGCCTGCTCATCCAAGCGCATGTGAGCACCTCCGCAGTAATCGACCTTGATGAAGTCGAAATCCCAATCGATGAAATAGAGATGGCAATCCTGTTCTTCGTGACCGGCAAAGCCTACGCCAATGCCCCAGGCATGACGGTTGCCCGAGCCGCAAGTGTTGTCGCCGGCATCGCTGTATATACCAGCTTTCAGACCGAGGCTGTGGATATAGTCGACGAGAGGACGCATTCCGTGAGGAAACAACTTGGTGTTCAGGCGCAGATGTCCATCCTCGCCACGACCATCCCAGTAGCCGTCGTCGATGTTGACGAACTGATAGCCTGCAGCCTGCAAGCCCGAGTTGTGCATGGCATCAGCCTGCTGCTTGATCAGACCCTCGTTGATGTTAAGAGCAAAAGTGTTCCATGAACTCCAACCCATCGTAGGGGTGCGCTGGGCGAAAGCTGTGGTCGCTACGACCAAAAGCATCAGAAGAAAGTTTTTTCGCATAGTAATTTGAGTTAGTTTACGAGTTTTGCGGTGTAAAGGTAGCGATTCTCGACCAATTTACGACATCTTTCTTCGATTATTTTCTCTTTTTTTCCGTTTTCTCTCATTTATTCCTTATCTTTGCCGCAAAATAAACCTCCAAGCTCATGAAAATTGCCATTTTTGTGTCGGGCAGCGGCACAAACTGCGAGAATATCATCCGCTATTTCGAAGCCTCAGAACGAGTGGACTGTGCTCTTGTCGTCAGCAACCGTGCTGATGCTTATGCGCTCGAACGCGCCAAGCGTCTGGGCGTTCCTTCGGCTGTCGTCCCCAAGGCACAGTTGAATGACCCAAGCGTCATCCTGCCCCTGTTGCAGGAGTATGGGATTGCGTTCATCGTCCTGGCAGGTTTCCTGCCTATGGTACCTGATTTCCTCATCGACGCCTTTCCACGCCGTATCGTCAACATACACCCGGCCCTCCTTCCGCGTCATGGAGGAAAGGGGATGTGGGGCCACCATGTCCATGAAGCGGTGAAAGCTGCAGGCGACACCGAGACAGGCATCACCATCCATTACGTCACGTCCGTCTGCGATGGAGGCGAGATTATTGCACAGTTCAGCACTCCCGTCGCTCCCGACGACACTCCCGAGACAATTGCCGACAAGGTCCATGTTCTGGAGATGGCTCACTTCCCCGAAGTGTTGGAACAGTTGTTCGACGAAATCGCTGGTTAATCTTGAGCATCTAGAATTTCTAGAGCATCTAGACAATCTAGAAGCTGCGCCTTTCCATGAAAATCGTTATCGCCATCGATTCCTTCAAGGGATGCCTCTCCTCTGTCGAAGCTAATGCGGCTGCGAGAGAGGGTGTACTCCTTGCCTGCCCGGCGGCTGAGGTCGTCACGGTTCCCATTAGCGATGGCGGCGAAGGATGGATAGAGGCTTATCACTCAGCCTGTGGCGGCGAGATGATTGAAGTCACGGCCTGCGACCCCTTACGACGCCCTGTTACCGCGTCCTATCTCATTCTGGGCCAGACGGCCGTGATTGAAGTGGCGAAGGTCATCGGACTGAACTTGTTGCTGCCCGAAGAACGAAATCCGCTCATCGCCAGCAGCTATGGCGTAGGCCAGTTGATTATCGACGCCTTGCAGAGAGGCTGTAAGCAATTCATCATCGGTCTGGGCGGTAGCGCCACAAGCGATGCCGGACAAGGGATGATGGAGGCGCTGCAAGGCACATTCCTACCGATGGACGTGCGATTTACCATTGCCTCCGATGTCGCCAACCCGCTCTATGGACCTAAAGGAGCGGCAGCTGTCTTCGGTCCGCAGAAAGGTGCTACACCCCAGATGGTAAAGGAACTCGACCACAGGGCTCGGTTGTTTGCCGAAGAGGCGGCAACGAAGATGTACATCGACAAAGCGCAGTCTCCAGGAGCCGGAGCCGCCGGAGGATTGGGCTATGCCCTCATGCAATTCATGAATGCCAGACAACGAAGCGGCATAGAATTGCTGACAGAACTGACAGACTTCGACCGCCAACTGGCCGACGCCGGCCTCGTCATCACAGGCGAAGGACGAGCCGACAGCCAGACGGTCATGGGGAAAGCACCTATGGGCATTCTCAACAGGGCTAAATCGCATAGCGTCCCCGTGGTGCTCGTCGCAGGGCAGATTAACGACCGCAAAGCGCTGTTGCAAGCAGGATTTGCTGAAGCGCTATGCACCAATCCCCCTACCCTTCCTGAAGCTGAGGCGATGCGCAAAGAAGTCGCTCAAGAGAACATTCGGTTGACGGCCAAGCTGCTCGTCAACGCGCTCATGGTTCCCAAGTGAACCGTTTCATATCGACACATCCATTGTCTTTCAACCGCACACCTTCGGACATCAGCAGGATAGCTTGCTGATGCCAGCCCGGTACCGTGCGCCCGACACTATTCACCACCCGATGGCAGGGTAGTTCCAACTCAAGCGGCGCCTCCTTCATCGCACGTCCCACCGCTCGCGAATGATTGGGCCAGCCCGCCAATTCGGCGACGCGACCATAGGACAAAACACGCCCAGCAGGAATCTGACGGACGACATCGTAAACCTCAGCGATGAAAGCGTCGTGTTCAAAAGACATCACAAACACGATTTGATTAGGAAACACACAGGGGCATCAGCAGCATGACTGACGCCCCCATGGTTTCGTGGTGGTAATTGTTAAGCTTCTTCAGCGCCCTTCTCGGCAGCACGGAAGCTGCTGAGGCTCTCGGGGTTGAAGTTGCGGATGTAGGCAGCCTTGCCGATGACATCCTCCTCCGTCATGCCAACATAGACGACAGCGCTCTTCTCGAAGAGCTCTGGAGCCTGAGCTGCATCACGGATGATGAGCAGGGACATCACGATCTCGGCGGTCATGTCATACAGGCGGCGTGAGAGGAAGTCAATAGCCTCCTGATTGTCAAGAGCCTTGACGGTTGCGAGGGCTTCCTCGTAAACAGGGATGAGGGCCTCAACGCGAGCCTTAAGCGCAGCGATGTCCGTTGCTGCTGAGTCGCAACAAATCGAACTGGCCATCTCCTTGATATTGGCAAGCATCGTGCCATTGATGATATAGCGGATGGCAGCCACGACCTGCAGCTGGGTCGTACCTTCATAGATGCTGAAGATACGAGCGTCGCGGTAGAGGCGCTGGCTCTTGTACTCCATGATGAAACCGGAACCGCCGTGGATGGAGATGGCGTCGTAAGCATTCTGATTAGCATACTCCGAGTTCATACCCTTGGCCAGTGGCGTGAAGGCATCGGCCAGGCGCTGATACTTCTTCAATTCCTGCTTCTCCTCGGGAGTGAGCTTACGGTCGGTGCGCTCGATATCCTCCAAGCACTTGTAGACATCCACGTAGGCGGCTGTCTGATAGAGCAACGAACGACCTGCATCCAACTTGGCCTTCATGCGGCTGAGCATATCGTAGACGGCAGGGAACTCGATGATTTTCTGGCCGAACTGAGCACGCTCCTTGGCATAGGCGAGACCTTCGTTGTAGGCTTCCTGCTCGACGCCGACGCTCTGAGCTGCGATGCCGAGACGGGCGCCATTCATGAGGGCCATCACATACTTGATGAGTCCGAGACGCGTGCTACCGCAGAGTTCCGCGCGCGCGTTCTTATATGTAAGCTCACACGTGGGCGAGCCATGGATGCCGAGCTTGTGCTCGATGTGACGCACGTTGACGCCACCTTGGCGCTTGTCGTAGATGAACATCGACAGACCACGGCCGTCCTTCGTTCCTTCCTCGGAGCGGGCCAGAACGAGGTGGATGTCGGAGTCGCCGTTGGTGATGAAGCGCTTGACGCCATTCAGCAGCCAGCAACCTTCTTCCTCGCTGTAGGTGGCCTTCAGCATGACGCGCTGCAGGTCGCTGCCGGCATCGGGCTCGGTCAAGTCCATAGACATGGTCTCGCCCGCACAGATGCGGGGGATGAACTTCTGGCGCTGCTCCTCGGAGCCGAACTCATAGAGCGTGTCGATGCAGCTTTGCAGGCTCCAGATGTTCTGGAAGCCAGCGTCGGCAGCTGAGATGACTTCGCTCAGCATCGAGAAGACGATGTTCGGGAGGTTCAGACCGCCGTAGCGACGAGGCATCGAGACGCCCCAAAGGCCTGCCTTGCGCGTGGCATCGAGGTTCTCGAAGGTCTTGCTGGCATAAATCATGCGGCCGTTCTCGAGGTGCGGGCCTTCGAGGTCCACGCTCTCGCTGTTGGGAGCAATGATATTGGCCGCCACGTCGCCTGTGATGTCGAGAATCTGACGATAGTTCTCGATGGCATCACCGAAGTCGACAGGAGCATCTTCAAACTTATCCTTATCTGCATAGCCCTTCTCACGAAGTTCTACAATGCGCTTCATCAACGGATGATTCAGGTGAAACGCAATTTCCGGATGATCAGTATAGTAGTTTGCCATGGCTTTTATTTACTGTTTTGTTTGTAGTACTTGATGAGTTTGGGCACGACTTCTTCCACGGTGCCCACGATCACGTAGTCGGCAATGCGGTTGATGGGCGCATCGGGGTCGGAGTTGACGCTGATGATGATGCCCGAATCCTGCATACCAGCGATATGCTGAATCTGTCCGGAGATGCCGCAGGCGATGTACACCTTCGGGTGAACGGTGACACCGGTCTGACCGATCTGACGGTCGTGGTCGCAGAAGCCTGCATCGACGGCAGCACGCGAGCCGCCTACTTCGCCGTGCAGCACCTTGGCCAGGTCGAACAGCATGTCGAAGCCTTCCTTCGAGCCCATGCCGTAGCCACCGGCAACGACGATGGACGAACCTTTCAGGTTGTGCTTGGCAGCCTCCACGTGGTGGTCGAGGACCTTCACGACGTAAGCCTCGGGCGAGACATACTTCGAGACTTCGGGATAGACGACTTCCTTGCGGCAAGCGCCTTCGTAGAGGGCTTTCTGCATCACGCCCGAACGGACGGTAGCCATCTGCGGACGATGCTCGGGGTTGACGATGGTGGCGACGATGTTACCGCCAAAGGCGGGACGAATCTGATAGAGCAGCTGGTCGTAGTGCTTACCGCTCTTCTTGTCGTCGTACTCGCCAATCTCCAGCTCCGTGCAGTCGGCGGTGAGGCCGCTGGTGAGTGACGAGGAGACGCGGGGACCGAGGTCGCGACCGATGACGGTAGCGCCCATGAGGCAGATCTGCGGCTGCTCTTCCTTGAAGAGGTTGACGAGGATGTCGGTGTGAGGAGCTGAAGTATAGGGGAACAGACCTTCGCCGTCGAAGACGAAGAGCTTGTCGACGCCGTAAGGCAGAATCTGCTCCTCAACCTTGCCCTTGATGCCTGTGCCGGCAACGACGGCATGGAGTTCCACGCCCAACGTGTTAGCGAGCTTACGACCCTTGGTCAGCAGTTCCTGAGATACTTCCTGTACCTGTGTACCTTCTATCTCAACATAAACAAATACATTATTCATATCTCGTTATCCAATAATCTTTTCGTCCAACAATTCTTTGATCAATCCCTCGACGTCAGCGTCTGAAGCCGTCAAAGTTTTCGACTCCTTAGCCTGGAACACAATGTTCTTGACAGCCTTCACCTTCGTAGGCGAGCCTGCCAGACCGCATTGGCCGGGATCGCCGTCCACGTCGGCCACGCTCCACTGATTGAGGGTCAGATAGGGACGCTCGTCGTAGAGGCTGTCGTAGGGCGTACCTTCGGCAGGACGTTCCATCGGGCAGGTGGCGCGCTTGTACTTCATCACCAGCTTAGCGTTCTGCGGGCGGCAGGGAGCAGCACTTCCGTTGACGGTGATGACGACGGGCAGAGGAGCCTGAACGGTCTCTACGCCCCCATCGATGAGGCGCTTGACGGTAGCCACGCCGTCCTCTACGGAAACTTCCTCGGCGTAAGTCACCTGATTCAGTCCCAGCTTCTGGGCGACCTGAGGTCCGACCTGTGCGGTGTCACCGTCGATAGCCTGACGACCACCGATGACGATATCGACATCACCAATCTTCTTGATGGCTGTGGCCAGGGCATAGCTCGTAGCCAGCGTGTCGGCACCAGCGAAGAGACGGTCGGTCAGCAGCCAGCCCGTGTCAGCGCCGCGATAAAGGCCCTGACGGATAATCTCGCCAGCACGAGGAGGTCCCATCGTGAGCACGCCTACGGTGGAGCCCGGGTGCTGCTCTTTCAGTCGAAGAGCCTGCTCCAGAGCGTTCAGGTCTTCAGGGTTAAAGATAGCAGGCAGGGCTGCGCGATTGACCGTACCTTCGGCCGTCATAGCGTCCTTGCCTACATTACGAGTGTCTGGCACTTGCTTGGCCAGCACAACGATTTTCAATGCCATATTCTTTTCGTTTAGCGTTTATTCGTTCGACGTGATTAAAAAAAGCGCCGCAAAGGTACGCTTTTTATTTGGAATAGCAAAAAAACAGCGGTTAATAATGCTAAACACACCTTGTTTATTACGTCCGCGCATACGCAAACAGGCGCACACACCATCATGCTAAAGACTCCAAGCAAGCAATGACGAGCCCCCTGTCATTCCGCGTTCATTCCAAAGCCACAGCGACGTGAAGGGGCGCTAAGTACCGACCTGCAAGCAAAAGCATCTGCTCCCTGGCTACTGATCGAACTGGTATTCAGCCTATTCCGAATAGGCAGAAGGGTCGAAGCCATTGGACAGCAACAACCGATGAATCAATCGAAACGCCCCAAGCATACGGTTGAATCGGTTATTCCATCATGATGGAATGACTGACACGACTGTATGTTTTTGGATGAACGAGTGGTCGTTCAAGGCAAATCGAATGGAAGTTCAACGCTCAATCACCTTACAAAAAACATTCTTTCACCACTTTTCGTGCTCTAATCGTCCATTATTCCAAGAAAAGTTGTACCTTTGCAAGCAAAACAACGAAATAACGAACAAACCAATACTGACTATGAAACGAACAATCGCATGGCTGGCCCTGGCGGGCTTCATGTTCACAAGCGCCAATGCCCAACAGGCTGACTATAAACCGATGGACGATGTCAACAAAGTGGTTGACTTGACGCTTGACTCGCTGGAGAAAGTGAAAACGGCTCGCCCTGCAGCAGGCAGCAGCCGGAAAGGGGCCAACCCCGTGCTTTTTCTGGTGGGCAACTCGACGATGCGCACAGGCACCAAAGGCAATGGCGACAACGGCCAGTGGGGTTGGGGATTCTATGAGCACAAATACTTCGACGAGTCGAAGATCACCGTGGAGAATCAAGCGCTCGGCGGCACCAGCTCGCGAACATTCTACAACCAACTATGGCCCGACGTGAAGAAGGGCATACGTCCAGGCGACTACGTCATTATCGAACTGGGGCACAACGATAACGGCCCGTTCGACAGCGGACGTTGCCGCGCAACCATCCGCGGCATCTCAGCGACCGACTCGCTGGTGGTGACGCTGAAGGAAGGCCCGAACAAAGGCCGCACGGAAACCGTGTGGAGCTACGGCGAATATATGCGTAAGTTCGTGCGCGAGACAAGGGCATTGGGCGCGCACCCGATTCTGATGAGCCTGACACCGAGGAAGAGGCAGCCAGAGGCCCCCAAGGGATCTGCGGCTCCCCTGAAAGCTGCCAACCGAGCAACGGCATCCCCCTCAGGGACAGCAGAGGGAACCCGCATCTGGGAGCCTGTCCGCGTGAACGAGACATTCGGTCTGTGGGCCAAGCAGATCGCAGAGGAGATGAATGTACCATTCGTCGACCTGAACGAACTGTCGGCCAGCAAGTACGAGAAGATGAGTTCGTGGAAACTGAACTATCACTTCTACCTCGACAACATCCACACTTCGAAGTTCGGCGCCGAGCACAATGCGCGCTGTGCAGCCGAAGGGCTGATGGCCTGCTCGCATCCCGAGCTGGAGCCACTGAAGGCGATGATAATCAACCTGCAGCTACCGACGACGGGCGTCAAGCGCGAACAAGGTAAGCCCGTAGTCTTCATCACAGGCGATTCTACAGTGAAGAATACTGACAGAGACTCCACAGGTATGTGGGGCTGGGGCTCACAGGCATGGCGCATCTTCGACGAGAACAAGATCACGTTCATCAACTGCGCTCAGGCTGGTCGCTCGTGCCGCACCTATCTCCGCGAGGGGCGCTGGGAGAAGGTCTACAACGACCTGCAGGCTGGCGACTTCGTGCTCATCCAGTTCGGCCACAATGACATCGGCGAACTGCATCGCGGCAAGCATCGCGGTGACATTCCCGGAACGGCCGACACGAGTTGCGTGAGCCGCGTCGTTCTGCAGGATGAGGCCTACAACGAAGTCGTCTACTCTTTCGGCTGGTACCTGAAGAAGATGATTGACGACTGTCGCGAAAAGGGAGCTACGCCTATCCTGGTCAGCCTGACGCCGAGGAACGAATGGCAGAACGGCAAGATCGAACGTCGTAACGACTCGTATGGCAAATGGTACCGCGAGGTCGCAGCGGAGACGGGATGCGAGTTCGTTGACCTGCACAACATTACTGCCGACGCCCTCGACGGAATAGGGCAAGAAGCTACGAAAGAATATTACAACAAAGACCACACGCACACCTCGCTTCGCGGTGCTCGCCTGAACGCCATCGGTATCGCCATCGGACTGACCCGCAATGGCAGCAAACTGGCCCAATACCTGAAGTGATCCGGAGCACGTGAAGCAGCCTTTTCATCTTTGAAGGCCACTTAAATGCCAGTTGACACAATAAAAAGGGCTTGCGCGCGTTATTAATAAAGATATACGCGCAAGATCTATGATTGAATACATCCGCGGCTCGATTGCCGAGCTCTCCCCCACCCTGGCTGTGCTCGACGCCAATGGCGTTGGTTATGGCTTGAGTATCAGCCTGAACACTTACACCGCCATCCAGGGACTGCATGGCGATGTTAAATTGTATGCCTACGAATCCATCCGCGAAGATGCCTACCAGTTGTGGGGCTTCGCCACGAAGGTGGAACGTGAATTGTTTGTCCTGCTGACAAGCGTCAGTGGTGTAGGCGGGCAGTCGGCACGCGTCATCCTCTCGTCCATGACGCCTGCAGAACTGTGCGACGCCATCTCTCGCGGCGACGAGCGTCTGCTGAAATCGGCGAAAGGCATAGGCGGCAAGACCGCACAGCGCATCATCGTAGAACTGAAGGATAAGATTGTAGCCCTCGGCATTGATGCTGCAGCAGGGGCTCCCTCGTCTCAGCCAATAAGCGCCGCTAACAAGGAGGTGCAGGACGAGGCCGTGGCCGCTTTGGTGATGCTCGGCTTCTCGCCCGCTCCATCGCAGAAAGCTGTCTTGGGCATCCTTCGCGCTGAGCCCGACGCCAACGTAGAGCGCGTCATCAAGCTGGCGTTAAAGATGCTATGAGAATGAAAAGTGGAAAGTGAAAAGTGAAGAATAAGGATTTCTTTAGAATAAAGGCCCTGCATAGGTTTCACAGCCTACGCAGCATTGTCCTATTATTCGTATTTCACCTTTCACTCTCCACCTATGCTCAGGTCGACAGCCTCCGCACCACCCCTCAGAAGACCTCGCCAGAGACCGTCGAGGATTTGGACACGGCGGCCGTATCCATCCGTATGCCGGACAACCTGAAGCAAGTGACTGAGATGGACTCGCTGACGGGCAACTACCGTGTCGGCATGAAACTGGGCACTGGCGGTTACCTGAATACGCCCATCCTGATGACACCCGACGAGTTCCAGCAATGGAGCTTGAAGCGGTCCATGCAGAGCTATTATCGCGAGAAGAACCGACAAGAATATGACAGCGAAGGTAAGAGTAAGTTCGACTTCACCGACATCAACTTCGACTTGGGACCTGCCGAGAAGATCTTCGGTCCTGGCGGCGTCAGCATCAAGACGCAAGGCTCGGCCGACCTGAAGATGGGCGGTAACCTCAAGAAAATCAAGAATCCTTCGCTCGCCGCCAACCGCAGGAAGACATTCGGCTTCGACTTCGACGAGAAGATCAATCTCTCGGTCACCGGTAAAGTGGGCGACAAGGTGAACATGAAGATCAACTACAACACCGAGGCCAGCATGGAAGTTGATGGCCAGCAGATGAAGTTGAAATACGATGGCAAGGAGGACGAAATCGTGAAACTGGTGGAAGCCGGTAACGTCTCGATGCCTTCCAACTCCACCCTCATCCACGGCGTATCGAGCCTGTTCGGTCTGCGTACCGACCTGCAATTCGGTAAGTTGAAGTTGCAGACGGTGGTCAGCCAAAAGAAATCGGCCTCAAAGAGCGTCAGCTCGAAAGGTGGCACACAGACGACAAACTACGAGATTTCGGCCGTCGACTACGAAGAGAACCGCCACTTCTGGCTCTCGCATTACTTCCGCGACAACTACGACCGCTGGATGCGTACGCTTCCGACCATCGCCAGCGGCATCACGCTGAAGCGCGTGGAACTGTGGGTAACCAACAAATCGGCCTCGACGCAGAACAACCGTAACCTTATCGCCTTCACCGATCTGGGCGAGGCGCAGCACATTCACAACACTAACTGGAGCGGCATCGCTGCCAGCCAACCTCAGAACCGTGCCAACGACCTCTACCAGACCATCCTCGACCAATGTCCTGACGCACGCGATATCAGCAAGGCGACCAATACGCTCGACGCCATTCCCGACTTTGACGGCGGTGCCGACTACGAGAAACTGCAGTCAGCCCGACTGCTGTCATCGTCGGAGTACACCATCAACACTGCCCTCGGCTACGTCTCGCTTAACTTCCAGCTGGAGCCTGACGAGGTGCTGGCCGTAGCGTTTGAGTACACGCTGGGCGGACAGACTTTCCAGGTAGGTGAGTTCGCCAGCGACCTGACCGACAACAAGCAGTGCCTCTACGTGAAGGCCATCAAGAGTACCACCAGCTCGCCGGCAATGGGCAACTGGCCCCTGATGATGAAGAACATCTACTCGCTCGGAGCCACCTCAACGCAGCGCGAGAAGTTCCGCCTCGACGTGAAATTCCAGAACGACACGGCAGGCGTCTATCAGACCTATCTTCCTGAAGCCAATCTGAAGGCAACGCCCCTGCTGCGCGCCATGAATCTAGACCGCTTGGACAACAACAACCGTGCCAATTCCGACGGCCAATTCGACTATGTCGAAGGATTCACGATCTCTAAGGGACGTATCATTTTCCCTGTAGCCGAACCTTTTGGCGACCACCTGCGCCGCTGGATAGGCAGCGATGCAGTCGCCGACAAGTACTGCTTCGATGCTCTCTACGACTCCACCAAGACCATTGCCAAGCAGATGGCCGAGCAGAACAAGTTCTTGCTCAGCGGTCGCTACAAAGGTACGAACGGCGCAGAGATTGACCTCGGCGCAACGAATATCGCCCAAGGGTCGGTGGTCGTCACGGCCGGCGGCGTCACGCTGACCGAGAACGTCGACTACCGCGTGGACTATTCCATGGGTATGGTCTATATCCTCAACCAGAGCATCATTGATGCCGGCACGAAGATCAACGCCAGTGTGGAGTCGAACGACACCTACGGCATGCAACGCAAGACGATGCTGGGCGTCAACTGGGATTATGAGTTCTCCAAGAACTTCGTCCTGGGCGGTACCTTCCAATTCCTCAACGAACAGCCACTGACCACCAAGGTGAACATGGGCGAGGAGCCTCTGAAGAACACGCTCTGGGGCTTGCACATGGACTGGAAGAAAGAGGCTCAATGGCTGACCAATGCGCTGAACGCCATCCCCCTACTCAACTTCACCGCACCCTCGCAGATTGCCTTCAGCGCGGACTTCGCCCAACTGATTGCCGGGCAGAACCACAAGATACAGGGCGGAGCCTCGTACATGGACGATTTCGAGAACACGAAGACGCGTCAAAGCATCTCGCAGCCACAGGCTTGGATGCTCTCCTCGGTACCGACTCCGTTCGAAGGTTCGCGACTGACTGACGACGTGCGCAGTGGCTACCAGCGCGCCCGTCTCGCCTGGTACTACATCGACCCCATCTTCACGCGCCGCAGCAGTTCGCTCACGCCCGCCCACATCAAGAGCGACCTCAACCAGCTCTCCAACCACTACGTCCGCGAGGTCTTCGAGCGCGACCTCTACCCCAACAAGAAACAGAACTCCTACAAGGAGGCCGCTTCGCTGAACGTGCTGAACCTGGCCTATTATCCCTCCGAGCGAGGAGCCTACAACCTCAACCCCAACCTTGACACAAACGGCCGACTCCTGACCCCGAAGGAGAACTGGGGCGGCATGATGCGCAAGATGGACAACCCCGACTTCGAGGCGCAGAACTTCGAATACATCGAGTTCTGGATGCTCGACCCCTTCATCTACACGGGCGACGACCAGAGCTACGGTGGCGAACTCTACATCGACCTCGGTGAGATAAGCGAGGACGTGCTCAAGGATGGCAAGAAGTTCTACGAGAGCGGACTGCCCATCGACGACAACCAGACCTATTACACCACGACCGTATGGGGACGCGTGCCCACCAGCTCCAGCGTCACCTACGCGTTCAATAATGAAGGAGGCGCGCGCGCACGTCAGGATGTCGGTCTCAATGGCCTCAACAGCGAGCAAGAGCGTACCTATGGTGCCTATGCCGAGTACCTCTCAGCCATCCAGGGGAAAGTGTCGCCCGAAGTGTTCGACAGCATCTGGGCCGACCCTGCGGGCGACGACTACCACTACTACCGTGGCTCGGATTTCGACCGCAACCGCGTCAGCATCCTCGACCGCTACAAGCGCATCAACCTGCCCGAAGGCAACTCTCCCGACACCGAGAACTCGCCTGAGAGCTACGAGACGGCCTACAAGACAACGCCTGACGTGGAGGATATCAACCAAGACTACACCCTCAATGAGTACGAGAAATATTTCCAATACCACGTCAGCATACACCCGGGCGACACCATCGTCGGGCGCAACTTCATCTCCGACATTCGTCACATCACAGCATCGCTGCGCAACGGCAACAAGGAACCTGAGCGATGGTTCCAGTTCCGCATCCCGTTGGAGGAATTCGAGCGCGCCATAGGCGGCATCTCGGATTTCACCTCCATCCGCTTTATCCGTATGTACATGACGGGCTTCGAGAAGCCTATTATCCTGCGTTTCGCTACCCTCGACCTCGTCCAGGCCGACTGGCGAAGCTACGAGCAGAGCCTCTACAATGGCTCCTCGTCCTCGACAACAGGCTCGCTCGAGGTTGGCGCCGTAAATATTGAGGAGAACAACGAGAAACTGCCCGTCAACTATGTCCTGCCGCCGGGCATCAGCCGCGTGACCGACCCCAACCAGAGCCAGCTAGTGGAGTCGAACGAACAAGCCCTCTCCCTCATCGCCAAGAACCTCTCACCGGGCGACGCACGTGCCGTATTCAAGAACTGTCACTACGACATGCGACAGTACAAGCACCTACAGATGTTCGTTCACGCCAATGCCTTGGCCAACGACGTCACGGACCTGCGCGACGGCGAGACATCGGTCTTTATCCGTCTGGGCTCAGACTATAAGAGCAACTACTACGAATACGAGATTCCGTTGACGCTGACGCCTGAGCGCTTCCCGCTCTACGACCCCTACAGCCCCAACGACTGCCGAGCCGTATGGCCTGCCGAGAACATGCTCGACATAGACCTCACCAAGTTCACATCGCTCAAGAAGAATCGCAACCGCGAGAAGAGCCTCGGCAACGCCAGCTTCAATCAGGAGTTCAGCGACTTCGACAGCGACCGCCCCAGCAACCGCATCACCGTCATGGGTAACCCGACTCTTGGCGAAGTGAAGACCATCATGATCGGTGTGCGCAACAACGGACGCACGGTCAAGAGCGTCGAGGTATGGGCGAATGAGTTGCGCCTCCAAGAGTTCTCCAACGAAGGTGGTTGGGCCGCACAGGCTGCGCTGAACATCCAACTCTCCGACCTCGGCTCAGTCAACGTGCAAGGCCACTATGAGAAGGCTGGCTTCGGTGGCCTCGAACAGAGCGTGAGCGAGCGTTCAGACGACAACACCTTCGACTATACCATCACCACGCAGATGGATCTGGGCAAGCTGTTGCCGCCCAAGGCCAAGGTGAACCTACCTCTATACTACAGCTACGCTCGCGAGACCATCAAGCCGAAGTACAACCCGCTCGATACGGACATGCTCCTCAGCGACGCCCTCGACGCAGCTACGACACAGCACGAGAAAGACAGCATCACCAGTCTCACGACACAGAAGCAGGTGACCAAGAACCTCTCGCTGACGGGCGTGAAGGTGAACGTGCAGTCGCGCAAGCACCCCATGCCCTACGACCCCGCCAACTTCACGTTCAACTACAATCACACGCACACCTACAACACGGGCGAGACGACGGTTTACGAACACGAGAAGACATGGCGCGGTGGCCTCAACTACAGTTGGACGCCTAACTGGAAGGCCTGGGAACCGTTCAAGAAAATCAAGTCGAAGTCGAAATGGCTCGACCTGGTCAAGGCCCAGAACCTTAACTTCGCGCCGCAGAGCATCACGTTCAACACGGACATCGTACGCAACTACTACGAGATTCAAGAGCGCGACATGGACAACCTGGAGTCACCGACGGCCATCCCCGTCCGCTGGACGCCTACCTTCCTGTGGAACCGTGAGTTCAACCTGCGCTGGGACCTCACCAAAGCGCTGCATTTCACCTTCCAAAGCGGCACCCATGCAGAGATTGAGGAGCCCTATACGCCTGTCAACAAGGATCTCTATGCCGACAACTACAGCGCATGGAAGGACAGCGTCATGCACAGCATACGCGGCTTCGGAACGCCTCTCGACTATTCGCAGTCATCACAACTTTCCTACAAAGTTCCTCTCGACAAGATTCCGGCTACCGACTGGATTGCGCTCGACGGTTCCTACCAAGGCACGTATGCATGGAAACGAGGAGCAGAACTCGAGGATGGCAGCACTCTCGGCAATACGGTCAACACGCAGCGCTCCATCAACCTCAACGGCAAGTTGAACATGGAAACGCTCTACAACCATTCCACCTTCCTTAAGGAGGCCAACAAGCGCTTCTCAACCTCCACCATCAAGAGCGAAGGCAAGAAGAAGGACCAAGAGAGGAAGAAGGAGCAAGAGGCCAAGAAGAAGGAGGAGGAAGCCAAGAAGAAAGCGCTTGCCGACGCACAGAAGAAAGCTGCTGCCGGCGACAGCACTGCCCTCAAGGCCCTCAACGACCCGACAAAGATGCAGACCAACGCCAAGGGTACGAGCGCCCAGAAGAAACAGGTGAAAGGCTTCGCTGGCGAAGTGGCTGTGCCCGACTCTGCCGTCGACCTCAAACACGGACAGAAGAGCAAGCGCATTATCGTCACGGCGAAGGACGAGAAGGGCAAACCCTACGATATCCGCTATAAGCTCGTCGACGAGAACACCATTAAGATTCAACCGCCCAAGGACCTCATCGCTGCAGCCAAGAAAGCCAAGAAGCAACAGGAAAAAGCCCTGAAAGCAGCTGAGAAAGAGTTGACAAAGCGCCGCGAGGCTTTCCGCGACAGCCTCCTCGCTACCACTCCCGATAGCCTCGTCCACGACAGCGCCACCCTCGCTGCCATCGAAAGCCTCACGCTAGAGTCCGTGAAGTTGCCCGACAGCCTACAAGCGGCAAGCACCGCGGACTCGGCAACCATCTTCCAACCGCTGAAACTGCGCGTCAACGTCGTCGCCAAGCCAAAGCTTGAGGACCAGAAATGGTATCAATGGACACAAGCTGGAGCACGATTCCTGATGATGCTGCGCAACGTCAGCGTCAGCTATCGCAACACCTACGCCCTCTCCCTGCCCGGCTTCATGCCTAATGTGGGCGACATGTTGGGACAACGCAAGCTCAATGGCGTGATGAGTCCGGGTCTGGGCTTCGCATTCGGTCTTGTAGGCGACGACTACATCGAGACGGCCAAGGAGCGTAACTGGCTCCTCAACAACGAAAGCGTAGCGACTCCCGCTACGACCAACGCCATGGAGGACGTGCAGATCAAGGCTTCGCTCGAACCTCTGCCCGACTTGAAGATCGACCTCAACGCCAGCCGAAACGTCAACCGCGCCAAGAGCATCCAATACATGTATTTTGGCAACCCGACTACGCAGACGGGCTCGTTCAACATGACGACCATCAGCCTCCGCACGGCATTCCAGAGCAAAGGTAATGCCGGCAACGGCTATGACAGCAAGGCCTTCCGTCGGTTCCAGGAATACTTGCCGCTCATACAGCAACGCGTCGAAGCGCGCTATCTCGGCACCAAATACCCAGAGGCTACCGGCATGAGCGGGACATTCAACCCCGAGAACGGAACGGTCGACCCCTATGGCAGCGACGTGATGATTCCGGCCTTCCTGGCTGCCTATACGGGCAAGCGGGCTGCATCAACGCCCCTCGACATCTTCCCCTCGCTCTCACGTATCCTTCCCAACTGGAACCTGACCTACAAGGGGCTCTCCAACTTGCCTTGGGTGCGTGACCACCTGAAGAGCGTCTCCCTCACCCACGGCTACAAGAGCATCTATGCCGTCGGCTCATACAACACCTATTCTTCGTGGATCCAATATATGGGTGGCAACGATATGGGTTATGCCATGAACGCGACGACGGGACTCTTCGCTCCCTCATCGATGTACGACATCTCCACCGTCAGCATCAACGAGTCCTTCTCGCCGCTTGCCGGACTGAACGTGACGCTGCAGAACAACATGACGCTCAAGTTCGAGTACCGCAAGACGCGTGTACTCACCCTCAGCATGACCTCCGCTCAGATCAACGAGGCCAGTTCTGCCGATGTCGTCTTCGGCTGGGGCTACAAGATTGACGACTTCAAGATAGCCCAACTCTTCTCGAAGAAGAGCAGCAGTCAGCGCGCATCCGACAAGAACCGCAAGAACTCGGCTCGCAACACCGCCAACAACTCCGAAACGGCCAACAACCGCAATCAGAACAGCCGCAACTCGGGACGCAGCAACTTCGCGCACTCCCTGAACCTGCGTTTCGACTTCTCGTTCCGCAACCAGGATGCCATCACGCGCAACATCCAGACCTCTCTGTCAGAGGCCACCAGCGGCAACCGGGCCATCAAGACCAGCTTTGCTGCCGACTACGCCATGAGCCGCTACGTGACCTTCTCGCTCTACTACGATCGTCAGCGCAACGACCCGTTGCTCTCCACCTCATCCTACCCCACCATCACGCAGGACTTCGGTTTCAACCTTAAATTCACCCTCACCCGCTAACTCCTCGCACGCTCACTCCCTCGCAACAGCCACCGTGCCCGCCGTGTCAACGACGGGTCCACTCTTCGCCTACCGCTTATTCTAAATCAAAAAAGATTGTAAAAGCAAAATTATTCCCCATTCTCCTCGCCTAATTCATTTTTATTGCCTATCTTTGCACCGCCTTTCGAGAGAAAGGGATAAAAGACACTCATGACCAGTGATGGTTATCACTATGATTCAAGTTTATTGAGCTCACAATTATTCAAGAATATACAACTGATTTGACAACGCATTTGCTATGGAATTGGACATCTTGACGGCGATTTCCCCTATTGACGGTCGCTACAGACAGAAGACAGCATCCTTAGATCGTTTTTTCTCTGAATTCGCGCTTATTCGTTACAGAGTACGTGTAGAAATCGAGTATTTCATCACCCTTTGTGAGTTGCCCTTGCCGCAACTTGCTTCTTTCCCCACAGAATTATTTCCCCGCCTTCGCAGCATCTACGAGAACTTCTCGGAGGCTGATGCGTCGCGTGTGAAGGACATCGAGAGCGTGACGAACCACGATGTCAAGGCTGTCGAATACTTCATCAAGGAGCAGTTCGACGCCATAGGTGGTCTCGATGCCTACAAGGAATTCATCCATTTCGGCCTCACCTCGCAGGACATCAACAACACCAGCGTGCCCCTCTCTATCAAGGAGGCTCTCGACGAGGCCTACTATCCCCTCATTGAGAAGCTTATCGCCACGCTGACCCAGATGGCCAACGAATGGGCTGATGTTGCCATGCTCGCCAAGACCCACGGTCAGCCCGCCTCGCCTACCCGTCTGGGCAAGGAGCTGATGGTCTTCGTCTATCGCCTGCAGCGGCAAGTCGACCTCCTGCGTGCTTGCCCCATCACGGCTAAGTTCGGTGGCGCTACCGGCAACTACAATGCTCACCACGTGGCTTATCCGCAGATGGATTGGCGACAGTTCGGCAACCAGTTTGTCAGCGAGAAGCTCGGCCTCGAGCGTGAGCAGTGGACCACACAGATTTCCAACTACGACTGCCTTGGCGCCCTCTTCGATGCCCTCCGCCGCATCAACACCATCATGGCCGACCTCGACCGCGATGTTTGGCAGTACATCTCTATGGGCTATTTCCGCCAGCGCGTCAAGGCCGGCGAGGTGGGCTCCAGCGCAATGCCCCACAAAGTCAACCCCATCGATTTCGAAAACTCCGAAGGCAACTTGGGTATGGCGAATGCCATCTTCATTCATCTCGCTCAGAAACTGCCCATCAGCCGCCTCCAACGCGACCTCACCGACAGCACCGTGCTCCGCAATGTAGGCGTGCCCCTCGGCCACACGCTCATCGCCATCCAGAGCACCCTCAAGGGACTTGGTAAGTTGCTCCTCAACGAGGACGCTCTCCATGCCGACCTCGAGCAGAACTGGGCTGTCGTAGCCGAGGCCATCCAGACCATCCTCCGCCGCGAAGGCTATCCCAACCCTTATGAGGCTTTGAAGGCACTCACCCGCACAGGAGCAGCCATCAGCCATGAGAGCATCGCCAATTTCATCGAGACGCTGAACGTTGACGAAAGTATCAAGGCCGAACTCCGTCAGATTACGCCCTGGAACTATACAGGTATTTGAGGAGTTGACAAGTTGACGAGTTGACAAGTTGACAAGTTGACGAGTTCTTTGCAAAGCAAAGCGAGCGGAGATCGAGCGGACGAGTTGATGAGTTAGACAAACCACAGATTTCACATTATTAGTTATTTTTAGTTTCAATAAAAAGACAATGGAAAACAATGACGAAAAATGGCGCGAGAATTTCGCCGCCAACGAGGGAACAGAAGGAAACCGTGAAGGCTTCAATCCCTCAGCCAACAGAGATCAGAATCGCAGCTATGGACAGGGACGCACTCCACGACCCCGCATCCAACGCCCCGTCTACGGCAGCAGTGCCGACGGCGAGCGTCGCACCTACCGTCCTCGTTACGACGCGAATGGCAATGCCGTCGAGGAAGGACAAGAGAACCATGGTTATCAGCCCCGTGGTTATCAGCCCCGTCAGGGCTTCCAGCGCGAGGGTGGCTATCAGCCCCGTCAGAACTTCAATCGTGAAGGCGGTTATCAGCCTCGTCAGAGCTTCAACCGCGAAGGTGGTTATCAGCCCCGTCAGGGCTTCCAGCGCGAAGGTGGCTACCAGCCCCGTCAAGGCTTCCAGCGCGAAGGTGGCTATCAGCCCCGCCAGAATTTCCAGGGCGGCTATCAGCGCGAAGGTGGCTACCAGCCCCGTCAAGGCTTCCAGCGCGAAGGTGGTTATCAGCAGCGTGGCGGCTTCGGCGGTCAGCGCGGTGGTTTCCAGCAGCGTGGCGGTTACGGACAGCAACGCGGCGGCTACGGTCAGCAGCGCCCCTTCGGCGGACAGCGCAAGCAGCGCACGCCAGGCTACAACCCCAATGCGAAATATAGCTTCAAGAAGCGCATCGAATACTCCGAGGCTCACATCGACCCCGAAGCACCCATTCGTCTGAACAAGTTCCTCGCCAATGCCGGTGTCTGCTCGCGCCGCGAGGCCGATACCTTTATCCAGGCTGGCGTCGTCAGCGTCAATGGCGTAGTCGTCACCGAGCTCGGCACGAAGGTGAAGCGTTCAGACGAGGTCAAGTTCCACGACCAGACCGTTCGCATTGAGAAAAAGGTCTACGTGCTCCTCAACAAGCCGAAGGACTATGTCACCACCAGCGACGATCCTCAGAACCGCAAGACGGTCATGGACCTCGTCAAGGGTGCCTGCGATGAGCGCATCTACCCCGTCGGCCGTCTCGACCGCAACACCACAGGCGTACTTCTGCTCACCAACGATGGCGAATTGGCTTCCAAGCTCACTCACCCGCAGTTCCTCAAGAAGAAGATCTATCACGTCCACACCGACAAGAATGTCACAGCTGCTGACCTCCGTCAGATTGCCGAGGGCATCCAGCTCGATGATGGCGAGATCCACGCAGATGCTGTCGAATACGCTTCCGAGACCGATAAGAAACAGGTGGGCATCGAGATCCACAGCGGCCGCAACCGCATTGTACGCCGCATCTTCGAGCACCTTGGCTACAAGGTCACGAAGCTCGACCGCGTCTTCTTCGCTGGTCTGACCAAGAAGAACCTCAAGCGCGGCGACTGGCGTTACCTCACCGAGCAGGAAGTCAATATGCTCCGCATGGGCGCATTTGAGTAAAACATCTAGAACTTCTAGAGTCTCTAGAATCTCTAGAACATCTAGAATCTCTAGAACATCTAGAATCTCTAGAACATCTAGAATCTCTAGAACATCTAGAAAATCTAGAGCCTCTAGACAATCTAGAATCCCCAAGCATAAAACCATTCCTACAATGAAACGTACTAAAATAATTGACCTCCTTGCCGCCCAGCCGGGCGGCGAGGTTTGTGCCAAAGGTTGGGTCCGCACCCGTCGCGGGTCCAAGAGCGTCTACTTCATCGCCCTCAACGATGGCAGCACCATCAAGAACATTCAGGTCGTAGCTGATGCCGAAAAGTTCGACGAGGAACTGATGAAGTTGGTCACCACGGGTGCCTGCCTCAGCGTAGAGGGCTCACTCGTCGAGAGCGTCGGCAGCGGTCAGGCTGTTGAGATTCAGGCTTCGAAGATTGAAGTCCTTGGCACTTGCGGCGCCGACTATCCCATGCAGAAGAAGGGACAGAGCTTCGAGTATATGCGTCAGCACGCTCACATGCGCCTGCGCACCAACACCTTCGGAGCCGTCATGCGCATCCGCCACAATATGGCGATGGCCATCCACACCTACTTCCACGAGCACGGCTTCTTCTATTTCAACACGCCCCTCATCACAGCCTCCGACTGCGAGGGCGCTGGCAATATGTTCCAGGTCACGACCAAGAACCTCTACGACCTGAAGAAGGACGAGAACGGCAAGATTATCTACGACGACGACTTCTTCGGCGAGCAGACAAGCCTCACGGTCAGCGGTCAGCTCGAAGGTGAGCTCGGTGCAACGGCCCTCGGTGCCATCTACACCTTCGGCCCCACCTTCCGCGCTGAGAACAGCAACACGCCGCGCCACCTCGCGGAGTTCTGGATGATAGAGCCCGAGGTTGCCTTCCTCGACCAGGAAGAGCTCATGGACCTCGAGGAGGATTTCATCAAGTACTGCGTCCGTTGGGCGCTTGACAACTGTCAGGACGACCTCGAGTTCCTCAACAAGATGATCGACAAGACGCTCATCGAACGTCTGCAAGGCGTGCTCAAGGAGACTTTCGTGCGCCTGCCTTACACCGAAGGTATCCGCATCCTGCAGGAAGCCATCAAGAATGGCCACAAGTTCGAGTTCCCCTGCAACTGGGGCGACGATCTGGCCAGCGAGCACGAGCGCTACCTCGTCGAGGAGCACTTCAAGAAGCCCGTCATCATGACCGACTACCCCACCGACATCAAGTCCTTCTACATGAAGCAGAACGCTCCACAGGGCGAAGGCAGCGTGGGCTATCGCGGCTGCGTGGCACCCGGCCCCACCATGCAGGGCACCGATGTCCTCTTCCCCTTCATTGGCGAGATCATCGGCGGCAGCGTACGTGAAGAGAGTCTGGAGAAACTGCAGGGCGAGATCGAGCGCCGTCACATGGACACCACTCACCTCGAGTGGTACCTCGACACCCGTCGCTGGGGCAGCTGCCCTCACGCTGGTTTCGGTCTTGGCTTCGAGCGCCTCATCCTCTTCGTGACAGGTATGCAGAACATCCGCGACGTGATTCCCTTCCCCCGCACACCGAAGAACGCCACGTTCTAAGAGGAGAAACTTCAAGCAAATAGTTCCCGACAAAGAAGGGGCACAGCGTCATGCTGTGCCCCTTCTTTGTTGATTCAGATGGAAAATGGCTTATAAAGGTCTTATGCGTCACGCTCAATCAAGCAGACGGCATACGCGCTGATGCCTTCCTCACGGCCCGTGAAGCCCAGACGCTCGGTCGTGGTGGCTTTGATGCTTACGGCGTCCACGTCTATGCCCATCACCTCCGCGAGGCATTGCTGCATGGCAGGAATATGCGGATTCAGCTTCGGACGTTCAGCGCACACGGTAGCGTCAATATTGCCTACGCGATAGCCTTTCTGCGCAATAAGGTCCACGGTCTTGCGCAAGAGGATCTTGCTGTCGATGCCGTCAGTCTCCTCTGCCGTGTCGGGGAAGTGATAACCGATATCCCGCATATTGGCAGCGCCAAGCAGGGCATCGCAAATAGCATGAATGAGCACGTCAGCATCGCTATGGCCAAGCAGCCCCAGCGAATGTTCCAATTTAATACCGCCCAGCCACAACTCGCGGCCAGCAACTAACTGATGAACATCGAAACCAAAACCAATACGGAACATGGTAATTAAGGAGTTAAGAGGTTAAGAAGTACGGGACAGTCCCGAAGGGAATGGAGTAGTAGACGATGACTGTTGTATACTGTCCTCTTTCATTTCCTGAAAGTATATACTCCCCTCCCTACAAGGGAGGGGCAGGGGGGAGAGTCTTCACCTTCTCTTCCTCCCGAACAGATCCTTCATGCCATCGAGGTCGAAGCCGAGGGTGAAGCGCATAGTCTGGTCGAGGGGATTGGACTGAGCAGTCGAGAAGACATAAGAAGCATCAATCGAGAATACACTCATCTTGAAGCCTGCACCAGCGGTGATATACTTACGGTTACCCTTGTTGGCCGCTTCGCCGTGATAACCGAGGCGGAGGAAGAAGCGGTCATTGTAGCTGTACTCGCAACCCGCACTCACCTGAATCTCCTCCAGTTCCTCCTTGAAGCCATTGGGCGCGTCGTGGAAGCTCTTGAAGATACCCGCGATGGGCGATACGTCGTAGTATTCGCGCTGCACACGCTCGGTGAACTCCTCGCCCGATTCCTCCGGCTGCTGCATCGGATAAGTGGGCACGAGCAACTTGTTCGCATCCACGGCCACCGAAAAACGGTTGTACTCGTCGAACGGGATGGTCAAGTTCAGACCCAGACGCAGGTTCGTGGGGATGAACTCGCTGTTGTCATCGCCGCCATAGCTGATCTTGGAGCCGATGTTGTTGATGTTCAGACCGAAGCCGATGCCGCACTCGCGGTTGCCCAGCATCAGGTAGTTGTTGTAGTACATCGCGATGTCAGCCGCAAAAGCCTTACCGGCCGATGACTCCGACGTATAGTCGTAGGTAATGTCGGAGTAGATGAAACGCATACCTACCGACATCGAGAAGAACTCCGAGAGCATACGTGAGTAGGCAGCATCAACGGCAAACTCGTAGGGGTTGATGGTCATTCCTTCGATGGCACCACCACCGCCTGAAGCGTCCCACAGGCTTACTTCGCCAAGCGAGAAATAGCGCAGCGAAGCACTCACAGCCGAGTAGTCGCCGATGCGATAGAAGCCAGCCACATTAGCCAGGTTGATGTCGTTGACCAACTTGCGCAACCAAGGGGTGTAGCTGATGGCTACGCCTGCACGGCCCACGCAGAACGGATATTTGGCCGGATTCCAGAACTGGGAGTTCACGTCGGCCTCGGTGGCAGCACCCGTGTCGCCCATACCACCGCCGCGTGCATCGGGGGCGATGGACATTGACGTGACGCTCGTCGTCACGGGGTTAAACATATTCTGCTTGTCGGCCTGCGCCAGCGCCGTCTGCACGGCAGCCATAGTCAGCAGGAGGAGGAAGTATCTATGAGTCTGTTTCATTGTCGGTGACTGTTGTCCTTATATAGAACGTAGGCGGGGCCCTTTTTATTGTCTACGATTGATAATTAACTTCTGCGCCTTCGTGGCTTCGCTGCTGCCGTTGCAGCTGATGCGTGCCCGGTAGAGGTAGACGCCGCTCCACAAGGGGAAGCCGCTGCCCGTCGTCAGGTTCCAGGGGATGGCATAGACGCCGCGCTCGCTGCTGCCGCTCTCATGGTGGTTCCAGAGCAGGCGGCCGGCATAGTCGTACACCTCGATGGTGAAATCGCAGGTGCTGCCCGGACGGTCGTAGGTCAGCAGGAAGGTGGTCTGTGTCGTAGCAGGATTGTTGGAGGTGGTGAGTTCCAGCAGGCTCGGCTTCAGCGACGGGTCGACCACGAAGTCGAGCGTCGATGTCGACGAGTTGCCGAGCGTGTCCCAGGCACGGAAGAGCAGCGAGTGCTGGCCCTCGCTCAACGAAGGTAGCGTGAACGAGACGACCCCGCGCTGGTAGTTGCCGAACTCGCCCGTGAAGTAATCGTTCAGGGTGTAGGTCGTGGCGGGATTGCCGTCGACGATCAGTTCCAGGTCATGCCCGACGGCTGTTCCCGCCGTGTTGATGCCGCTCTCGTCCTCGAGCTGTGCCACGAAGAAAGGCTGTGCGCCCACGGTGCCGCCGTTCTCAAACTTGTCGTTGCCAAGGTAGGCCGCAATCTGCGGGCCCTCGGTGTCGCTCAGTCCGTCCTCCGTGCCGCCCAGCAGGAAGTCCTCGCTGTGGCCGTTGGCCTCAGTCTGCAAGTCGTTGGAGAGGGCATAGAAGACAACGCGCCCCGCAGCATTGCTGTAGCTGATGTCCATGGGGATGGGGCAGGTCACGGTGAAGCGGCCGTTGCTGACGCTGTCCGTGCCGTTGTAGAGCATCTTGTCGTAGGCCCGGTAGGTGAAGAGCGTGTCGGCCGAACGGTCGTTGTTGAGGCAGGTGATCAGTCGGCGGCTGTCGTAGAGGCGGGCAGTGAGCGTGCCGTGGAACGACGAGCACTCCTCGCCGTCGGCATCCTCGACATGTCCGCTCAGCCTAACCTTGCCGCCGGCATGCAGGATGAAGTCGTCGTCGAGCGTCGCCACAGAATGGCCATTGATGCTGTCGAGCACGACGCGGTTGCCGTGACTGCCGAAGCGAAGGGCCGGGTCGCCCAGCAGCACGAAATGGAACTTGTTCTGCGGATAGTTCTCGTTGCCTGCAAGGCGCGCCTTACTCAGTCTTACCGCATCGCCTATGCGCTGAGGGCGTCCCAGCTCATCGGCCTTGAAGAGCTCTTCGCAGAACACGCGGTTCAGGTCACGGTTCTTGTCGGCATAGACCGTGCGGGTCGTGCCGTAGAAGGCTACGATGCTCGATTTGCCGTTGAGGATGGCCGTCTCGCCGATATTATCCTTCTGCGTGTCGAAGGGCATCACGTCGCAGGCTGCCGTCATCCACAGGGGAGTGCGCGGCGAGGTCATCGCAGCGAAGTCCTCGATGCGCAGCACCTGCTCGTGCGAGAGGCAGTAGGGCGCCGCGTGACCCGTATAGTTGATCATCAGCGCGCCCTCCTCTATCTGTTGGTTCACGATGCGTTCGACGTCGGGGAAGCGGTTGCCCGTGCTGCTGATCTGCCGCTGATAGGCATCCCACATCACCTTGCGCACCTCCAGCTCGGGGTAGTTGCGCTCGACCACGGCAGCCACGTCCTCGGTGTTCTGCAGGTGGTTGTTATGGTCGCCGTCGTCGCCCAGGAAGGTGACCACGTTCTTCCACGCGCCGGCGTTATCCGAGCGCATGTAGGCAATCGTCTTGTCGACCAGCGCGCGCGCCTCGGCCACCGAGCGGACAGGGAAGCGCCCTACGCCCACGTCGACCTTCTCGCGCGTCAGCACCGACCCTTCGCCGTCATCCATCAGGCCGAAGTAATCCTCCATCACGTAACAGTTGACGTCGTTGACCGAGTTGTCGCTCTCGAAGCAGAGCAGGAAATTATCAGGCGTATAGCTGCGCCAGGCGGTCGTGATCATGCGGTTGTCCCACGCGCCGTCGCCGAAGAGCAGCAGGTAGCGGGGCGCATCGGCAGCCTTGTCCTCGGCACGGTCGTAGAGCATCTTCAGGAAGCGGCGGTAGGCCGTAGCGTCGGGCGTGCCGCTGGAGAACTCATTGTATATCTGGTCGGCACGGACCACGCCTACGCGCAGGCCGTCCATCTGTCGGTGGGCCTCGGCCAGGCGCTCGGCCTCGCTGTCGAAGATGCCGCTGGCGGGCGTGATGATGACCATGTCGAGGCTGTCGGTGGCGTGCAGGTTCTGGTTGGCTATCGCACCGCCCACCGTAGGCACGGGCAGCGATGACAGCGCATTGCCGTCGAAGACGACATAACGGTGCTCGGCGCCATCGTTGATCACAGGTACGTAGTAGTACAGGCTGCCATCGTCCCACGTCGTCTTGCTTCCCACCAGTTCCACCGCAGGGCTGCCCGGCTCGCCGAGGCGCCACAAGTGGGGCTCCTGCCCTTGGGCGTAGCGGATGCGGAACTCCTCGCCATCTGTCTCCAGCGTGCGACTGAACTGAATGACGGGATAGGTGGCATCGATGCGCATATCCCCTACGTACGAGAGTTCGAAGTAGTTGAGGTGTGCTGGGTGTCCGCTGGTCGTCTGGAAGCGCACGGTCGTCGTCTGCTGCGGCTCGTCGATATTTGTGAAGCGGCGCGTCTTCTCCGTTGCGTAGGAGTAGTCGGTGAGTCCTTGTATCTCAAAGGAGTTCATCTGGACGCCGTTGATGGTTGTCTGCACGATCGTCGACTCCTCATGGGCCGCCGTGAAGTCGACGAAG
The DNA here is from genome assembly GCA_017429525.1 of Bacteroidaceae bacterium. Taxonomy (GTDB): domain Bacteria; phylum Bacteroidota; class Bacteroidia; order Bacteroidales; family Bacteroidaceae; genus Physcousia. Next base: position 19,345 of record JAFROT010000023.1, on the reverse strand, counting down.
AAGTTGGCCGTGTGGTAACGGCTGGTATAGGTGGGCAGCGTCAGCGTGTAGCTGCGGCTGTTGCCCTGAGCGTAGTCATAGCTCTCGTAGAGTTGGTTGCCGCCTTGGAACCAAGCCCATTCCTGAGGGTCGTAGACCGCGTAGGCCTGGAAGTGGGAACTGGGCTGGAAGTCGATCTCCTCCCATTCGTCGCTCTCGGTAGCGTCCACCTTCCCGATAGCCTCGGCGGGCGTTGTCGCTTCGGTCACGAAATAGGAAGCCTCGCGGGCGTAGGGGTTCTTCACGTGGATGCCGTTGCGCCACGTCACCGTGCCGTTGGCGTGGAAGACGAAGCCGTCGCCCGTCGGCAGCAGCGCCACGGGTTCGAGGTCGTCCCAATCGGTGTCGGGTGCGATCTTCTCTTTCTGCCGATGGCCGCCGTAGCCATAGACGCGGATGTTCTCGGGCGTCGTGAAGCCCATCGAACGCAGCACGGAGAAAGGCAGACGATAGAGCCCGTCGTCGGTCAGCGTGATGCGCACCCAGCGCCCCTGGGCCAGCACGCTGTTCTCGGCCCAGCGTGTAGTCCGCTCATCCGCCTTGCGCCAAGTTCTCGTTCCCGTTCCCGTTAACGTTCCCGTTTTCGTTAACGTTCCCGTTTTCGTTAACGTTTTCGTTTTCGTTAACGTTTTCGTTTTCGTCCCTTTTATCACCACTTTTCCGCTCATCAGTTTCTCGTAGCGTCCGTTGCGGAAGACGACCGGCACGAACGAGAAATCCAGCATCGCCTGCCCACGACTGTAGGCCACGTAGGCATCAATCTGCAGCGTGTCGGCCAGGCGCTCACGTTCGCGCTCTGCCACCGCCTGCTCTGCCTTCGTCAGCGGAGCCCATTCGGGGTAGAGGACGTGAACGCTGTACGCGTAGCCTTGCGGGTCGCTCTCCAGCGGCACCATCTCGGCATACGTAGGCAGCACGCTGTCGATGCGCATCTCGTCCCAGTTCATCTGCGTGAAGTCCTGCGCAGAGGCCTGCAGGGGCAAGAGCAAGAAAAGGATGATTATATTTCTGAACGTATTCATAAGCGAGGGCTCATCATTTATGTTGTTTCGGATGTGGTGCATGGGTCGGCCCCGTCTCCTCATCACTTCACGTTGAATTCCAGGAGCTTCTCGTCCTCGAGCCATCCCGTGAGGTGGTCGTCGATGTGAACAGGCCCCACGCCTGCCGGGGTGCCGGTGTAGAGGAGGTCGCCCGTCTTCAGCGTGAAGAACCGACTGATGTACGCCACCAGCTCGTCCACTTTGTGCAGCATGTCGGCCGTATGCCCGCGCTGCACCGTCTCGCCGTTCACGTCGAGGTGGAAGTGCAGGTCCTGGATGTCACGGCCCAGCGCCTCTTTCGGTACGAAGCGCCCCACGACGGCCGAGCCGTCGAAGCCCTTGCAGAGCTCCCAGGGATGTCCCTGCGCCCGCAGGCGTTCCTGCAGGTCGCGCGCCGTGAAGTCGATGCCCACGGTGACCGCGTCGTAGTAGCGATGGGCGAACCGCTGCGGGATGCTGCGTCCCAGACGACAGATGCGCACGACGAGCTCCGTCTCATAGTCACACCGCTGCGTGAAGTCGGGGATGAAGAACGGGCGCCCGTTCGTGAGCAGGGCGGAGTCCGCCTTCGTGAAGATGACGGGCTCCTCTGTAATATATAACGATTGATGGAGCTCTTTATTGTGCTCCGCATAGTTCATTCCTACTGCAAATATCTTCATAACGGCCTTCTTGACGAGGAAACCTACATGAGTTCTGTCCTGCATGCAACCTTTGCGGCCAATCCGTACAGGACGAACAAAGGGTTATAGCACCCAGGAGTTCCACCACTTTTTTTCGCCGCAAAGATATAAAGAAGATGGCAATGCAGCAAATTTCGGGGTCGAAAACTGCTGAAACGGCCACGAATAGGGTCGTAATCTGAAATGAGTTTTTATATTTTTCTCTTACGACGAGGAAAGAAAATACGAAGGGCTCTTCACTTGCGACGCTTGGCTCTTCAAGGAATACGCCGTAAATATATTCAACAAATTAAAAGTTATCCATTTACTGAGAAAATTTACTCCGAATATACTCCGTATTTACTTTCAAGGTCAAAAAAAGGACATTCCATTCAAGAGGCCTACAACGTATAGACGTGAAGGAGCGCACGTATGGTCGTAAGGGCGTACACGTATGGACGTAAGGGCGTACACGTATGGACGTGAGGGCGTACACGTGGGAGAGCCCCAGAGGGGCGAAGGAATTTAGGCAGGGGTGAAGTGAGCGAAGCGAACGTAACCCCTGCTCTCTAATGACGGTTTACCAGAGTGTCGTAGGTACGACGGAGTTAGTGAGGTCGTTCCGTCGTACCTACGGCACTCGTTTGTCCTGATTCCTTGGAGCAGGGGTTCCGTCCTGCGGACTCCACCCCTGCCTAAATTCTCACCGCCCCTACGGGGCTCGCGGGTCAACTGCTATATGATTGCAATGATTGAGGTTCCGTCCTGCGGACTCTACCCCTGCCTAAATTCACACCGCCCCTATGGGGCTCGCGGGTCAACTGCTATATGATTACAATGATTGATTTACCTATGTTCGTTGGCTTATGAATTAGGTGCTTGCGCAAGCGCCGAACGGACATTCTGATTGATGTTCAGATTGACGTTCGGATTGACGTGGATTGACGTCAAATAATTCTCCCAGCAACTGTCTCATCGGACGTCAATCTTCGTCAATCTGAACGATAATCTACGTGGTGCCCTAAGGGGGGGGCTTTGGTCTTAACATTGGCTCTCTGGTCGCATCGCACCGCTCAGCGTTTACGAAATAAAAAAATGGAATAAAGAGCTTCCGAAAGTTGAATTCTGTTATTTTTCTGACGGAACGAGAGGCCTGCTTCCACTTTGAGCTTAAAATCTTGACCCATTCACGCGGTTTTCAACCGTTTACGCGAGTGGAGGCTATTCACGCAGCTTCCACTTAGCCTCCACTCAATCTGCTGGGTAGTGGAAGCAAAGTGGAAGCTGCGCGAATAGTCTCCACTACACGTAAGCAGCACTGAACGAAATGATTAAGCCCTCAAAAATCATCAAAAGTGGAAGCAAGGGTAATCTTCATAGAGCAAAAAAAAACGCGGGCCTCTCATGAAAGAGAAGCCCGCGCATCATATCTAAGTCAGGAATGAACGTCTGTTAGTCCCAGATATCGGACCATTCGCCCTTGACACCAGGATCGTGGGTGCCATCATCGGTGCCACCGAATTCTATCGAAGGAGTTCCATCTACATTACCTTGAGCACCGCTGGCAGCCAGCATCTGTGCGGGAAGAGTCTCGCAAACGATTGTCTCGGGTTGAATATATAGCTTTTTCATAATGCTTAATTTCTTTTAAAGGGTTAGACAATGTATTGCGAACGCTTACTTAACAGCAACCTTCTTACCATTGATGAGGTAAACGCCCTTCGGCAGACGAGTTACGTCATTGTTCATCTTCTTACCATCGATGGTGTAAATAGCGCCATTGCTGTCTACAATGTTAAGGTCAGAAACACGAGTGGTTTGCCCATCTACATTAATCGCCATCTTCACACCAGAAGAAGCAAGGCTTGCAAGGACATCATTCAAAACAAAGTAACCGCGGAAGCCCTTAATCTGAGTAGCACCTTTTGAATAATAGAATTTTCCACCACTCAAGAACAATCCATTTTCAGGTATTGTTTCGCCAGCCTTCATAGTTCCATAGAATGTACCACAAACTTTTCTTCCATTCTTATATTCATATAAATTGTCACCATTAGGATTTACATCCACGCCAGTAAGAGTAAATTCTGTGACGCTATTTTTCGGTTTGATTAGACATGGCATATTAGCTTCAATAAACGTGTCTGTTTCAAAATTAACCGAGATGCTTGTGGCTTCTGAAGATGGAGCAGTACTAGCAGGACTATCGTCATCAATTGTATAATCAACAAAATATGCAATTGACGTACCTTCACCAAAGACTTCTGTAACCTGACTTGCAGTCATTGCGAAAGGCAAGCAAATTGTGCCCCACTCACCCGCATTAACGGTACGCTTAACGAGCACATTCTGATTTTCAGCAATTTCAGGAAGTGTTGTAGAATTCTCATCAAGAATCAAAACGTCTTCAACAACCTTAATATCAAATGAGACATCAGGAAGTGGTATGTCTTTAGTTCCTTCTGAAGTATCAACCGTGAAGTGAATACCTGTAACCTTTCCAGTTAAAGTTTCTCCCGCAGCAATAGATGCGTCAACATTAAATGGGATGTCCAAGATATGGAAAGAACCATTCTCACCATAGTTGATAGACTTACCCATACCGAAAGAAAGGAATCGAAGCTGCTGGGGCTGCTCCTTTGACACATAGCTACTATTTACGTCAAAGTTGTTTTCGCCAGAAATGGCGGCACCTCCGACTCCCTTTGGACCAGTTGCATCAATGTAGCCATCGTCAACTTTCTGTCTGAAGTTCATTTCATCACATGTAACTCCATTTGGCAGTTGAACATCAAGCTGGAAACTTAAATAGTCAACAGACTTGTCCACATTTAGATAAATCTGAGCTACGCCAGGCTTTCCTTGACGAACTTCGACAGCAGAGACAGAGACAGCATCGTCTGCCCATGCGCTAACGCCGATAGCCATCAGCGTTACGAGTGAAAGTAAAAACTTCTTCATAGTTTTATAATTAATTATTTGTTTGTTTATAAACGAGTTGAATAACATCGCATTTGTCGATTCTGCACAAATACTCCACGAAAGAGCATAATACATGCATACTCGACGCTGCAAAAGTACGAAGAATTAACTTATGATACCATAAAACAGCTGTTAATAAACCTTAAATTCGAAATAAAATTTGTTCGTCACATGATTGGGGGTGTCTTGACCTCGCCGCTCACGCATCGACGATCGTGGAGTGCATCCCCGGCAAGGCTCAATGCTTGCCGAGGATGATGTTGACGAGGGAGGTGACGTCGGCGATAGTGACGGCATGATCGCCATTGACATCAGCCACGCCGCTGGCGGGTGCGGGACTCTTGCCGAGGATGACGTTGACGAGGCTGGTCACGTCTGCAATCGTGACGACACCGTCGCCATTGACATCGCCATGCTTGGGGGCATTCTTATCAGTGAAGTAACCCGGAGCACCTGGGGCGTCGATGCGGGCGTAGAAGGCGTCCACACCGTCTGAAGAGTAAGGACTGTCATCGTAGGTCGTGCCGTTGCCGCCCACGAGATTGTCGGCCATGAGGAACAATCCAATCTGCCCGTCGCCCTCGAGTGCGCTCGTGGTCCATCCGTCACCGGCGTAAATGGTCGTGAGTTGTTCGCAATCGGCGAACATCTGGAACATACTCTTCACCTGCGAAGTATTGAAGCTCGAGAGGTCGAGCGTCTTCAGACCCGTGCAGAACAGGAACATGTTTGCCATATCCTTGACCTTGGCGGTGTTGAAGGTGGTGAGATCGAGGTTAGTCAGCTGGGTGCAGGCATAGAACAGGACAGCCATGTCCCTGACCTCGCTGGTATTGAGGTACTCCAAGCCCTCGAAAGTGGTGAGGTAAGACAACCTATAGAACCAAGCCCTCATGCTCACGGGACGTGCAAAGGCGAAGGAGGGATCGAAGACGACAGTAGTGACAAACGGGACCTCTTGGTACCAGCCGGGGATGCGGTCGATGAGGCTGAACACGGTTCCGGTCTTCGAAGAGCTGTCGCCATCGTGGTAGAGGGTGAGCGTCTCGCCATCGGTGGAGAGGACGGCATAGGGAGTGTAGGAGAGGAGTCCGGGTGCGGCCGTACCGCCGTCGATGCGGGCGTAGTCGAGATCAATCTCAGGAATAGCACTGGAGTAAGCCGTGCCCTTGCACCCCAAGAGGCTCGTACAGTTCGCAAACATCTTTTTGTAGTAGTCGGGCGCGCTCGTGTTGACGTTCGCCATTGTCCAACCGCTGCCCACGTAGATAGCGGTGAGGTCGGTACAGCCATTGAACATATAGGCAGTATTCCTCAGTGCCGGCGTGCTGAAGTTGGTGAGGTCGAGCATACGCAGACTTGCGCAGCCAGAGAATATGCCTGACATATCCATCACCTTCGTCGTATTGAAGCTGCTCAGGTTGATGGACTCCAGTTTGGAGCAAGAGTCAAACATGTCAAACATGCTTGTGACCTTCCCCGTATCGAAGCTGCTCAGGTCGAGTTTGGTCAAAGACTTGCAGAAGATGAACATATAGCGCATGGAGGTCACATTGGCCGTATTGAAGTGGCTCAGGTCGAGCTCGGCGAGATTCTGACAATTGTAGAACATGTTATCCATGCAGGTGACCTCGCTGGTGTTGAGGTAGGTCAGGCCTGCGATGGAGGCCAGATTGTTCATCTGTCGGAACCAATAGGCTGTGCTGGTGGGCCTTGCGTTAGTGAACGACGGGTCGATGACAGCCGTCAGGACTTTCGCAGTCAGCCCACCCGACACCGCAGCGTCGTTAGCCCAATCGGGTTTGTTGGAGCCTGTGTTGAGCGAATAGGTAGTGCCTTCGCGACTGGAGCGCTCGCAGTCGTAGTAGAACGAGAGCGTCTCGCCGTTGGTGGAGAGGACGGCATAGGCCTCGTTGGAGGGCTGGCTGTATTCCACGACGGTGAACTCCTTCCAGAAGGTGGCTGCCTCGTAAGCCGCCTTCAGACCCGTCGGCACATGCAGCGTGATATCCTTGAGACTCACTCGTTTGGTCGGGTCGCCGGGGTACTGCATTTCCATTTGCATGTTGTACTGTTTAATCGAAACCATCCAATCAGCGAAGGAGCCTGCCTCGGGGACGTTGCCGCGCATATAGATATCCTTCAATGTAAATCCCGTCTCAGGATCGATCAAACAGCTGATGCCGTTGTCCTTGACGACAGTAACGCTGGCGGGGATGGTCAGCGTCTGCAGATAAGACGAACGGAGGCGAGCAATAGCGGTGACAGGATAGACTTCGCCATCCACACCGATGGACGACGGCATGACGAAGCTGGTGCGGCTGCTGTTGTCGGCATATTGATAGAGTTGTGCGGAGTAGCCGGGCTCGTACTGATAGATGTCGCCGTTCTCGTCGGTATATTGCAGCCACGATGGTTCCAGTTCCTTGAAGCTGAAGAAGTCCTTCCAGTAGTCGGCCGTGCTGTAGGCCTCCTGCGCATGTGCCGGCACTATAAGATTAATGTTCGCGCGCGTGGGGAAGGGGTCGCCGTAGATGTTGCCGCCGGTAGCAGGGGTGGGGTTCTTCACGGTGACCTGCGTGAGGGCGGTGCAGCCAGCGAAGGCTTCGTTGCCATAGAAGGTCACGCCCTCGGGGATGGTAATCCAACGAAGGCTGCTGCAGCCGTTGAACAGGCCATTGTTGATCATACCGATAGATGCCGGCAGGGTGATATATTCCAGCGATGTGCATCCCTCAAAGGAGGAATCGCCGAGATTCCGCACGGCATCGGGGATGCCGTTGACGTACTTGAGGCTGGTGCAGTTCTGGAATGCTCGGTTGTAAATCTGCGTGATGTTTGCCGGCAGGGTAACAGTCACCAGACTGGAGCAGCCCATGAAGGCTTCACCTGTCAGTACGTGATTGTGCCATTCCGTGCCATCGTCGAGGCCAGTGAAGTACTTCAGCTCATCGAAAGAACGGATTTCGGTGTTGCCCTTGAAGGCCGTGCCGAGTGTGGTCACTGCAGCCGCCTCGTCAAGGGTCAGCTCACCATCGCCGTTGCTGTCGAAGTTGGAAATGCAGACGGCTTTGACGGCCGGATCGTTGAATTCAATCTTGGCGACGATGGTGCCGAAGTCCTGCCAGTAGGGGGCAGCGCGATAGACATCTTCCTTGCCTTCGGGCACGAAGAGTGTGGCCTGGGCGCGCATGGGGAAGGTGTTCTCGGTGATGGCGATAGGCTCCCACCACGGGGCGGTGACGTAGCGGGGTATGACAGCGGTAGTCTCGCCGAAGGCATTGTCCATCGAGGTTACGGAGCCGGGGATGATGAAGTGCTCTAACGCAGTGTTGGTAAATGCCTCTTCACCGATTGTTTCCAAACCATAATAGAGTCCAATTTCAGTCAAGCTGGAGCATCCATAAAAAGCGGATTGGCCAATAGCCTTCACGCCTTCTGGGATGTCGATGGACGTCAGCGATGTGCAGCCAAGAAGGGCCCAACCTTTTACCTCGGTAATCGTGCGCGGCAGTGTGATGCTGGACAGATTCGTGCAGGTTTTAAATGCTGATTCCGGAATATAAGTCATGCCGATGAAATACTTCAGCTCGTCGAAGGACGTTATTTCAGCGTTATCTTGGAACACGCTATAAAAATTCCACGACTCCACTATCTCTGCCTCCTCGGCGCTCAGCTCGCCGTCGCCGTTGGTGTCCCATTTGCTGACGCAGATGGCTTTGACTTTGGCATCGGCGAAGTGGATGATGCCGTACTCACGGACGTCGAAGCGCCACCAGCCGGGGACGTGATAGGCGTCGTAAGAGCCGATGGGGACGTAGAGCGGCTTCTTGGGGTCGGCATTATTCGGCCCGAACTGTTGGTTCTCGAGAAGGTTCTCGTAGTCGGGCGGCGTGGTCCAGCTGACTTTGAGGCCGGCGCAGTTTGTGAAAGCCCAGGAGTCGATAGAGGTGACCGTTGAGGGCAGGGTGACGATGCCGGTGTAGTCTTCAAAGGCATTCCTGCCGATGGTGGTCAGGCCCTCGTTGAGCACGATGTTCTCCAGCGCGGCACAACCATCGAAGGCGAAGTTGCCGATGGAGGTGATGGTCGTAGGCAGCGTGACCGATTTCAAGGCAGTACACTGGCTGAACGTGCCATCACCTATCTCTGACAGGCCCGTGAAATACTTTAACTCGTCGAACGAGATGATGGCCTGGGACTTGCTTACGTCCAGGTTACAGAACGTATCGTAGAGCTGATCTTTTGTCACCGCAGCAGCCTCGGCCTCACTCAACTCGCCGTCGCTGTCAGTGTCCATACCGCTCCACTCGTGTGTACAGAGCGCCTTGACGTTGGCGTCGGCAAAATGGATGACGCCATCGGTGATGGTGCCGAAGTTACGCCATCCAGGAGCGGCCTGGTAGGCGGCAATGGTTCCGGCTGGCACCTTGAGGGTAGCGTTCTCGCAGTTGGGGAACGTTTGTTCGTCAATGGTCGGAGGCGTGGTCCAAGGCGCTTTGACAGTGCTCAGCGCTGTACAGCCCTTGAACGCCCCCGTGCCAAGGGTGGTGAGACTGGCAGGCAGCTCAGCGTCCGTAAGGTTGGTGCAATTCTGAAAGGCATAGTTGCCGATGGACGTAAGCGATGAGGGGAACGTGAAATTTTTCAGGCGGCTGCAACCGGAGAAGGCATACTTGCTGATGGTGGTCAGCGAGGGGGTGCCGTCAAACGTGATGGTCGTAACGGATGAGCTTCTGAAAGCATTATCGCCGATATTTTCTACAGAAGAGGGGATGTGCACAGTTCTCAGGCTTGTATTGCTCTGAAAAGCTCCTCTGATAGTGGTGCCGTTCCTTGCAATCCCGTAAATGGCCTTGACGGGGAAGTTCACGTATTGAATACTACCGAGTTTTCCTTTATCCCTTATCGTATCCGTCACTTGCGAAGGGATGGTAAACGAGGTGGCGGTAGCATTCGGATTGTACACGACCAGCACAGCCCCTGTAGGATCGATGATCGGGTTGAGGACCGTCCCAGAGACCGTGTAGGTACATATATAGGCCGCATTGCCGACCTGAATGGTATCGTTAACTGCAGCCATCATTCTTCCTGGCATCAACAGTGCCATCAGCGTAGCGAATAAGAGTCGATAAGCTTTCATATCTTTACACATTTAACTATTAAACTAAACGAATTTCGTCTTTCTCCGCGACAAAGATATAAACTTATCGTAAAGCGGCCAAATCTTTTAGCCGATTTGTTTTGATTTAAGTACTAAAAGTTGTTTTTAGGGGCACATACCCTTGCGCAACTTACCCGTTTAGCACATCTTTAAATGTGAAAAAGTCTAAAATAAACGGTCAAAATGATTCATCGTTTCGATTATTGCCGTAACTTTATGCGCAGTTAGCGCATTTCACGACAGATTACTCATTCATTTTACCTATAAAACGACTATCTATGAACAGAAGAAACTTCATGAAAACCCTGGGAGCAGCAGGCCTGTTCACCATCGTACCAAGAAAGGTTCTGGGCGGCAACGGTTTCATTGCTCCCAGCGACCAACTGACGAAAGCGGTCATCGGCGTGGGAGGTATCGGACGCTCGTCGAGCCATTTCTCTAACTCTGAGGCGTATCGCCTGCTCGCCGTCTGCGATGTCGACAAGAAGCACTTGCAGAGTGCCGTCGACGCAGCGAAGACGCAACTGAAGATCGACGTGAAGGCCTACGATGACTGGCGCGAGCTGATCCATCAGTCGGGCGCAGACATCATCCACATCGCCACCCCACCCCACTGGCATGGACTGATGGCCGTCGAAGCCGCCAAGGCGGGCAAGGACATCTGGCTGGAGAAGCCGATGACACGCACCATCGGCGAGGGTAAGGCCGTGAAAGCCGCCGTCGAGCGCTACGGACGCATCCTCCGCCTGAACACGTGGTTCCGCTTCACCGACACGTTCTACGGCCTCGGCACACCGGTCAAGCCGCTGAAGAAGCTCATCCAGAGCGGACTGCTCGGATGGCCGCTGAAGGTGACCGTCTCGGGCGCCACGGGCTTTGCATGGAAATTCTTCTGGGTGGGCAAAGACAACCTGACGCCTCAACCCGTGCCCGCAGAGCTCAACTATGATATGTGGCTGGGCCCGGCTCCCTTCAAGCCTTACAACGTACACCGCACGCACCAGACCTTCCGCGGCTACTGGGACTACGACGGTGGCGGACTCACCGATATGGGTCAGCACTACCTCGATCCCGTGCAGTACATGCTAGGCAAGGACAACGAGTTCCCCGTGAAGGTGGAGATAGATGCGCCGCAGCAGCACTATGATGCAGTAGGTATATGGCACAAGATCACTTACACTTATGCCGACGGCTGCCAGATTGTGCTCGAAGGCGAAGGCTATGAGAGCCAGGGCAAACTGGCTTATATCGAAGGGCCGAAAGGCAAGGTCTACAAAGGCTTCGAGTGCACCATCCCCGATGTGTGGAACAAGCTTAATGAGCTGCCCGACCCCGAACCGCAACGCACCGATTTCCTAGAGTGCGTGCGCACGCGCCAGAAGTTTGCTCTCAACGAGGACAACGGCCACCACAGCTGCACGCTGGTCAACATGGGCGCCGTAGGACTGCGCCTCGGCCGCCGCGAACTCCACTTCGACCCGCAGACGCAGACCTTCATCGGCGATGCCGCTGCCAACGCGCTCATCGACCAGCCCATGCGCGGCGAGTGGAAGATCTGAAGAGTGAAAAATGAAAGAGTGAAAAGCGAAAAATAAATAATAGCAAAACGAATAATATGAAACGCATATATCTTTTATTGTTTATGGCATTTGGCATGGGCACATTGTCCATTGTCCATTTTCCATTATCCATCAGCGAAGCCCTCGCACAGGACAGCCGCAACCGCGTAGCCTCGACCATCATCGCCGACGGCTTGGCACAGCTGCCCGCCCAGAACCTGGAGACGCTGGAGCAGGTGATGAGCGAGATAGCAGGCACAGGCGCCGAGGGCGTACAGTCGCTGGCCGCCATGCTCGGTCCCTCGGCTGAGGGCAAGAACGCCACTTTCCAATATGCCATCGACGGACTGACGAGCTACGTGACGCAGAAAGGTCGCGAGGCACAGTGCGCCGCCGTCAAGAAGGGTCTTGAGGCTGCTCTGGCCCGTTGCACCGACGAGGGCAACAAAGTGTTCCTGCAAGACCAGCTGAACAAGCTCACGCCCGGTAGCGTGGAGGTGAAGCACGCCGTCGAAGACCTCAGCACGATTGCCGCCAACTCACGTGCCATCGCTGAGTTCCGTGATAAAGTGGGCTCGCTGCCTGCCAAGAAGGTGGCTCCGTTCCTACTGAAGACCCTCAAGAAGAGCGGCGACCGCCAACTGCGCAACACCGCCCTCGAGCTGGGAGGCGCCGCCCTGGCTCCCCTCGCCGTCAAGGCGTTCCCGAAGCTGAAGGCCGATGCCCAGACCGACGTTGTCCGCTGGCTGGGCAACCGTCACGACACAGAGAACGTAGAGGCCGTATTCAGGGCTCTTGGTTCAAGCAACGACCAACTGGCCAACGCTGCCATCGAGGCTGCGGGTAAGATAGGAGGTGTCAACGCCCTGAGTTCGCTGATCAACGCCCTCAACGGCAACCACGCCGCTGCGGCAGCAGCCGCCCTCTCGACCTTCAACGGAAATGTAGCCGACGGCGTGCTCTCGGCGCTGAAGGGCCAAGGCAGCAACGCAGCCCCCGCCCTCGTAGCCCTTGCAGGTGAACGCCATATTACTGCTGCCTACGAGCCGCTGACCGCCCTCATCGGCAACGACAAGCTCCACGCAACAGCCGCCAAGAGCCTGGCACAGATTGTCACGAACGACAACTTCGCCGACCTGCTCTCGCGCTTCCAGCCCTATCCCGAGCTCTTCTATAATCTCCTCGCCCAGCGCGGCAACAAGGATGACATCAAGACGATTGCCACAGCAGCTGCTCAGAGCACCGATGCACGCGCTGCCCTCCTGAAGGTGAACAGCAGCGATGCCGTAGCGCCTCTGATGAGCCTCGCCGCCACGGATGCCGCTGGTCGCGATGCCCTGCTCGGACGTGCCCTCACTCTCATCCAGGGTGCCAACTGGCCGCGCATCGACAAATACCAGCTCATCAAACAGGCGCTCGAACTGAAGCCCTCGGCAGCGACGGCCAACAACCTCGTCACCGCCCTCGGCACCCTCAACAACGAGCCTGCCCTGAACCTGGCTGCTCAGTACATGAACGTGAAGGAGAACGACCTCGCCGCAGCTCATGCCGTGACGGACCTCATCGAGAAGAACGAGGCGCTGCAGCGCGGTGCCCACATCCGCGACATGCTCCTCAAGGCACAGAACGTGTTCAAGAGCCATACCGAGAATGCCGACGCCGGCTATGCCGTAGACCAGGTGAACACCATCCTGCCGAAGATTGTCGACGACCCGAATGCCGTCACGGCCAAGGTCTCCAAGCTCTCGAAGGAGGAAGAGAAGGCTGGCTACGAGCTGCTCTTCGATGGCACCAACCTCGACCAGTGGCATGGCGGCAAAGCGAACTATGTGCCCATTGACGGTGCTATCTACGTCAGCGCCAACTACGGCGCCGAAGGCAATCTCTACACGAACAGGAAGTACTCCGACTTCGTGTTCCGCTTCGAGTTCTGCTTCGTGCGTCCAGGCATCAACAACGGTGTGGGCATCCGCACGAAAGACGGCGTAGATGCGGCCTACGACGGTATGGAAATCCAGATTCTCGACCACGACGATCCTATCTACCAAGGTCTGCGCGAGTATCAGGTGCACGGCTCTGTCTATGGCATCATCCCCGCCAAGCGCATCAAGCACAAGCCGCTGGGCGAATGGAACTACGAGGAGATCCGTGCTGTGGGCGACCATATCACCGTCACCCTGAACGGCGAAGTGCTCGTGGACGGCGACATCCGCAAGGCTTGTCAAGGCCACAACATGGCGCCCGAGGAGGGTAAGGCCAACCCCTACACCGTCGACCACCAGAGCCACCCGGGCCTCTTCAACAAGGATGGCTTCATCAGCTTCTGCGGCCACGGCGAGGGTCTGAAGCTGCGCAACATCCGCGTCCTCGACCTCTCGAAACAGAAGAAAGGCAAGGCCACAACCAAGCGCCGCAAGTAAGCGCATAGACTCAGCCCCACTCGCTGAGGCGACAATGGATCATTAAGCAGACGAACAATATTAAACCCAAATCGGTCATTAGATGGTTACACGCCAACCGTCTAATGACCGATTTGGGATATATCTGTAAGAATCCCTTCCATGATTTGCCGAATGGAATCGCCACATATCGCCGAAAAGTCACTCCAAAAAGTGACAGCCTTTTTCAGTTGAGGTCACAAACTCACGTTAAATTAATCAAATTTCTTGTGCTTTTTCGTCAAAACTCTTGCAGAAAATCTCAAAAAAGTGTAGATTTGCATCGTGTAAAATCTCAAAAAGGTGTAGATATGAAAAATCAGAAATCTCAAAAAGGTGCAGATGGCATCATTATGAAACGTAAAATATATCAGCAACTCCTTGATTGGAAAGAGAAAAGAAATGGTGAGGTGGCACTACTCGTAGAGGGAGCACGACGCATCGGAAAGAGTTATATCGTAGAGGAATTCGCCAAGAATGAGTATGAGTCATACATCCTCATCGACTTCAATAAGGCTCCCCAGATGGTCAGAGATTGGTTCGACCTCTATCTGGAAGACCTTGATACGTTGTTTCTCTATCTGAGCCAACACTATAAAGTAAGGCTCCATGAGCGCAAGTCGCTCATCATCCTTGATGAGATTCAGTTATGCCCCAGGGCGAGAGCAGCCATCAAGTTTCTGGTGGCCGACAGAAGATATGACTACATTGAGACGGGGTCTTTGGTAAGTATCAAGAAAAACACACAAGGCATCGTACTCCCTTCGGAAGAACGTTCTATTCAGATGTACCCGATGGACTTTGAAGAGTTTCTTTGGGCTACAGGTAATGATATGCTGATGGACTTGATACGGAAGATGTATGCAGAGAGCAAACCGATGGGAGAGGTTTTCCATCGTCAGGCAATGGATGTTTTCCGTCTCTATATGATAGTTGGAGGTATGCCGCAAGCCGTCAAGAAGTATGTTGAGACCAAAGACTTTGATGCCGTAGATGCAGCGAAGCGCGATGTGCTGACTATCTATCGTAATGACATCTTCAACTATGCAGGTGAGATAGCAGACAAGGTGGTGTCCATTTTCGACCAGATTCCTCCTCAGCTCTCCAAGCACGAAAAGAAGTTTCGGTTGTCAGCCCTGAACCCAGGTGCGAAATACCGCGATTGGGACGATGCATTTTTCTGGCTGAAGGACGCGAAGGTTGTCAACATCTGCTACAATTCGACAGAGCCGAACATCGGACTGAAAATGAACGAAGACCGTACGACATTGAAGTGTTATATGAACGATACGGGCTTGCTGATTAGCCATGCTTTCGATGAAAAGGGCATAGTCTCGTCTGAGATTTACCAGAAACTGCTCTTTGGAAAGCTGGAAGTGAACGAAGGAATGCTCATTGAGAATATCGTGGCCCAGATGCTGACAGCCAGCAGTAACAAGCTCTTTTTCTATAGTAAGTCGTCAGAGAAAGCCGAGGAACGAATGGAAATAGACTTCTTGCTTCAAAAGGACAAAGTGACCAGTCGCCACAACATCCGTCCGATAGAAGTCAAAAGCGGCAAGAACTACACGTTATCTTCCCTAAAGAAGTGTATGAATAAGTTCGGAGAGTATATGACCACTCCTACTGTTTTGCATACAGCTGACTATAAAGTAGAGAATGGTATCACCTATCTTCCGCTTTACATGACACCCTTATTGTAAGTACAAGGAGCGTAAGTCTCATATTGGCGCCATTAGCTTGCGGATAAAGCACGAATAGACATAGCCCCACTCGCTGAGGCGACAATGGATCATTAAGCAGACGAACAATATTAAACCCAAATCGGTCATTAGACGGTTACATGCCAACTGTCTAATGACCGATTTGGGATATATCTGTAAGAATCCCTTCCATGATTTGCCGAATGGAATCGCCACATATCGCCGAAAAAAAACTATCGGAGGCAAGATGGAGTATATGTCATCCCCATCGGTTGTCTTAGGGACTAAAGTAGGCCTAGTTGTGTAAGTCAAATTACCTCACTCATTTCACTATGAAAACAAGTGCCCACAACTTTTCAGTTGCGGGCACGATCATTATACAAGGTAAGTTCAGGTATGCTGACGTTTCACGGCTGGATCGAGGCCACCATCTTCCGACACGCCACCCCACTCGATAATATATTCACCGTCAACAATACCCGTCACGTTGCCGGCAAGCTCTACATTGTAGATAACCGCTGGCTCCGCCGTACCATGGCCCAAGACAATGTTAACCAAAGCCGTTACATCGGCTATCGTGATTTTACCATCACCATTTACGTCGCCCAACGAACGTTCCGTGCGCGAAATGACATGGTAGACGCTTGTCCCAGCGATGATACATTCTTTGTTATTCTGAATCGTCAGAGTCCCATTGAGGCTTTTCTTCACGCCGTCCAACATGACATTGTAGTTCTCGGCACAAGCGTTCGTCGAACCCGAAACTAACAGCAAAAGCGTAATACCGGTATATTGAATGAACTTTTTCATAATCATTATAATTGGAGGTTATTGTACTGCTACTTTTTTCCCGTTCATGATATAAACGCCACGCTTGGCGCTGACTTTCGTGTCAACGCTGACCTTGCGCCCACTTAAATCGTAGACAGAAGTGTTTTCAACAGCGCTCACGCCAATATTTCCTATACCCGTCACGCCGTCGATATCCAGCTGTAGCTTCACGCCAGCTCCATCCGTCAGGACATCTTGGAAATAGAAGTAACCACGATATCCCTTCATCCTCGTGTTGCCGACCGAGTACCAAAGTTTGCTGCCATTGAAGAAGACACAGTCCTCGTCAATCATCACTGGAACGTAACTGCCCGTGAACGAGCCGAAATCACCCCGGGCTCGTTTGCCCACGCTGACGAAAGGCTCATCCACCGTAATGTCAACACCGTCAACAGTAAACTCCGTGATGCCCTTAGACACCATAATAATGTAAGGGACGTTGGCGCTGATGGCCGTAGCTCCCTCGAAACTTACCGAAATGGCCGTTGGATTGTCGTTGTCGTCGTACTCCGTTGTCTCCCACCCCTTGAATGTAGCCAGCTTCACGTCGCTGCCGAAAGTCTCCTGCACTTGCGTGGCTGTCATGTCAAACGGAAGACATAACGTGCTCCACTCGTTGGGGAAGATAATACGCCTTACACGGACGTCAACGCCCGTGGCGTTGGTTGGCATCGTTGTCGAGGTCTCATCAAGAAGTGTACGCCCATCACCTTGCGATTCGATGGTCACGTCGAAGGAAAGGTTATCAAACTCAATCTTCTCTGCATCAGTCGTCGTAAACTCGATGCCTGAGAGGGTCGCGGTATAAGTAGCTCCTACTTCCAATGATGCATCGGCCGCCAGCTCTACTGACAGAAGAGTGCCATTTGAGCCGGGTATGGCAGCACCTGTCAAGGAAAGACTCACGAACTGGTACTTACCCGCATCCTCGCCGCCTGTCAGAACACTCATGCCCAGCGAATGGTCCTGCCCATTAAAGCGAGCGCCCAGCTTGGCACTCCCGTTTTGAGCCATAATGCCCTCGGGCAGTCCGAGTTTGAATTCAAAACCCATGTAATTGTACTCAGAGCGGTTGAACTCTATATTCAACGTCGTTGTCCCGCCCTTGGGAATCGTGATGCCACTGACGGCTATCCCATCGGCCATTGCGCTACCTATCAGGATGAAGCAGGCCATTAATGAGGATAATATTCTTTTCATCTTTTTATTAATTATCTGGTTTTTATGATGTACTATAAGGAATTATTCTACTGCGGGTCAAGAGTATCTGTCACTCTCCTGATGCCCTTTGCCCCGTTGCCACCTGAGAGAATGATGTTGACGATGCGAGCGGCATCAGTTACAGAGATGGAGCCGTCGGCATTCACGTCGGCTGCATCGGCGATGAAGCCACTGGGCGTCCGTTGCAGAATATGATTAACGATATAGGCGGCATCGGTCACCGAAATAGAACCGTCGCCGTTCACATCGCCCAACAGGACGTCGGTAACCGTCAGCATTGAAGTATTGTCAACAGCCGAAATCACGTTCAACTCCTCACCTTCCTGTGCGGTCAGTTCCACATTCTTCAATGCTATGTCATAATCGCCTATCTCCATATCCTTATCAGCTTTGAGCTGAATCCGGACGACCGTTCCTTCATTACCACTGAATGCCCCGTTCGAGGCAAGAGACAGGGCCACGAACTGGTAGTTGCCATTACTGAGGATTGACGATGAGAGCACCTGCCCGTTATTCCGGTCAGTCAATGACGCGCTGAGCGTGCCGCTACTGGTTGTTGCCACGCTCAGACCTTCAGGCAACTGCAGTTCGAACTGGAAGGCGACGATCTCCTCCACATTGTCCATCTCCACTTCCAGCCATGCCGTACCGCCCCGAGCGATTTGGGCATCGCAGCCCAAGAGGTTGCTGTACATCTTTGCTTCCACTATGCCGCCCTTGAACACCTCTTCTGTCCATCCAGCAGCTTCATAGACATCTTTTGTCCCTTTAGGAATGGTAAGGGTACAGCCATCTGGGATATAGTCAAAAGCATCATTTTTAAGTTCAAACGGATGTAGGCTACGCATAATTACCGAAGTCAAGCTACTGCAGTCTTTGAACGCTCGATTGCCGATGCTGGTCACACTCTCGGGGATGGTCACTGAGGTCAGGCTACTGCAGCTTTCGAACGAATAAAGGCCAATCGAGGTGCCCCCCTTGGGGATGATTACTGAGGTCAGCCCACTACATTCATAGAACGCATTAGTGCCAATGGAGGTCACACCATCGGGGATGGTCACCGAGGTCAGGCCACTGCAGCCCGAAAACGCAGCATCGCCGATGGAGGTTACGCTCCCGGGGATGGTCACGGAGGTCAAGCCACTGCAGCCTGAAAACGCAGCACCACCGATGGAGGTTACGCTCCCGGGGATGGTCACTGAAGTCAAGCCACTGCAGCCTTTGAACGCACCAGCGCCAATTGAGGTCACGCTCCCAGGGATGACTGTATTTTTGCAACCAACAATCAGTATATTTGTACTTGTCTCAATAATAGCGTTGCAGCCATTCCGGGAATCATACTTAGTATTACTATTTTCCACAACAATTGAAGTCAGGCCACTGCATCCTTCGTATTTGTAAATCGTTTTATATCAACCACTTGCACTTTAAACGGTAGAAAAGTGATGACGTAGATTCTATAGCTGAGAGAAAATGATAAAGATTTAACGTTTTTAACTATTTTTAGGTAAGGGGGCAGGAGCCTTTTAAAAGACCGAATAGTTACGTGAGAATCTATTGTGACGTGAGTTCGACGTAAGAAAAGTGTTAAAAAAGTTGTGGGAATGGAATATTTTTAGTAACTTTATAGGTGATAATCAAAGAGTTACAAACAAATACCCATTCCCATGACGACTGCAAATTTAATAGAAATTTTCTGTATT
>JAFROT010000022.1 GCA_017429525.1 Bacteroidaceae bacterium | reverse complement strand
TCCGTTTTACTACACCCCTGCCTAATATCCATCGCCCCTACGGGGCTAATTCTTAACATATTCATTACTTCCGAAACTTAAATATATAATATAATAAATTTCTATTTCAATATTTAAGCGTGACAAACATAACTGTCACGCTTGTCACGCTTGTCACAAACTGGTCATGCAGCACCCGTGTCACAACGCTTTGTCACAACGCTTTATCACACCCCTTGTCACAACACCCCACACATATAGACGTGGAGGGCTACACATATAGACGTGAAGCGCCACACATATAGACGTGAAGCGCCACACATATAGACGTGAAAGGCCTCTTTTCACGAAGTAGGACGGAGAAGCCCTCATTCATCAGAAGCAGAACAAAAATCGCTAAAGGGTAGCCGCAACAGACTTAGCCTTCATGAATTTGTTTGAGGCCAGTTCACGAGGTAAACAGTCTCCGTAGCTCGCGTGATGGCGGTGTACAGCCAACGGAAATAATCCGGCCCCAGCATGTCCTCAGTCACGTAGCCCTGATCCACGAAAACCCGTTGCCATTGTCCACCCTGTGCCTTATGACAAGTGACGGCGTAACCATATTTCACCTGCAACGCATTGAAGTACCGATCTTCCTTCACTGCTTTCATGCGGTCACGTTTAGTCGTAAGTTCAGGATAATCGTCCCACACATGCTGGAACAGAGACTCTTGCTGCTGCCGCGTCAGGGCTGGCGCTTCGCTTTGTAGCGTGTCAAGAATAATGGTAGCATCCACCTCCATATCGTTGAAATCTGGGAAAATCAGCGTCACATCCGCAAAGCGGAAGCCATGCTCTTCACGCTCATTACGCAACCTTCTTACGATAGCCATATCCCCGTTAGCGATGAAGTCCATAGTCGCCCGTTCTCCATCCTGACTAATCATTTCGTCCGTCACCGCCGTCTTTTTCCCACCGCCTGTCTTCTTCGCATTATCTGCGCCCTCGTCATCCTTCACCCAGAAATAATTATTCTTGACAATGATTACGCGATCGCCGCCCGACAATTCTTCTTCCATATAAAGAATACGTCCTCGTATCCCCTGATTGAAGGCATTTGCCCGCACATTCGACCGAGTGACCACGATCGTCTCATCCTGTCCACATTCATAATAGGCCTGCTCCAGAGCCTCAATGAGTTCGGAACCAGGCATGTTAACCACGTCTGCAGTCATACGCATCTTCGGGAACGTCCCATAGGCCTCATCTGCTATCATCTGACGAAGCATCGTAGCGTTCCAAAGGATGCCAGATTCCGAGAGTTGACGGACGACCTGTCTCAACGTAATCTCGACGACGTCAAGTCCGTATCCCTCCAGCATCATCCGCGAGAGCGCCGGGCTTTCCGTTTCCCCTACGGGCGGCAACTGCGCAGTATCGCCTACGAGCATCAACCTACAGCCCTCGCCTGAGTAGACAAAATGAATCAGATCGTCCAACAAGCGTCCCGTACCGAAAGGCGAGCCACCCAAACCATCGTTGGCAATCATCGAAGCCTCATCAACGATGAACAAAGCCCCCTTCAACAAATTCACCCCCTGAAGGAAATCCACCATCTCGCCAGTGAACGCCTTCTGCCTATAGATCCGACGGTGAATCGTATAAGCAGTATGTCCCGTGTGCATTGAGAACACTTTAGCCGCTCTTCCGGTCGAAGCCATGAGCACTGTCCGCTGCTGTAATTGGTCCAACGCACGCACCAGAGCACCTACCAAAGAGGTCTTTCCTGTGCCTGCATAGCCTTTCAACACGAACACACTTTCGCGATTCGTATCGAAAAGGAAATCTGACATCAATTTTACCGCATTTTGCTGCTCTTGCGTGGGTCTAAATTCGAAATTATCGAAGATGAGACCCCTCATTTGGTCATTTATCGCCATCGGAAGTGAAAAAAATCATCAAAAATGAGGTATATTCAAATAATTCTTTCTATTTTTGCGATGCAAATGTAAACAAAAAGCTTCAAATACACATCATGAAAAAGGTTTTTAACGTGCTTTTAGCACTTTGCGTCATCGGCCTGCTGTTCATCTGCTGGCGTAGTATTCAAGATGACATCGACTTCAACAAGGAAGTCACAGTACGTGAGAATGCCGTCAAGGCTCGCCTTCTCCAAATCAAGGATGCCCAGGAGCAGTTCAAGCTCCAGAGCCCCGAAGCTGCCTATTGCGACAGCCTTTGGAAGTTGGTCGAATTCGTCCGCAATGGTCGCATTCCTAAGATTGTCAAGGAAGGTGTCCTCTCCGACGAACAAATGGAGAAAGGCCTCACCGAGGCGAAGGCTGCTGCTATCGTGGCTCGTGGCAACGCAGCCGAGATTGCTGCCAACGGACTGCAAGGTTTCCGTCGCGACACCACATGGGTCAACCTTGCCGACTCTCTCTTCGGCGAAGGCTTCAACCCCGACTCACTCCGCTACATTCCTTTTGCTGAAGGCGATACCTTCCAGCTTCAGACCTTCCTCACCGTCACCCGTTCTGGTACTCAGCAGTACGTCATGGAATGCTCTGCTCCCGATGAGAGCTTCCTTAAGAACATGGGCCGCAACGGCGAGCGTCTCATCGTCAACCGTCGCCAGCTGGCCGACGACATGGGCAGCTATCCTGGCCTGAAGATTGGCGACCTCAATAACTGGAACAACAATGCCGGCAACTGGGAGTAAATCCTATCATCCGCTAAGTCTATCCATCCGCCTGCGTGCGGATGGATTTTCTTTTTTTGTCTGCGACACGCAGTCCAACAGCCTCATCCGCGGCGAGCATTTCCGCATTGACGACGGCGAGAGCGTAGCACTGCGTCTCCAGCACGAATTGGCGCGTTCCGACTACTACAACCGTCAGATTGAGCAAGCGTTCGTGCTTGTCGACACGCCCTCCACCCACGTTCCCCTCGAGGAGTTCCATCGTGGGGAGGCTGCCGACCTCTACCACTTCACCTTCGCGCAGACCGACAGCCAGACGCAGCGCGTAGCTTATACCATTCTGCCTGAGCTTGAATCTGTAGCTCTCTACGCCATCCCCAGGGATGTCGAAGAGGTCATTCTGCAGTACTATCCCATGGCGCGCTTCTTCGCTGCCCGCGCCATGCTCACCGAGCGTTTGTTGCACCTCCACGAGGATACGGCCGACCAAGCTGCACGCCTCTATGTATGTCTCTACGATGGTCGCATAGACGTCATTGCATTTGCCGACAGCCATCTGCGCTTTCTCAACACCTTTGCCACGACGAAGCCTGCCAACATCCAGTATTTTGTCCTGAACGTGTGGCAGATGCTCGGCCTCGACCCCGAGAACGATCGGCTCGTGCTTATCTCAGAGGTCCCTGGCACCGACGCTGAATCCACGCTCACGGCACTACAGCAGGGCTTCGCACTTTACCTGCGCCATACAGACACCCTCATCTCCGACGACCTCTTCCCACGCGTCCCATTGGCACGTGAACGTCAGCTTCCGCTCGACCTCAAGGCGCTCCTGCTCAATCGAATCTGATCACCCCATTTCCACATCTCTGCTTATTGTGTTCCCATGCGCATTGTAGCTGGCAAATACCGCGGTCGTCATTTCGACATTCCCCGCTCCTTCAAGGCACGCCCCACCACCGACTTCGCCAAAGAGAACCTCTTCAACGTTCTCCGTTCCTATATAGACTTCGAAGCCGATATGCCCCGCGCGCTCGACCTCTTTGCCGGCACGGGGAGCATCACCCTCGAACTCCTGTCACGAGGTTGTGCCCATGTCACCGCTGTGGAGCTCGACACCCAGCATGCGGCCTTCATTCGTCAGTTCCTGCGTGCCCTTCAGGCCGAGGATGACGTTACACTTCTTCGTGCTGACGTACTTCGTTTCCTGCGCAAGACATCGGCCAACTACGATTTCATCTTCGCGGATCCCCCCTATGCCCTACCCCAACTGCCGCAACTGCCTGACCTGATTTTCACGAACGACGAATCGAGGGCACCAATTTTGGTCCCAGGTGGTATCTTCGTCCTCGAACATGGGCGCACTCAGGACTTCACTGCTCATCCCTATTTGATCGACCATCGCGCCTACGGAAGCGTCAATTTCTCCATCTTCCGTTCGCCCGAGATTTCATAGTCACCGCGTCCTCTCAGGCTTCACAAGAATAAAGGCGTGCTCAAGAATGTCTTGGGCACGCCTTCAATATGACTGGCATTTGCTTATTGGATGCTGTTGAGGAGGTCAAGTTTACCATCATTGACGAGCTTGATGATGAGCTCGCCGAAGAGGGTGTTCTGCCAAGCAAACCACTTGCGCGTGAACTTGGAAGCATCATCCTTGTGGAACGACTCGTGCATGAAGCCCGTACCGGCATCCGTGTCCATCAGCATCTTGATACATGTCTTGATCTCAGCATCATCCGTGCTGGTGAAAGCCTTCATCATAATGCTCATGGGCCAAGGCATGTCATAACCGATATGGGGGCCACCTATGCCCTCACCCGCCTTACCGCGGAAGAAGTAGGGATTGTCCTCACTCCAGACGAAGCGGCGCGTGTTCTGGTAGATGGGATCGTCAACGGGGACATCGCCAAGATAGGCCATAGCGAGCAGCGAAGGTACGTTGGCATCGTCCATGAGCATCTGATTGCCGAAGCCATCTACTTCAAAAGCATAGATGGGTCCGTACTTGGGATGCTGATGAATGGCATACTTCTGCAGGGCTGCGCGCACCTCTGCGGCGAGATCCGTACATTGGGCTGCGAGGTCGCTACGTTGGTTGACCTTCGTCAGGATCTCTGCTGCATGTCCCAGTTGTGTCACGGCCATGAAGTTGGATGGCACGAGGAAGAGAAGCGTCGTTGCGTCGTCCGAGGGGCGGAAAGCCGAAGCAATCAGACCAACGGGCTTGACAGGAGCCCCCCAACCATCATTGTTCATCGTGTCAAGCTGACGTTCCGTTCGGCGCTGGAAACGGTACTTACCTTTATTCCCCTTACGTTGCTGATCGTGGAACGTAGCCAAGATATTCTCGACAGCGTGAATCCATGAATCGCCGAAGATTGAGGCATCTCCCGTCACCGTCCAGTACTCATAAGCCAGGCGGATGACGTAACAGAGCGAGTCAATCTCCCACTTGCGTTCATGCAATTCTGGTTTCATGGCGGTGAGGTCCTTCTGCCAGTCGCCATCGGGGTTGGGCTCGCGGTTGAAGGCGTTAGCATAGGGGTCGATGTTGATGCACTTGAACTGTCGCAGGATGACACCAGCCAGCATGCGCTGCAGGTGCTTGTCCTTAGGAGCCAGCTTCACGTAAGGGAAGACCTGAGCTCCCGAGTCGCGCAGCCACATCGCATGGATATCACCCGTGTACACAAAGGTGTCGGGCTGCCCGTCGGCATCGCTCTCGGTGTAGTGAACAGTCGTGTCAATGGTGTTCGGGAAGCAGTTGACAAACATCCACGCCAGACGGACATTCGTCAGTTTCTTGACGATGTCCTTGATCTGCTTCTCGACAGCATCAGAGCGGAACAGGCGTTCGGCCTCTTTCGGGCGATTATTGACCTTCAGGACGTCGGCCTTGACGGTAGGTATAGTCGAGGTCTCATCGACATTCGAAAGGGTTAAGGTTCTTGCTTGAGCCGTAGCCGATAGGCAGAATAGCGTGCAGCCAAGGGCAAGCCCCTTGGCGATGTAGCGAGCGGGACGCCACATGAGTGACTGAGAGATAGATAGTTTTTTCATGATGAATTGAGTTATAAATAGCAATGATACATTATCCTTGGATCGCCTGTCTCTGCCTTACCGCCTCAAAAAGGAGGATAGCCACACTGACCGAGACGTTGAGCGAATCGACAACCCCGAGCATAGGAATGCGGACGTGCGCATCGGCTGCTTCACGCCACTGCGGCGTGAGACCTGTCGACTCTGTACCGAAGACGAGAGCCGTGGCCCCTCGCATATCCGTGTCGTAATAGAGACGAGAATCTTGAAGCTGTGCGGTCAGGATGCGGAAAGAATGCTCTTGCAGGAAAGCGATGCACTCCTCCGACGTACATGCCACAGTGGGCACACTGAAGAATGCGCCCACACTGGCGCGGATGAGGTTAGGGTTGTACAGGTCCGTCAGCGGGTCGCAGACGATGACGGCATCAGCGGCCGCAGCATCTGCAGAACGGAGTATAGCGCCGAGGTTACCCGGCTTTTCCACGCGTTCGAGCACCACGATAAGTGCATTCTCGGGCAGACGGAGGTCTGCGAGCGAATACGGTTTAGCTACGACTGTGGCAACTACGCCCTCTGTAGTTCCCCTATAGGCGATCTTCTCGTAGACATAGGGACTGACAGCAAATGCGTGTGGCGCAGCAAATGACTTCTTACAATATTCAGGGCAGATGAAAACCGTATCAAGTTCATATCCAGCATTGACGCAGCGCTGGACTTCGCGTTGTCCCTCAACGACGAACAAGCCCGATTGCCGACGGGCTGACGACTTCTGCTGTAGCTCCAGGAGTTGCTTGATCTTGGGGTTTTGCACGCTCGTGATGAGCAGAGGATTGGATATCTGATTATCGTTCATTTGTGATACTTTTTCTTTCCGTCCACGACGTAGACGCCTTTCCGAACGAGAGCGCTGACATTAAGTTTCTTGCCGCTGAGGTCATAAACATTCTCGTTCCCGCCATCGTTCACGTTCCCGTTATCGTTCACGTCCTTTATGCCTACGACATCCGCCTTGACAGCCAAGATACCCTCCGAAGCCAATCGGGAGGTGTCCCAGACGAGGCCATCGCCGGGGAGTTCAGGGATAAGCGTAGGCGTACCTGCAAGGGTGACAGCGCCTTTGCCCGTAAAGAGCGGCAGTTCATCACCGCCCTTGAGGACGGTAGCGCCCAGCATGGTGAGCTCGATGGTCGGACTGCTCAGCGTCACCTTACCTGCCACGTTAAAGGCGTCGCAAGTGAGTTTCGTCCCCGACCGCCGTACCTTCACGGCCAACGCACCATTTGACCTCACCGAGAGGCTGCCTGCATGCGTGAAGGTAGCGACAGCCGTCGACGTAGCGCCGGCTGCGAGAGCGCCCTCGTAGATCGTGAGGGAGCCAGTGCTCGATGCACCCGTAAGGCGTAGCGTACCCGTTCCATATTTGTTGAGCGAGCCCGTGAACTTACCTGCAAATAGGTCGTCATGACCGAGGTAGCCCACGTTCCATGTTCCGGTAGAGAGCTGGGCATCGGTGGCTGTAGACTGAAGAGAGCCTACCTTGGTCGTCAGGTTCTGCTCGTCGGCACTCTGGCTCTTGACATGTACAGCATAGACGCCAGCACCAAGTCTGAATGTAGCTTTGGAGAGATCGGTGGCAGCCGTGAGGCGGAACTGTCCGCCCGTGACGTTGAGCGTGCCTTCGAAGTTCGACGTGTTCATCGAGAAATCGCCGCGCACGTACGGGAAGCTGATGTTCATCGTGCCCGCACCGAGCAATGTACCTTGTATCTTACAGCGCTGCCCCGTCTGCATCGTGAGCGTCCTGCCGCTTTCAATGGTGAGACGGTTTTGGAAAACAGGCGTCTGCGATGTCGAATTGTTGTTGAAGATGCCAATGGTAGCGTTACCGACGACCGTGATAGGCGATGTGGCCGCTCCGAAAGTGGTGTTCCAGGTTCCCATGGACAGCGCACCAGCCACGAGGATGGTACCGCCCGTATAGGTGTTGGCACCGCCAAAAGTGAGGTTCAGCTGTCCGGCCCCTTCCTTGCGCAAAGCGCCCTTGCCGCTGACACGTCCTTTCAAAGCCACGACGCCACTCGGAATCTGGATGGCAGCCGTGTCATTGAGCATGAGCGCGCGGTTGGTAGCGGTATTGGCATTACTGACAATCAAGCGTGCCTTGCCTATCTGGAAATTCGTGGCAGCCGTCGTGGCAGCACCTATGCTGCTGGGCAGTCCGCCGTCGGCCAGCTCAGCCACCTCTACAGTGCCGTTGTTGATGAGTGTCAGGCCCGTGTAGTCACTGGTCTTCACCTTCATATTGACACGGCCATTACCATTGAAGGTCACTCCGCCCGTGCCACTCAAACCGCCTTCGCCACCGAGGGTGAAGGTCTTCGACTCGTTCTCGAACACGACGCCGCCCATGGGCATGGATTCGCTCAGCTGTACCGTCACGCGTTGCGCCTGGTCGTCGAATACGACCTGGTCGCCTGCGACGAACGCCGTAGCAGCATCACCGAGGCTGAAGTTCTCAGTCTGATAGTCCCAGAGCGTGCTCTCGACACCCGTCCAACGAACGCCCTCTGCGGGCTCACGCTGTGCATGGATGACAAGGTTCACGGCACCATCCTCCACCTTAATAGTATAGGAGAGGCCTTCGATGCCCATAACGCTGATGTTCTCGGCCTTGCCTTGGAAATCACCCGTGAAAGTGATAAGGGGGATAATGCCTGGTTGCAGCTTTTCGCCCACGGTGCGGACATGGATGACCAGAGGCTGAGCGACGTTGAGATTCCCCTCGATGACGAGGCGATCGGTCTTAGGCTGTACCGCAGCATAACCTACATCCTCTATGTCGGCTTCAAAGAAGAGCCGCTTGTTGACATTGAGTCCTTGCTTCAACGTAATTGTGCCAAAGGGTTCGGATGCTGAGCCGGGACTGAGACGGCAGCCCTCGTAGTTCAGCGCTCCTTCGAGATGCAGGTTGCCGCCCACGATGGCATTGCCGGCCAATGTCCCACGAGCCCGTAGTTCGACGTCACCTACAATCTCACTGTACACCTCGAGCGTACCTTCAGAGATATAGGTCACACCCGTGTGCTTCATCGGCACACTGATGGCCAACGTGCCCTGCTGGCTCTTCCAGAGATCCATTGGTCCGTCGAAAGCGCCCGTTCCGTCGATGAAATTACGCTGCCCACGAACAGGCATGGCATAGACGGCGCTGGGACGTACCGCCTCATTCAAGATGATATGTGAGGGGGTGTTGAGATCGATGAGCACACTCTTGCCCTGAACGAAGGGCTGGGCCACGGTACGCGCGAAGTCGGTGCAGCCATTGCTCTCCGTCGACCACGACACCGAGCGGGCTCCCTCGCGGCCAAACACAGGACCGAGCACGAGGTCGGTGACCATCGTGGGTGGCAGTTGCGGACGTGGCATATCATAGCCGAGATAGAATCCGGGATTGGGACTCTGATAGTAGCCTTTCGTGCTGCAGTCGCCACGATAATGAGGGTCCTCCAGCAAGCAGTAGATGTTGTCAATCTTAGTGGCATAGTCCGTACTGACACCGACGATGCCCACCTGTACGTCGCCTTCTTTGTGCAGCAGGATAAGTTCTTCGCGCCAGTCGCCGATGATGTCGCCCCAGAACGCGGCACGCTTGGCATAGACCGTCAGATAGCGCCAGTTGCTGATCTTGGCGAACTCCACCTCACGCCCTTTGTAGAAATCCTGTATGTAGACATTATAGTGGCTGTCGCTGGTCTGAACGGTCTCGCGGTCAGGCTCAGCATCCCACCAAATGCCCTCACAGGGATATTGGTTGGACAGGCCGCTGATGAGGCTGCCCTTGGCGTCATAGACGTTGCCGTCCATCGTCGACCACATCTCCCATCCGAGATGGCCAGGGTCAACGTCCATGCACTCGCCACGACCGACGTCGCCCGAGGCTGGCATATACCAACGCTTGATGCCCTCGCCCGTGGACGCATCGTAGAGGATCATTCCCAGTTGGTCGCCTGCATACTGCTGCACGGCAAAGGTCTCAAGGCCAGGGCGTTCGGGGTCGATATCGCTGGTGCGGAAGCGGTCGCCATGGGCTATGCCCGTGTTGAACAACACCTTTCCCGTATGGTCCATCGTGTAGCCGCCCACGATCATCTCGTCGCGCCCATCACCGTCCGTGTCGCCGATGCGAATCTGGTGGAAAGCGGGCGCTCCTGTCGGCTCGTTGAAGAATTCCTTCAATGCGCCAGCCTTACCACCCGTAAAGTCGTAGCCGACGCCGAGGTTGTAGTAATGGTGGTCGCCCCCTGTCCCGCGCATGTGCCATTCCATAACCACTGCGGGATGTACGCCATCGGGGAAGAAGACGCCCATGTGACCGACATGCTTGTTGTACTCATCGCCCATGAGCGAGGCCCGGTTTGTGCGGTTGTAGTGCTGATTGTAGCTCTGTTCCACACTGGCTTTCTCGCGACCCGTGCGGCCATCGATGATGCTGATGTAACGAGGGGCGTTACGCGTGTTCTGCTTCTCGTAGTCCACGATACCATCACCATCAGTATCGCCCGTGGTGCCTCCATTCACGTAGAGGCCGAAATCCTTCTTGTCGGGGTCCCAGAACTGCGTGCCGTCCGACGATTGGACGACGACATCGCCATAGCCATCGCAGTCCATATCGGCGACCGTAATCATGTCGTCCTGACCCGAGCAACTGAGCTCGTTGGGACCGAGTTTGACCGTCCACAGGTGCTCACCCGAACGCAGATAGCCCTCGACGTAGCAGTCCAGGCCCGAACTATTGCTGAGTCGGTTGACCACATAGTCCATCTCTCCGTCGCCATCGAGGTCCACGGGCCACACATAACTGGTGTGGAACCGCGAAGCCAAAAGGGGCGAGGCATCAAAGCTGATGCTCATGAACATGTTGCGCATATCGAAATTCTTGGCCACGAATGGCACGCTCGGAGCGCTCTCCACGCCATCTCGGACGATTGTCACGGCGACCGAAGCGCCTACAGGCACCTTCGTCGAGCTGGTCTGCCAGTTGGTGTTCTTCAGCGGCGAGGGGTTAGCCTTGCTGCCGTTGACATAGACGTTGTACGTTGCATCTTCTGGCTCCTGCGCCAGCCGTCGCCACGAGACGAGGACACCGCTACCATTGCGAACGGCCACGACGCCACGCCCCAACGGCTGCTGGATGCGCTGGCCGAAAACGCAAGTCGCCATGGCAACCATCAGGATGGCTGCCATGACGACGATAGTATGGAATCTGTTCATTGTCTCTTATTTGATGTTCCCTACCTTAATTAGGTATTCTGCAATCTGTACGGCATTGAGGGCGGCACCTTTCTTGATCTGATCGCCGCAGAGCCAGAACGTCAGTCCATTCTCGCAGGCCAGGTCCTTACGGATGCGCCCAACGTAGACATCGTCCTTGCCCGCCGTGAAGAGGGGCATGGGATATTGCTTCGTGGCAGGATCGTCGATGACGGTGATGCCCTCTGCCTGCGACATCGCCTCGCGTGCCGACTCGGGAGTGATGGGCGTTTCGGTCTCAATCCAGACGGCTTCAGAGTGACTCCTTAGAGAAGGAACGCGCACGCACATAGCCGAGCAAGCGGCATCGGTGTGCATAATCTTGCGCGTCTCGTTGAACATTTTCATCTCCTCCTTCGTATAGCCATTATCCGTGAAGACGTCAATCTGGGGAATCACATTGTAAGCCAACTGATAGGCGAACTTCTCGACCGTAGGCTCCTTGCCATCGAGCACCTCGCGGTACTGCTGTTCCAGTTCAGCCATGGCAGCAGCGCCGGCGCCACTGGCCGCCTGATAGGAGGCGATATGAATGCGCTTGATATGCGACAGCTGCTCCAGGGGCTGCAAGCAGACCACCATCATGATGGTCGTGCAGTTAGGATTGGCGATGATGCCGCGCGGACGGTTCAGCGCATCCTCAGCGTTGCACTCAGGCACCACCAAGGGTACATCCTCGTCCATACGGAAAGCCGAACTATTGTCAATCATCACTGCGCCATGCTTGGTGATGGTCTCTGCGAACTCCTTCGATGTGCCACCACCGGCACTGACGAAAGCCACATCAATATCCTTGAAATCGTCGTTATGCTGCAACAGCTTCACCTCATATTCCTTACCGCGGAACGCATACTTGCGCCCGGCACTACGCTGGCTGCCGAAGAGGACCAACTCATCGATGGGGAAATTACGCTCATCGAGCACACGAAGAAACTCCTGACCTACGGCGCCACTGGCGCCTACAATAGCTACTCTCATTGTTGTCTATTATTTACTTTTGTGTCGTTTATTTGCGGTGCAAAGGTAGCGATAATTTGCGATTTACACCTTATTATTGCTGAATTTCTATCACTAGAAACCTTAAAATAGACGCAATTGACACGCCTAGCGACAGATTATGCCACTCTCGAAGCAATAAAACGGCCCCGTCCGACGTTATATACATGATGAAACGAGCGCTCGTGATTCTCGCCTCCCTCTTCGCCGTCCTTGGTGCTCACGCCCAGGAACTGCGTATTCAGAACCGCCCCTATCTGGACCAGCGGTTCCTTCACTATGGTTTCTTCGTCGGCATCAACATGATGGATATCGAGGTCAAGAACAACGGCTATATCGACCCCGCTTCAGGCGAGCAGTGGTACACCGACGTCGACAACTACCAGCCAGGCTTCACGGTAGGCGTGCTCGGCGAAATACGCCTCAACAAGACCCTTGGCCTGCGCATACAGCCGACCCTCGACTTCGGGCAGAAGCATGCATCCTTCCACGAGCAGAGCAGCGGGCGCGACAGTACACAGAACCTCAAGTCGACTTACATCTCCCTACCCGTACTGCTGAAAGTGGGCGCTCCCCGCTACAACAATTTCCGCCCCTACTTCACCATTGGTGCCGCACCCGCCATCGACCTCACAACGCGAAAACACAATGCCCTGCTCACCGAGCGCCTGGACTGCTTCATCCAGATAGGTGCGGGGTGCGATATCTACCTCCCCTTCTTCAAGCTTATCCCCGAGCTCCGTTTCTCCTTTGGCCTTCGCGACATCATAGCCAAGGATCGTAGCGACCTCATCGACGAGTCACTCCTCAAGTTCACCAAAGGCATCGACCGCGGTCGCGCCAAGATGATCTCCCTCACCTTCTACTTTGAGTAGCTCTACGCCCCCCTTCTGATAGATGAGCCCGTGCAAACCAGAGGGAATAACACGCAAACCAATCACTCAGATTGCACAGATCAAGAACGCCTAAATGTCCCATGAAAAATGAACTTAGGTTCGTGGGCTTACCAACCTATGTTCTTCACGTCACGAGCACATGTTAGTTGGGTCAAGAACCTATGCCCCCAAAGCATATTTATATTCGATGTGTAGTTCGATGTGTAGTTTACGATTTTAGGTGACTACATGTAGTCTTACCCACGATAAGGGTTGACCCAGGTTAAACTTCATTTTAGGCCATGATATAGCAGAGCCGATGACAGATGACAGATGACAGTTTCTATAATGCCCCCAAGCAGGCAAGAAGAGATGAATAATTATATAGATTATTAAATATACTTATATATATTATTAAATATACTTAAATATATATATATAATATTATATATTTAGTAGAATATATACTCTTGTATCAAGACACCCAAAAAGACGAATGAGGATGACAATAAAGAAACTGTCATCTGTCATCTGTCATCAGCGGGAAGCGCGTGCAGTAGCAAGTAGCTGATTGTCAGCGCGATATAAAAACCACATTCCCTCACATGCTCGCTCCCTCATGCACAAACGAAGAAAAATGGACATTTCAGCAGCGCTTTTTCGAGGAAAAATGCATCATTTTCGGCCGAAAAAAATGCAAATCCAAGCCAAACGCACATCCTTTCAACGCTCCACAGCTTCTCAGCACATCAACTCTATCCCTCTCCCCCGCATCTGATCCCATCCGTCTGCGCATATATACGCTCAGCCGGCACATATTTACGCTCAGCGCTACGCATATATTCGCTCAGCACTACGCATATATTCGCTCAGCACTACGCATATATTCGCTCAGCACTACGCATATATACGTGCGCAAACGAGCGACTAAACGTGAGTTTTAGTCGATTTTAGTTGACTACTTGTAGTCTTACTCACGACAAAGGTTGCCCTCGCTCCTGGGCAAGACATTCTCCTTGGGTTGCTGCAAAGGTTGGCCTTTATTTCATGCAGCCAAGGATTCGATGGCATTTCCTCTGTAGCTCTTCCACTTTTTGTCTAGAGCTACGCCTGCACATTATATTCTTCACGCACGCATAGAGCACGCTCGCCAGCTGCTCCTCGCCCACCCCGAGCATACCATCGCTGAGGTAGCCGAGCAATGCGGCTTCGCCGACCAGCCACACTTCACACGTGTCTTCCGCCGCGTCTGCGGCGTCACGCCCGGACAGTTCGCCCGAAAGGAAGAGGGTGGTGCACCCAGATAAATCACGCCATAGCATGGATGGCACAGACAAACACTCTAAACCGAACGATCCGAGTGACCTGGGTGATCTAAGCGCAATAAGAATAAGGCTTATGGAATCAGAGCAAGAGACAAAGAGAAGAGGCTGCATCATTGCTGACACAGCCTCTTTCTTGATGTCGGGATGACTAGATTCGAACTAGCGACCCCACGCCCCCCAGACGCGTACTCTAACCGGACTGAGCTACATCCCGAATCATGGGTGCGAAAACGAGCGGGAACAAGTCTTTTTCGTTTTGCGGGTGCAAAGGTACGCGTTTTTTTTGATACGTGCAAACTTTTTTCTACTTTTGTGCCGAAATTTGTTGATAAAACCATTTATGAGTATGAAAATACGCGTTCAAAAGCCCCGAAACCTGACGGCAGAGGTGTCACTGCCCGCCAGCAAGAGCATCAGCAACCGCGCCCTCCTCCTGGCGGCGCTGAGCGGAGCACCCACATCGGCGCTGACCAACATCTCAGATTGCGACGACACGCGCGCCATGCTGGCAGGCCTCTCGACGAAGGACTGCGTGGTCAATATCGGAGCAGCAGGCACGGCCATGCGCTTCCTGACCGCATGGCTGAGCATGACGAGCTACAAGGTCCTTCAGGCACAGATAGCACAGGGCGAACACATCATCACAGGATCCGAGCGGATGCGCCAGCGCCCCATCGGCGTCCTCGTGGAAGCCTTGCGCTCATTAGGTGCATGGATTGAGTACGTAGACGAGGAGGGCTACCCTCCCCTGCACATTAAAGCAAAGCCATTGCACGGCGGCCAACTCTCCCTGCCCGGTAATGTCAGTTCGCAGTACGTCTCGGCCTTGCTGATGATTGCACCACTCCTGGAAGAAGGCTTACGGCTCTCGCTGACCGGCGAGGTGGTGAGTCGGCCGTACATCGAGATGACGATGGCAATGATGCGCGATTTCGGCGCAGACGTATCTTGGCAGGACGAGCGGACCGTTGTCGTAGCGCCACAGCCCTACCACGCGATCCGCTACACCATCGAGTCGGACTGGAGTGCTGCCTCCTACTGGTATGAGACGGTACTCCTGAGCGACAACGAGCACGAGACGGCGACGCTGAAGGGCCTCTTCGACATCAGTCTGCAGGGTGACAGCGCCGTGCGCGACCTGTTTTCATCATTAGGCATCCAGTCCATGCCCCTCTCACAAGGGAGCCGCGAGCCTCGCATCAACCTCGTCCGACGCGGAACGGCCTGCCAGCGCCTCGACTGGGACTTCACGCGAACGCCCGACCTCGTACAGACCTTAGTGGTGGCCTGCGCGCTCAAAGGCATACCTTTCCGCTTCACAGGAGTGCAGAGCCTACGCATCAAAGAGACCGACCGCATCGCCGCCCTACAGACGGAGTTGGCCAAATTAGGCGTGAGCCTCGAGAACGAAGGCGACAGCGTGCTGCGATGGGAAGGTCCGGAACAGCAGCCTCACGCGCGCGTACCTTATTTAAAACCCGCCTCTGGAACGGCCATTGACACTTACGACGATCACCGCATGGCGATGGCTTTCGCTCCTGCGGCTTTCGTGCTTGGCAGCATCGACATCAACAACCCCGAAGTCGTCACGAAGTCCTACCCCCGCTTCTGGCAAGACCTCGAACAGGCAGGATTCATCCTCGAACAACTATGAGCCAGAGATTAGAAGGTTGCTGCGGCATGCATGCCGTATGCGAGAAAGAGTTACTGATGGCCACAGGCGCAGAACCCATCGACTACTTCGACGATGAGGAACTCGACCGCTTTCGTGGCCGGGCAGCCGATGCTTACAGCGAGGAGGAGGAAGAGGAGTTCCGCGAAGTGCTCCTGACAACACTGCCGCGCGAAGTGGCCGAGTGGCTGAAAAGTCTGCAAATGCGCGGCATCGAACTGCCCGAAGGCGTTCGCGACGAAGCGCTGATGATCGTAAGCGAGAATTAAGGCCTAAACAAGCGTCCTACGCGAAAGAATGCCACCATTGAGGCAATAAAGCGACACGGACAAACGTTATAGAAGAAAGAATGAAGCGCATGCGTGCAATAAAAGCGAGCATAGCTCTGCTGACGGCAGGGCTGCTATTGTCGTGCTCTACGCAGAAGAACACGGCGACGACGCGCTTCTACCACCGGACAACCGCGCATTTCAACACGCTCTACAACGGTCGCGTTGCCTTCGACGAGGGTTTGGAAGCTCAGCTCAAGGGGCATACCGACAACTACACGGAACTGCTGCCCATGTACATCGTCGCCGACAAGAAGACGGCCGCAATGGGCAAAGGCAATTTCGAGACGGCTATCGAGAAGAGCCAAAAGGCCATTAAGCGCCACAGTATCAAGCGCAAGCCAAAGAAGCCATCGGGACGTATGACAGCCAAGCAGAAGGCTTTTTTCGCTCGCAAAGAGTACAACACCTACCTGCGCCATGCCTGGATGATGTTCGCCGACGCGCAGTTCCAAAAGGGCGAATTCATCGAGGCTGCATCCAGCTACAACTACATCATACGCCTCTACTCCGACCAGCCCGACATCGCCAGCGTAGCCCGTGCCAAACTGGCCCGCTGCTATGTGCTCATGGACTGGCCATACGACGCAGAGGATGTCTTCAACAAGATTCGTCGCGACAGCATTTCTCCACGCGGACAGTTGGAGCTCGATGCATCACGGGCGGCCTACTACATCTCAACAGGTCAGTTGAAGCAGGCCATCAACCCGCTCACCACGACGGCCAAGCACACCCGCAACAAGTTGCAACGCGCACGCCTCTATTACCTGCTCGGACAGCTGCAACAGCAGACGGGCAGCAATGCCACAGCATACAAGTCGCTGAGCAAGTGCATCCACCTGAACCCGCCTTACGAACTGGCCTTCAACGCCCGCATCCTGCAGACTGAAGTGATGGCCAACGGACAAGGCAAGTCGATGATCCGCAAGTTGCGCCGAATGACCAAGAACCCTAACAACGAAAACTACCTGGACCGTATCTACTATGCCATCGGCAACATCTATCTGGCCAGCCGCGATACGATGCAGACCATCTACGCATGGAAGAAAGGCATTGAGGAGAGCACGCAGAGCGGCTTCGCCAAGGCCGTCGTGCTGCAGCACCTGGGCGAGCTCTATTGGGAGCGCGAGAACTACATCGACGCTACCGACTGCTACAATCAGCTCGTCAGCCTCATCGACAAGGAGCGCGACGACTATGCCGAGGTCCAGCGTCGCAGCAAGGTACTCACCGAGATTGAGCCGCACCTCTCGGCCGTGAAGCTGCAGGACAGCTTGCAAGCCTTGGCTAAGTTGCCTGAAAAGGAATATCTGGCTGCCATCGACCGCGTCATCGACGACCTGAAGAAAAAGGAGAAGGAGATGGAGAAGAAGCAGGCTGCCATGGGCGGTAACGGAGCCGCTGGCACACAGGCGCGCACAGCAGCCAACAACGCTACAGCCAACAACGGGCAGGTGGGCGCCGTGCGTCGTGGACAGCAATCGACGACCTTCTACTTCTACAACCCTCAGACCGTGGCCCAAGGCAAACAGGAGTTTGAACGACGATGGGGCAAGCGGCCCAACGAGGACAACTGGCGGCGCAGCAGCAAGGCCTTGGGCGAAGGCAGCGCCTTCGAAGGGGGCAACATGGCTGCTGGCGACAGCCTCTTTTCCGATGGAATGGGCGAAAATGGAGGGCTCAGTGAAGAGGAGCAGCACCTGAAGGATTCGCTCGAGAACGACCCACACCATCGCGAGTACTACCTCAAGCAGATTCCCTTCACCGAGGAACAAGTGGAAGCCTCCAACCAGCTCATCCGCGACGGTCTCTACCACGGCGGCGTGCTCGAGATGGAGAAAATAGAGAACTTCGCCCTCTCAGAGAAGACACTCGGGCGCCTCATCAACGACTTCCCTGATTTTGACAAGATGGACGACGTCTACTACCATCTCTTCCTCCTCGCGCTCAGGCGCAGCGATGACGAACAGGCGAGACACTACCTGAGTCTGCTGCAAAGCGAATACCCCGACAGCAAACTGACGAAGACCATCTCCAACCCGCGCTTCCTCGAACTGGCCCAGCACGGTCGTCACCTCGAGGACACGCTCTACGCCCAGACCTACGATGCCTACAAACGCGGCGAGTACTGGCAGGTGGAGCAGAACTTCAAGCGGAGCACAGAGGACTTCGAGGAGGGTGCCCACCGCGGCAAATTCCTCTTCGTCCGTGCGATGTCACAGCTTTACTCGGGGCAGCGCGACTCATTCTTCGTCTCGATGAAACAGGTGGCCGAGAAATACTCGAAGGACGAGATTGCCGAGATGGCCAAAGCCATCGTCAAGGGACTGGAAGAAGGACGTTTGCTGGCCTCAGACAAATGGGACGCCAGCACGATTTGGAGCAACCGCAGTTTCTTAGCGTCAAGCGACACCACGCAGGTGACCGACAGCCTCGTGGCGGATCCTGCCGTGCCTTACGTCTTCGTACTTGCCTATCCCACGGGCGAGGTCGATGAGGACCAACTGCTCTTCGAGATGGCCCGCTACAATTTCACGGAGTTCATGACGCGCAACTTCGACATCGAAACGGTCACGGCGGGTGTCATCACTCAGCTGCGCGTGTCGGGCTTCCAGAACTATGACGAAGTACACGCCTACGCCCAGCAACTCTATGGTAACGAGCGCATGCGCACGCGCCTCGAGGGCATACGAGCCATCCTCATCAGTGAGGCCAACCTGAAACTCCTCGGCACCCGCTACAGCTACGATGACTATGCCGAATTCTTCGACGCCGAACTATCGCCACGCGAGATTCCCGAAGAGCTCATCCTGGACGAACCCACAGACAATTTCCCAACGGACATCGACGACATCCCCATAGGCGAAGAGAATAGCGAAGAGGCTGTAGATTCAGAAGAAGGCGAGGAGGAAGATGACGGTAGCGACGATGAAGACTGGATGTTCTGAAAAAGCATTTCTTCCTTAAAAAAAACGGATGAAAACGGAAAAATAGCTATCTTTGCAGCGAGAAACAAAACCCTAACACCTCCAGACGATGACAAACGGAAAGCTTCTATGGATTGACGATGAGATCGAGCTACTCAAGGGGCACATTATGTTCCTTGAGAAAAAAGGCTATGAAGTGGACACGGTGACAAATGGCTTCGATGCCGTAGACCGCTGTGCTGAGCAGACCTACGACCTCATCCTCCTCGACGAGAACATGCCAGGCATCAGCGGCCTCGAGACCCTGCAACGCATCAAGGAGATTGCACCTACGACGCCCGTCGTGATGGTCACCAAAAGCGAAGAGGAGAATATCATGGATCAAGCCATCGGCAGCAAGATTGCCGACTACCTAATTAAGCCCGTCAACCCGACACAGATCCTGCTGTCGCTGAAGAAGAACATCCACCAACGCGAAATCTTCACCGAACAGACACAGACCGCCTACCAACAAAACTTCGGCACGCTGGGCATGCTCATCGACGACGCCACGCGCATCGAAGATTGGATGGAGCTCTACAGAAGGCTCGTAGCTTGGGAACTGCAACTCAGCGAAACGGACAGCGGAATGAAGGAGATGCTGGCTATGCAGAAGAGCGAGGCCAATCACAAATTTGCCCGTTTCATCGCGAAAAACTACCTCTCATGGATTGGCGATGCCGAGGCTGAGGGACGCCCAAAGGTGATGAGCCCCGACGTCTTCAAGCAGCGCATCTTTCCTCTATTGGACCAAAATGAGAAGGTGTTCTTCATCGTTATCGACAACTTCCGCTACGACCAATGGCGCGTGCTCATGAGCGAGATCGCCGACCTCTTCCAGATCGACGAGAGCCTCTACTGCAGCATCCTGCCTACCGCCACGCAGTACGCCCGCAATGCCATCTTCTCGGGTCTGATGCCCAATATCATCGCCGAGATGTTCCCTGAGTTGTGGGTCGACGAAGACAGCGAAGAGGGCAAGAACCTTAATGAAGCGCCCCTCATCCAGACGCTCTTCAACCGCTATCGGCGCAAGAGCACGTTCACCTACAATAAGGTCAACGACTCGCAAGCCGCCGAGCGACTCGTACAGAAGCTGCCTCAGCTGGCGAAGTACGACCTGAACGTATGCGTGCTCAACTTCATCGACATGCTCAGCCACGCCCGCACGGAGAGTAGGATGGTTCGGGAACTGGCATCCAACGAAGCCGCCTACCGCAGCATCACCCTCAGTTGGTTCCGCCACTCGGCTGTGGGCGATCTGTTCCGTGCCCTCGCAGCGTCAGACTATCGCATCGTCCTCACCACCGACCACGGCTCCATCCGCTGCCAAACCCCCATCCGTGTCAAAGGCGACAAGAACACCAATACGAACCTGCGCTACAAGCTCGGTAAGAATCTGGACTACAATCCAAAAGAAGTCTTTGACATCACCGACCCCCACCGCGCACAGCTGCCGTCGCCCAACCTGTCGACGCGCTATATCTTCGCTACGGGCGACGCTTTCTTCGCCTATCCCAACAACTATAACTACTACGTCAGCTACTATCGCGACACTTTCCAGCACGGAGGCATCTCGATGGAAGAGATGCTCATCCCGCTCATCGAGCTGACGCCGAGGCATCGATGAGAAATGAACAATCATCCAAATCCGATAATAGAAAACAAAGAGAAAATGCAAATCACCATAACCTCACTCGAAGAGATCAGCACAGCTGCCCGCACATTCATCGAAGCTATCGGCGAAGCCAAAGTCATCGCCTTCTATGGTC
This sequence comes from Bacteroidaceae bacterium, assembly GCA_017429525.1. Lineage (GTDB taxonomy): Bacteria > Bacteroidota > Bacteroidia > Bacteroidales > Bacteroidaceae > Physcousia. Next base: position 79,077 of record JAFROT010000022.1, on the reverse strand, counting down.
ATATGGGCGCAGGCAAGACCACCTTCATCCGTGCCCTCTGCGAGGCGCTGGGCGTCCGCGAGCCCGTCACCTCGCCCACGTTCGCTATCGTCAACGAGTACCAAGCCTCCGATAGCGACGACGAACACCTGAGCACCATCTACCACTTTGACTTCTACCGCATACGCCGCCTCAGCGAAGCCTACGACATCGGCTTCGAGGACTATCTCTACAGCGGGGCCCTCTGCTTGATCGAATGGCCCGAACTCATCGAGGAACTCCTGCCCGAGAATGCCCTACACGTCCACATCGATGTCAACGGCGACGGCGTACGCACGATCAATTGGGAGAATTGATCATTTTTCGCCCTTTTTCCACTTTTCGTTAATGATTTCATTAACGTAACGTTATTTTTCGTATCTTTGCAGCGCAATGGAACCGCTCATCACCCATCCGACGGGGATTTTCCTCGTCATGCTGCTCGTCATCCTTCTCGCTCCCATCGTGTTGCGAAGGTTGCGCATCCCCCACATCATCGGATTGATTCTGGCTGGTGTGGCGCTGGGCGAGCATGGGCTTAACGTTCTGGCCCGCGATGCGTCGTTCGAGCTCTTCGGCGAAGTAGGAATCTACTACATTATGTTCCTGGCGGGTCTGGAGATGGACATGGGCAGCTTCCGCCGCTACGGACGCGGCGGCCTCATGTTCGGAGCGCTGACGTTCGCGATTCCCTTCCTCATCGGTTTTGCCGTGGCGCGCAGCGTCCTGCATTTCGGCGGTTCCACGTCCGTGCTTCTGGGCTGCCTGCTGGGATCGCATACGCTGGTGGCCTTCCCCATCATCGGTCGCTACGGCCTGGGCAAGCACCGCAGCGTCGTTCACGCCATCGTCGCTACGGCCTTTGCCTCCTTCATGGCGCTGCTGACGTTAGCGATTGTCGTACAGATTCGGCAGGGCGTCGGCGGATGGTGGTTCTGGCTGAAGTTCTTCATCGGCATTGCAGTCTACATGGTCTCTGTGGCTTACGTATTCCCGAAGGTGGGCCGCTGGTTCCTTCGCCGCAATGAGGACGCCGTGACGCAATTCGTGTTCGTGCTCTCGATGGTGTTCATCAGCGCGTGGCTGGCCGAATTGGTTGGATTGGAGGGGCTGTTGGGCGCCTTCTTCGGAGGCCTTATCCTGAACCGTATCATCCCGCACGGCGGCCCGCTCATGGGGCGACTGGAATTTGTGGGCAACGCATTGTTCGTGCCTTGGTTCCTGATCGGCGTCGGCATGCTGATTGACATCAGCGTCGTGACCGATCGCTCGACGCTGTGGCTCTGCCTGGTTGTCGTCGTGACGGCTATCGCCAGCAAGTGGATAGCCGCCCTGATCATGAACAAGTTCACAGGCGGACAGCGAGCCGACCGCCTGATTCTCTTCGGACTGACCAACGCGCATGCTGCAGGCGCCCTGGCCATCGTGATGATAGCCACCGCTCCCGCTGTGCAGCTCATGGACGCGCAGATGCTCAATGCCACGGTCCTGCTCATCCTTGTCTCTTGCATCGTCAGTTCCCTGGCCACAGGCCGTGGCGCACGACAGATTGCCGTGGAGACCAACGAGCTGGAGCGCAACCGAGGCAGCTACCACGGCAAATGCCTCACGGCCTACGCCTATCCTCAGACGGTCGATGCCCTTACGCAACTGTCGATTATGATACGCAACCCGCTCATAGCCGACAGCCTGATGGGACTGGCCATCTCCATGGACGACGACCCCGACGACGCGCTCCGTGCCCGCGGACAGCACAACCTCGAGAAAGCGCGCGAGACGGCTGCTGGAGCGGGCGTCACCATGTCCACGATGAGCCGCGTCAGCTCGAACGTAGCCAGCGCCATCGTTCACACCATGCGCGAAGTTGATGCTGGCGAGGTCATCCTCGGCCTGCACGAGACGGCCGACGGCCAGCCGGCAGGCAAACTGGGCGTCATCGCACAAAGCGTGCTCGCTTCCACCCACCGTGAGGTGCTTCTCGTGCGACTGCTGATGCCGCCAGGCACCATGCGGCGCATCATAGCGGCCGTGCCGCCAAAGGCAGAATACGAAGTCGGCTTCTACAAATGGCTCGAACACCTCTGCCGCATTGGCGAACAGACAGGGCAGCAGATGGTCTTCCACACCTGCGGCGACACCGGGTTCTACATCAAAGGCTATCTCGCCGAGCATCACCCCAACGTACAGATGGATGTTGAGGTGGAGAAAGGATTTGGCTCCATGCTCCTGTCCCTGCCATCCATAGTGGCCCACGACGACTTGTTCATCATCGTCTCCTCCCGCGCAGGTTTCATCTCATTCACGCCGGCGCTGAATACGCTGCCTGCGATCATCGCACGTCATTTCGCTCACACCAATATCATACTCCTCTTCCCCGACCAATACGGCGACCCGCAAGAATCGCTCTCGGTGTTTGCGCCCAACGGTCAGAGCGTCACGCAACGACAGATGCTCTTCGAGGAGTGGCTTAATAAACTAAGATCATGATAGAACTAAAGAATATCCGCAAGAGCTTCGGCTCGCTGCAAGTGCTCAAAGGCATCGACCTCAGCATCGAGCGCGGTGAGGTAGTCAGCATCGTCGGTCCCAGCGGGGCCGGCAAGACGACCCTCCTCCAGATTATGGGCACGCTGGATGCGGCCGACGAGGGCTCCGTCGTCATCGACGGGACCGACGTCACGCGACTCAGCACCAAGCAGTTGGCTCGTTTCCGCAACCAGAACATCGGTTTCGTCTTCCAGTTTCATCAGTTGCTGCCTGAGTTCACGGCGCTTGAGAACGTGATGATACCCGCTCTCATCGGGGGCAGCAGCCATAATGACGCCCGCCAGCGTGCCGAGGAGCTGCTCGCTTTCATGGGACTCACCGACCGCGCGACCCACAAACCCGCCGAACTATCAGGCGGCGAGAAGCAGCGAGTGGCCGTGGCCCGAGCGCTTGTCAACAAACCTGCCGTTGTCCTCGCCGACGAGCCGAGCGGCAGCCTCGACAGCGCCAACAAGACGGAGCTGCATCGCCTCTTCTTCGACCTGCGCGACCGCCTCGGGCAGACCTTCGTCATCGTCACGCACGACGAGAGCCTCGCCGCGCAGACCGACCGCACCATCCATCTTCGCGACGGGCAAGTCATCGACGACGAAACGACTCCCGCTGAACCGGCCGACGCCAGCAAGCCTGCTCCAGCCAAGCCGCTCATGGAAGCCCCGGCTTCCGCAGAAGACGCTCCCATAGGAGGCACCCACAATGACCCGACTCCCACCGCCCCCACTCCTGCCGACGGCACTCCCCTGCCCGACGTCGGGCCCATCCGCCGCAACCCGCTCGACCCCACTACAACACCCGAAACCTTTTTAGCATGAAACTTCAATTAGGCAAATTCAACAGGCTTACTGTAGCGCGCCGCGCCGAACAGGGGCTCTACCTCTCGGGCGGCCCGGAAGATATTCTTCTGCCCAATCGCTACATCCCCGAAGGTGCAGAAATTGGCGATGAAATCGACGTTTTTGTGTACCTCGACAACGAAGAACGCCTCGTCGCCACCACTGAGCACCCTTATGCCGAAGTGGGCGACTTCGCCTGGCTCGAAGTGGCGTGGGTCAATCAGTTCGGGGCCTTCCTCGACTGGGGGTTGATGAAAGACCTCTTCGTGCCCTTCCGCGAGCAGAAGATGAAGATGCAGAAGGGGCGCAGCTACCTCGTCCATATCCACCTGGACCCCGAGACTTATCGCATCATGGCTTCAGCCAAGGTCGAGCGCTACCTCAGCAACGACTATCCGCCCTATCATGGCGGCGACGAGGTCGACGCCCTCATCTGGCAAAAGACCGACCTCGGCTTCAAGGTCGTCGTGGACAATCAGTTCGCGGGCCTGCTCTTCGACGACGAAATTTTCCGCGAGCTCCACAGCGGTGACCGCCTACGCGCCTACGTCAAGCAAGTGCGCCCCGACGGCAAGATCGACCTCAGCCTGCAGCGCAAGGGCCAGCGAGCCGTCAAGGACTTCAGCGAGATCCTGCTCGAGCACCTACAGACCCATGGCGGGCGTACGGCACTCGGCGACAAGAGCCCAGCCGACGAGATTTACGCCGTCTTCGGCGTCAGCAAGAAAGTGTTCAAGAAAGCCGTCGGCGACCTCTACCGCCGCCGCCTCATCGTCATCGCCGACGACGGCATCAGCCTCGTCGACGGCAGCAACTGACCATCAATCTACAACTCATCAAGCTGTTATCCATCCATGAACAATCATCGCCCTTCAGCCGTCATCCACCACGCCCTGCCTCTCATGGTGCTGCTCTTATCGGCTTGCAGCAGCCATCATTACGTGCTTCAACGCGTTGAGCCTCACCGCATCGAGGTCACCAAGGCGCTCGACCGTCAGCCCTCGTCCCGAGCCGAAGCCTTCATCGCCCCCTTCCGCATGGGGGTCGACAGCCTCCGAACCCCCTACGTCGGGCAGAGCGAGATCTACATGACGGGCGGCCGCCCCGAGAGCCTGCTCTCCAACTGGGTCGCCGATGTCCTCGTGGCGACGGGCGAGCGCATGGGCTACAAGCCCGACCTCGGCATCTGTAATATGGGCGGTCTGCGCGCAGCCATGCCCCAGGGCATAGTGCGCCGTGGCGACATCCTGGCCATCTCGCCTTTCGAGAATTTCTTTACTATCCTGAAGCTGAAGGGCTCTGACGTTCAAGCGCTTTTCCACGACATCGCAGCCGTACGCGGTGAGGGCGTGAGCAGTGCAGCCCGCCTGGTCATCACGCCCGATGGACAGCTGAAGAGCGCCACGCTCGGCGGCGAACCCGTTGACCCCGAGCGCACATATACCATCGCCACCCTCGACTACCTGGCCGACGGCAACGACAAGCTCTACGCACTCAAGCGCTCAACGGAACGCATCGTCACGAAGGAACCTGTGCGCGAGACGCTCATGAACCACCTGCGGCTGCTCGACCAGCAGGGACTGAAGGCGACGTCCAAGATTGAAGGGCGCATCGTCATCGACGGCGAGATGCCAGCGCTTACCCCAGCGATGAACCACGAGCAGCCGACTGCCCCCGAGCAACCCATCACCGTCATGGAGGGCACAGGCTCGAAGAGCCGTTCGCTGCTGCTCGTTCACACCAACGACACCCACTCTTGCATCGAGCCCCTCAGCCCGCTGCTGTCCGATACAGCCCAAGCCGACAAAGGCGGCTACCTGCGTCGCGTAGCGCTCATCGACCAGCTCCGCAAGAGCGACCCCGACCTGTTGCTGGTCGATGCGGGCGATTTCTCGCAGGGCTCGGCCTACTACAGCCTCTACCACGGCGATGTCGAAGTGGGGCTGATGAACCTGATGGGCTACGATGCCGCCACCATCGGCAACCACGAGTTCGACTGGGGCACGGAGAACATGGCGCGCATCTTCCGTCAAGCGCAGTTCCCCATCGTCTGCTGCAACTACGACTTCACGGGCACGCCCGTCGAGGGACTCGTCAAGCCTTACACCATCGTGCGTCGCGCCGGGCTCAAGATCGGCCTGCTCGGCGTCTCGCCGCAACTGGAAGGACTCGTAGCGGCCCACACCTGCGAGGGCGTTCGCTACACCGACCCCATCGTGGCCGCTCAGCCAGTAGCCGACTACCTGAGGAATGTTGAGCACTGCGACCTCGTCGTTTGCATCTCACACCTGGGATGGAAAGTAGCGGGCGTCAGCGACGAAGAACTCATTGCCGGCACCCGGAACATTGACATCGTCATCGGCGGCCATTCCCACACGTATTTCCGTCATCCCGAAGTGCTTGAGAACCTGGACGGACACGCCGTTATCGACAACCAGATGGGAAAGAACGCACGCTTCGTCGGAACGCTCCGCCTGCACTTCAATCGCGCAACAGCGAGAGCCTTCTACATCCGCAAGTGAAGCCTGCACGTGGCCCTGCACGTCCATATGTGAGGCCCCACACGTCCGCTCGCAACGCCCTTCACGACAATATGTAAAGCCCTTCACGACCGTTCGTGAAGGGCTTTGCGTCTGTATGTGTACGACCTCTGGATGTCAAGCAGGTCAACACGTCATCTAAGGTGGGAAAGAGCGGCCTGGCCTATCGCGCCTGCATCTTGAGCGTTGCCGCTTTCAAGCCCGGGGCCGTAGCCGTAAGCGTAACGAATTCGGGGTGCTGGCCTGCACGTATGATGGCCAGGGCACGACCCTCGTAAAGACGGCGGTGGTCGGTGCAGACGAGTTCGTCGCTGTAGTGGTCGCCGCTAGAGACGGCAACCAGCCGAGCCGATGCGGGAGCTGTCGCGGAGGCAACAGCAGCGGTAGCGGATGAGCCCTTGGACAGCGGTGCCGTCGTGACCGTGAAGCGAACGTCGGCATTGGCAGAAGGCACTACACGCCCTTGCTTGTCAATCGCCTCGACCTTGACATGCTGGAGGTCGATGCCATCAGCTCGCCAATGCGGGCCTACAGCAGGAGCGCGGCGCGCGGCAGCAGAAGCCAAATCGGGGACGAGCCGCAGCGCGACGGCCTCGCCAGCCGTCTCTTCGCGATGGCGGGCAACGACCTTGCCGCCCGTGCGGGCAATGGCCTCGATATAGCCTGGTTCGTAGGCAAACTTTTCCCAGCGTATCTGATTGCGCACCTTGGGGTTAGCGCGGTCATTCTGCTTCGTCCCGAGGCTGCGGCCATTGACCACCAGTTCGACCTCGTCGGCATTCGTGTAGACCGTCAGATTGACTTCTTCGCCGGCCGTGCGCGTCCAATGATCCGTCAGGCGACGAATGCGCTGACGCACGCCGTTCCATTCGATGTCCTGGCTCTGCTCTTGGAAGCAGAGGTGGACGACGGGCTCGTCAGAGAAGATGCTCTTGGCCAGATAAGCATTGGGCTTGGTCGTGAGGTCGATGTAGAAGACGCCCTGCGCCCATCCCTTCGCAGGCCAGCCCTGGCTCTCGCCGAGATAGTCGATAGCGCCCCAATAGGCGAGGCCGATGACCTTGGAGAGGTCCATCTCATAGTAGTTGGGGCCCATCGCTGCCGTGGTGGCTTCGCTCTGGTAGAACATCATCCACGGGAACCGACGGCCATCGCCGGGGAAGTACATGTAACGATAGTTGTAGGCTGCTATGTCCGTCTCCATGACGAGGGGCGCAGGCAGCGAATCGGTCTCTTGCGAACGTCCGCGTGGGTGCATGGCCACCGTGATGAGACGCGTGTCATCGTAGCGGCGCAGCAACTGTTTCTGCATCCGATAGGGCGTCACGCCCCAGTCGGCATACGGGATATTCCAATACGTCTGCAGCTCATTGCCGAGGCTCCAGAATACGATGCTGGGGTGATTGCGGTCGCGCGTGATCCATTCGGGGATGTCGTGCTGCCAAAGTTCGCTCCAAGGCGCACGGCCTCCGCAGTACTGCGTGAGCCATTTATCGTAGAGTTCGTCGACGACGAGGATGCCCAGCGAGTCGCAGAGGTCCAGCAGGCTCTCTGAGTAGGGGTTGTGGCTGGTTCGGATGTGATTGAAGCCGAAGTCCTTGAGCAGGCGCAGTCGCTTCTCGATGGCGCGGGGATAGGCAGCAGCGCCGAGAGCGCCGAGGGTGTGATGGTTGGCGATTCCCTTGAGGATGACCTTGCGGCCGTTGAGCTTCATGCCGAAGTCGGGCGAGAACTCCAGCTGACGGACGCCAAAGCGCGAGCTCACGCGGTCGGCAATGCGCCCATCGGCGTGGCTGACCGTGACCTCTGCCGTGTAGAGATAGGGGTCGTCGACGTCCCAGCGATGGGCATTAGGCAGGCTGATGGGCTGAAGCGCATACTCGCGCGTGCGCTGGTTGCCGCGGTAGGGCTGAGCGGTCGTCTGCTCAGCGACCAGGCGCCCCTCGCGGTCGAAGATGCGCGTGAGGAAGCGCAATTCCTTGAGGCCACGCTCCTGCGCTGTCACCTCCGCCAGGAGGCAGACGCTGTCGGTGCCGTTCGTAGTGATGCGCAGCGGATGACGGGCGAAGAAGATCTCGGGGTCGGTGACGACGACATGCACGTCGCGATAGAGTCCTGCGCCCGTGTACCAGCGGCTGTTGCTGGCATCGCGGCTGTCGGCACGTACGGCCAGGACAATCGGCTGTCCCCACTTCAGCAGTTTCGTCACGTCGGCCTCGAAGCCGAGGTAGCCGTAATCAGTCTTGCCGATGAACTGCCCGTTCAGGTAGGCATCGCCCACGTAGAGGATTCCCTCGAAGTCGATGATCACCCTCCTGCCCTGCCATGCGGCATCGGGCGTGAAGGTCTTGCGGTACCAGCCAATGCCCATCTCCTTGAAGCCACGCGGCGAGAGGCGACTGCGGATGTTGGCTCCGGGGTCGCTATTGTCGGGGCGCTCGTCGGTGCCCGGCGTGACCCACGGCTGCTCAATCTGATAGTCATGGGGCAGGTCGACGGCGCGCCAGCTGGCGTCGTCGAATGTGGGAGCCTCAGCGCCCTGTACGTCGCCGGCATGGAAACGCCAGCCGAAGTCGAAGAGAACCGACGTACGCGGAGAAGGCTCCGAAGCGGGCCGTACATTATTATTTTCGCGCGCGCACACGCACGTAGCGAAAGCGACTGCGAGAAGGAAGGAGAACATCTTTTTCATATCATCGTTCCGTTAGTTAGTAATCATGATCTTGGCGTCCGTGGGTTTCTTAAACGACAAAAGGAGAAAAGCGAAGCATCACTTTTCCCCTCTTGGTAGCGGGACTCGGGATTGAACCGAGGACCTCATGATTATGAATCATGCGCTCTAACCAGCTGAGCTATCCCGCCAGGTCGTTTTTCTCGAACGCGGGTGCAAAGGTAATGCTTTTTCGTTTAACTGCAAAGGATTTTGGCGAAAAAGTAAAAAAAAACCTCTCTGAGTGGTCAGAGAGGCTTGATTCATTTCTGTCGAGACTGCGATTAGGGCAGGCTGATAGCGCCCGAGGGGCAAGCGTCAGCGCAAGTGCCGCACTCCGTGCACTCGTCGGGGTTGATGCTGTAGATATCGCCTTCAGAGATAGCGCCAACGGGGCATTCGTCAATGCAAGTGCCGCAAGCAACGCAGTCTTCACCAATTACGTAAGCCATAGTTCAATTGAATGATTTAAAGATTTAACGATTGAATGATTTTAGTCTCTTTTGAGTATGCCAAGGGACATCTCATGTCCTTTTGACGGCGCGAAGGTAATCACTTTTGATGATTCGCGCAAACTTTTCTCCTTTTTTTTGCCTTTTCAGTACCTAAATTAAGTGATTTGACCATAGAAATCTTAACCTGCCTTAAAAGATTTGCGTTTTTGACCGCTAATTCGCAGAAAAGGTTTAACTTTGCACCGATTTTCGCGAGGAGCTGATCATTTAAGGTTCACAAACGCATATGGAAACGCCTTAATGCAAAGGCCTCACGAGTCAAACGACAGTTCTCACCCAAGCATTAAACATCAAACTTTAAACATCGAAATAATGGCACAACAAGAAGACGTTTTCAAGAAGATTGTCTCGCATTGCAAGGAGTACGGGTTCGTATTCCCCTCAAGTGATATTTACGACGGCCTCGGCGCTGTCTACGACTACGGCCAGAACGGCGTTGAGCTGAAGAACAACATCAAGCAGTACTGGTGGCAGTCGATGGTGCTGCTGCACCAGAATATCGTCGGCATCGATGCCGCCATCTTCATGCACCCGATGACTTGGAAGGCCAGCGGACACGTCGACGCCTTCAACGACCCGCTCATCGACAACCGCGACTCGAAGAAGCGTTATCGCGCCGACGTGCTGATTGAGGACCAGATGGCCAAGTACGACGAGAAGATCGAGAAGGAGGTGGCCAAGGGTCGCAAGCGCTTCGGCGACAGCTTCGACGAGGCTCAGTTCCGCGCCACCAACCCGCGCGTACTCGAGAATGCAGCCAAGCGCGATGCCCTCCACGAACGCTTCCAGAAGGCCATGAACGCCAACGACCTCGATGAGCTCAAGCAGATCATCCTGGACGAGGAGATCGTCTGCCCCATCAGCGGCACCCGCAACTGGACCGACGTGCGCCAGTTCAACCTCATGTTCAAGACTGAGGTGGGTTCGACCGCCGAAGGCACCAGCACCATCTACCTCCGTCCCGAGACGGCGCAAGGCATCTTCGTCAACTATCTGAACGTACAGAAGACGGGCCGCATGAAGCTGCCCTTCGGCATCGCTCAGATCGGCAAGGCGTTCCGCAACGAGATCGTGGCGCGCCAGTTCATCTTCCGCATGCGCGAGTTCGAGCAGATGGAGATGCAGTTCTTCGTCAAGCCGGGCACCGAGCTCGACTGGTTCCAGCAGTGGAAGCAGACGCGTATGGCTTGGCATCAGGTTCTTGGCTTCGGCGCCGAGAACTATCGTTTCCACGACCACGACAAGCTGGCTCACTACGCCAACGCCGCCACCGACATCGAGTTCCGCATGCCCTTTGGCTTCAAGGAGGTAGAGGGCATTCACTCCCGCACGAACTTCGACTTGTCGCAGCACGCCAAGTACAGCGGCAAGAAGATTGAATACTTCGACCCCGAGACCAACGAGAGCTACACGCCCTACGTCATCGAGACCTCTATCGGCGTAGATCGTATGTTCCTGAGCGTCATGTGCCACAGCTACACCGAGGAGCAGTTGGAGAACGGCGAGACGCGAGTTGTCCTGAAGCTGCCCGCAGCGCTGGCACCCGTTAAGCTGGCCGTCCTGCCATTAGTCAAGAAAGATGGCCTGCCCGAGGTGGCACAGCAGATTGTCAACGACCTGCGCTTCCACTTCAACTGCAAGTACGACGAGAAGGACACCATCGGCAAGCGCTATCGTCGCATGGACGCCATCGGCTGCCCCTACTGCGTCACCATCGACCACGACACGCTCGAGGACCACTGCGTCACCCTGCGCGACCGCGACACGATGGAGCAGAAGCGAGTGCCTATCGCCGACCTGCAGAAGATTATCGAGGACCGCGTCAGCATCACCAGCCTGCTGAAGAAGCTGCTGTAAGCGGGAATCACCAGAGCGACGGAATCCAGGAGATAACGGAATTCCGAAATAACGGAATATCGGAATATCGGAATCCAGAAATCCCGCATCCTGCCCCTCGCAAGCATCGAAAATCGAATTAACGTTATCACGCTATAACGCCACGAACTATGACACGAAGAAAATCCTTGCGCCAACAGCTTCTCTCACTTCTGGGGAGAGCCTGTGGGTGTGCCCTGCTCATCGCATCCTTCGCCGCTTGCAGCGAAGACACCCCCGAGTACGACCCCTACCACAATTGGGAGTCGCGCAACAAAGCCTGGTTTCAGCTGGCCGTCGACAGCGCCCACAACGCTATCGCCGCGGCCCGTTCGCGCTATGGCAGCGACTGGGCTCAGCATTGCGACTGGCGCATGTACAAGTCGTTACAGAGGAGTCCGCTCTACCAGAGCGGCGATGTGGGCGACAGCATCTGCGTGCACATCCTCAAGCGCGGCGACGGCACCGTCAATCCGGCCTACAGCGACACCGTCCGCATCAATTTCCGCGGACAGCTGATGCCTACGACCGACGCCAGCGGACAGACGCTGACGACCGTGTTCACGCAGACTTACTACCAAGGCTTCGACCCAGCTACGGCCTCGCCGCAGAAGGCTGCCGTCTCCGACTTCACCGAAGGCTTCGGCACCGCCTTGCAGCGCATGGTCGAGGGCGATGACTGGCTCGTCTACATCCCCCAACAGCTCTTCTACGGCTCCTCGGCCAATGGCGTCATACCGGCCTATAGCGCGGCCGTTTTCCGTCTGAACATGGTCGGCGTGTACCCGCTAGGCACTAAGGTGCCGACGTGGAAGTAGACGGCTCCATCCTCAGTCCCACTTCCGTGAGCCCTTGGAGTTCTTGTTCGCGCATGACGTGATAGACAAGAACTTCAAGGGCTTCGCCTTTCAAGAGATGCGGCAGCCCTACGAACGCCTCCTCTTCGTGCAGGACGACGCCGGGCGTGAGCCATTTGCCGGCCTCGTTAGCGACCACCAGATGCACGGTGTCGCGATGAGGGAGATAGCGCATACACTCGTCGGCAGCACGCAGGCGCTGCTCCACCACAAGCCACAAGTCGCCGTATTCGAGGTGGTTGTTGAAACGTACGACCAGGTTGAGCGAAAAGCGTCCGTCGGCAGTAGCCTCAGGCGGCGTGAATCGAAGCGTGTCCGTACAGGTCCAGCCGTCCAGATCGACGGGCTGGAAAGTGAAGTATGACGTACGCGGCCGGCACCCGACGAGGACGTACGCCAGCACGCCAACAGCGCATACGAGTTTAGCTATGCGATGCATATCTGTTTGTTTTGTCGTTAGTTGACATCTTGGAGTTGCCTGCCCGCACGCACGGGGCGTGCGCTGCAAGAAAAAGGCTTGCCTGCCCGTCCGCACGGGGCGTGCGCTGCAAGAAAAGGCTTGCCTGCTCGTCCGCACGAGTCGTGCTCGCTTCGCATTGCGAAGGAGCTGTCAGCTCCGCTCGGGTTTGCTCGCCTCGTTCTGCGAAGTGCTTGCTGCCTTGTCGCCTGCCGAGTCGCCCGACTTCTTCTTTTTCTTCTTCTTTTTCTTACGCACCTGGTCGAAGCGCGTGAGGTCTTCCTGAGTGGCCAGATCCACGGGCTTTTGGGCGACGGGCGCTACGCGGTCGTCGAGCGTATCGGGTTTCTTGCCCTCCTTATTCATGGCAATTACGTCAAGGGCCCGCTTGGCCGTGATGGTGGTCAGGTTGGCCGCGATGCGGCGGTCGGTGGAGTAGGTGACCAGGTTCGCGAGGATGTCGGCCTTGAAATAGTAATAAGTGCCGTCCGTCGTCTCCAGCTGCACTTCGCGACTGGGCAGCAGGCGCGAGGCCTCTACATACTGGTCGACCTCGAAATTCATGCAGCACTTCAGCTTGGCGCATTGTCCTGCGAGCTTCTGCGGGTTCAGGCTCAGGTCCTGGAAGCGGCCAGCGGCGGTCGAGACGCTGACGAAGTTCTTCATCCACGTCGTGCAGCACAGCTCGCGCCCGCACGGTCCGAAGCCACCAATGCGTCCGGCCTCCTGCCGCGCACCGATCTGCTTCATCTCGATGCGGACGTGGAACGCCTCGGCCAGCACCTTGATCAGTTGGCGGAAGTCTACGCGCCCGTCGGCGATATAATAGAAAATCGCCTTGTTGCCGTCGCCCTGGTACTCGACATCGCCTATCTTCATCTCGAGGCCGAGTTCCTTGGCGATCTGGCGCGAGCGAATCATCGTGTCGTGCTCGCGTGCCTTCGCCTCCTCGTATTTCTCCATGTCCACGGGACGCGCCTTGCGGTAGATGCGCTTGATGTCGTCGGGGTTCTTGGGCGGCGTGCGCCGCATCTGCAGCAGCACGAGCTTCCCCGTCAGCGTGACCGTGCCTATGTCGTGTCCCGGCGAGGCCTCCACGGCCACGATGTCGCCTTTCTCCAAGTCGAGGTGGTTGCTGTTGTGGAAGTAGCCCTTGCGCGTGTTCTTGAACTGCACCTCCACCAAGTCCGTCACGTCGGCGTTGCCCGGCACGTCGGCCAGGTAGTCGTAGACATTCAGCTGGCAGCTCTGCTTCGGGCAGCCGCAATAGCTGAGTCCGCGATTGCCGTTGAAGGTGGGCAGAGACTCAGCAGCCCCGCTCGCGAGCGGCAGGCTCGATGAGACTTTTATATCTTGTTCCATAATCTCTTTTGATTCCGTGTATATTGTATGGTTGAAGTTTCGGGTGTGATGTCGCAGGCCTTGGGTGCGGGGGCTTCAGTTGGGGCTTTCGCTATTGCAGCAGCAGCACGATCATCTTGAGTGCCAGGTCGAAGAAGACCATCTTGCCGTTGACATTCTGCGCGATGTCCGTCTCGGCCCTGGACAGCTCCTCGGCGATCGGGATGACGTTGCGCTCGTTGATGAAGCGTGCGAAGTTGCGGCTGAAGGCAGCCTCGTCCGCGCTCTGGTCGTTGAGCGCAGGCTGACGGAAGTTGTAGACGAAGTTCTCGCGCACCTGCCGCTGGCAGAACTGCAGAAAGCTCTTCTGCGTCTCGCGGCCCATGCCCGCCAGCTGGTCGGCCCACTCGCGCAGGTCCTTGACCCGCCGCTGGTAGCTCAGGCGCATCAGCATGATGAACAGGTCCAGGAACAGGCGCTCGTCCTTGGGCGGGTGGGCCTGCTGGTACTGCTCCCGCGTGAGCGGTGGCACCAGGATGCGCTGCGTGCGACTGAGGATGGTGCCCAGCACGAGGTCAGGCTCCTCCGAGACCATCAGGAAATGCGTCCCCGCTGGCGGCTCCTCGAAGAGCTTCAGCAGCTTGTTGGCCGACTCCTGGTTCATCTTCTCCGGCAGCCATACCACCATCACCTTGCGGCCGCCCTGATTGCTCTTGAGTGCCAGCTTGCGCTGGATATTGTCGGCCTCGGCCACGTAATATTTCGCTTGCTGGTTGGCTGCGCCCATATCCTCCAGCCAGTCGTTCAGGTCGAAGTAAGGACTCGACAGCAGCCGCGCGCGCCACTCCTTGACGAAGAGGTCTGAGGTGGCATTCTCGGGCTTCACCTTCGTCTCCTTGACGATGGGGAAGGTGAAGTGCAAGTCGGGATGCTCCAGCTTGGCCGCCATTCGGCACGAGATGCACTCGCCGCATGCCCCGCCGTCCTCGTTGGGTTGCTGGCAGAGCAGCGTCTGCGCGAAAGCTACGGCAAGCGCCAGCTTGCCCGAGCCCGCAGGACCGCACAGCATCAGCGCATGCGGCACGCGCCCCTGCCTGAGGTCGCTCAGCAGACGCTCCTTCACGGCCGTCTGGCCTATGACACGGTCGAAGAACATTCAGTAGACTTGCTTGGCTATTTGTTTGATACTCTCTACCGCGCTGAGCGTGTAGAAATGCAGGCTCGGCACGCCGTGGGCCATAAGGTCGCGGCACTGAGCCACGCCCCACTCCACGCCTACGCGACTCACCTCCTCGTCGGTCTTGCAGCGCCTGAGTTCCTCCGAGAGGGCGAATGGCAGGTCGCAGCGGAACGTCTTGGGCACAGTGGCCAGCTGCGAGAGTTTCGTCAGCGGCTTCAGGCCCGGGATGATGGGGATGGTAACGCCTGCAGCGCGCGCCTGCGCCACGAAGTGGTAGTATTTCTCGTTGTCGTAGAACAGCTGCGTGATGGCCACCTTGGCCCCGCGACGCTGTTTCTCCAGCAGCACGCGGATATCGCTCTCCAGGTTCGGCGCCTCCTCATGCTTCTCGGGGTAGGCCGCCACGCCGAACTCGAAGGGCGTGCCCTTCACCTTCATTGGCGTGCCATCGGCGAAGAAGCCGTCGTTGAAGCGGTTCACCTGGTCGATGAGCTCCAGGGCGTGCGAGTAGCCGCCCGGCGTAGGCTGGTACATATTCTCCTCGCGCGCCTTGTCACCCCGCAGGATGAAAACGTCGCTGATGCCCAGGAACTGCAGGTCCAGCAGCGCGTACTCGATGTCCTGACGCGTGCTGCCCGAGCAGACGATGTGCGGGATGACGGGGATGCCCCATCGCTGCTGGATGGCGGCCGCAATGGCAATCGTGCCAGGGCGACGGCGCACGCGGCTGCGCTCCACCAGTCCGCCCTCCACCTCGCGGTACACATACTCTGCACGATGCGTCGTGATGTTGATATGGCGGGGGCAGAACGGAGCCAGCGCCTCGATGGTGCGGAACAGCGTCTCGGTGCCCGTACCCTTCAGGGGAGGTAGCACCTCGAACGAAAAGCCGACTTGACGCGAGCCTGCCGAGGCGTCCGGCCCACCAGCCGCCTCAGCGCCCTCCTGCCCCGCCGCCGAGAGCAGGGTAGCCACGGGCCCTGACGAGCCGCATCGATGGTCGTAGAGTTGTCCTATCATATCTGAATACGAAAAAATCGCTGCAAAGATACGCATAAATCCCGAGAAAAAACCACAAACCGACGAAAAACAGAAGAAAATCTTTCGCAAGTCCCTCTCCAAAGGAGAGCCCCCATCATCAAGGCACAAGAAAAAGAGGGCGCTGAACGCCCTCTTTCCATTACGTTTCAAGTCTCGGCACTTACGTGTTTTTTGACTCTAAAAAGACTCGAGTCCTTTCCTCGTCAGAAAAGAGCAGAGCCAGAGCGGCCGCCCTACTTGTACGTCAGCTTGGCCACGTCGAGATGGATGCCATAGTAGTTGGCAGCGTCCACGACGATCTCCAGCTCGCGGCCCTTGTAGTAGGTGAACTGACCCGGAGCAGGATTGCCCGAGGGAGCGTCGGCGTAGCCCTGGATCTTGATGGCATCCTTCACGTCCTGGAGCACCCAGTGGCCATCGTTCTCAGGAGCAATCTCGACAATACCTTCGAAGACCATCTTGACCTTGCCCTCGCCAGCCGGCGTCAGCGTGACCGTCATGTCCGTCTCCTTCTGTCCGGCCAGGAGCATCACCGTGAGCGGCTCGCCATCGTACTGAATGTACTTGGCCCAGTTGCCGCCGTACTCGTGAGGATTGTTCACGTCGAAAGCCCAGGCCGTCTCCTCCTTCAGGTCGTACTCGGCGGGAGGAGTGGGAGGATCCACGGGCGGGAATTCCACGCAATAGCCCTCGATGTACATCGACCAGTTGCCTTTCTTGACGAACTTGGTGCCCTTACCCCAGGCCGTCTCCGTCTGCCACGTGTCGGCGTCGATCTGCTTAGCCACCTCGGCATGAGCAGCCACGACGGGGCAGACGTCCACGTCCTTGTCCGTCTCGAAGTCCAGGCCGAACATCGCATAGAGCTCCGTCAGCGGAAGGGCGAACTCCCACTCCGTGACCTGCGGGTCGAAAGCCTCGCCGTACGGGAATTGGCCGTTCTTGGGCGAGCCCTGCTTGTTGACGTAGCCGTTGGCGGGATCCAGCAGGATCTCCTTCGGGCCGATGAAGAGATGGGTGCGCCCCATCTGCCAGCCGTCAGTAGTCGTGAACTTGACGTACACGTTGTCGTAGTCGTTGCAAATGCTGATCTTGCCGGCCACCTCGTGCTGCCCGGCGATGAAATCGCTCTCATAAAGCCCGAACATGGGGTGCACGGCCGTAGCGCGCGTGCCGACGAACGCCTTGCCGCCAGCCTGGGCGTCCAAGTCGGCATCGGTCGTGCAGGCGCTGAAGACGAGCCCTGCCACCGTCAGGGCAATCATCGAGAGAAGGGAAAGTTTTCTGTTCATAGTTCCTTCAAATTAAAAAAAGTGAATAAAAATAAGAATAATATAAGAATCCGACGCAAAAATACACATAATCTCTTTATCTTCAAAGGCTCAGCCCCATTTGCTCCCGCATTTGACTAAAAGAGTAACGAATCTGAACGCCCGAAGGCGGCGCCACCGTCTAATTAATACGTTTTTATAGTCTTCGAGCCCTAAACGTAACTCTACGACATATCAAGCAGATAGGCCTGAGCGAAGTCGAACGCCTTATGAGCACAAATCAGATTGAAATAACGAGACTGAAGCTGGGCTTGTGCGTCGCGCAAGAGGATACTGAACGGTCGCGCAGGGTGATGCGAATGGTCGCGCAGGGCGATACGAACGGTCGCGTAGGGTGATGCGAACGGTCGCGCAGGGCGATGCGAACGGTCGCGTAGGGCGATGCGAACGGTCGCGTAGGGTGAATCACCATGGTGGTCCACCTATTTCGACCTTATGAATTGGCGTTTTTGCCCGGATAAGCTGGTACTTGCAGCTCAATGTAGGAGCAGGGACGAATGGTCGCGTTGGCAGGGACGAGCAGGCATGCGGGCAGGAGCAGGCAGACTTGTGGACTGCAATGCGAAGGTGCATGCGGGCTGGGAAGCTTGTTCGCGCCTGTGATTGTCAGTACGCCTGCGTAAGGAAGTTTTAAAATACATTTTTCACTAAAAAGTAGATAAACGCTTGATTACAATAAGAATGATGAAGTGAAAAATGTGAATTAATTGGTGATAATATAGTGAAAAATGGCTGAAAATAGGCGTTTTTGAGTGAAATTACTGGCAAAATATGCCTCCTTGAATGACTTTTGAGGCTTTCAAACCGTCTATTTGCGCGATTCAGAACGCTTTTTGACAATTATTCTTGCAGTTTTCTTGCATATAATATGCTTGCCTCTGAAAGTAAATGCGGAGTAAATTCGGAGGGTTCGAACCCTGCTCGCTTTTTGAGGTACCAAGCGTCACCCTTCGGGATGCCGAGCGGTCCCGTCAAGAAATTTCATCCAAGAAAGATATTATTTAATATCTATTTGCTGAAATAAGAGGCTGAATAAACGCATAAAATGGCTCATTTGACGTCAAAAATGCATTTTTTTCGTCAATTTAAAGCCATTATTTACCTAAAATAGGCCCTTTTTCACGGGTTTTTCACCTATTTTTCACTTGCTTTATCCTTTGATTATAAGCCAATTAATCACCGTTTAGTGAAATTCTGATTTTTAAACTTTATTGAATCCACTTTAAAAAGTCGGCTCAATTACTGAAATAATTTATTGAAGGGTCAAGGTCACTTTGGGCCAAGCGCCCGCCGAAGGCGACTCAAAAAAAGAGATTGCGCTCCGCGCAAGAAATCCAACAAAATCTATGAGAAAATCTAACAAAGATATTTATAACGAGGAAAGTAAATGCGGAGTAAATTTCGACCAAGAAAAATTCATGTATATTTACTGAAATAATTTACCCCGCCTTTACTTTCAAAGTCAAACAACTAACGACTAAAGATCAATGATATATTTCACATTCGCTGAACTCACGCACAGCCGTGCAGCAGCTAATAACCATTTCGGCAACACGTCGAGCGCAGAGGTAAGAGACAGCCTGACAGCGCTCGTAGACCACGTGCTCGCCCCTATCCGCAAGGCTTATGGTAAGCCCATCTACATCAACTGCGGCTACCGATGCCTTGCGCTCAATCAGATTGTAGGCGGGGCCGCTGGCAGCCAGCATCTGAAAGGAGAGGTAGCCGATATCCGCTCAGACGACAATCGCACGCTGATGAAGGTCATCCTGAAGATGAGCCTCGAACGCCGCATCACCTTCGACCAGCTCATCCTCGAACGATGCTGGCGAGACCGACGCGGCCATCATCCTGGAGTGAGGTTATCTTGAATGAGGCTGGACGTTCTGCTGTGTGAAGCTCACGCGCAGGCGGGCTGACGAAGAAAAGGAAATTTCGGCCAAACAATCCGTAGCTTTTATGCTCGCGATGCGAAAATCTATTTGTATCTTTGCAGCGGAAATGACGAATGACGAATGACAAATACCATTTACCTTCAAAACCTGAAAGTAACTCTTATTTTTCATTCTTCATTCCGAGCGAAGCGAGATTCTTCATTGACTTAACCAATAACCTTTAAAAAGACGAACGACAATGATCAACGACTTTATCTACGACATCCCCGTCCGTGTGTACTTCGGACGCGACCAACTGAAGCACCTGGGCTCGGAGCTCAGGAAATACGGCACGCGCGTGCTGATGACCTACGGCGGCGGCTCCATCAAGCGCATGGGCCTCTACGACCGCGTGGTGGAGGCAATCAAAGAGGCGGGGCTGGAACTGTTTGAACTCTCGGGCATCGAGCCCAACCCGCGCATCGACTCTGTGCGCCGCGGTGCTCAGCTGTGCAAGGACCATCAGATCGACGTGCTGCTGGCCGTGGGCGGCGGCTCGACGATCGACGCGACGAAGTTCATGGCGGCAGGCGCCTGCGTGGACCACGACCCGTGGGACTTCCTGGACCTGAAGAAATGGGCTCCCATCGAGCGGGCGCTGCCCATCGTCAGCATCCTCACGCTCGCGGCCACGGGCTCTGAGATGGACTGCGCAGCCGTCATCAGCAATCCCGAGACGCAGGACAAGATAGGGCGTCTGGCGCCTGCCTTGCTGCCCAAGGCGTCGTTCCTCGACCCGACCAACACGTTCACGGTGTCGGCCTATCAGACGGCTTGCGGCGCGGCCGACATGATGTCGCACATCATCGAGGTCTACTTCAACATGAACGAGGACCTGTACATGCTGGACTGCTTCATGGAGGGGCTGATGAAGACGATTATCCGCTTCGCACCCATCGCGATGCGCGAGCCGGACAACTACGAGGCGCGTGCCAACCTGATGTGGGCCTCGTCGTGGGCCATCAACGGCTTCGTCAACGGCGGCAGGCAGAAAGCGTGGAGCTGCCATCCGATGGAGCACGAGCTGTCGGCCATCTACGACATCACGCACGGCCTGGGGCTGGCCATCCTGACGCCCCGCTGGATGGACTACTGCCTGGACGAGACAACGGTGTCGAAGTACGTGCAGATGGGCACGAACGTGTTCAGCATCGACCCGACGCTGGCTCCCATGGACATCGCGCACGAGGCCATCGGGCGCCTGAGCGATTTCTTCTTCAACACGCTCCAGCTGAAGCGCACCTTCCCTGAGGTGGGCATCGACGAGACGCACTTCGCCCTCATGGCCCGAAAGGCCGTCGGCGGCGGCACGCTCCCCGGCTTCAAGCCGCTGCAGCAGCAGGACGTGGAGCAGATCTTCAAGATGTGCATGGAGTGAAGGGGGAAGGATGAATGATGAAGAATGAAGAATGAAGAATGAAAAATAAGAATTACTTTCAGGTCTTGAAGGTAAATTGGATTCTTCATCCTTCATTCGTCATTCTTCATTCTTCATCCTAAACAGGTAACTTGTATTCTTCATTCCGAGCGAAGCGAGATTCATCATTCTTCACTTCGCTCTCACTGCAGCTGTATCTTGTGGCCGGCGAGGACGTAGAGGCCACGGCGGAGGGGACGGGTGGCGACCCGCCCTTGAAGGTCGAAGAACTGGCCTTCGGTGGCGGAGGGGCTGACGGAGGCATCGGCGGGAAGCTGCGGGACGGCATCGGGCTGGGCTTGGCGCTGCTGCCAGACGGCAAGCATGGCGAGTTCTGAGGCGAAGGCCATCTGATGGAAGCCCTTGGTGACGGTGGCGTCGCCCCAACCGTCGATGAGATGGATGGGGAGTAGGCCGTCACGCAGGTGGTGCTCCCAGCCGTAGTTGAGGTTGAGCCGGAAGGAGTTGAGGGCGGTCGGCGTGGGAGAAGTGTTGTAGGGCGCGGCGTCGACGTAGGCGCGCATGAGGACATTGTCGAACCAAGTGTTGAAACCGCTAGTGGCGACGTCATCGGTGGGCCATAGGCGATAGACTATGCCATCGATGCGCTTGCTGCTGGTGAAGCGGCTGAAGCAGCTGCGGGCGAGGGCATTGAGGTCGTCGAGATAGGCAGCCTCAGCGGTCGCGCGGTAGAGCTCGGCAGCGCCCGCGAGCATGGTGCCGCTGTTGTAGGTGTAGGCGGTACCTGAAGGGCCGTTCAGGTCGATGTGGTCGCGATAGGTGTCGCGCCCGACCTTGACGTACTTGATCTCGCCTTGTACGGCTCCGCACATGTCCCAGTAGACGCCCGTGGTGCGATTGAGGAGCTTCTCCTTCTGCCACGCGTAGATCTTGCGGGCCATCTCAAGATAGACGTCGGAATGGCGACGCATGACGCTGGCTCGGGTGCCATCGGGCTGGATGTAGTAGTAGCGTAGGTCCTCGGGCTCATCGTCGGCACGATAGATGTCGGCGAGCCAGACGAGGGGCTGGATCAGGGGGGCGTTGGAGCAGGAGTGCTTGCTGTTGTAGCCCGGTCCCCAGCTGATGCCTCCATACTCGTTGCCGGCGCCATCGAGGCAGCAGTCCCAGCCGTCGATGCAGTAGTTGGCGAGCATGGTGGCTTCCTTGAGGTAGCCGTCGTAGCCGGTGAGGCGATAGGCGCGTATGAGTTCGCGACAGATCCACATCTGATCGTCGTAGACATTCTCGATGCCCTTGACGGCGGCTGTGCCCTTGGTGCCGGCGCGATGCACGCCGTAGATGGTCCAGCGCGCCACACGCGCGTAGGAATTGAGAAGGTAGGTGCCGGCGTAGTAAGCGAGGTTGTCGTAGAGCTGCCGCAGACGGATGACGAAGCGCTCGTGGTGCTGGGCATAGAGGTCGGGCTCCTCGTCGCGCAGCTGCTCGAGGGCCTCGAGGACGGAGCAATGGGCCTCGATGGCTGCGGTGTACGGCCAAACATCTGCCGTGCCAGCGCCCTGCCCCGTCGCGGTGTCGTAGGTGTCGTACATGTGAAGGCTGTTCGCGACGAACGACTTCTGCATCGTGGCATCCGTCAGGGCGATGGCGCGGTGGAGGAGAAGGGAGGGCTCTCCACTTGATGACTCTCCCCCCGCCCTCCCTTGTAGGGAGGGAGCGATTACATGCGCTGACAGAAAGGTTGATGTTAATATTAGGATGAATGCGAATAGAATTCTTTTCATTGTTCTCTTTTTTTCATTACTTGTTAGGTAATCGCTCCCTCCATAGAGGGAGGGGGAGGGCCGTCTTTATCTACTAAAGCTATACGGGGCAGCCTCGGGGCTGATGCCGCGAGA
Source organism: Bacteroidaceae bacterium (assembly GCA_017429525.1). GTDB lineage: Bacteria > Bacteroidota > Bacteroidia > Bacteroidales > Bacteroidaceae > Physcousia. Next base: position 56,622 of record JAFROT010000022.1, on the reverse strand, counting down.
CTTGTTGGGTTGCGGACCGAGGTCGAAGTGGATGGTGCCGCCAGCGGTGAGGTCCTCGTGGCGCAAGTAGTTGCGATCGTAGGGCTGTCCGTTGAGGGTCATGCGCTGGATGTAGGGTGCGGCAGCGATGGGAGTGCCGGCAGACGCTGCGGCCTCGAGGGCAAGGGTCTTGCCTGAGGGCAGGCTGAGGGTGACCTTGCGGAAATAAGGAGTGCCGAGGGCATACTCGCCCGAACCGGGACAGACGGGATAGAAGCCAAGGGCCGAGAAAACGTACCAGGCAGAGGTCTGGCCGTTGTCCTCGTCGCCGCAGTAGCCGTCGGGGGCGGAGGTGTAGAAGCGGTCCATGACCTCGCGCACGCGCTGCTGCGCTTTCCAGGGCTCTGCAGCCCAGTCGTAGAGGTAGATCATGTGCTGGATGGGCTGATTGCCGTGGGCGTAATTGCCCATATTCATGATCTGCATCTCGCGTATCTCATGGATGACGCCGCCGTAGTAGCTGTCGTCGAAGAGGGGCGGCACGTTGAACACGGAGTCGAGCATCTGGACGAAGACGTCGCGGCCGCCCATCAGGCGGATGAGGCCCTCGGGGTCGTGGAAGACCGACCAGGTGTAGTGCCAGGCGTTGCCTTCGGTGAAGGCGTCGCCCCACTTCAGCGGGTTGAAGGGGCTCTGGAAGTGGCCGTCCTTCAAGCGACCACGCATCAGGCGTGTCTCGGGGTCGAAGACGTTCTTATAGTTGAGGGCGCGCTGGCGGAAGGGCTTGAGTTCCTTCTCTTTCTTGCCGAGCTTACGGCCAAGCTGGTAGATGCACCAGTCGTCGTAGGCATACTCCAACGTGCGTGCCACGCTCTCGCGGATGTCGACATCGTAGGGGACGTAGCCGAGGCGGTTGTAGTAGTCGAAGCCGAGGCGACCTGTGGAGCTGACCTTCGGATGGACGGCGTTGGCGCCATGGACGACGGCCTGCCAGAGCGTCTCGATGTCGTAGGGGAGGGTTGACGAGCTAGATGACGAGCTTTTAGTTGACGAGTTGACGAGTTGCTTGCCTTGAGGAACCAACTTGTCAACTTCTCCACTCGTCAACTTGTCCACTAACTTCAGATAGGCGTCAGCTACGACCGAGGCGGAGTTGTTGCCGACCATGCAGCCGCGATGGCCGGGGCTGGCCCACTCGGGCAGGAAACCGCTCTCGCGGTAGCAGTTGACGAGGCCCTCCTGCATCTGCAGGCTCATCTCGGGATAGACGAGGTTGAGGAGCGGGAAGAGGCAGCGGAAGGTGTCCCAGAAACCGGTGTCGGTGAAATAACGGCCGGGCAGCACCTGACCTGTGTGAGGACTGTAGTGCACGGGCTCACCTTTCTCGTCGTACTCGAAGAACGAGCGCGGGAAGAGGACGGAGCGATAGAGACACGAGTAGAAGGTGCGCAGGTGGTCGATGTTGTCGTCGTCGACGCGGATGCGGCCGAGCACCTCGTCCCAGCGCTCGCGACCGGCAGCACAGACCTCGTCGAAGGAGCGGTCGCCGAGTTCAGCGAGGTTGCGCAGGGCCTGCTCGTAGCTGATGAAGGACGATGCGATGCGCAGCGTCACCTGCTCGCCGCGGCGGAGCGTGGGAAAGCCTACGACGCCGATGACGTGGTTGTCGGCCATCATCACGATGTCCTCCAACAGCTTGTCGCCGCCTTGCTTGTCGCCATAGATGCCCGCGAAGGTGATGGGGTGTGAAAATTCGATGACGAAATAGTTCTTGAAACCTTCGGGCACGCCGCCGCTGTTCTTGGTGGTATAGCCCATGACGCGGCGCCCCGCCTCGTCGATCTGCAGGCAGGAACCGCCGTCGAAGGGGTCGATGACGACGCGCGCTTCCGAGGTCTCGGGATAGGTGAGGCGCATGATGGCGGCGCGCTCGGTGGGCGTCAGCTCGGCGGTGACGTCCCAGTCGGCCAGATAAACCTTATAATAATAAGGTGTAGCCGTCTCGGCCTTGTGGCTGAACCAGCTGGCGCGGTCGTCCTCGCGGAAGACGGTGCGCGTGGTAGGCATAATGGCAAACTGACCGTAGTCGTTGATCCACGGCGAGGGCTGGTGGGTCTGCTTGATGCCACGGAGCTTGTCCTCGGTGTAGACGTAGGCCCACCCGTCGCCCATGCGCCCCGTCTGCGGCGTCCAGAAGTTCATGCCCCAGGGCAGGGCGATGGCAGGATACGTGTTACCCGTGGAGAGGGAGTGCTTGGACATGGTGCCGACCAAGGGGGAGACGTAACCTACCTCACCGGCAGCAAAGCTGACGGTGGGTAAGGAAATATAAAATATGAAAGATAAAATATAGAATGATAGAAGAAGGACGTGTTTGCCACGAAGGGAGTGGCGGGTTTTTGAAAGATAAAGAATCATAACTGTGCTTATATTATATATCTTATATTTCATATTTTATATTTCCTTGAATAACATTACCACTGAATCGCCTGGTCCTCGTTCGGAATCTGGGTGTTCAGCTGACGCTCGAGCGTGAGGATACCCTTGACGGTGTACTCCATGGGGTAGGCATCGACAGACGTGTAGTCGGTGTAGTTGTACTCGATACCGCTAATGATGACGTAGCGGTGCAAGAGCCACGGCTGCACCTCGTCGGCCTGTTCGTAGATACGATAAGAGGCTTTTCCCGTATTGACAAAACCATTCTTCTCAGCATTATCAGACGAGAGCTCAATATGACCGATATTGGGGTTGTTCTCATCGGGGATGAACTTGAAGAACACCTTGTAGTTCTGGCGGTCTACACGTGTTTCATCGATGTTGCCGGCGTAGAAGAAGATGGTGTTCTCGTCGACGACGTAGCCACGTGCCGTCTCCATGCCGGTGGCGTTCGTGGGGTCGTCGGCATTGGTGATGGTGAGCGTGGTGGCAGAGTAGTTGCCCGAGTAGTCGTTGTAAGGATAGACGCGCAGCATGGCCTTGGCGTAGTTCTTACGCGGATGGGGCGTATAGCTGTCGTCGTCCTTGATCTCAATCGGCAGCACCCACTTGTCTTTGAGGTCGATGCCGTTGAAGTCGAACTGGATCTTGAGCAACGCCACGTCCTGCCCCTTAGGGATGCTAAGGGTGGCAGGATAGGAGGCGAATTGGCTCATGTCCTTGTAGTAGAGGTCGACGATATCCGAGCGATAGGAGGGGGAGCCGAAGCGCTCTACGTTAAGGATGTCGAGGGTGTCGCTATGCCCAAACTGGATGACGAGGTCGCGGTCGTTGTGAGTGGTACCGCTGACGATGACGGGAAGCTCATAGTGCGAGACTCCTGTGCGGCCGTAGAGCGGCTGGCCGTCGTCGTTGTGACGCGTGAAGGGGACGTAGACGGAGGTGACGCCGTTGTCGTTCAGCGGAGCCTTGAAGCTGATGAAATGCTGGTACTGCTCCTCCTTCCATTCATCATTGCAGGCCGTAAGGAACGGGATGGCAAGCAGGAGTAGAAGAACACCCACTCCCCTGCCCCTCCCTGCGAGGGAGGGGAGTATATACCTTAGTATATTGCTCTTATTTGTTTTCATATTATAATCTTGTATTTATGAATGTATGGTTTTCAATTCTTGAATGGTGACCACCCTCCCCCTTTGAGGGGGAGTGAGGAGGGGGGCTTCCTTAGTCATTGTAGGTCCAACCGGGGTTCTGGACAAGATTCTTGTTGCGCTTGAGGTCGGTGTGAGAGATGGGCCAGAAGTACATCTTGTCGTTGAAGTTGGCCGAGAGGTTGTAGACTGGGATGACCTGCATGAACTCGTCGCGCTTGGCAGCCGTCTGGAAGACGTTGAGGCCGTAGACGCGCTTGTTCTCCTCGATGGGGGCGTCCATCCAACGGCGGAGGTCGAAGTAGCGCTTGCCCTCGCCCATGAACTCGATCATGCGCTCACGCTTGACCTTGGCACGGAAGGCATTGACGTCGGCATACTCGTCGGCCGAGTAGTCGTGCAGGCCGGCACGGATGCGAACGGGCTGGATGCCCTTCTTCATCTCGTCGACGCTACGGCTGATGGTCATGTCCTTGCCCTGCCAGCTCTTGATGGTATAGCTCTGGGTGAGCTCATTGAGGCATTCTGCGTACATCAACAGGATGTCTGCATAACGGATGGCAGGTTCAAACTTAGTGCGAAGATGACCATAGTCATGCTGTGCGTCGCGGTAGTCATCGGGATGATAGAACTTCTTGATGCCAATACCCGTACGGAGATAGGAGAAAGCATTAATGTAGCCGTTACCACCACCACGATAGTAGAATACCTGAGCGTTGCGCTGCGACTGAGTGGGATTCTGCAACTGCTCCCAGTAGCTGCCGCTGAAGGCTACGCTGGCATAGAAGCGGGGTTCGCGACGGACATACTGCTTGGAGACGTTCATGCCAGGATAGGCGCGCAGGTCCTGCGAGAGCTCGGGATAGTCGCCGTTGTTGATCTCGCTGCGTGAGGTCCAACCCGTGGCGCGCTCCTGGCTGTTGCCCATATCGTTGCCGTCGACGCCGTCCTGCCGCCACTCGCGATACATACCGGGGACGTCCGAGCCGTCGCGCATATAATAGGTGTCGCACATCTTCTGCGTCATGCCGTGCGTGTTCCAGCCGTTGATGGAGACGGGCATCGAGTGGGCCACCATGGCGCCGAGGCCATTGTCGTTGTCGCCCATGCTCATATTGGAGCCGCGGGTGAAGATGAGTTCAGGGTTGTCGGCCGCGCTGGCCGTGCCGTTGAAGAGGTCGCGGTAGGAGAGATAGGGGTCGATGTCCTTCCAGCCGTTGGGCCAGTTGTTCTCCGAGAAGACGGGGTCGTAGTCGGGCGCCACGGTCCTGGGCCGTCCGTCGGTGGGGTCGGCGTTGAAGCCTGCGTGGTAGAGCTCGTAGCCTCCGAGGTCCATGACGTCCTTGCAGGCAGCAGCGGCGCGCGCCCATTTGGCCTCGTCGTAGTCGAGCGAGAGCAGCGGCGTGCCGTCGAAGTTGTGGAGCTGCTTGGCGATATTGTCGGTGACGTTGGCCGGGTGATGGCCGTTCTTGAGCTGACCGTTGGCCAGGGGGCTGGCAGCATAGGTCAGCGCGATGGCACGCGTGGCGAGGCAGGCGCCGCGCGTCGGACGTGCGATGTTGGCTTCATCACGCCTGTTGGTCCAGCGGGGCGAAATCTCGTTGGCGGCCTTCACCATCTCGTCGGCGATGTAGTTGGCGCACTCCTCGTAGGTCGAACGCGGGGTCGCGAGGTCATCATACTCGAGCGTATAGTCGGCGCCCTCATCAGGCATGATGGGAATGGGGCCGAACTTGCGCAGGAGCAGCCAATAATAGTAAGCGCGGACGAAGCGGGCCTGACCCTTCTTGTCGAGGCGGTCCTCCTCGGTGAGGTCGGTGTTCATGTCGATATTCTTGATGAAGATGCTGGCCTGGTAGATACCCTGGTAGCTACGCACCCAGGCGTCCTGCCCGACGGCCTCGGTGTAGCCGCCCTCACGGAACGTGTTGTAGGACGTGAAGCCGCGGTCCTTGGCGTCGCCATAGGCATAGTCGCGGTCGCCGTAGTAGATGTCGTCGGCAAAGCAGAAGGGATTCCAGGCTGCATTCTCACCGCCCGTGCCGCCCTTAGAGCAGACTTCGAAGTTGGAGCCCGTGAGGAACGAGAAGGCGTGGGCGAGCCACTGGTCGACCTGTTCGCGGTCGGTGAAGACGCTCTCGAGCGTCTTGCGGTCGCCGAAGTATTTGTCGGAGTCGAGGTCGGCACAAGAGGCAATAAAGAAAGCGGCCAGCAGGAGCAGACCCACCCCCCTGCCCCTCCCTTGTAGGGAGGGGAGTATATACCTTAGTATATTGCTCATATTTGTTTTCATATTCTTAGACTGTTATATTTCTTTTTTTTAGGTAACCACCCTCCCCCTGCAAGGGGGAGTGAGGAGGGGGTCTTAGATATTAACTTGCAAACCGGCTGTGATAGCCTTCGTAATCGGATAGTCCTCGCCGCGCGGCTGCAGGGATTCGGGATCCCACGTGCTGAACTTCTTGTGGAGGAAGAAGAGGTTGGTGGCAGCCACGTAAACACGGATGTTGGAGAAGTGAATCTGGTTGACGATATGCTTAGGCAGCGTGTAACCGATGTCGAGGTTCTTCAGGCGCAGGTAGCGGCCGTCGCGCAGCCAGAAGGTGGAGTTGCGGTCGTTGTTGCTGTTGCCGCCATAGCTGAGACGCGGATAGGTGGCGTTCGGATCTTCGTTGCCCGGGATGCCGAGCTTGACGGCTGTCTCGCTGTCCACCCAGCGGTTGTCGAGTTGGCCCTTGAAGATGTTGCCCCACTGGCTCTCGCTGAAGGCCCAGACGCACTTGCCGTAGGTCGAGAAGGTGCTCTTGCCGGCGCCCTGCAGGTGGAGGTTGAAATCGAAGCCCTTCCACGTGACGCTCACGCCGAGGCCGTAGATGAGGCTCGGACGGTCGGTAGCACCGATGGCACAAACGTCGCCGTTGTTGACCACGCCGTCACCATTGACGTCCTTGTACTTGATATCACCGGGCTGCACGGTGCCGAACTCCTGTGTCGGGCTGTTGCGGATGTCGTCGTAGTCCTTGAACAGACCTTCGGCAATGAGGCCGCGGACCTGATTGACGCGGTAGCCGTACTGGTTCTGGTAGGGGTAGACGTTGTTCTCCTCGTCGTACTCCTCAATCTTGTTCTTGCTATAGGTGATGTTGCCGCGAACGGTCAGACCGACTTGGCCGAACTTGTCGTTGTAGGAGAAGTTGCCGTCGAAACCGCGCGAACTGACAGCGCCGACATTAGCTTTAGGGTAGTTCCAGTTGTTATCCACAGCCCAGTACTCCAGACCGACGGTGGTGGGCAGGAAGCGGCGCTCCTGGAAGATGCCGGTACGTTTCTCGTCGAAGTAGTCCATGGTCAGCGAGAAGCGGTTGTCGAACAACACGAGGTCGATACCGAGGTCGTTCTTCGTAGCGACTTCCCACGTGACGTATTCCGAAGCTACCTGACGATAGCGGATACTGCCGTAGCTATTGGTTCCGTTCTGGCCCCAGGTGTAGCCGTTGCCGCTGGCCTCGAGGGTGTAGAGGTAGGGGAAGCGGTTGTCGCCCGTGGCGTCAGAACCTACGCGACCGTTGGAGAAGCGGATCTTGAACATGTCAATCCACTTGACGTTCTTCTTGATCCAAGGCTCCTCGCCTACGTTCCAGGCTACTGACCAGGCGGGGAAGAAGCCCCAGCGGTGGCCGTCGGCGAAGTTCTCAGAGCCGTTGTAGCCGAAGTTGAAGTCGGCGAAGTAGCGCGATGCGAAGTTGTAGGTGAACTGGGCTGCCAGACCTTTGTTCTTGCGCGAGACGGAGTTCTTGATGTCGCTGCCCAGATTCTGAGTCGAGATGTTCTGATCCTCGGTGAACTTCACGTTGGCGGCGAAGTTGTGGTAGTCCCAGAACTGACGGTCCCAGTGCAAGAGCAGGTCGAGGAACTCGCGGCGCGAACCGCTGTTGGCGCTCGACTGCGTCATGTCCTGAATCGACTGCACCTGCTGGAAGTCGAGCTGGCCGGTCTCGGTGTTACGCGAACGAGCGGCGTAGAGGGCGGGCAGGCGGTGGTGCTGGATACTATTGTTATTGTAGGTATCGTAGCCGAAGCGGCCGGTGAACTTCAGGCCCTTGGTGATGAACTTGAGGTCCTGCTCCAGGGTGATGTTCGTCTGAATATTGTTCTGCCACTCGGTATTGTAACCCGTCTGCGTGGAGCTGACCCACGGGTTAATGTAGTTCTCGTCGAGGGTGTAGGTGGTGACACCGTTCTCCTCCTTCGTGTTGAACACGCCCTTTGCGGGGAAGAGTCCGTTGCTGTAGAGCACGGGGGTGTAGAGCGGGTTGTAACCGAACATCTGGCCCCAGACTTTGTCGTCGCCGATGCCCGGGCTGTTGCGCTTGTTGAGGTTGCCGCTGATGCCAAATTTCAGCACTGTGGTCTTCGTGACGTCCACGTCGACGTTCATACGATAGTTCCAGCGGTCGTAGTTGGCATTCGTGTCGTAGCGCTCGCGCAGGGTCTTATCGGTCTTGTACATACCTTGGTCCTGCGTGTAGGCCATCGAGACGTAATAGCGAGCCGTCTCGCCACCGCCGCTGATATTGAGGTTGGCACGGTAGCTCATGGCGCCGTCCTTCAAGAGGAGGTCCTGCCAGTCGACGTTCGGGTAGAGGTCGGGGTCGAGGCCATAGCGGATGATGTCGAGCTCGACGGGTTGGTAGAGCACGCCGAGGTTGCGGGTGACGCGAGCCTCATTTAAGTACTTAGCATAGTCAAAACCGCTGACGAACTCGGGCGTGATGGTGCGCGTGTTGTACGAGGTCTCGAACTTGGCGTTGATGTCGACCTTGCCGGCACGGCCGTGCTTCGTCGTGATGAGGACGACGCCGTTAGCGCCCTTCGAACCGTAGATAGCGGTGGCAGAGGCGTCTTTCAGGACGGAAAAGGATTCGATATCCTCGATGTTGATGTCGTCGAGGTTCTCGCGCTCGAAGCCGTCGACCAGGATGTAAGCCTTGTTGCTGGCGCCGAAAGTGGAGATACCGCGGATCCAGAACTCCGAAGTGTTCTTACCGGGCTGACCGGACTTCTGGAAGGCGAGCACACCGGCCACGTTACCGGCGAGGGTGTTCGTGAGGTTCGACGTATTGAAGTGCTTCAGCTCTTCCATCTTCACGTTGGTGACGGCGCCCGTCAGCGTCAGTTTCTTCTGGGCCGTCATACCCGTGACAACGACCTCGTCCATGGCGCTGACCTTGGCCTCGGAGAGGGTGACGTTGACCGTCTTCTGATCCTTGATGAAGACCTCCTGGCTCTCGAAGCCCATGTAGGAGAACACCAGCGTCTTGTATTGCGGCATCTTGATCGTGTACTGACCGTTGACATTGGTGATGGTGCCGAGGCCTTTACCGTCCTTGACGGTTACGTTGACACCGGGCAGGGGACCCGTGTCGTCGCTGACGACACCGGTAATCGTGACTTCCTGCTGCGCCATAGCTGCGAAAGCCGTACCGAGCAGGAGTATGATAGTTGCTATATATTTTTTCATAGTAGTCGGGGGCTTTACTGTTGAATCGGATTAGTCTCCTCTTTAGGTTCCGTAGATTCGAGATTCTCCTCCATCGTGATGGTGCGGATGCAGAAGTTGCTCGTGTCGAGGATGTAGAAAATCAAAGTGTTCTGGCCAGTGATGGCGTCGCGGTGGACGTCGTTGACGAGGCCTGTGGGACGATGGAAGCGAGCGAAGTCTCGCAGCTCGCCGTTCTCGTTGCCGTAGGTGTTGCCGTCGGCGTGCGTGGCTGCGCTACCGCCAGCATAGGTCTTGACGATACCTTCGGGCGTGAGCAGACGGATAGCGTCGTTGCGGCTGTCGCAGAAGTAGAAGTCGTAGATGTCGTCGTTGCCGGCGGCCTCATACTCTTCGTTTTTGACGAACGTGCCTTGGTACGGGCGGTTCAGACGGGCGCTCTTGCCGACGCCGTCGGTGAAGCCCGAGGCACTCATGTCGCCTGCGATGACGTAAGGAGCAGAGAACTTCTTGGTCTTCTCGTCGTAGTCGGTGCGCAGGATGTAGTTGCGGTTGATGACGACGATATAGGCAAACTTGCCCGAGGGATGGATGTCAATCTGGAACTCCCAGTAGGTATCCTGAACGGTGAACAGGATCTCGAAAGCACCGGTGCCCGAGCTGGCGCCCGAAGCGGCGTCAAAGAGATTGTTGTTCACGTAGGGGTCCCAAGTCATGCGTACGCCCTCCTCGTTGGGGATGAGCGTGTCCCAGTACTTCTCCATGTCGAGGCGGATGACCTCACCCTTCTGATAGCTGGTGAAGTAGAGCTCGCCATTGACGGGGTGCAGGCTGGCGCCGTTACACTGGCGGTAGTTGGCCAGCTGACGCACCTGCGAGTTGCGGCTGAAGTTGCCGTCGGCATCGCGGTCTACGATATAGACGGAGTGTGCACGGTAGTTGCTGTCGTCGTTGTCGGCCGAGATGATGAGATGCTCGCGCCAACGCTTCTGCTCGGGGGTAGCGTGTTCAACCCAGCCCTCGGGAGCACGACCTACGATGACGGTGTCGCCATCCTCATTGACGGTCGTCTCGAAGGTGCCGTCGGCGTTATAGGCGAAGGGGTCGACAGCGAAGTCGATCGTACGCAGGCGCTCGTTGGAGAACATCGAGAGCGGCAGGATGGTCTGCACGGTCTTGTTCTTCAGGTCGAGCAACTGGATGCCGTGAGCCACGACGCCGAAGTGAGGCTCCTGGTCGTAGACGATGAACAGGTGGTCGTGGTTGTAGGGTGAGAACTGCATGACGCCATCGTTCTTGAAACCACTGACGCCCTCAACGCCATCGGCGTAAGAGCCATCAGCCCAGACGACGTCGGACTCGCGCTCGTAGAACTTACCACACAGGCGACCGACAACCATCTTACGTTCGTAGGTGAAGGCTCCTGCAGCGGTACCCGTCTTGCCACCTATCTCGACGGCGACAGAGCCCTTCAGGGTCGTGCCGTCAATCTGGTCGTAGGCGGCGCTGGGGACATAGGCATAGAGCGCCTCGCTGCGGCAGCTCACGACGACAGCATCTTTGCCGCCAATCTTCACGTGCACCTGAGAGGTATCATTACCGAAGTTTGAGCCCTTGATGCAGATTTGCTGGCCCACGCTCCCCGATGTGGGAGTGAACTCAGTGATCACCACCGGCTTCGACGGGTCGAAGGGCGCTGACGACTGAACGCCATAGTAGTCCTCGACCGTGGTCGAAGACTCGCAACCGATGGTTGCTGAGCCTACGAGCACGGCGGTGATGAGGACCAATGGCGAGAATGCTTTGCTTTTCAGTCTCATTCTCATAGCTAAATCAGTTTATAGGTTATTGATGATTACTTTGCTTGCTTGTCAACGAGGACGCGCATCCAGTGGCCGGCGATGACGGAGCGGGCCTTGAAGCCGACCATCAGACCGGTCTTCGTGTCGTACCAGTCGCTCGTCGGTACGCGCGAACCAGTCTCATTCATATAGTCGTAGAGCGGTGCGACAAACTTCAGGAAGTCGGCCTTGTCCTTGGCCATACCGGCCGTCCACATGATCCAGTCGCTCTTCGTGTAGTCCTTGCGGCAGTCGAGCGGCAGGCCGTACTTGTTCTGCTTCGTCAAGTAGTACTGGACGTCGCGCTCCATGGCGCCGTTGGGGAAGAGGTTCGTTCCCCAGAGCTTATCCCATATCATGTTGTACTTTTGGCTCCAAGTGTCCTCGCGGTCGAAAGCCAGGCGATAGTGGTCGCCCTCGAGAGCGTCCTGCTCCCATTTGATGGCCATCTCCTTGGCGCGCGTCATATACTTGTCGGCGGTGCTTTGGTCGCCCTTGATGCGAGCCATCTCGGCATAGCCAGCAATGCCCATGATAGCCTTGACGCTGAGGTTGCAGTTGTGGGCCCAGTGGCCGGCAAAGTCGTCGGTGCAGAGCTGGTTGGCGGGGTCCTGACCATTCTCGGAGAGGTAGTCGGCCCAAGTCGTGATGACATTCCAGTACTTGTCGACGTACTTCGTGCTGTTCTCGATGCGGCAGATCTGAGCCGCCAGCGTCAGCATGTTTCCGGCTTCCTCCAGCGGCATGTCGCCGCCATAGACCTGACCGTTGGCGATAGGATAGGTGCCCAGGTCGTGAGCGGCGAAGGGCTTGGTCCAACGGCCGCTGAGGCTATAGTCGAAGATGGAGGTCATCTGCGCCTTCTGCAACTCGGGGTTGTAGGCCAGGAAGAGGGGCGACTCGGGGTAAGTCAGGTCGACGGTGTTGACGCAACCGTTGGAGTTGTTCTCCTTCGAGAAGAAGAGCAGGTTGCCATCCTCGTCCTTGAAGAGCTTGTGGGCTGCGATGACGTGGCGATAGGAGGCCGAGAGCACTTCGGCATACTTCTTGTCGCCGGCCTTCATGGCGTCGTCGTAGATCATCTTGTCGAACTCGCGGCAGCGCTTCATGATGCTGGCATAGTCCTTGTTCATGCGGTCGAACATGTCGAAGATGGTGACTGCGCCCTCGTGAGCCCAGTAGCCCTTGTAGCGCTTGTACATGTACTCGATATCGAGCACCTCGTCATAGCCGATCATCATATAGCTTGCGGCCTTGTCCACGGCGCCCAGGTCGTTGCTGAACACCAGCTGGTCGCCTTCGGCCAGCGCTACCGTGCCGTTGATGGCGGGAATATAGAGGTAACCCCAGTCGATGCAGATGCCGTCGCCCTTCTTGGCCAGGATAGGCTGGTCGACGGTACCGCTCTTGGCGTACTGCACGCCGCCCTCGGTGATGATCTCCGAGCGAGTAGGCTGCGAGGCCTTGTTCAGCACCAGCTCACGGGCGGCGCTGATCTGCATCTTCACTTCGTGCTTCTTGCCATCGGTGGCGTTGACCTGATAGGAAATGTAGTTGATGGGCGCGGAGAGCAGGTCGTAGTCGTCAATCAGCATCGGAGCGGTGAAGACGACCTTCAGTTCCACGGGTCCGCACGCGAACGTATAGTAAGTGTTTGTGGCCAGCACGCTGACGCTCTTCTGCTCGGCTGTCGTCACGGCGGTCTTCTCGCTCATGTTCTTGAAGAGTCCGAAGTCGGTGTACGCGCCGCCCGTCGTGTTATGGCAGTGGGCAGCGATGACGTTCTCGCCTTCATGGAGCAGACCTTTCAGGTCGCCGTCCATGTGCAGCCGCACGCCGTCGACCCATGTCTCGCCCGTGTCGGCCACCTTCGTGCCGTTCACGTAGAGCTCGAAGACATCGTCGTGGGAATAGATCATCCAGAGGTCTTCCTTCAGGTCATCGGCCGTGAGCGTCACGGCACGGCGCACGTAGAGGTCGCTGTTGAGGTCGCTCCAATGGGTGCGTACGAAGTCGAGTCCGTCGGAGCCCCAGGCGGCACATCCGCGTTGCCAGTCGGTGGGTACGAACTCAGGACGCTGCCAGCCCTCGCGCTGCACGGCGCGGGTGTAGTCAGCCTCCCAAGCCTCTTCGTCGGCCATCGGGGCGATGCTCTTCAGGACAAAGCGCTCAGCGCCCATCCAGCGGTAGACGGTGCCATCCACGGTGAGCAGCCCCTCGAGGGGCTTCTCGTCGTTGGTCCAATGGCGCGTGGTGCCGTCCGTCAGCTTGTCGTAGGGCGACCAAATGGAGAAGTACGGGTCAGAGACGACCAGCGGCACAGAAGGTGCACGGAGGGCGGTGGCCGCGTATGGCTCAAAAATCTCGTCGGCGGGCACTCGGCCAGCCTGGCTCGAACAACTCGTGCCGCACAGCATCGCTACGGCGGCCAGAAGAGTTGTCAGGGAAGGGAATTTCTTCATAATCGTATGGGTTAAAATTGGTTTTTCCACTGCAAAATTAGACCTTTATTATATAAAAGATTGCCAAATTCTCTTCAATTCATAAAAAAATCCGTTCATCCTGCTCTTTTCGTACCCCCGGCACCTTTTCTTGCCCGAAAATTTGCCTCTATTGCGAACTATTTCTATCTTTGCACCGCAAAATCATTTTACCCTCGATGAACAAGACCCCCTTCTCCCCTGCCCCGTCAGCCTCGCGCTGCACACCGCTGACGGCCGGCCGCACAATCGTCCGACTGCTCTGCACGCTCATGCTCTCGACAGCCATCGTCGCCTGCAGCAGCCGGCAGCAGGAAAGCCACGAATCGCTCCTCCTCTTCGAGGAAGGGAGCTATCCGCACGCCTGCTACTACAAGGGCACCTACTACTTCACGCATCAATCGCAGAACGACGACATACGTCTCTCCTCGACGCCCGACCTCACCCATCTGCCCGATGTGCCCGAGAAGGTCATCTTCAGCGGCGACTCGATGGGGCTCTACCACATCTGGGCACCCGAGATCTATCGCCTGCACGACCGCTGGTACATCTATTTCGAAGCCGACGACAACAACACCGACAACCACCAGCTCTACGTCATCCAATGCGAGGGCGACAATCCGTTGCACGACCCCTGGACGCTCTGCGGCACGCTGCGCACCAACGCCGAATGGAACTACGGCATACATCCCAATGTGCTCGAGGTACAGGGGAAGCTCTATCTCTTCTGGTCGGGATGGCCCAAGCGACGCGTTGAGCACGAGACGCAATGCATCTACATCGCCAGTCTCAGCGACCCCTGCACGGTCTCGTCGGAGCGCGTGCTCCTCTCCCGCCCCGACTACGAATGGGAGCGCCAATGGATCAACCCCGACGGCAGCCGCTCAGCCTACCCTATCTACGTCAACGAGAACCCGCAGGCTTACCTCTCGCCCGACGGCCTCAAGGTCTGCGTGTGCTATTCAGCCAGCGGAATATGGACGCGCTATCACATCCTCGGCATGCTCACGGCTCAGGCCAACGCCGACCTGCTGGATCCCTCGTCATGGACCAAGTCGTCCGAACCTATCCTCGTGGACGACGACCTCTACGGAGCCTCCAACATCTGCATCGTCCCAGCCGCTCACCCCGACAGCACTTTCCTCCTCTTCGATGCCCTCTGGGACGACGAGCAACAATCAATGCACCGCAGCATCTTCCTCAAGTCCATCCGCTGGAGTCCGGAAGGCACCCCCGTCTTCAAGGAGTAGAGGGAGAAGCAGAGGGAAATGATAAATGATAAATAATAAAGGATCAACGATAAGTGAAAGGTGAAAAATGATAAGTGATAAGTGAAAAGTGAAAACTGAATAATAAAGATTGCCTGATAAGGTTGGATTCCGTTCCTTGCAGGAAACGCTTATCTCAGGAATTATAAATAAAAGGTACGCACTACGCGCACGCGCGAAAGCTATTGCGAGTTGACCCCATAATATGACCTCGTCTCCTCTATTACGCACTACGCGCACGCGAGAGAGCTTTCGCGAGAAGAAGCGAGGGAGCACCGCCAACGAGGCCTGACAAATTGATGATTAGGCGCTATCGTTGCGGTGCTCCCTTCGTTTTAGCTGTCGCTTCTATTGCTGGACCTGCGTGTTTCCATTCTTATTGCCTCCTGCCGCCAGAAGGAATGGACAGAACATTCAGGTGAGAACCTTGACCCATGCGCATGGAACAATGGACCCATGCGCATGGGTCAATGGTTCAATGCGCATGGGTCAAACATTATAGATAGCCAGAGCGAGGGCTGAAACAGCTTGTGCGGGCCGTCGGATATAGCGGCAAAGAGAGAAGGCATTAATGACAGAAGGCGACACGACCATTCGCTCAAGGCGACACAACTATACGTGTTGCCCGTAACGACCATTCGCTCAAGACGACGCGAATATACGTGCTGCCTTTAACGAACGTTCGTTAAGGTCGTAACGACTGTTCGTTAAGTCGTGCACCAAAGGTGGTAAACGCAAGTACCACTGGCGGTACTCAAAAAATACCGCCAATGGTACACACGGAATGGAATAGATAAGTTGGAGCTGTCGACGATTCAATCACGCCGCAGTGACGGGGCTATTGGGGGCTGTCGACAGCCCGACGGTGATTACTTGTCAATCTTCATCTTCAAGTACTTGCAGCCGTGGGTGGGGATGGTCCACGTGAAGTCGGTCAGCGGGAGGTCCTGCTGGCGCCATAGGTCGCGCATGCTCTTGATGCTGGCGGCCGGGATGAAGGCCTTCAGGTCCACCTTCTGGTCCTCGCTGCCGAGGTTGAAGATGCCCACAGCCTGCGTGCCGTCGCTCAGCGGACGCGTCCACACTTCGATGTCACCGTCCTTGGCGAAGAGGTCGGCCTGCTTACCCAGGATGTCCTGGTTCACGGCGTTCACCTCGTTGTTGCAGAGCAGCCCTACGGTGAACTCGTCCATCTGTGCGATGTCGCAACCGATGAGCATGTTCGAGGCCAGGAGCGTCCACAGCGTGATGTGCGTGTACTGCTCGTCGGGCGTCAGGCGAGAGTCGCGCAGGTTGCTGCTCCAGCCTACCTTACCGACGATGAGCATGTCGGGGTCGTTCCAGTGGCCGGGGCCTGCATATTCGGCCAAGCCACGCTGACGGCGGAAACCGATGTCGAGCATCGAGCCCCAAGAGTCGTTGATGTCGCCTGTCGTGCGCCACGAGTTGGCGTCCACGAACTTACCCCACTCCCATACGTTCGCCATACCATACTGGCAGAGGCTGTAGAAGATGTCGCGAGGCTGATCGCGCAGGAACTTCTGCATCAACAGGTAAGGACGAACGTAAGAGGCCACGCCCTTGTCGCGCTCCTTGGCGTGCTTGCGGCCATAGCCGCACCAGTCATATTTCAGGTAGTCGATGCCCCACGCATTGTAGGACTCGGCATCCTGCTGCTCGTGGTCGATCGAGCCGAGGTAGCCGCCGCAAGTGTAGTCGCCCGGCGAGGAGTAGATGCCGAACTTCAGGCCGCGCGCATGCAGCCAGTCGCCCAGCGCCTTCATATCGGGGAACTTGGAGTTCACGGCAATCGTGCCGTCGGCATTGCGCTCGGGAGCTTCCCAGCCGTCGTCGATGTTCATGTAGCAATAGCCATAGTCGGCCAAGCCTTTGTCAATCAGTGCCTGAGCCGACGACATCACCTTCTCCTGCGAGACGCTCAGCGCCCAGCAGTTCCATGAGTTCCAGCCCATAGGAGGCGTCAGCGCCATCATACGGTCGCCCACCTTCAGCGTGAACGTCTGCTGGGCACGTCCCTTGGCATTCTCAGCCGTGACGGTGAACGTGTAGTCGCCCTGCTTGGCGACCTTACCCGAGAGCACGCCGTCAGCCTCGCTCAGGCTGACCCCTTCGGGCAGGCCCGTGGCCGTGAACTTCATCGGACGGTCGCCCGAGACGGGGAAGCGATAGATGACGGGCGAACCCGGACGGACGCCGAACAGCGGAGCGCCGTTGAAGCGCGGCGTGGCGGGAGCCTTCGGCGTGAGAATATACTTCAGCGGCAAGCGCTGCGTGATTACCTTGCCCGTGCGCGTATCCTTATAGGTTGCCACCAGCAGGCAGCTCTTCGCCTTATTGTAGGGGATGCTGACGCGCGACGGCTTGCCCTTCTTGGGCGACAGCGTCTTCGTCACCTTCGTCACCTGGGCGCCGCTCTCGCGGTCGGTGACGACGGCCGTCAGCGTGCCTGTCTGGGCAAGCGGATAGGCGTTGGCTATCTCCACGTCGCAGTGGGCCTTGCCGTCGTTGTGGTCGACGAACGACATCGAAATGCCCTCGACGGCATCAGGCACACGCACGCTCAGCGGACGCTCAAACAGTCCGCCCGGCTCATTGCCGTTGTAGACGCGGATGGCAACGACGTTATCCTGGTCCCAACGGATGCCGCCTTTCTGCACGTCCACAGGATAGCTGCGCACGGCATTCCAGTTGGATTTGAAGCCCTCCTTGTCCGAGGGCATGCCGCCTGTCTTGCCCACGAGGCGCCCATTGAGGTAGCACTCGTCGGCATCGTCAGCCTTGGGCAGGTCCAGCACTACAATCTTCTGCTGGTCCTTGCCGGCGAGCAGCGAACGGGGAATCTTCACGTGAACGCGGTACCAGGCATAGCCGTTGTTGATCACCGTGCCCTGCTTGTCCCAGTTCTTGGTCATGTCCATCGTGCCCCAACCGGAGTCGTCCACGTCGGCCTTGGCCCAATCCATGTTGTCGCCTTTCTGGAAGCGCGCCGTCGAGATGCTTTGTGCGTTGCTAGTTGCCGCCATACCCGCGGCCAACAACAACATTAAGAAAAGTCTTTTCATTGGTTAGTTATTTTGTTGGTAAAGTGAATAATTCCAGCCTTTTTTACATTTCCGCGTCAAAAATACATCTTTTTGCCGATACCACCATCATTTTTCCTAAAAAAAAGAAAAAAAACTTGAATGTCCTTCTGATTGTCTCACACATTGACCGCGGCAGCGCGAAGAAACAATCTGAAATTAGTTAGTGCAATTCGCCTTTTTTTAAAAAAACATCAAACACTCCGACACTCCGAAACCCACTATGGGAGCGGGTTCCAAGGACGTTAGTGATGCGGACTGTTGTGACTAAGAAAGTTGATTGTATTTCAGGATTCGGATAAAACCGTCCTAACTTAATATGCCAACATGACCGGTCGAATATGCACATATGTCCGTATGTGTTCAGTTTCTTCGCTGCTGCGAGAAAACATTTCAATTCAAGCATAAAAAAGCCTCCCCGCAGAGAGCAGGGAGGCGCTGGGGATTGGACTTTTATTTCCCTAAGATTATATTCACGAGTGCCGTGACGTCGGCGATGGTGATGACGTTGTCATTGTTCACATCGACAACGGCCGTGTTGTAGTCCGTCGACTTGCCGAGGATGATGTTGACTAGAGCCGTCACGTCAGCAATAGTCACCAGTCCGTCACCATTCACGTCACCCAGCAGGAACGCGGGCTTCTCCGAGAAGTAGCCTGGATTGACTGTGCCGCCGTCGATATGGGCGTAGGCGGCATCGACGTGCTCTCCATCAAAGGTGGTGCCTCTGCCGCCGACGAGTTTGTCGCAGCATAAGAACATCTCAGTTGACTGAGTGACGGCATCCGTCGTCCATCCGTTACCCACGTAGATGGTGGTCATTTTCCCGCAGCCGGTGAACATATAGTTCATGTTAGTGACCTTCGCGGTGTTGAAACTGGAGAGGTCGAGGCGGGTCAGGACATCGCAGTAGTGGAACATATAGCTCATGTCGGTGACGGCGGCGGTGTTGAAACGGGAAACGTTGAGGGCGGTCAGGGCCACGCAGTAGGTGAACATAAAGTTCATGTCGGTGACGGCGGCGGTGTTGAAGCTCGAGAGGTCGAGGGCGGTCAGGGCCTCGCATTTGTGGAACATTCTGCTCATGTTGGTGACGGCGGCGGTGTTGAAGCTCGAGAGGTCGAGGGCGGTCAGGGCCTTGCAGTTGTCGAACATTCTGCTCATATTGGTGACAGCGGCGGTGTTGAAGCTCGAGAGGTCGAGGGCGGTCAGGGTCTGGCAGTTGTTGAACATATTTCTCATGTTGGTGACGGCGGCGGTGTTGAAGCTCGAGAGGTCGAGGGCGGTCAGGGCCTGGCAGCTATTGAACATATAGTTCATATCGGTGACCTTCGCGGTGTTGAAGCTCGAGAGGTTGAGGCTGGTCAGGACCCTGCAGTTGTCGAACATATAGTTCATGTTGGTGACCTTCGCGGTGTTGAAGCTCGAGAGGTTGAGGGTGGACAGGGCGAAGCAGTCTCTGAACATACTCGACATGTTAGTGACGTTCTTGGTGTCGAAGCCAGAGAGGTCGAGACTGGTCAGGGCGAAGCAGTCCTGGAACATATAGCTCATGTTGGTGACGGCGGCAGTATTGAAACGGGAGAGGTCGAGATGGGTTAGGGCCTTGCAGTAGAAGAACATACTCGACATGTTGGTGACCTTCGCGGTGTTGAAGCTGGAGAGGTCGAGGACGGTCAGGGCCTCGCAATTTTGGAACATGACAGACATGTCGGTGACGTTCGCGGTGTTGAAGCTGGAGACGTTGAGACTGGTCAGGGCCTTGCAGTAGGTGAACATATAGCTCATGTCGGTGACGGCGGCGGTGTTGAAGCTGGAGAGGTCGAGGGCGGTCAGAGTCTCGCAGTAGCCAAACATTCTGCTCATGTTGGTGACGGCGGCGGTGTTGAAATGAGTGACATCGAGGGCAGTCAGGGCCTTGCAGTAGTAGAACATCTGGCTCATGTTGGTGACGTTCGCGGTGTTGAAATGAGTGACATCGAGGGCGGTCAGAGCCTGGCAGCTGCCAAACATTCTGTTCATGTTGGTGACGTTCGCGGTGTTGAAATGAGTGACATCGAGGGCGGTCAGGGCCTGGCAGTGGTAGAACATAGAGCTCATGTCGGTGACGTTCGCGGTGTTCAGGTTTACGATGTCCTCGATGGTCGTCAGCGCCTCCATATATACGAACATGTTTTTGGCGGATGTCAGTCCGTTGTAACCGGCGAACGACGCGTCGAAGACGACCTTGGTAATCGTCTTGTTCGGACTGTTGTAGGTGCCCGCCCAGCCGGGGCTGCTGCTCCACGACAGGCTGTAGACGGTGCCAGTGTGATTGGATTTATGGCTGTCGTAGTAGAACGTCAGCGTCTTGCCGTCGTCGGAGAGAGAGGCGTATGGTTCCTGGGCTAAGGCGCTCATGGTCCCAAATAAGGCAAATAGGAGCCCTAGGAGAAGCCTAACCCCGACCCGGTTCAAATGGAAAAATGAAAATGGAACCGATGGAGCAGCGAGAGCAAACGAAAACTTGTTTTCTGTTTGCCGAGTCGTGAAAGAGGAAGACCGGAGGTCAAAATGAGAAATTGTTCCCCCATGGCGTAAATGTTTGAATAATAGGTTCGTTTTCATCACATTAAAGTCATTTATAGTTATCATTTATCAAAAAGGCACAAATAGATAAACATGAACTACTTACTTCGTCTACGTTCATCGAGGCATCACCAAACGCCTTACATGCTATATCCGAGTAAAAGCCCACGCCATTCGTTGTGAGCATCCGTACTTTACTCTTGATTGTTCTTAACTTTGGCGAATTTGGAAGGACTAGAATCAAAGCGGACGCTTCATCCTATATATCTTACGTTCTTTGTCTTATACCATACATTAAGGGAGATTAAAGGTGATAGTGAATGAATTGATGGTGACGAAAGAGTATATTTCTCTTCCTTTTCGCCACAAAGATAGCAATAATTTATGATTCGAGGATGTACAAAGTACTTTTTTTTAGTTCTATCATAAAAAAGATGTGCGGACGGGTAGGCGCGCATGTCCGTACGGGTTAACAAAGATTGACCGCAGCTGTGCGAAAGAACAATATGTTATTAATTAGTTTAATTCGATCACTACTGTCTGGAGGAAAAGTCTCCGATAGGTTTAAATAGTTTAAATTTAATTAATTACAATGTTTAGAGATTTTTTTCGATTAGAGCCCGTAGATTTGCGGAAAGTCATCAAGACGCCATCCGTAAGTCTTGAATAAAGGAAAAACTATCTTCGCTTAGATGAAGTCTCTCTTCAATGAATTTGAATTTCAGAAGTGTGTCGGCCGTTACAAGGGCGACCGTCATTCCATCAATTTCAATTGCCGTGACTAGTTCATGGTGATGAGCTTTGCTCAGTTCACTGATAGAGCTGGACTAAGAGATATTGAGACTACACTTAACCTCTGCGGAGACCTCATACAGATCGGGAATCCAGGCTATGCCTAAATCCATGCTTGCCGAGGCAGAAAGTAGTTTGCCATAAAATGGTTTGCGGGCTGAACACTTCGCATGGGAAGGTGTTCAGCCCGCAGATTATATTCCCGAAGAGAGAAGGGAGTTAATTCTTGCAGCAGAGAGGTTTCAACTGCTTGAAGAAGTCGTTGCCCTTGTCGTCCACAAGGATGAAGGCGGGGAAGTCCTCGACCTCAATCTTCCAGATAGCTTCCATGCCGAGCTCAGGGTATTCGACGCACTCGATCGACTTGATGCTGGACTGCGAGAGAACGGCAGCTACGCCGCCGATGGTGCCGAGATAGAAGCCGCCATGCTTCTGGCACGCGTCGGTGACCTGCTGCGAACGGTTGCCCTTGGCAATCATCACGAGCGATGCACCATGATCCTGGAACTCATCGACGTAGGGGTCCATGCGGTTGGCCGTCGTCGGGCCCATGGAGCCACAAGGATAGCCCTCGGGCGTCTTGGCGGGACCTGCGTAGAGGACGGGATAGTCCTTGAAGTACTGAGGCATCTCCTCGCCAGCATCGAGGCGGGCTTTCAGCTTGGCGTGAGCGATGTCGCGTGCCACGATAATAGTGCCCTTCAGGTTGACGCGGGTCGAGACGGGATACTTGGTCAGCTCAGCGCGCACGGCGTCGATGCCCTTGCTGAGGTCGATCTCGATGCCCTTGGTACCCTCGCCCGGACGGCGCAGAGCCTCGGGAATGAGCTCAGTCGGGTTGCTGTCCATGACTTCGAGCCAGATACCGTCGCGGTTGATCTTTGCCTTGATGTTGCGGTCGGCCGAGCAGCTGACGCCCATGCCGATGGGGCAGCTGGCGCCGTGACGAGGCAGACGGACAACGCGGATGTCGTGGGCCATATATTTGCCACCGAACTGTGCGCCAAGGCCGATGTTGTGGGCTTCGCGCAGGAGCTTCTGCTCGAGGTCGACGTCGCGGAAAGCGCGGCCCGTCTCGTCGCCAGTAGTAGGCAGACTGTCGTAGTACTTGATGGAAGCGAGCTTGACGGTGAGGAGGTTCTTCTCGGCCGATGTGCCGCCGATTACGAAGGCGATGTGATAAGGCGGGCAGGCTGCGGTGCCGAGGCTCTTCATCTTCTCCACGAGGAAGGGGATGAGCGTACCCTCGTTCTGGATGGTGGCCTTGGTCATCGGGTAGAAATAGGTCTTGTTGGCCGAACCGCCGCCCTTAGCGACCATGACGAAGCGGTACTCTGCGCCCTCGCAAGCCTCAATGTCAATCTGTGCGGGGAGGTTGCAGCGGGTGTTGACCTCGTCGTACATCGTGAGCGGCGCGTTCTGCGAATAGCGTAGGTTGTCCTCGGTGAAGGTGTTGTAGACGCCGCGCGAGAGGGCCTCTTCGTCCTCGAAGCCTGTCCACACCTGCTGGCCTTTCTCGCCATGGATGATAGCGGTGCCGGTGTCCTGGCAGAAGGGAAGGATGCCCTTGGCTGCGACTTCGGCATTGCGGAGGAACTGCAGAGCGACGTACTTGTCGTTCTCGGTAGCCTCGGGATCGGTAAGGATGGCGGCCACTTGCTCGTTGTGTTCACGGCGCAGCATGAATTCGACATCGTGGAAAGCCTGCTGGGCCAGCAGCGTCAGCGCTTCGGGAGAGACCTTGACAATCTCCTTGCCCTCGAACTCAGAAAGGGTTACACCCTCCTTCGTGAGGAGGCGATACTGGGTGTTGTCCTCGCCCAACTGGAACATCGGGGCGTACTTGAAATCGGGTTTACTTGCCATATACTGTTGGTGTTTGATGGATGTATAAATAAATGTATTAGCCGGGGTCAGTCCTCACCTTCGTAGTGCTGATAGAGGAAATCGTTGTAGGGATATTTCTGTACGTGCAGCTCGCGCACACGGGCATAGAGCACGCGCTTGAGTTCATCTATATTCTCGCGCTCGCGGGCACTGATGAAGAGGCAGTCGCCATTCATCTTGGCCATCCAGGTCTTCATGAGGTCGGGCAGCGACATATTCTCGCGCGTGGCGGGTGTGAGGTCGTCCTCGTCCTTAGGCGTGAAGGTGTAGGCATCGATCTTGTTGAAGAGGATCATCTGCGGTTTGTCGGCACAGCCGAGGTCGGCAAGGGTCTTATCGACAACGCGGATCTGCTCCTCGAAGTCGGGATGTGAAATGTCGACGACATGAACGAGCAAATCAGCTTCACGCACCTCGTCGAGGGTGCTCTTGAACGACTCGATGAGGTCGGTAGGCAGCTTGCGAATGAAGCCTACAGTGTCAGAGAGCAGGAAGGGCAGGTTGTCAATGATGACCTTGCGGACGGTCGTGTCGAGCGTAGCGAAGAGCTTGTTCTCGGCGAAGACCTCGCTCTTGGAAAGGAGGTTCATGAGGGTTGACTTGCCTACATTGGTGTAGCCCACGAGGGCGACGCGAATCATGCGCCCGCGGTTGCTGCGCTGAGTGGTCTTCTGGCGGTCGATGTCGGCCAGTCGCTGCTTGAGCAGGCTCATCCGGTTGAGAATAATACGGCGGTCCATCTCCAGCTGCGTCTCGCCCGGGCCGCGCAGACCTACGCTGCCCTTGCCGCCACCCGAACCAGAGCCGCCGCCCTGACGCTCGAGGTGAGTCCACAGACGTTGCAGGCGTGGCAGCATGTAGCGATACTGCGCCAGCTCGACCTGAGTCTTGGCATTAGCCGTCTGAGCACGCATGGCAAAGATGTCAAGGATGAGCGAGGTGCGATCAAGGATCTTCACCTTCAGCACTTGTTCGATATTGCGCAGCTGCTTGGCCGAGAGTTCATCGTCGAAGATGACCATTCCTACTTCACGCTCGGCATCCTCCTCGGCCACGATGAACGCGCGTATCTCCTCGAGCTTGCCCTTGCCTACATAGGACACCTGACTGGGGCCCTGCACGCGCTGTGTGAAACGCTTGATGGTCACAGCTCCTGCCGTGTGAGCCAGAAACTCCAGCTCGTCGAGATACTCGGTGGTGCGGCGCTCATCCTGCTGCGGGGTGATAAGCGCCACAAGTACTGCTGTTTCAGCTTTCGCCTCTGTGATGACGAACTCTTTCATAGGAAAAGAGGAAAGTGTGAAAAGTGAAAAACGGACAGTGAAAAGTGAAACGTGAAAAATAAGATTTAGCCTTGAGTGTGCGAAGAGTGAAAGGGTGAAAAGTGGAAGAGTGAAAAGTGAAAGATAAGAATTAGTCTCAGGACCTGAAGGCTACTCGTATTTTTCACTTTTCACTCTTCCACTTTTCTCCCTATTGCGCTCTATCGCTTTTCACTTCACTTGAATGACAAGATACTTGCTGGCGCTCCAGAAGCGGTTGGGGTCAGTGATCTTCAGGACGTACTGCCCCTTGGCATCCTTAGCCAGCACATAGGTGCCTGCGGGATGGCTGGTGAGCAATTCGGCGCTCTTGCTGTAGAGCTTAATCTCCTTGTCGATGCGGGTGTCGATCTTGGTGAAGTAATCGCGATTGAAGTCGCTGGCCTTCAACACATCTCCCTTCTGCAGGATCTTCTGCTCCTTCAGTTCGGCTTTGGTGCCGAAGACGAACCAGGCAGAGTGGAGATCCTTGTCCTGAGCCTTGATGGTCTCTTGCTTCTGCTGATTATCGGCCTGCAAGTTGCTGACATTCTCGGCCAGCGAGGTGATCTGCTCGCCTTGCTCAGAAATTTGGACATCCTTCTCGGCCAGCTGTGCCTCCAGTTCCTGAACGTGCTTGTTCTGATCGTCGAGCTGAGCGACCAGGTTGTCGATGGTCTTCTTCAGCTTGTCGATATTGACGGTGGTGGTCTTCAGGCGCTCTTGCAGTTGTGCGATGCGGTCGCGGTTCTGCTGCATTGCCTGCTGGATGAAAGCCATATTCTCATGGATGACTTCGCGCGAAGAAGCCGCCTCGGGGTTGCCATTGGCCACGGTGATACGGCCCTCAGCCTCATTGATGAGGCGGAAGCCCTCTTGAACCTCGTTGATAGAGCCCATGATCTCGTTGAGCTCCGTGTCGCGCTCGTCGATAACTTGCAAGAGCGAATCGCGCTCCATTTGTGCACGTTCCTCTGCTTTCTTGACATCATTGCAAGCCACCAAAGCCATCAGGCAAAGGGGCAGGAAAAATAACTTTTTCATATTGCTTCAGATTTTAGTTTTTGTTCTTCGTAAATATTTACTTTCAAGTAATTAGTCTATTATTTAGAATGAATCTTTAACTCTGTTTTTTCATTATGGATGATTCATCTCATCAATCCTCCTTACCGCCCACTACGATGACGAACTCGCCGCGCGGAGCGTTCTCGGTGAAATGGGCCAGGGCCTCGGCCATCGTCCCACGCACGACCTCTTCATGCAACTTCGAGATTTCGCGACAGACGGCTACCGGGCGGTCGGCCCCGAACACCTCCACGAACTGCTGCAGCGCCTTCACTACGCGATGAGGCGACTCATAGAAGACAATCGTACGAGGCTCATCGGCCAACTGCTGCAGACGCGTCTGCCGTCCTTTCTTCTGAGGCAGGAAGCCCTCAAAGCAGAACTTGTCGCACGGCAAGCCCGAGGCCACTAACGCCGGCACAAAAGCCGTAGCGCCAGGCAGACAACTCACTTCGACACCGGCTCGTGCGGCCTCACGCGCCACGAGGAAGCCCGGATCGCTGATGCCCGGAGTGCCGGCATCGCTCACTACGGCCACCGACTCGCCCGCCAACAGGCGTTCCACAATATGGGCTACCGTCTGGTGCTCGTTGAACTTGTGGTACGAAAGCATCGGGCGATGGATATCGAAATGCTTCAACAGCTGACCGCTTGTTCGCGTGTCCTCTGCCAGGATCAAGTCCACCTCCTGCAACACCTTCAAGGCGCGCAGCGTGATGTCGTCTAAATTGCCTACGGGTGTAGGTACGAGGTATAACATAGGGCAAAGGTAGACATTATTTGACGATTTAGCGATGAACAATTTAACAATTTACGATTTATTTACATTTCTTGCAGTTTTTAACCTAATTTATTTGGCCGCATACAAAGAAAAGGCTACTTTTGACCCCAAATTCAGCAAAAAGACATGACAAATCCCAAAGACTACAACGGCGAAATGATGCGTCGCGGACGCGTTGAGGTCGTCTGCGGCTCGATGTTCTCTGGCAAGACTGAAGAACTCATCCGCCGCATGAAACGAGCGACCTTCGCCAAGCAGAAAGTGGAGATCTTCAAACCTGCCATCGACGTGCGCTATAGCGAAGAGGATGTCGTCAGCCACGAGGGCAAAGCAATCCCCTCAACACCTGTTGAGAGCGCAGCCAGCATCCTGCTTATGGGGTCGGACTGCGACGTGCTCGGCATTGATGAGGCTCAGTTCTTCGACGAGCAGATTGTTGATGTCTGCAACGAACTTGCCGACCGTGGCATACGCGTCATCGTGGCTGGGCTTGACCTTGACTTCAAGGGACAGCCCTTCGGCCCGATGCCACAGCTCTGTGCCATCGCAGACGAAGTCACTAAGGTTCACGCCATCTGCGTCCGTTGTGGCGCCCTCGCCTACGTCAGCCACCGCATCGTTGCAGGCGACCGGCAGGTCATGCTCGGCGAAACACATGAGTACGAACCGCTATGCCGTCAATGCTATGCCGAGGCGATGGGTAAGAAATAGACTTCCAAGCCTCTAAGTCCATTAGTTTCATCAATCTCCCCCTCAACTATATTCCACTCTTTAGTATGTTCAAGACCCCCATCACTTTTGACAGCTTCATTCGAGGTGCACTTCTCGCGCTCATCCTCGTAGGCATAGGTCTACTCGTCAACCGACTGAGCAGCGTGCTGTTACCGTTTTTCATCGCATGGCTGTTGGCCTATTTCATCCATCCGCTCGTCAAATTCCTGCAGTACCGCTGCCATCTGCGTTACCGCACCCTCAGCATTATCATCGCTTTCATCCTCGTGTTGGCCGTAGTCACGGGACTCATCCTGCTCATCGTACCGCCTATCGTTTCGGAATTCTCCAAGGTCGGCGGCCTCTTCTCGCAGTACTCCGAGCGTTTCCTAGGCGGCACAGGGCTCATCCCCTACATCCAACAGTTCCTCGACCAATATGGCTCTAAGTACCAGAAGAGTATCCTCGACCTCGTGCAGGAACGCAGTTTCCTCGAGGCCGTACAATCGCTGCTGGTGCAACTGTGGGGCGTAGTCTATCAGACGGTTGACTTCGCGGTGGGAGTCATCGGCTCGCTCATCGTCCTACTCTATATGTTCTTTATTCTGCAGGACTACGAGAAGCTCAGCGACGGATGGATCTCGCTCATTCCCAAGGGCAGTCGTGCCTTTGCCTCGCACCTCGCTGAAGATGTCGAGCGCGGTATGAACAGCTATTTCCGTGGCCAAGGTCTCGTGGCGCTCTGCGTAGGCATACTCTTCTCCATCGGGTTCGTCATCGTGGACTTCCCTCTTGCTGTGGGCCTTGGTATGTTCATGGGCTTTCTGAATCTTGTGCCTTACCTGCAAACTCTGGGATTTGTGCCGATGGTGCTCCTTGCCTTACTCAAAGCTGCCGACACAGGCGAGAGTTTCTGGGTCATCTTCATCCCTGCGGTCATCGTCGTATGCGTCGTACAAGCCATTCAGGACATCGTGCTCGTGCCCAAGATCATGGGGTCTGCAATGGGCCTCAAGCCTGCTGTCATCCTCCTTTCGCTCTCCATCTGGGGTTCACTCCTCGGCTTCATCGGACTCATCATTGCCCTGCCTCTCACCACACTGCTTATCTCCTACTATCGTCAGTTTATTCTCAACGACACACCGCCGAGTATTGTCCCCAAGGTTGCCCCAGCTGACACGCCCACTGAAATCGGTCCGAGGGAAGTGGAAGAAGGAAAATAAAGGCGAAAACGACAAAAAACGCTCAAAAGTTTGCGTGTTCGCTCAAAAAGCATTACCTTTGCAGCCGCAAATCGGGAATATCCCCTATTTAGCATTGGGTTAGATCCGTTAGCTCAGCTGGTAGAGCACAACACTTTTAATGTTGGGGTCTTGGGTTCGAGCCCCAAACGGATCACAAAAAAGAGGCTTTACGGCCTCTTTTTTGTTGTTCATCTGGGACTCTCACCCAAGGGTTCTTTCACCCGCTACGCTCTGAAAGCGTCTCTTCGAGTAGAGCGCGAGCCCAAACGGATCACAAAAAAAGAGGCTTTACGGCCTCTTTTTTTGTTACTAAGCGGAAAGGTCGTCAATCAGGAAGGGGACTCGTCGCCCTTTGGAATAGAGGAGGTTTCTTGCTGAGTTCGCTCTGCCCCATCACGGAGGCTGGTGATATAGTCCTTCGGGAGCACGCCATACTTCGCACGGAAGCATTTAGCGAAATAAGAGCTGGAAGTGAAGCCCACCTGATCAGCCACTTCGGTGATACGCTGTCCCTGACGAAGGAGGGCAGCGGCACGCTCCAATCGCTGCGTTTTCATATAGTCGACCGGCGTCATATCAGTGAGCGCCTTAATCTTGCGATAGAAGCTACTGCGGCTCATGTTCATCTGCTCGGCCAATACATCGATGGAGAATTGCTCATCGCGCATGTTCTGACGAACAAGCTCCTGTAACCGCTCCATGAACTGGATGTCCTGCTGGTTGAGACCAAAGTCCGTCTCGAGACTGAGTGCCGCTTCAGCACCCTCTACCTGACGCATGCGCTCGTAGAAACGCTGACGCATACGCAAGAGGCTGTTGATCTGGAGATGAAGTTGCCGCATCGAGAATGGCTTTTCCAGATAGATGTCAGCACCGCTCTGCATACCCTCGAGCTTTGCCTCAACCGTGGTTTTGGCGGTTAGGAGGATAACCGGCAGGTGGGAGTAGTTGATGTCAGACTTGAGTTGGCGACAGAGTTCGTTGCCGTCCATCCGAGGCATCATCACGTCAGAGACGATGACATCCATATCATGATGATGAAGGACATCAAGCGCCTCTACGCCGTCATGAGCTTTCATGACATGGAACCACTTGCGCAGGCCCTCGGCCGTGGCACGGAGCAGTTCATCATTGTCCTCGACCAAAAGAATGCGGAATGAGCGATTATTCGCGATGGAATCGGCATTTTCTGCACCTTCTTGCCCTTCGGGAGCGTCACCTGATTCACCCGGCACTTGGACGACATCCGACGAGGCAGTCTGGTCATGACGGATGGGCAGTATCAGGGTGAAATCAGAGCCTCCACCCACCGCATCGGCATAACGGATGTCGCCTCCATGCGCCGTAGCCAGCATCTTGGCGTAGGAGAGCCCTAACCCTGTGCCCAAATGAGCGGCTGTTGCATCGCCTGCAATCTGATAGTAGACAACGAAAATACGTTCGCGCTCGGCAAGGGGTACGCCAGGACCATCATCGATGACGGAGATGGCGAAGCGGTCCTCTGCCGTCTGTTCGAGGCGCAGAATCACCTCGGAACGTGCATACTTGAGGGCGTTACCGAGCAAGTTCATGAGCACTTTGGAGACCTTGTCGCGATCGAGCGTGGTGACGACGCGCGACTGCGGCAACTGGAGTTGGAGCGACAGTCCCTGCACCTTCATGGGGTCCTTGAACTGACGGTAGATTCCATCGAGGAGCTGCGCGACATCGCAAGTGCCCAACTGCAATTGTATCTTACCCTCATTCTCCGCTTTCTGGAAATCAAGCAGCTGGTTGGTAATGCCCAAGAGATAGTTGGTGTTGCGGCGTATAGCGTGGACGTGATTGCGATTGTCGTCCGAGAGTTCCCCCTCCTCCATTTGTTCCAAAGGCAGGGTGATAAGGCTGAGCGGGGTGCGTATCTCATGAACAAGATTAATGAAGAAATTGATCTTGGACTGGAAATTCTCCTTCTCCTGACGAAGGCGGTAGTCCTCCATCTGCGCCTCATAGTTGCGTCTCATCTTCCGCTTCGTACGGCTGTAGATTGCGTAGACGACGGCCGCAAGTGCAAGGGCATAGAGAGCATAAGCCCACGGCGTGCTGTACCAAGGCGACAGGGCCGTGATTCTCAGCTTGGCGTAGTGCTCGGGATTGTCATCGCCAGCCTCGCGCAGGAGGAAGGTATAGGTGCCAGAAGGAAGGTTAGAGTAGGTGGCCTCGCGGTTGTCGGACCCTCGTGCCCAAGTCTTGTCAAAGCCCTCTAACATATATTCGTAGTGCACGAAGGGACTGCGCCCGAAGCGAGGCGAAGCGAAATGCAGCGTGAAGTGATTGTCGGTGAAAGGCAGACGTATAGCATCAGTGACGTAGAGCGGATGGTTGAGGTGAAGCCGGTTGAGTTCGGCTTGGCTATCATCCGTATTCGGGAAAGTGATGCTGCTGATATAGACTGGCTGATGAGTCGTATGCAGACGGACCTTGTCGGGCGTGATGCAGACAATTTCACCACTTCCGCCCGCATAGACATGCCCAGTGGCATCGCGACAGCTCGCATTCCAAGGATTCTGCTCGCGACGCTCACCAGTAAGGTGATGGAGTTCCGTCAACAGGGAACCGTCAGCGTTGATGCGGACGAACCCATACTCGCCTCCGAGCCATAGGTTGTGGGACGCATCTTCCTGTACGAAATAGACCTGCTCGCGCTGAAGTGGAGAATCGGGAGCGCCATACCGCTCGAAGTCATCGGTAGCTGGAGCGTAGCGACAGAGGCCTCCGCCCTTTGTCGCAATCCAGATCGTGCCACGGCTATCGCAGACGACACTCGTGACCGCATTGTCGGGCAACGAGCGCCGGTTCCCCGCATGAGTAAGATAGTTCCGGAAAGCCTGGTCGCCACGTTTGACAAAGAGCCCATGACTATCGCTGGCCGCCCATATATTACCATCAAGATCCTCGTCGATGGCCGTAATGCCCGTCATCGAACTGATCTCCGAGAAGAACATAAAGTGCTCATGGGCACGGTCGAAGACGCGCAGTCCCCAGCTCGTACCTACATAAATATCCCCGCTACGCGTGCGCAGGAGACTATACACCTCATTAGAGGCTATGGTGTAAGGACGGTCGGCCGAGTAGGTGTAATGGCGCAAGGCGCCCGTGATGGTGTTCAGCACGTAGAGGCCAGCGTTCTGGGTACCAATCCACAGGTCATCGTTGTCCTCGACGAGTGCACTCACCTCGTTGATGGGCGTATTCAACATGGAGGGCTGTCGGAAATGCTGCTCCCCAGGCTCTCGGACATAGAGTCCCGCCTCCGTGCCTACCCACAGGCGTCCGTCGTGAGTAGGGCAGATGGCGAGGGCACGATTACGCAAGCCGTTGGCCGTGGCAGGGAGGGACAGGATTTCCAGTCCCTGTGGCATGGAAGGTTGGATGTTGAGACCTCCCCGATCGGTGAGGACACAGAGCGTGCCATCGTCAGTTGTCAAGAGTGCATTCACGCAGTCATCGCTCAGCGCCGAGACCCGCAAGGCGGGGTCATCGTAGCGAGCAAGTGAGCCATCGCTCAACGAATAGGCATAGAGTCCATGGTCCGTCCCCAAAAGGAGGTCGCCGTCACGCTCCATGAGCGAGCGCACGAAGAAGTCATCACCGCCAACGGGCAGTCGGTCGAGGGCATTCGTCTCCGTGTTGAGGCGGAAGAGTCCTTGGTCACACCCCACGAACAGTCGACTGCCCACATGTTCGACGCACATCCTGTTCTTGTCGACGACGAAGCCCGGCACCTCATACTGCCGCTGGAAATGTCCCTCCTGGTCATAGACCAACAATTGACCGTCCAGCGACACCAGATAGACGAGGCCGTCGGCCGCTATCGTCAGGTCGGAGATGAAGCCGTTGTGGCGACTGTCCTGCGTGAGCGTGCCCGTAGCCGGATCATAGAGGAAGAGTCCCTGCCCCTGAGTACCGATCCAGATGAGGCCGTTCTGCGTACGCGCCATCTTGTCGACGGTAGAACTGACCAGTACGCCATAGCGAGTGGCCTTCTCGAAGCGGGCGAAGCTATTGTCACGCCGACGATAGACATACAACCCGAAGGCACCGCCGAACCAGATGTCGCCGTCCTGCTCCAGCAGAGCCGTAATCTGATTATTCTCGAACGCCACATCTTCAGCAATCATATTGCGGTAGACGATATTACGCTGCCCGTCATAACAATTGAGGCCATTGGCCGTACCGAGCCACAGGAAACCATAGCTGTCCTGCAAGCCACAGAGAACGCGGTTGTCCGAGAGGCCATCTACGGTCATGTAACTCTTGAAGCCGTAGGGAGCTGCCGCAGCAGGGGGCGTGTAGACAAAGAAGCAGAAGAGGAGCGGGAGCCATCGTGACGCCGCCAAGTTCTTCATCATTATGCTGAACGTGTGCATATTCATATAGGTAATTGCAAATTTCAAATCTTGAGTTTCTAATCGCTAATTCTGAATCGAAAATCTCGAATCAGAAATCTCTATCTAATTTCACTTATAAGCCGTGCAAAGATAACTCTTTTCCGCGAATCGAAGGCGATAAAAGGGGGCCAAAACAAGCGAAAAAGTGCTTTTAGTGCAAACTTTTCCTTTTCTGACTGATTTTTTTCCTTCTACGTGAGCAGATGAGCGTACCTTTGCACCGCGAAACCGCCAAGCGCGATGATCTACGTTCTCGCAACTGGCAACGGATTAACACACGCATATACGAACTAACGTACACATTCATGAAGACGACCATCATGACCTTGGCGCTGGCTCTGCTCTCCGTGGGAGGGTACGCTCAGACCCAGTACTCCAACCCCGTCATCAACCGCAGCCTGCCCGACCCTACGATCATTCGCGTAGATAATATGTTCTACCTCTATGCAACTGAGGACATACGCAACGTGCCCATCTACGCATCACGCAACTTGATCAAATGGTCGTACTTAGGGACTTGCTTTACCGAAGCCTCCCGCCCACAGATGGTGCCTGGCGGGGGTATCTGGGCTCCCGACATCAACAAGATAGGTGATTACTATGTGCTTTACTATTCCAAGAGCACATGGGGAGGCGAGTGGGAATGTGGAATTGGTGTTGCCGTAGCTCGTTCGCCGCGTGGTCCATTTGTCGACAAAGGCAAGCTGTTCATCAGCAACGAAATAGGCGTTCAGAACAGCATCGACCCCTTCTTCATCGAGGAAGAGGATGGTCGCAAATATCTCTTCTGGGGCAGTTTCAGAGGCATCTATGGCATCGAACTCTCCGACGATGGTCTGAGCGTGAAGCCCGGTGCCGAGAAACAGCAGATAGCCGGCACCTATACCGAAGCGACTTATATCCACAAGCATGATGGCTACTACTATCTCATCGGTTCGGCAGGAACTTGCTGCGAAGGCATCAACAGCACCTATCGCCTCGTCGTAGCCCGCTCGAAGGACCTGTTTGGCCCCTACGTCGACAAGACCGGACAGCGAGCACTGGACAACCATTTCGTCCAGCTGCTGGGGAAGAGCACACGCGTCGTAGGCCCTGGTCACTGCTCTGAAATTGTACAAGACGACGCGGGCCAGGATTGGATCTTCTACCACGGCTTCGACGCCAGCGACCCCGATGCCGGGCGAAAAGTCTACATGGACCGTATCATCTGGGATGCCACAGGATGGCCTACCATCTCCCACCGCATCCCCTCAGTGACGGCCGACGCTCCGCTCTTCGGCGAGGCAGCCTCCGTAGACGAGCTTCCCGAGGAGGCAGAGGGTTTCGTAGTGCGACCACGTTCCGTGCGCGACAGCTTCGTCATCAGTTCGACGTCCGACCGCCTGCCTTTCCGCTGGCAGTTGGTTGACCTTCATGGGAAAGTGGTGAAGAAAGGCAAGGCCCAGCAGCAGGTTTACGTCAAGGTGAATGACGTCCCCGAAGGCATGTACATTGTCAACATCAAAGGCAAGAAAGGCCAGACGAGCCAGAAAATCATGCGCAAACCCTAATCTTACCCTATGGCACAAGTAAACGTTTCTCATACAAAAATGTATTTTTAGTTTCCATCAGGGAGAGGCTGCACGGGAGTGTCGCCTCTCCTTATTTTATTCAATTCCAGAAAATCTCGAAGTTCTAGAGTATCGAGAATATCTATAAAATCTCGGGCATATAGAAGTTCCAGGCTCTCTATAAGATCAAACCTGCAAAAATCCGCAAAAATTGTTCAAAGCGACGCGAAAATCTTTTCAATCTGCAATCGTGGTCAATCTTTGGCGCGTTTTGAGACCTCAGAGTTTGGCTATTCACGCCGAAAGCCGTACCTTTGCACCAGTTCCCCAAGCTTAGGTAGAATCCACTTGTAAACAGAACAACTCATGAATAGATTACGATTCATCGGTCTCATTATCACACTTGTTGCCGCACTCCATCCGATGCGGGCAGCCAGCCGTTGGATTGACGTCACTTCGGACTACTTCAGCAATCCCTCGTTCACGTCGCAGGACAAGAGCGACTGGACACTCACTGGCGAAGCGCGTTCGTTCGGCGCCATCAGCTACGGCTGCATAGAGATGTGGTGGGGGTGGATGAACGCCTCGCGCGAGCTTGAACTTCCCAACGGTCACTACCGCTTTAGCGTGCAAGCTCTCTTCCGCTTCCGTCGCCACGAATGGGCTTACCAGGCATATGTCGATGGCACTGAAGAGCATACCGCCTTCATCGAAGCCAACGGCAAGCGATGCGAAGTGTTGAGCGAATATACGTTTGCGTTCGACCACGAGCCTGGCCGCAGCTATCGCCCTGAAGGCACGGACTTGTGGTTCGCTAACTCTATGGAGACGGCCGAAATGGCCTTCAACACCGGAGCCTATCCCAATGAGCTGGAAGTGGACGTCACCGACGGTCGCCTACGACTGAGCATCTACAACACCGAAGAGGGTTTCCACACCGACAACTGGCTCATCTTCGACCAGATCAAATTAGAACGGCTTGACGAAATCAACGAGCCCGCTCCCGATGACCTCTGCGCCAATGAGCTGGTGGCGGCCAACGTAGACTTGCAGTTGAGCCCCGCCTATAACTTCGACAGCTGGGTCGAGCTGTACAATCGCACTGACCGAACGCTCACGCTGGGCGGCTGCGTCCTTTCCGACCACGAAGGCCATCGTTGGCAACTGCCCGACGCCATTGGCAGCATCAGCCCGCACAGTTATCTGCAGCTATGGATGGGCAGCAATGACATCCGTCCCGTGCAGGCACCCTTCAAGCTTGACTGCGAGGGCGGCACGCTCTCGCTCGAGAACCAATCGGGCGCAGTCATCTTCAGTCAAGCCTACCCCGAAGCCATCAGCCGTACAGCCTATGCCCGCACTCGCGATGACGGCGACGATTGGAGCTGGACTGATTCGCCTACACCCCTCGCTTCCAATGCCGGCACGCACTACGCCAAGCTGCGTGCAGAAGCGCCCGTCGTCATCGAGGACGGACAAGTGTTTGACAGTCAGATGCGCGTTCACGTCAAAACGCCCCAAGGAGCGGTCGTGCGCTACACCTTCGACGGTACTACGCCCACCGCCTCCCATGGGCAGACCTTGACCAACGGGCTCATCACCATCACATCCTCGACGACCCTTCGCTTCCGCTGTTACGCGGAGGGGCAGTTGCCCAGCGCGGTCGTCACGCGTACCTATATTAAACGCGACCACGCGCACACGCTGCCCATCATCGCCATCAGCACGCCCAACGAGTACCTCTACGACGACATGATCGGCGTCTACACGAGAGGCACGAACGGACGAACGGGCAACGGCCAGTCCACGCCCGCCAACTGGAACATGAACTGGGATCGCCCTGTCAACTTCCAATACATTCTGCCCGAGACAGGCACGATGGTCATTAACCAGGATGTCGATTTCGCTATCTCTGGCGGTTGGACGCGCTCGGGCCATCCCAAATCGTTCAAGCTCAAGGCCGACCGCGTCTACGAGGGGCAGAACACCATGCCGTATGCCTTCTTCGATGCCAAGCCATACATTCGCAACAAGACGCTTCAAGTACGCCGTGGCGGTAACGACTCCTACTGCCGCATCAAGGACGCTGCCCTCCACGAGATTATCCAGCGCTCGGGCATCGATCTCGACGTGATGTCCTACCAGCCTGCCGTCCACTACATCAACGGGCAGTACATGGGCCTCATCAACGTGCGCGAGCCCAACAACAAGGACTTCGCCTATGCCAATTGGGCCATTACCAAGAACGACATCGAGATCTACGAGCAGAGTCCCGACTCAGGAGCCTTCATGATGATCGGACGTCCCGATGCGCTGCTGCATCTCTACGACCTCTCGGCCACGGCATCCAATGCCGACAGCTATGCCGAGATATGTCAGCTCGTAGATATTGACGAATTCATCAACTATATGGCTGCTGAGCTCTTCCTCGGCTCTTGGGACTGGCCCGACAACAACCTCAAAGCCTACCGCAACCGCGATGGCGGGCGCTTCCGCATTACGTTCTTTGATCTTGATGCAGCGTTCGGCACCGATGGGCGAGCCACTGACGAAGAGGGCGAGATAGCCATCAACGGCAATGCCTTCCGGTGGGTCGACGGCATGCAATGGCACCGCTACGACTATATCTATGATACAGGCGAACGCCGCTATGGCGAGATCAAGTTCTGCACGTTCTTTCTCAACTTGCTGGAGAACGCCGACTTCCGCCGTCGGTTCATCGACACCTTCTGCATGATGGGGAGCGTGTTCGAGCCCACACGTGCAGCAGCCATCTGCGAGGAGCTTGGCAATCGCGTACGCGCCACGATGGCATGGGAGGGGGCCAGTCCCGACGGTTCGCTCAACGAGATCTGCGAGAAACTGAAAGGGCGCGCCGAAGCCTTCGTCCAACAGATGAAGGACTACGAGCGTTTCCATCTCGCCGACGTGACAGAGCAGCAGGTACAGCTCTCCATAGAGCCGGCGGGCGCAGGCAACATCTATGTGAACGACGTCCGTGTGCCCTACGCCGAGTACGACGGTCAACTGTTCCCACCTGCCACGCTCCGTGCCGAGGCCTTAGGCGGTTATAAGTTCATGGGCTGGCGCGAAGCTGATAATACGGCACGTTTCCTCAGCACCAATGCCCGCATGGCCTTGCCCAGTGGCAAGTCGCTCAACCTCATAGCCTCCTTCAGGCGTATCACGGCAGGAGAACGCGCAAAGGGCTACCCGGAGGCACGCATCAATGAGATTAGCGCGGCCAATGCTATCTATGCCAACGACAACTATAAGCGCAACGACTGGATTGAGATCTACAACACGCTCGACCGTGAGTTCGATCTCGCAGGAGCTTTCCTAAGCGATGACCTGTCCGACCCTCACAAGTATCAGATTGCAGCCCTCTCGGAGGGCATCTCCACGATAATCCCCGCCCATGGCTATGCCGTCATCTGGTGCGACAAGGACGAGGGTAGCCGAGCCCTCCATGCTCCGTTCAAGCTTGCGGCCGAGGGCGGCCATGTCATCATCACGGCAGCCGACGACTCGTGGCAAGACATCCTCTACTACCCGCCCCATACGGGTCGCGAGACCGTCGCCCGTTTCCCCGACGGAGCCGACGAGACGGCTGTCACCAATATTCCCACCATCGGCACCGCCAACCTGCGTAGCAGCTACCTCACCGCCGTCAACCAGAAGGCGCTGGGTATCGACGATGAACCCGCTACGCTGATAGCTGACCTCAAGCTCGAACGCATCGGCCGCGACCTCATTGCCACTTCGGCGACAGCCCGCACCGCACGCCTCCAGCTCTTCGCCACCGATGGTCGCTGTGTCCACGAGGCAGATCTCCGCTTCAGCGGCGCGCGTGCCGTAGCCTCATGCCCTGCCCTACCCGCCGGACTCTATGTAGCCCGCATCGTCGACGACCACGGACGCAGCGCAACGCTTAAACTGAAAATCTGATAACAAAATACTAACAACGTATGAAAAAACTTTTCCGCACCCTCTGTTGTGTATGTTGCTGTATCACAGCAACCCTCACCGCTGCGGCTTCCGCAGACTACTTCACACCTTACAAGACGAGCCGGCTCCGTCTGCCTTCCGTTCCGTTGATCACCAACGACCCGTACATCTCCTTCTGGTCGCCTTATGACCGACTGACGGACGGGACTACGCGCCACTGGTCTGATATCGAGAAGCCCATCGACGGCCTCCTCCGCGTGGATGGCAAAGCCTATCGCTTCATGGGTACGGGCAAGGGGACGCTGCTCACCGCCATCGCACCGATGTCAGGCGAGGAGGCCTGGCAGGGACGCGTCAGCTACGACCGTCAGGCGGGAACGTCCTGGGCACAAGCCTCATTCGACGACAGCGGATGGACCACCCAACAGGCAGCATGGGGCACAAAGGGCGAATACCCCAACGTGCGCAACGCATGGACGGCCACTAACTCCGACATCTACGTCCGCCGAACGGTCAACCTCACCGAGGCCGACCTCGAGAAGGACTTGTGGATCCAGTTCTCGCACGATGACGTCTTCGAACTCTTTGTCAACGGCACTCGTGTCATCTCGACAGGCGAGACCTGGCTGCAGGGCGAGCTCCACCAGATCACGGCCGAGGAGAAACGTCAGTTGCACGTGGGCGAAAACATCATTGCCGCCCACTGTCACAACACCTCAGGCGGTGCTTACATCGACTTCGGCCTGTTCGAGAACACCTTTGTGGCACCTGTCGGCGTCGAGACAGCCGCACAGAAGAGCGTCAGCGTCATGGCCACCTCTACCTATTACACCTTCACCTGCGGCCCCGTGGAACTCGACTTGGTATTCACGGCGCCCATGATCATCGACGACCTCGATCTCATCTCCACGCCCATCAACTACATCTCCTATCAGGTGCGAGCCACCGACGGCAATGCCCACGACGTACAATTCTACCTGGCCACGACGCCTATCCTCACGGTCAACGAGCCCTATCAGCCCGTCGACATAGAGCGCATCAACGTGAATGGGATCAACTACTTGAAGGCTGGCTCTACGGCACAGAACCTGCTGGGACGCGTGGGCGACCTGATCAGCATCGACTGGGGCTACCTTTACATCCCCGACGTCAATGGCACCGTCAGCTTTGCGTCAACAGCCACGATGGAGAGCACCTTCACCACCACTGGGGCCCTGCCTGCATGCGCCGACAAGATCACCAACCAGGCGCCGGCCAACCTCACGACCCTGGCCTACTGCCACGACTTCGGCCGCGTAGAGACTGCCGACAGCTACATGATGATAGGCTATGACGAGGTGCTGGACATCCGTTATTTTGGCAAGGACTACAAAGGCTACTGGGCGCGCGACGGCAAGACCATCACACAGGCGTTCGAGGAGTTCCGCGACAACTACGACAGCCATATGCAACGCGCACGCCAGCAGGACCAGACCATCTACGACGACGGCCTCGCCTCGGCCAACCGCCAGTATGCCGAGCTGCTCTCCGGCACCTACCGCCACGTGCTGGCCGCACACAAGCTCTTCCAGGACAGCGACGGGCGCCTGCTCTTCTTCTCCAAGGAGAACAACTCCAATGGCTGCGTGAACACGGTCGACCTCACTTATCCCTCGGCACCGCTCTTCCTGATGTACAACACCGACCTGCAGAAGGGCATGATGACCAGCATCTTCGAGTACAGCCGCACGGGCCGTTGGAACAAGCTGTTTGCCGCCCACGACCTCGGCACCTATCCTCATGCCAACGGTCAGGTCTATGGCGGCGACATGCCCCTTGAGGAATCCGGCAACATGCTGACGCTGGCAGCCATGATCTGCAAGATCGACGGCAACACCGACTGGATTGACACCTACTGGAACATCTGCACGCTTTGGGTCCGCTATCTGGTGCGCTATGGCCAAGACCCTGCCGAGCAGCTCTGCACGGACGACTTCGCGGGGCACTGGGCACATAACGCCAACCTGTCCATCAAAGCAATCATGGGCGTGGCAGCCTACGCCGAGATGGCCAAGATGAAAGGCCTCAACAGCGTTTACGAGCAATACATGGAGACGGCTCGCACCATGGCTGCCCAATGGATGGAGGATGCCGACGATGGCAGCCACTACCGCCTGGCCTTCGACCGTGAAGGCAGCTGGAGCCAGAAGTACAATCTCGTCTGGGACAAGATGTGGGGCCTCAACCTCTTCCCGGGCGTCGCCGACAAGGAAATCGCCTACTACCTCGGCCGTCAGAACAAGTATGGTCTGCCGCTCGACAGCCGACGCTCCTACACCAAGAGCGACTGGATCATGTGGACGGCCTCGATGGCCAACACCTCAGCCGTCTTCCAGCAGTTCTCCAACTTCGTCTACCGTTGGGCCAATGAAGCGACCACGCGCTGGCCGCTGAGCGACTGGTACTACACCGACTCGCCTACGGCTGTCGGTTTCCGTGCGCGCTCCGTCATCGGTGGCTTCTGGATGAAAGTGCTCATGGATCACTTCGCCGCCGACCCGACAGACGGAATCACAGACGTCAACAATAACGGAAACGAAAGCGCTAACCAGAACGAAGCCTACGACCTCACGGGCCGTCGCCTGGATGCCAGCCATCTGTCACGAGGCCTGCGAATCGTG
Source organism: Bacteroidaceae bacterium (assembly GCA_017429525.1). GTDB lineage: Bacteria > Bacteroidota > Bacteroidia > Bacteroidales > Bacteroidaceae > Physcousia. The sequence continues at coordinate 15,929 of JAFROT010000022.1, read as the reverse complement.
CGCCAAGCCGATGGCACATTCCGTAAGGTCCTGGTCAAATAAAGCCTACGAGCTTCGCCTTTAGCCGCGGACGTTAAAAGGAATATCCGCTCAGCAGAGTACCTCCAAGCGTACAAGGCTGAGCGGATATTGTTTTAGCGATCTGCCACTGATGCCCATAGCCTGAACCTACATTCGCTATCAGTTTTCCAACCAGTTGGAAAACCCTTCACATACATTCCTTATCAGTTTTCCAACCGGTTGGAAAACTCTGAACGTATAATCGTGAAGCTGACGTTCATTGGCGGCAAAGGCTGGAACGAATATACGTGTAAGGGCTGTCGACTATAGGCGTTGGGCACAAGCTCTATTCGCGAAGCCCGTCACTTCAGCACGACTTTATGCCCGCCTATCACGTAGGCGCCGCGCGAGAGAGGTGCTTTCACGCGACGGCCTGCAAGGTCGTAGGCAGCGTTCCTGTTAACGCGTCCGTGATCGTTCCCATTATTGTCGACGTTCCCGTTCCAATAAAAGTTTACGTTCCCGTTTTCGTTAACGTCAAGAATACCATCTGCCTCCTGCTTGGATAATTCGGCATACGGCAACCCAGGGTCGCCCTCGAGGATGACGTTCACAGCAGCACTGGCCGCCGTCGAGAGGCCGAAATCGTCGCGCGTATTGTCGTCCGTGCCCTTCTGCAGCCAAGCCGTCGGCGTCACACCTTCAGTGCTGCGATTGCAATAGGCGTGCATGGCGTTCGACGTGAGCCATTTCTCATAGGTCGTCTCGCCGAGGTCGCGCACGAGTCGGCGTACGTAGCGCATCAGGATGCCTTTGAAGCCAGCCAAGTCGCCGTCCGTCACCTGACAAGCGTTGACAACCCCATGGTTGTCGCACAGGTTGGAGCGCGTCCACTGCATAATCTTCTTCGCGTCAGCCAGATACTGCTCGTCGCCATAGTATTTATAGAGCATGCAGGCAGCGCCCAACATCGTGCCCTGGTTGTAGGTAGAGCCCCAGCTATTGCGACTCTTCACGCGCTGCGTCTCGGGATTCCATACCACGGAATCGTCGACCTTGCCCGTCGACATATTATTGGCCAGGACATAGCGCTGGGCGGCATACAGGTCACGCGCCTTCTCGAAATACTCCTCGCCACAACCAGCGAAACCCAGGTAGCACGCCGCCACCTCTGCAGGGCCGGCAATGCACGAGTTGGTGCCATAGCGGTCACCCGTGTTCTCAGCCCAACGCATCAGTCCCGTGAAAGGAATGTAAGCGCGGTCGTAGATGATGTCGAAGTTGCGCTTCGCCTGCCGGATATAGTTCTGGGTGCCTGAGAGCAAGCCCAGTCGTGCGGTGGCTATGATCTGCCACATCACATCGTCGTTGAAGTCGTGACCAAACCAGTGGTAGTTGTCGGTGTAGACCAGCCTGTTCCACGACGTTCCCACGTTCTGGTTGAACCAGCTGTAGACGTCCTTCGCCAGCTTCAGATAGTCTTCGCGGCCCGTCGTCTCGTAGGCATCCAACACCACTTCCAGCTGCTCACTCTCGCCCCATCCGCCACCGATGAAGGTGCGGTAGTTGGCGCCTTTGCGCTCCACCGTCTTGCGGATGTAGTCGTCCATCATCTGCTCGCGCATCTCGGCGGTGAACTCCTTCTGCGGCTCCAGCTCTACGAAGCGCCATTGCAGCTCGACGTCATCCTGTGCGTTCGAGGCCAGCGTAGGCGCCGTACCGTCTGTGGCCGAGGCATCAGCCTTCAGGTAAAGTGCATTGATGCGTATGCGATAGATGTTCGCCTCCTCGTCGACAGCCACCAGCTGCCAACGGCTTGAGCTGCCATTCCCCGTCTGCCGAGCCTTAGCGCCCGAAGTGATGGAGGCCACGCCCAGCATCCTCGTCGAATAGACGTTACGCAGCGTGGTCTGCGATGACGTTCCCACGACCGTCCATTGCTGCGAGGGGACGTTGGTATGCCGCCACAGCACGACGTCGACACCTGTGTCCAGCGATGAGTTCGACGTCAGCAGCGAACGGCCGTCCGCCGCCACCGATTCGATGCGATAGGTCTTGCCTGTCTCTACGCGAGCCTCCACGCTCATGCTGCCAACGAGCATGGCTGCTGCAAGGATTGTAGTGAATAACCTGTTCATAAGAGTTGCCGTTTATGTTTTGCGCTTCAAAGTTACGCATTTTTCTGCTCCCGCCATCATCAGCCGCCATTTATTTTCTACCCTACTGGCGATTTGACGAGAAATCATCCTTTTTTGGCACGCAGGCGAAACAGGGAGCACGCTCCAGCTGCGCCCATAGCCCCTGTCGCCCCCATAGCCACGGCCCCATCAATCACCCATCTGCCCCCGACGGCAACGAGGGGAGCCCCATGACAGGACTCCCCTCGCTCAGCTTACTATGGGATGGCCCTTAGGGCACATCCATTCATTTTACTTCACCACTACCTTCTGGTGGTTGATGATGTTCACGCCCTTGACAGGCTTAGCCAGGCGGCGGCCTGCGAGGTCATAGATAACCTGCGTCTCAACGGGAACGGCAGCAACGCCAGCAATACCATCGGGATCAGCATTAGGACCGAGGTAAACGGCACGGAAGTTGTCGGCCACAATCCAGTTGCCATCACGGTTGCCGGCTTCCTTGCGGATACCGATAACGACATCCGTGTTGTCCTCGTCGACAGAGATACGTATGCGATTCCAGTAGAGGCCGTTCTCGAAGAACAACGAAGCCTGATACATGGAGTTAGGCATATTACCGATCTCGGAGTTGTCGCCCTCGCCCGGAGCCTTGTCGGCTGCAGTGTGGATGTAGCAGAGCGGAGTGGTCTTGTCGTTAGCGAAGAACACAGGAGCCTCGACAAGGGTCTCGCCATTGGCGACGGATTTGACATGATCCTCGAAGTTGCCATCGCGATAGTAGGCCTGAACGGCTACCTCATAGACGCCACGACGCGGGAGGGTAACGGTCTGAGAGAGCTCATACTCCTGAGTGTTCCAGGTCTCGGTGTTCTTGTCGCCGAAGCCGGCATCGCCCCAACCCCAGCCTTGGTTGATACCTAACCAAGGATTATCAAGAGCGGCGAACTTGTTGAAGCTGGCATCACGGATGAGCACAGTCACGTCGACGGGATTCTCCTCCGTAGCGTTATCGAGGTCAGCGAGGCGGTCTTCCTTCGTCACGAGGATCCACTCAGCCATCTCGTTGTCGGGAGTAGCCCATTCGCCAGTGACGGTATTGTAGAACTTGCGACCCGTGTCGGTATTACCCGTAGGATCGAAGGCCAGATAACCACGATCGCCATGGATATTGTAGACACCAGGCTTGCCATCAACAGGCTCGAAGGAATATACACCCTTGGCACCGTCAGCACAGTCTACATAAGGACTGCCGCCGAAGAAGCGGTCGCGGGCATCACCTGGGATGAGCTCGAGGAACTGCAGGTTGTAGCCACCCTCTGCGGGGATGAGCGTAGCCACGAGACCAGGATAGCCAACTGCGGCATGCGTGCCCCAGTCAGAGCCGCTGGTCAGGTAAGCGCCCGTGCCTACATTATAGAGGTAGAAGTCGCCCTCGGCAGGTGTGTGACCCTTCCAGTCGCTCTTGCGGTCCTTCTCAAGGTGAGCGACCTTACGCTCTACGCGCAGACGATCCACCTGGTCGGCAGTACCTGCGACACCTTCCTCGCAGAAGGCTTCGTACTCAGTGACATCGATACCGTCAGCCTTGGCAAGAGCCATAATCGTCTGGAGGAGCGTGATGTCATTGTCCTTAACGGCCTGATAGGCTGACTTCAGCTTGTCGAGAGCTGCTTTCTGGACGCCCAGATCCTCGCTCTTGAGCGAAGCCTTGGCCTCAGCTACAGCAGCATCGAGAGCAGTCTTGAGGGCGGGCAGCGTGTTGCCCTTGTAAGCCTCGATTTCGGGGATGAGCAGCTCAATCTGCGGGCCGAAGGGATTGAGGGCGGGGTAGGTCTCGGGATAGACATACTTGGAGACGGTGAGCTGATAGAACTCGAACCAGAAGTTAGCCCCGTCGTCGCAGTCGCCGAACTGAGCCACGATGGTCTGATTGTCCTGCTGGGCCGTGAAGTCGAGCGATACATGAATCTTCTCGCCATCAGTGCCATCGAACGGACATTCAAAGGTAGCGAGGACATCACCACCGGGAGCCAGACCGGCCTCAGTAGTGCCGAGGTCATACTTGTTGGTGACGAAGATGTGCATCGGCACGTTGTGCCACGAATTGTAGGCGCAACCGACGTAGTCGAACATGAAGTTGTAGTCCTCACCTTCCTCAACGGGAATGCGGACCATCAGAGGCTCATAACCACCAATACCACTGTAGTTGTCGATGTAGTTGGCATCGTCATTAGCGTCATATTCGATGATACTTCGACCTTCAGACGGCCAGTACACGCTCTTGTGACCATCGTTGGTCTGCCAATTGTTCATGTTCTTGTAGTCGGTGAACTCAATGGGCTTGGATGTGCGCTCGCCAATAGCCTTGAACTGGCCACCAGTGTACTTGTAGAGCTTGCTGTCGGACGTGTTGAACACCATCTTACCCTCGTAGACGGTAACACCAGCAGCAGATACGGCAGCCTGACCATCGGGGCTGACGACAAACTTGCCGCTATTGCCCGAGAAGAACTTCTTGCCGCCGACCTTGTCTATCAGACCGGCATCGCCCGTTGAGGAGACGAAAGGTTTCAGATCCATGACGAGTTCGTCGCCCTCATAGATCTTGAAGCTATAAAGCTTGAAGTAGGCCTGCGAGTTGTCGATGTGATCGCCATGGCAGAGGTCGAAGATGTACATAGGTGTGCTACCACCGGCAGGATCGCCCTCGCCCGTGATGGTTGCAGCCGGCTCTTCGTCATCGGGATAGAAGACGTTGAGTTCTACGCCGCTGGCGTCGATAACCACCTTCTCACCCGTGGGGATGAGCTGTGCGCCACGAACCTCGGCATTGCGGGCAAAGCAACCTGCGTTGTCCTGATTGAAACGCCAGAAGAAGACGTACATCTGGTTACCATAGCCGGCACGCGAACCGAAGATAGCCTCGTAGTTGCGAACACTGTTGTCCGTGATATTGACCTCAGCAACAATGCGGGTGTTAGCCTTGTGGACATAACCCGTGTTGATGTAAGGGATAACGGCCATGTCGGGCGTTGTCTCGATGTACTCGATCTCGGTGTCGCCACCGCCCGCCACCTTCAGCGTGCTGACTCTCTCGTAGACGCCATAACGCTCGTAGTCGCCTACATTGTTGAGGACGTAGACCTTCCCGTCTGCCTGATTGAAGACATACGGATCAGTGCCCTCGTACTTGTCGATGTCCTCTACGACCGTCACATTGGGCTGGTCATCTGCAAGAACAACGTTCGTGTTGAAACCCCATAACAGGAGGCTCAGCAGGAGTAAGAGTTTTTGTCTCATAGATAGTAAGTGTTAGTTAATAATAAGGGTTATTTCTCTAATTTTTAATTATTAATTTTGAATTTTGAACTTTGAACTTTCAACTCTCAACTTTCAACTCTCAACTTTCAACTCTCAACTTTCAACTTTCAACTCTCAACTTTCAACTCTCCTCTTCCTCGCAATCGTCTGTGACATCACTCTCGACAAGGCGTGGGAAGGAAGCTATTCGGAGGCGAGCAGCCCCCATAGGCACGAGACGCAGGACCTCGTGGGTCTCTTCGTGCGGTTGGAAGCGGCTGGGCAGGAGGCCTGTCATGCCCGTATCGTCCATGCCCCAGCTGGGAATAGCGCAGCCCGTAATGGTGAACTCCAGCGGCACGGCATCGAGCGTGAATGGATAATTGTCTGCTGGCCATGCGCGCCGACTGACATGGAATGACTTCGGCAAATTGTCATCGCCGACGACAGCGCCATAGTTCCACGGTGAGGCAGCAAAGATTTCCCAAGCCGGCCACAACGAAGCGTCGACATTGGGCTGCCAGTGGGAGTCGTCCTGCACGATATCGTGGTCGCGGCTATCACGCTTGCGGTAATCCTCATCAATTCGCAGCGAGAGGGTCAAGGGGCCATAATCGAAGCTGACGCTTGACTTGTTCAACGGCCACACACGAGCATGGAGCTGCATCGGCAGATGAAGTCGGACAACATCGCCATCCTTCCACGTGCGCTGCAAGCGTACATACTTGCCAGCCTCTGCCTTCACATTAACGTTTTCGTTATCGTTAACGCTTCCCTTCGCACGACCTTTGGTCGCTTCGGCACCCCGAAGGACGCTAACCTCCGCGCCGTCAGCCCATGCTGGAATGCGCAGGTAGAGCGGGAAGTTCATGGACTTGGAAGTGTGAATGGTCAGCTGGATATCCTCCTCAAACGGATAGTGAGTCTCCTCCACCAGCCGAACGCTTTGGCCATCAGCCACAAGAGCCGTGGTCTCGCTGGCCGCATACAGCATCGTAGCCAAACCGCCATCGGTGGTGGCCATGACGAGATGTTCGGTATAGTAGGGCCAGCCCATTCCATGATTATGCTGGCAACAGCGGCTGCTGAAAGGGCTCATCGAGAGCATGCCACGCAGACTGTTGTCGATGCTTGGCGCATGGTTGCGCCCATCGCTGATGGCCATATTGGGCGATGTGATGTAGCGCAACGCACGCATATCGGGCATCATCGCCGCCGTGAAGGTGTTCAGGGCGACGTCCTCGCAATGGTCGGCCCACGACGGATCGCCCGTGATGCCCATCATGATTTCGTCTGAGGCCATCTGCTCGACAAGCGCACAAGTCTCAGCACCCTGACGAGGGTCAGCATAACCCGCACGCGCATTCTCGTCGGCGCCATACATGCCGCCAGGCACTTGTCCGTAGCGACGACGTATCTCGGCCTGATTGTTGTAAGCGGCCTGCAGCATATCCTCATCGCCCGTATATATATAATAGGTAGCCGGCTCACGGAAGCCCTGAGCAATGTTCACGCCATGCCAGTTCGGCAGGTCGGCGGGAAGTGTCCAATTAGCCGTATTGCGATGGAGCTTCTCAATGAGCGGCGGCAGCGATGCATCACCCGTGCGGTTGTACAACCAGATGACACTCCACGCGTTGTCGCCACCGCGCTTGTTCTCCCAATAGTCTTCAAGGAACTGCTCATCGGGAACCGTCTGTTCCCACTTGAAATAGTTGGTCATAGCTGTGAGCACACGCTCGTCGCCGCTATATTCATAATAAGTCTGCAGCGCCCAGAGCATGATCATCTGCGCCCACACCTCAGGCCGGCCGTTAGAGGTGTTACGAGGCCCAAGGAAACCATCGGCACTGAGGTTCTTGAACACGCCCTCAAACCAGGTCTGTGCTTCTGCCTTCAAGGCTTCATCACCGAGGATATAGGCCATGCTGGCATAGCCGCGCAACCAGTAAGGGACCTCTTCCCATCCGTGGTCGCCCGTGGCCGAGAGCCATTGGTTTCCTTTCTTATCCAGCCAGGCACTTACCGTCCCGAGTTGTCCACAGAGGCCATCGCGCTGACGGTTCAGCACCTCGCGCAACCATCCACGCGGTTGCACCCGACCGACCGGCAGTTTCAGCAGCCGTCCGCCATGGAGAGGCGCACGATAAACGGGATAGTTAGCCGATGTTCCCATAGCAGGACGCTCGACAATGGTGGCGTCAGTCTGGGCGTTGGCCCACGACGTGAAGCATGCCATGCCCGCTGCCAGGAAAAGAGCCTTTAGGTTACTCATATCTTGTACTTTTCTTTATACTCTTGTTCAATAGTTCAATGTTACCGCTCGACGCTTGCCAACGCCTCGCTTTCGAGGTACATTTCATTTTTCACTTTTCATTTTTCATTTTTCACTTTTCACTCTCACTTTCCTACCATCAAGGATGTAGATGCCGCGAGGCAGGGGAGCATCAGCAGGAACCGCCGTGCCATCGAGACGATAGACGCGGTGCCGGCGAGAGGATGACGATGGAGCTGCGATGCCATCGGGCGTGCGCGTATAATTAAGGTATAGGCCCGTATCGATGTGTCCCCCACCCTCGCCGCGTTGCAGCGACACCGCCACGACATTATCGCCCTCGCGCAACAGCGCCTTCTGTCGGCGCGAGAAGGCGAACCGAGCATAGGCGTTGTCATTCCATCCGTTGACATTCCAGACGAGCGTCCCATTGACATAGACGCGAGGATTCTCGTCGTAGCTGCATACCAAACTGACGCTGCCAGCTGCCAAAGCCTCTATCTGCTCACTCGTCAACGTGAAATGACGACGCACCAACAGGGCCTGACGCGTACTGGCCCAAGGCGTAGTGAGGAATTGGTCGGGACTGTTGCTCAAGGGCCCCCATCCCTGCACCCAGTCGGTCTCGTCGGCACAACGGCCAGCCCATTCCTTCACAGGGATGGCTGCCAGCTCTTCGTTGCTGTCGAGGAGGTAGTAGCAGCAAGGCCATGGACCATCCTCAAGGGTGGACAAGAGGGTGACCGTAGTATCGCCTTCCGAAGCTGTCATCATCCTGTCGTCAGCCTGCCGGGCCTGCGCCGCTTGGCAGGGTTGAAGCGTCAGAGCGACGCCCTGAAGGAGTAGTGTGATGGCTGCTATGAACGTTTTCTTCTGCATAGGGTAAGATGGCATTGCGCCTGTTTTCTGGCTCAAAAGTACTCACTTTGGCTCATCCCGCCAAATAAAAAAAGAAGAAAGTCAGTCTGAATCAACATTCTGACGAGTTTGGGTTCTCGTTTGAACGATTTTTTTCCTTTGACCTCTTTTTCTCCACGAAAAAGGGGCGCACCCGCAGGTACGCCCCTTCTGATGATAGACGATGGTGTCAGATTACTTTACAGCCACCTTCTTGCGGTTGATGATGAAGACACCCTTCGTGGGCTGAGCCACGCGACGACCAGCGATGTCGTAGATGACACCGTCGACCTTCGTGTCGGCATTCACATCATGGATAGCATCATAGAGGTCTGGAGCTTCCTCAACACGGAAGGTAGAACCATTGTCGGTCTTGCCGGCAGCATTCTTCCAGAACTGGAGAGGACCGCTTGAGCCACCATTCTGGTTGACCCAGTCGTTCTCGCCACCGCCCACAGGACGCAGGACGAAGCCGTCTCCGTTACCGAAGATCTCCCACTTAGCCTCGCCCTCACGCATGACAACATTGTCGCCGTCAACAGAGAGAGAAGAACCTTCGTCGAAGGCACGGTTCCAGACGATGATCTGGAAGGGCTCACCTTCAACAGCCTTGAATGCCCACTGGCTCTCAGCTACGTTAAGAGTCTTGTCAGCCTTCGGGTAGTAAGGCTCTGTCTCATCAACGGCTACATAGTAGCTGCCACGGATGGTCATGTTGTACCACTTGGCACCCTCGAAGCTCTCTGAGAACTCGAACGGACCGGCCCATGCAGGCGTGAAGTTGACCACAGTGGTCTCCTTGGCTACGGCTTCCACATCGGGAGTGAGGCTGTAGAGGCCATGGAACTTATCCTTGAAGGCTGCAGGAGCTACAGGAGCGAAGCCAACCGCAACGGTAGCCGTCTCCGTAGCCGTCACCTCACCATCCTCAACGAGGTTGCAGGCAATCTCTACGAGGGTGTTCTTCTCGAGCTGCCAGATGTAGGCGGGCTCCCAGCTGTACTCAGCCACGGGACCTTCGTTGGCTGTCCAGTAGGTATTGCCAATCCAGTTCCAGCCGCTGGTCTCATTGTTGTAAGGCGCATTGGTAGCACGGACAGCATACTTGCCATCGCCACTCAGGAAGAAGACCTGAGCTTCCCAGTCAACGCGGTTGTTGGTGCTGGTGTTCAGGCTACCATTGGTCAGAGCGGCCTCAGTGGTCGTATAAGGATTGCTGAAGCGGGTGTTGTTCTGAGAATTCAGCAGGTAGCCGTATTCATACTGCAGGCCGCTGGCCTTCGTGACCTGCTGGAAGGTGAACGTACCAGCAGTGTTGTGCTCAGCCGTCAGGTGGCCGTCGTTGGTCACATAGTACTTGGTACCCTCAATCTCAGTGAAGATGCTGTAGTTGGCACCATCCTCGATAGCGGCAAGGGCACGCTCGTAAGGATCGGCGGACTCTACACGGAAGGTCGAACCGTCGTCGGTCTTACCGTTGGCGCTCTTCCAGAACTGGAGAGGACCTGTCGAGCCACCATTCTGGTTGACCCAGTCGTTCTCGCCACCGCCCACGGGACGCATGACGAAGCCACCATTGTTACCGAAGATTTCCCACTTCGTCTCGCCCTCACGCATGACGACGTTGTCGCCGTCAACAGAGAGGCTTGAAGCTGCGTCGAGGGAACGGTTCCAGATGATGATCTGGAAGGGCTCACCTTCAACGGCCTTGAATGCCCACTGGCTGACCTCAGCATCGAGGTCCTTATCGGTCTTCGGGTAGTAAGGCTCAGTCTCATCGACGGCTACATAGTAGTTGGTACGGATGGTCATGTTGTACCACTTAGCATTCTCGAAGCTCTCAGAGAACTCGAACGGACCAGCCCATGCAGCTGTGTAGTTGATGGCTGTAGTCTCCTCTGTTACCATCTCCACATCGGGAGTAATCTCAAAGAGGCCATGGAACTTGTCGCTGAACGTTGCGGGCGTTGTAGGAGCGAAGCCTGCAGGCATGGTAACCAACTCAGTAGCGGTCACCTCGCCATCCTCAACGAGCTTGCAAGAGATCTCCACGAGGGTGTTCTTCTCGAGCTGCCAGATGTAGTTAGGCTCCCAGCTATACTCAGCCAAAGGACCTTCGTTAGCGGTCCAGTAGGTGTTACCAATCCAGTTCCAGCCGCTGGTCTCACCGCTGTACTTTGCGTTAGTAGAACGAACGGCATACAAGCCCTCTTCGTTCTCGAAGAATACCTGAGCCTCCCAGTTTGCACGGTTGTTGGTGGTCACATTGAAGCTACCATTCGTCAGAGCGGCCTCAGTGGTCGTGTAAGGATTGCTGAAGCGGGTGTTGTTCTTTGAATTCAGCAGATAGCCCTTCTCATACTGCTCACCAGTGGCCTGCTGGAAGGTGAACGTGCCAGCATCATTGTGATCAGCCGTGAGTTTGCCATCGTTGGTCACATAGTACTTCTTACCCTCAATCTCAGTGAAGACGCTATAGTTGGCGCCGTTCTCGATGCTCTGCAGTGCACGGACATAATCTACGTTCTGCTCGCCAGAGCCGAGATAGGTGAGACGGAAGTTATCGAAGACCGACCAGTCGCCATTACCTACCTTTTCGTCACAGGCAATACCCAGGTTGAGGTTTCCGTCCTCACCTACGTTCACGAGGACAGTAGTCTTGAAAGCACCTGTCTCGAAGTAGGCAATAGCCTCTTCCGGCCAGTTGGGGAATTTGCCATTGACACAAGCCTGCGTAGCCACACCAGGAACGAAGTCGGGGCAACTTGCCACGTTCGGCAGATAAGCCTTCTCATCGTTGGCGAAGAGGTAAGCCTTCTGGTTGAGTGCTCCACCGTTATTGACGATGTTAGCCTGGTTGCCGCCATCACCCTCACGCCAGAAACCTGTAGCGCTGACCTCATAGAGACCAGGCTTCAGGCCTACAACGGTCTGCGTGAACTTGAAGTTGTCGGCATTCCATACTTCCCAACCGTAGTCGGCAGCACGGTCACGTGCATCGCGTTTGTCAGAGATGCGTGCACCTCCGTTGCCACCATTGCACTCCATCGTCCACATGTCGTAACCCGGCTTGCGGATCAGACTCGGGTTGTTAAGGAGGAACGTAGCATCGATGGGATTAGCGCCCGAAGCCTTCTCCAACAGAGCCTCGCGCTCTTCGCGGGTGACGAGCTTCCACTGGTAGTAGGGATCCGTAGCATCGATGTCAGCCGTATTGGAGATCGAGCTCCAGTAACGTTCGCCATCGGTGTGACCATTGGGATTCCAGCCGAGCAACTTTTCGCCCTGAAGGATGTTATAGATACCCTCCTTACCTTCTACAGGCTGGAAGGCATAGACAGCATTGACGCCCGTGTCTACATAAGGACTTTCGTTGAAGGAGCCCCAAGGTGTATGCAGGGTATAGCCGCCCTCAGCCTCCTCAAGGCTTACGGGCCAACCGGCCTGATCGACAGCGGCGTGCGTGTTCCAGTCGGAACCTGCGCTGAGGAACATGCCTGCACCCAGGTTGAAGAAATAGAACTCACCAACTGCAGGCTCGGTGCCTACGTAAAGGTCAGCCATCTTCTGTGCGTTCACCTTACGCCATGACGACAGGACGTACAGGGGCCCAGCAATCTCGCTGTTGCTGGTTGCATTGCGTACCACCTCATCAGCAGCGGAGGTATTGATACCTTCCTTCTTAGCCAGGGCGATAGTAGCCTTCAGAACTGAGACATCAACCCCCTTAGCAGCCTGAAGGGCTTTCTGCAGGGCATCAGTTGCAGCCTCCAGTTCATCGCTGTCCGTAGAGGTCAGCTTAGCCTTAGCATCATCGATAGCAGCATTGAGGGCGTTGGCCATAGCCGTGCTGGTGTTGGAGCTATCCCAAGCCTCAGCCTCGTTGATAGCGGCCTGCAGAAGGGCCACATATTGCTCGAGGTTGTCGGGACCGTAGTACACGAGCTGGAACTTATCAAGGATAAGCCAGTCATCTGCGATACCATCGTCAGCGCGAACGCCAAGTTCGATAACGCCATCATTAATCACGACCTTCATAGCCTTGTTCATATACAGACCCGCAGCGGTAGCTTCAGCAGCCTGACCTGTATTGTCGGGCAAGAAGATGCCAGCCGACGAACGATTGCAACCATGAGCTGCAGACTTCAGCTCAGGTGCGCAGATTGACATGATGGGCTGGGTCTGGTTGTTGAGGTAGATCTGAGGACGGATAACCTCCGTACCCTCTTGGTGTTTCTGGCCGACGACGCCAGTCCATCCAGCATTGTCGCAGCTACCATCGCGGTAGTAACCGCTGACCGTGAAACGGTAGACACCTTCGGGCAGTCCCGTGAGCGTGTAACCGATGTCATAGCTGCCACCGTCATTGCTCCAGATCTCACGGATACCATTGCCAGGGTTGACGTTGGTCTGCCCCGTCACGAACTTGGCACCAGCCTTCTCAGGAGCTACCTTCACAAGGGCGTCGGCATGTTCGTCGGCGATATTCATATTGGCACCGGGAATCATCCAAGTGAGGTCCATAGGATTCTCGCCAGTCACTTCAGCGTACTTAGCGGCCTGCACCTGCAGACGCTCCTCAGCCGTCACGAGCTGCCACGTGGTAGCACCCGAGCCGTCCTTAGTGAGCAGCTTGGTGTCAGGATTGACGCCTAACGTAGTGCCGTTAGACGAGATCATGTAACCATTGTTGCCGTCATTGGCAGGTGTCAAGGTCCAGGCACTGACGGGTTGCCCCGTGTCCATATAACCATTGGCATCGCCTGAATTCAGGCTGTGGTTGCTGCCAAACTTCGGGTTCAACTGCCACGTATCGCCTTCGAGGGCGATCAGTTCCCAGTCGAAACCCTGAGTGTCCACCTGCACCTGGGAGTTCCAATCTCCAACGCGGTTATTGTTTTGTAGCCAATAACCTGTCTCAACGTTGTAGATGAAGAAGTTGCCAGCTGCAGCCTCACTTCCCTTGTACGGGGAGGTCTGTGCTTGCACGGAAATGAATCCGAGCAGGCTCAATGCTAAGAGGAAAAATTTCTTCATAGGTTGATAAAGTTAGTTAATAATAAAGTGAATTAAACTCTTTTTTCTTCGTTTTGATGCTTTCAGCGTGCAATATTAGTCATTTTATGCGTGCGCGCACACAAATTTCAGATAAAAAAAAGAAAAAATCTGTTCATTTTAGGAATTAGTACGGCCGTACATGAACGAATAGATACAAAAAACGCCCAATTCATCGAGGAATTGGGCGCATACGACAGGAAGCGTATCAAGACTCCCGTTATCTTCTGCAGGCAAGGATCTCGTCAACAATCAGGGCGACATGCTCGTCGGTTACGTAAGGTCCGCTCGGCAGACACAGGCCGACCTGGAACAACGACTCCGCCGTACCATTGACGTATGCAGGAGCATCCTTGTAGACAGGCTGCAGGTGCATGGGTTTCCACAACGGACGTGTCTCAATGTTCTTCGTCTCCAGATATTGGCGCACGCTCTCGTAGTCTGTACCCGTCTTCTCGGGGTCAATCGTAATGGTATTCAACCAGTAGTTGCTATCATGGTCAGGCGTGGGATTGACGTGTACATCGATGCCTTCCACGTCTTTCAACAGTTCCACATAACGTTGGCACACGTGTTGGTGGTGGCGGATGTGCTCGTCCACGATGGTCATCTGCCCACGGCCGATGCCAGCACAGATATTCGACATGCGGTAGTTGTATCCAATCTGCTCGTGCTGGTAGTAGGGGAAGGGCTCACGGGCCTGTGTGGCATAGAAGAGGATGCGCCGCTTGGTCTCCTCGTCAGGACAGATCAGTGCACCGCCTCCACTGGTGGTAATCATCTTATTGCCATTGAAACTCATGATACCGAAATGACCGAATGTGCCGCACACCTGTCCCTTGAAACGCGAACCGAAACCTTCAGCCGCATCCTCAATCACAGGAATCTCATAGCGGTTGGCAATCTCCATGATGGCATCAATCTGAGCAGGCATGCCATACAGGTAGACGGGGATGATGGCCTTAGGCTTACGACCCGTCTTGGCAATACGATCCTTGATGGCATCCTCCAAGAGGTTAGGATCCATGTTCCAACTATCACGCTCGCTATCTACGAACACGGGCGTGGCTCCTTGGTATACGACGGGATTGGCTGATGCCGCAAAGGTGAACGACTGACAGATGACCTCATCGCCCGCCTTGACGCCCAGTTGTACCAATGCCAGATGGATGGCAGATGTACCAGAGGCCAACGCTGCTACCTTCTTATCTTGACCGACGAACTGTTCCAAGTCACTCTCGAAGCCGTTGACATTCGGGCCAAGAGGCACCACCCAGTTCGTGTCGAATGCCTCTTTGATGAATTTCATTTCCTGCCCACTCATGTGAGCCAGACACAAATAAATACGTTCTTGCATATTGATTACTGAAGTTTTTCGAGCTCCGCTTGATTGGGAGTTAAGGAGTGAAGCCTACGCCCTTAGCCCCTCCACAACAAGCAAAAGTTGAATAAATGTATATTGTTGTTCTTGTTTCCTAACGTTGAAAGGCCTCGCCAAATATCTCGCTCGATTTTGTTATAGATTTGTTAGATTTCTTGCGCGAAGCGCAATCATATAGGGTCGCCTACGGCGAGAAATCATACAAATATTAAAAATCAAACAACAATTATGGTACAAAATACAATTGTATAACTAAGAATGTTTTTATTGTTTTAATAGTGATGACGAGTTTCGTTAGAAACTGTGGAGACTTGTATTCATGCGCAAAAGCTCGCTTTCATGCGCGATGAAACAAGACTACACAAGAGGTTGCAAGCCTCGTCATCACGATATTGTTTTTACTGTTTTTGTTTTAAATTTACTGCGCATTTACTCCACATTTACTTTCAGAGTCAAAAATATCTTTTGCTCGATTTTGTTATAGATTTGTTATATTTCTTGCGCGAAGCGCAATCATATAGGGTCGCCTACGGCGAGAAATCAAGCAAAAGAAAACAAATCATACAATATATTAGCGCAAGGCGCACTAGTTTAACTGAAAACCTTTTTATTGTTTTTCAGATGAGGGTTATCCGACAGGATGGTAATGAAAATAGGATTTTGTGGAAGCTCGCTTACGAGCAAAATCATAGTTTCAGCACCAAGACGCAATGCGTCTACCCTCATCCCATTTTTTTCTTGTTTTTTTTATTTAAGCACCCCTTTGCCATTAGCGTCTTCTGCGGCAGCCCTCCGCTTTGCATCGGGCATTGCACAAGTCGATGGCTGCACCCGTGCGCTTTCCTATAATACTCAATTATCGGAAATGCTCCGCTCCGCATTT
>JAFROT010000021.1 GCA_017429525.1 Bacteroidaceae bacterium | reverse complement strand
TCAGGCCTCTTTCAGCCTGCAAAATGAGCTATTGAGCAATTTCAACCGTCGATTTATCGCTCAAGGTAGCTTGATTGCTCGGAACACCTGTGTTTATCGGACTTTGAGTGGGGTTTTAGCCTGCAAAATGAGCTATAGGTCTAAATTTTCTTCACTTTAGTGACTTTTGGCGCGAATAGGCCATCCTGGAGCAAGCGCTCATGGCTCTCGCTGCTTCAAAAGTTCCACTCGCCCCGCTGCGTCGCGACGACGTGGCGGGACGTTCGCGTCGTGCTCAGAGATGATGGCGGTTCAGGGATGGCTCAGAGGGTTGGGCCGCTTTCGTCGGTTTGTAGTTAGCAAGGGATGACGAAGGGGCGGTAACGACGAGAGGGGAGCGGCCGTGCGGCCTGCTCCCCTCTCGTAAGGAGGTTGTGGCGAAGGGCGTTGCTGCCTTCGTGCAGGCAGCACAGCCCGTGGGGGACTTAGCGGAGGACCTTGGCAGCGCTGACGCTGCCGTCGCTCATCGTGTGCTTGACGATGGTGATGCCGCGAGCGGGCTGGCTGACGCGACGGCCATCGAGGTTGTAGTAAGCGGTGTTGGCGAGCGGAGCGGCTGCGTGCTGCAGGCTGGCGATGCCCGTGGGAATCTCGTCGCTCTCGTAGAAGAGCTGGAAGTTGTCGAGCTTGAACCAACCGGCGCTATCGTACTTGTGGGCTGTGCCGTCGGGGTCGACGTTGTTGGTGCGGAAGCCGATGGTGAGCAGGCCGTCCTCGCCCACGACGCAGGTGAGCTCCATGTGGTGGGGGCAGGAGGTGACGCCGTAGGCGGTCTCGTTGACGTAGCCGGCGTAGTTCATGTGCTTGTAGGGGGCATCGGGGTTAGCGGCGTCGAGCGCCATGGCCTCTGTCATGTCCTCGGTGTCGTTGAGGCGCTCGGCGTAGGTAGCTTCGGCGCCGTACATCTGGACGTAGTCGTTGGCGAAGATGCGCTGCGTGGTGACGCAGTGGCCGCCCCAGTTGTACTGCACGACCATGTCGCAGGAGAGGACGTAGACGCCCTTGGGCAGGCCCTTGAAGGTCTGTGAGAGCTCTACCTCGGGGACGTTGGCCGCCCAGATGCCGAAGAGGTGGGTGCCGTCGGTGTACTGTACGGACCAGGGTTCGCCCTGCTCGTCGACCTCGTCGATGCCGTCGCCCGAGTTGATGGCACACCAGCCGAGGCTGGCGCCTGCCTTGCTGTAGTCGGCCGAAGTGGCGCAGGGCTGACCGTTGAGCGAGAGCGCCCATCCGGCAGGAGGATTGACGACGCCGTCGGAATTGTTGCCGCCCTGGGCGGAGAGGTCCTCGAAGCTGGGGTTGATGATGATGGCGGCGTAGTCGCCCACCTGGATGCCAGTCTTGAGAACGTCAGAATAGGCCTGGTTGAGGGCTGCGATGGCGGCGTCGATGCCAGCCTCGTCGAGGGTGCCTTCGTCGAGCTGGCCCTCGCTGTCCTCGATGAGCTGCAGGTAGGCGGACTTGCCTGTGTACTGGTCGCCCAGCTCGTCGTACTTCAGGTAGGCCTCCTCGATGGCGGTCATGAAGCGCTGATAGGCTGCGATGGATGCCTTGACGTCATCGATCTTGCCGGAGAGGGTGGTGATGATGGCGTTGATTTCGCTGGCGGGGGTGGCTGCATCGACTTGGTTGTACTTGTCGACGATGGCCATGACTTCCTGCTGGAGCGTGGCTTGCATGTACTCGCCCGCGAAGTTCTGGAAGATGTTGATGTAGTGGTTGGCGACGTTGGCGGCATCTTCGCCATCGTAGCCTGCCTTCTCGATGCGGAAGTTGTCGACCTTGAACCAGCCGTCGCCCCCGGCGCCGTTGGACGAGGAGCGCAGTGCGGCGCTGAAGTTGCCATCGGTGCGGACGCCGAAGCGGAGGGTGCCGTCGTAGACGTAGGCGCGGACTTCCATCTCCTGAAGCAGGCGGTCGGTGACGGGCTCCTCGAGACCTGCGAAGGCTGGCACCTCGGCGGCATCGAGCTGCGAGAGGTCGTAGTCAGTCTCAGCTGCGAAATAGGTGACGTTGTGGTTGCCGAAGAGGCGCTGCGTGGTGCGGCGAGAGCCGTTGCCGTTGGCGCCTACCATGAGTCCGGCGCGGATGATGTAGGTGCCGTTCTCGAGGCCTGTGATCTGCTGCGAGATCTCGTACTGTGGCACGCCGCTTGTCCAGAGACCGAAACCGACGGTGCCGTCCTTGGGGTCGCCCTCGCAGTCGTCGTTGGCGCCATGCCAGGCGGAGATGCCTGCGCCGCGGACATCGTCGGCCGTGACGACTTGCTTGCCAGCGACGTAGACCTCCCATCCGACGGGGGCACCGGCGACGCCGCTGGTCTGCATGCCGCCCTGGGCGGTGAGGTCCTCGAAGCTCATGTTCTGCCCCATCGAGGTGAGGTCGCCGCTTCCCTGCAGGAAGGCGTTGATGGCAGCCTGAAGAGCTTCGGTGGCTGCCGTGACGTCATCGGCCTCGACCTTCGTGTCGAAGTCGTCCATGGCCTTGTCGATGGCTGCGAGAAGGGTGGCATCGGGATTCTCGAGCGCCTTGGCCTCCTCGATGAGGGAGCGGAAGGTGCGCTTGGCCGCGATCATGGCAGTGATGGCCTCGGCGTTGCCGGTGCTGCTCTCGTAGAGGGCTGTGGCGGCGTCGAGGGTCGCCTTGAGGCCGGCGGTGAAGTCGTCGTTGCCAATCTGGTCGGTCAGCTGTTGCAGGGCGAAGTAGGCGCCGTAGAGGGCTACGTGAGTGGGGAGATCGTCGACGCTGATGAAGGCCCAGTTCTCGGAGGTGTGGTCGATCATCTGTGCACGTCCGGTCTCGTCGAGGACGTACATGACGGTGGCGTCGCCGCCCTTCCAGTAGTACTTGTCGGGGTCGTAGTTCTCCTCATCGAAATCGACGGAGACAGCTCCCCCGGCATAATCCGGGTAGTAGGGCTGCCCGTTGAGGACTTCGTTGACGACGAAGAATTGATTGCCGGCGTTGAGGTGGAGGTGGTAGCCGCTGATGCCATTGGTATGCCCGTCCATGGCGCGCAGCTTGTAGAAGCCGTCAATGTCGCCTGCCTCGAGTTGCCAAGTGGCGGGCTCTGTGGTGTTGCTGTTGAGGTTGCCGCCACTCTCGTAGATGGCCAGATAGTTGCGGGTGTCGGCCTTGGCATAGTAGAACGACCACGTGCCGTCTTCGTTCTTCTGAGCCGTGAAGGCGTACTGGTCGTAGTGGGAATCGGAGGCGCCGAGGAAGTAGAGGGCGCCATCCCAACTGGTGCGGCTCATGTAGCCGTCGGGGCGATTAGCGTTGACCAGCAGGTACTGGCCGCCATCCTCGGGAGCGCCTGCGGGGGTCGTAGGCCGCTCAATGGCATGTGCTGCCAGGGTTAGTCCTAACAGAGCTAACATCAGCAGTGCTTTTGGGTAGGTTTTTTTCATAGAATGTTGTTAATTAATTTAATAAAGAGGTTATGAGATGATGACTTGAAGGCGCTGGGTAGCTGAACGAGTCTATTTGCTGGAGTGGCCGCTCGGGCTCTGATTGCTGATGCTTCGGGCGTGAAGCGTCTCTGCGTGCTGGGCTAGATGTGTCCCAGGTTTTGACGGTGCAAAGTAACGAAGGAAATGTAATTTGGGCGTAAAACAAATGAAGATAGGATTAGAACAAATGTTGAAAGGGTGCGATTGGGCGCGAGGCTGACGGATTCAAACTCATGGAAACCATGGACTTGGCTTGAATCGCCTTAATGCTACGGGACTGCCATGCTACAGATCGTGGATTGGTCGTTG
Source organism: Bacteroidaceae bacterium (assembly GCA_017429525.1). GTDB lineage: Bacteria > Bacteroidota > Bacteroidia > Bacteroidales > Bacteroidaceae > Physcousia. The sequence continues at coordinate 14,952 of JAFROT010000021.1, read as the reverse complement.
AGGGGTATGGAGTGCTCAGGCAGTCATGGCGACGGCATCGAGCATGAGTGCGCAGTCGATGGTGGTGAAGTGCTGGGCGAGGAGTGAGCGTGCATCCTCGCGGAAGGCTTCAGTCCAATGGCTGAAATGTTGACGCTTGGCCAGTGGCGCATGGTCGAAGGTGGCTTGCGCTTTGCGGTAGGCGGTGATGGCCTCTGACGTGCGTCCTTGCAGCCAGAGGGCATGCCCGCGGTTGAGGTGGTCTTCCCATGAGGCGTGGCCCTGCTGGATGAGTTGGTCGTAGTAGCTGCAGGCACGCTCGAACTTGCCTTGGTGGAGGGAGCACCAGGCGATGGCTCTTCGTGCGACGTTCAGATGTCGACCGAGGAGCTCGAGGCGGAAGAAATGCTGTACGGCTTCGTCCCAGCGTCGCAGTTGGATGAGGCAGCGTCCCGTCTCCTCGATGAGGTTGAGGGTCTCGGGGTCAGGGCTTTCGTCGACGAAATCCTCCAGGAGGAGCGTCAGCTTGCTCTGCAGCAGGGGCAAGGCATCGTTCCACTGCTTGAGGGCCTCGTAGCACCGTGCCATGGCGAGCGAGACGTTGCGCTCTTCGTCCTCGAAGATGCGCACCTGCTGGTAGGCGCTAAGCGCCAGCTTCCACTGCTGACATTGCATGTAGACGTCGGCCTTTTCGTGGAGGAGCCATAGGTTGATGCCGAAGCGCTCGACAGAGGCCTCGATGAGGGATAGTGCCTGCCGGCTGTCGCCGAAGACGTAGCAGAGGTCGATACTTGCGTCGAGGTCGGAGGAGACGGTGAAGAGCCCCTTGAAGATGGGTAGGGTAGGTAGTTCGCGCTGACGGGCGGGGTCGAAGGGCAGGAAGATGTGTTCCTGGGGCCTGTCGTAGAAGTAGCGATACACGCTTTGGCAGTAGGAGGTGAACGGGTTGAGGCTGACGACCTGCGCGGGTGTCACGGCTCCAAACTCCGGGAGTTGGTCGTCCATCTGCTCGAGCGCAGTGTGCATCCTCTCGGCTAATTTGGATATGACTCTCGTGCGAACGGCTTGTATCATGCAGGCATAGGAGTAGCAATCGCTGTCGCAGAAGCGGTTGGCCTTCATGATGCTGAGGGTGAGGAGGTCGGGCTTGCCGTTGGAGAGTGTGAGGTTTTTTTTGATGTCGGTGACCGATAGGCTGAAGGGATAGAACCAGTGGGCCGTGGAGCTGAAGAAGGCGAAGGACTTCATGTGGCTGAAGCTGAGCTTGTTGATGTCGAGGTCGGATTGTCGCATCCGGTCGACCTCACGCGCGTGCTTGGCCAGCTTGTTGAAGAGGCGTTCGTCCTGAAGGGACTCGAGGCTGATTTGCTTGAATTCAATGTTGAAAGGGCCGTTCCCGTTCTCGTTTTCGCCTTCGTTTTCGTTAACGTTATCGTTCCTGTTATCGTTCCCGTTTTCGTTTTCGTTATCGTTTTCGTTCCCGTTCCCGTTCCCGTTTTCGTTATCGTTTTCGTTGTCTCTGGTGCCGAGGTGCGGCTGTTCTCGTTCTAAGACTTCGCGGATGACGGGCATGATGTCGTCCACGCGATGCTCGATGTGGTCGCAGAGCGACTGGCTGGTGATGGCGTGCAGGAGCGGTTCCATGTGGTCCTTCATGTACTCCTGTTGGAAGAAGGAGCGAATCAGGGCGGTCTCTTCGGGGTAGAGCCCGAGGATGTCGGTATAGCGTTGGCAGATGATGGACAGGGCAACGGCCACGCGTGCCATCAGGTTGTCGTGCTCGAACTCCGTGTCGCTTTCTTGTGGCTTGCCAAGGGCGATGAGCAGTTGCAGCTGGCTGGGGATGAAGCACTCCAGCACGCTCAGCAGGAGCGCGCCGACAAGGGTGCGACGCGTGAAGCTGTCCTGCTGCAGGAGCGTAGGACGGAGCGCGGTGGCGTAGGCGAGTGATTCGGGCTGATGGCACCACAGGAGGTTGAAGACCGTGTCAAGCTGCTGGTAGTAGGTCTGTTCGCCCTCATGACGCTGGCTGAGGGTCTGCAGCTGCACGACGATGTCATCGACGGTGATGCCGGTGTAGAGGCTGGCTGTCCTGGCATAGGTCGAGAGCTCTGGGTGGACGCAAGCCCAGCGGTGGCGGATGGCCTGCAAGAGCTGAAAGGCTTGCTGGAAGAGCGCTTCGGACTTGGACAGCAAGGCTTCGTGCGCGTCGGGCGTCGCCATCATCGTGGTGAGGACGGCGCAGTAGTTGTCGTGAAGGCTCTTTGATTTGTCAAGCGATTGGAAATCATCTGGCTGAGGCAGGTCCTTTGCGATGGCTTCGGTGAGCGAGAGCGCATCGAAGAATCGCCGCTCGGCAAAGGCGCCTTCGGCCTCAGAGTAAATGTTCTGGAAAGCTTTAATGTCCATAGAGGTCGTAGATGAGGGAGTCGGCTGTGAAGTTCTTCTTGACTTTACCTCGTCCGCGCAGCCATTGGAGGGCTGCGTCGGCATCGGCTTGTCGTGGACGGCTCAGGGCAGCGAAAGGCGGCAGGCGTGTGATGAGCGTATCGACGAGGGTGTCGGGCGTCAGGCAGAGGGTGGAGAGCAGGGCGGGCAGGCTGTCGCGCAGGGCGGGCACGCTGGCCAACTGCTCCACGGCCAGGTCGTAGCCTTTCGTGAGCAAGCTGAGCTGCTCGCGGCGTGAAGGGTCGTTGAGGCTGCTGCTGCTGGCCACGAGTGCCACCAGCTGCGGGCGCAGGTCGCGTGTCGAGAAGTTTCGACGATTGCCGCGCAGACAGGCCTCGGTGGCGTAGGGCTCGGGCAGGAAGGCGGCGTCCATCGTGCCGTTGCAGAGCATGTCGGTGCGGATGCGAACGTCGTTGATCTGAGGGCGGAAGATATCGGTGCGTGCCATGCTGGCGGTGTCGGTCAGGCGGTCGCTCCAGTAGTCGGTGATGCTGTGTCGCGCCACGGCCAGCATGCGCTCCTTGAGCTGCTCGAGCTTTCGAACGCGGTCGTGACGGGCCGTGATGAGGTCCAGTCGCCCCTCGAAGGTGGCGATGGCGCGCAGGCCTACGCTGTCTTGCTGCAGCATGATGGCACGCGCGAGGTCGCTGTAGGCCGCGTGGACGTGTCGGCGGGCGATTGCAGTGTCGGTGTCGAGCTGCGCCTGGTAGGTGTGTATGCGCAGGTCGAGGCCGAGCCGTTCGTAGATGCCGGTGCGCTGAGCCAGATAGAAGGGCAGGCAGTCCTCGACGGGCATCAGGGCTACGTGCAGGGCAGCGCTGTCGCGACGGGCCAGTTCCTCCGGCGAGAGCTGATTCTTCTGTTGTCGCGGAACGGCAACATACGCAACAGCTGCTGCCAGCGCAACGGCCAGCATAATGGCGAGGGCAAGAAGGTAGGGGTGGCGCTTGCGCCAAGGTGCAAAGGGGTCTGTAGCGTTACTCATGGTCAGTGGCCTCAGGCCGATGGTTCGGAGCCTTGATGATTTTAGAAAAATAAGAGGGCAGCCACACAGGCGACTGCCCTCATTTGTTAATTAGTTGATCAGCTAATCTATCAACTTGTCAACTCGTCCGCTCGGCGCTTGCGACGCTTCTACGAGCGACAGCGAGTCTGAAGAACTTGTCAATTCGTAACTCGTCAACTTGTCAACTTGTCTTTATCCCTTGATGGCAGCTACGCCGGGGAGCACCTTGCCTTCGATGGCTTCGAGGAGGGCACCACCACCCGTGCTGATGTAGCTGACCTTGTCCTCAAGACCGAACTTGTGGACGCAAGCTACGCTGTCGCCACCGCCGATGAGCGAGAAAGCGCCTTCGGCTGTAGCCTTAGCTACGGCGTCGCCTACAGCACGGCTACCTGCGCAGAAGTCGTCGCACTCGAAGCAGCCGGCAGGACCGTTCCACAGGATGGTCTTGGCGCCTTCGATGGCAGCGGCGAACTTAGCCTGGCTCTTGGGACCTACGTCGAGGCCGTCCCAACCCTCTTCGATGGCGTTGGAGGGGAAGGTCTTGATCTGTGCGCCGGGCTTCTGGGCGAAGGTGGCGAAATCGTAGCCGGTGGAGCAGACGCTGTCCTCAGCCAAGACGAGCTCTACGCCGTTCTTCTTGGCCATCTCCTCAACGCCGAGAGCGACGTCCAGCTTGTCGAGTTCGACGATGGAGTTGCCGATTTCGCCGCCGTGAGCTTTCATGAAGGTGTAGGTCATGCCGCCGCAGAGGATGAGCTTGTCGACCTTGCCGAGCAGGTTCTCGATGATACCAATCTTGGTGCTCACCTTGGAGCCGCCCATGATGGCCACGAAGGGGCGTTTGATGTCGTTGAGGACGTTGTCGACGGCCTGCACTTCCTTCTCCATGAGAAGGCCGAGCATCTTGTTGTCGGCGTCGAAGAAGTCAGCGATGACAGCGGTTGAGGCGTGGCGACGGTGAGCCGTGCCGAAGGCGTCCATGACGTAGCAGTCAGCATAGCTGGCGAGTGTCTTGGCGAACTCCTTCTGGCTGGCCTTCATAGCCTTCTTGGCCTCGTCGTAAGCGGGATCTTCCTTGTCGATGCCTACGGGCTTGCCTTCCTCCTCGGGGTAGTAGCGGAGGTTCTCGAGCAGCAGCACTTCGCCCATCTTCAGGGCAGCAGCCTGCTCAGCAGCCTTGGCGCAGTCGGGGGCGAACTGGACGTCGACACCGAGGGCCGCGCTCACGGCGGGCACAATCTGCTTCAGCGACAGCTTGGGGTTCACCTTGCCTTTGGGCTTGCCCATATGGCTCATAATGATGAGTGCGCCGCCGTCCTCAAGAATCTTCTTCAGGGTGGGCAGTGCGCCGCGGATGCGGGTGTCGTCGGTGATGTTGCCGTTGCCGTCGAAGGGCACATTGAAGTCTACGCGAACGATGGCTTTCTTGCCAGCGAATTTGTAATCGTGGATGGTCATAGTAGTTAATTTTTTAAGTTTATGAATTGTTTATGACTTCTTGATTTGGTGAGCTTTACAGGGCTCTCTCCCTGAATTCGCGTGCAAAGGTAGTAAGATTTCTTTGTACGTGCAAGCAATTTAAGACTTTTTATTATAGTACGCGCAGGCGTCTTTCAAACCGCATGCGAGGCAGTCGGGCTTCAGTGCCTTGCAGACGTATCGTCCGTGGAGGATCAACCAGTGGTGGGCGCGGGGTATGATGTCCTCTGGAAGGTGCTTGACCAGCTCCAGCTCTACGGCCAGCGGCGTCCTGGCCCGCTCGCCAACGAGCCCTAAGCGGTGGCTGACGCGGAAGACGTGAGTGTCCACAGCCATGCGTGCCTGCCCGAAGGCCACGCTCATCACCACGTTGGCTGTCTTCCGTCCCACGCCGGGCAGCGACGTCAGTTCGTCCAGGGTCTGCGGCACCTCGCCGTCGAAGCGTTCGCAGAGCTGACGGGCGGTCGCCACGAGGTGACGAGCCTTGGAGTTGGGGTAGCTGACGCTCCGCACGTAGGCCAGCACCTGTTCCTCCGTGGCCGTGGCCATGGCCACCGGGGTGGGGTAGGCCTCGAAGAGGGCGGGGGTGACCATGTTCACGCGTTTGTCGGTGCATTGGGCCGACAGCATGACGGCCACAAGCAGCTGGTAGTTGTTGGCATATTTCAGTTCGGTCTCGGCCACAGGCATGGCCTCTGAGAAGTAGCCGATTACGGCCTCGTAGCGTTCTCGTCGTGTCATAGGCTTGTCTTTCTCTTTTTTTTGCTTTCTTTGTTGCTTTTACGGCCGCAAAGATAGTGCTTTTTCTTGAATCCCCGCTTTGGGGCGTGAAAAATAATGTGAAAAGTGCGTCGGGACAGATGGGGTTGTGCTTCTTTAGGCCATTGCCTTGATTTTAATGTCGTGATTGATGTTTGTTGGAAATGGAGCCATTTTTTAGGCAATAACATAGGAGTTGGCCCGCAAACCCCGTTGACCCGCGACCCCCATAGGGGCGGTGAGAATTTAGGCAGGGGTGGAGTCCGCAGGACGAAACCCCTGCTATATGACAGCAGATATATAAGCCCTGTAGGGTGGTCGCGAGGTCAAGACTGAGTGTCTTGGCCAAAGCGGACTTCACAGTGCTCGACAAATGCGAGGCGGTTTATCCTAGTCGAAGCAGTTGGCGTTAAGCACGTGAGGATAGGAACGAGTTCAATAACTCCGTCGTACCTACGGCACTCGGGTTAATCGCCATTGGAGAGCAGGGGGTCCGCCCTACGGGCTTCGCCCCTGCCTTATATCTATCGTCTCTACGGGACTTACTTCTCCGTTCAATGGGTCAACTGCTATATCATTACCAATTTTACTCCTTGCCTTGATTTTTCTTCTCTGTTTTGCCCGTATCTGTGTTTTTATGCTTACCTTTGCATCGCAAAAAAGCAGATGATTATGCGTAAACTCTATTTCATGCTCCTCCTCGCCTGTGCCCTGCCCCTGCGTGCGCAGGACTTGGCTACTCGTTTGGCTGCCACCGACTACCGCCTTGACTACGACCATACGCGCACGCTCGGCGTCCGCGTCCACGCCCTTGCGTTCTTCAAGGACAATGAATATGGTGGCGATCAGGCCACAGGCTATACGCTGCCTGGCTTCTGGGTGCAGCCGCGTCTCGCGTGGCAGCCTCTTGATGCGGTAAGCCTCGAGGCGGGGTTCCACGCGACGGTCTTCGACGGCACCAACAAATACCCGTGTTTCGCCTACCATGACATCGCGCAGTGGAAAGGCGCTAAGTACCAGCATGGTGCGCACGTCCTGCCCTTCCTGCGCGCTCAAGCTCAGCTGCGAAGGCTCACCTTCGTCCTCGGCAATCTCTACGGAGGCGCCAACCACGGCCTCGTAGAACCGATGATGAACGCCGAAGTCAACCTCTCGCAAGATCCCGAGATGGGCTTCCAGCTGCTTGCCGACTTGCCCCGCTACCATTTCGATGCCTGGATCAACTGGCAGAGCTTCATCTTCCGCGAGGATAGCCACCAGGAGGCCTTCACCGTAGGCCTCTCACAACGCATCGCGCTCAACGCTCCACGCTCAACGCTCCACTTCTACGTCCCCATAGACGTGCTCATCCAGCATCGCGGAGGCGAGATCGATGCTACCGACATGGGGGTGCAGACCATCGACAACGGTGCCCTCGGCATCGGCCTGCGATGGAAGGCTAACGCGAAGGTGTTCAGGGGTTTGACTGCCGAGGCGCTGGCACTCGGTTGCTGGCAGCAGACAGGCGAGTTGTGGCCTTTCGACAGTGGCGCAGCAGCCGCTTTCACGCTCAGCGCCGACCTCATCAGCGACCTGCGCCTGTTCGCCACCACGCTCTATGCCCACGACTTCTGCTCCATCTACGGAGCACCCTTCTTCTCGACCTATTCCACGAAGACAGGAGGCCGTTTCTCGGACGTCATGACCTCCCACATCGGGGCAGAATGGAGCCACACCTTCGCCCGTGACTACGTCCTCGGTGCCAAAGTCGACACCTACTTGACGCATACGGGCCGGGAGGCAATGCCCGACGGCGCATGGCGTGCCTCGGCTTTCAATAATCATTTCTCGTTCGGCGTGTTCCTTCGCTGCAGCCCTCACTTCCTCGTGAAGCGCTTCAGCCGATGAAGTTCACCTCTGGCGCAATCTCTATGCCGAACTGCGCCTTCACGTCGGCCTGTATGCGTTCGCACAAGGCTGCGATTTCCTTGCCCGTGGCTCCTCCGAGGTTCACAAGCACCAAGGCCTGACGCTCGTAAACGCCTGCGCGTCCCTGCGCCTTCCCCTTCCATCCGCATTGCTCTATCAGCCATCCTGCGGGAATCTTTACACGTTCCTTATCAACTTCATAATAAGGCATATCGGAGTGCTTGTTCGACAAGCGCTCGAACGTCTCGCGCGACACAACTGGATTGGTGAAGAAGCTGCCGGCATTGCCCAATTCCTTCGGTTCGGGAAGCTTGGCCCGACGAATCTCGATGATCGTCTGTCGCAGTTGCTCGGCGGTCAGGTCGGTCTCGTTGATGCCGCGTTCTTCGAGGGCACGACGGATGCCGCCATAGTCCAGGCGAGGACGGAAACTATGTGACAACCGGAAGTGGACGTGCGTCACGGCATAGCGACCTCGCAGCTCGTGCTTGAAAGCGCTGTCGCGATAGCCGTAGCGACATTCCTCGGCGGTGAAATGGCGGATCTCGCCCGTCTGCAAGTCCACCGTGTCCACGAAGAGGATGAAGTCCTTCGCCTCGGAGCCGTAGGCACCTATGTTCTGTACGGCACTTGCCCCGACTTCGCCTGGGATGAGCGACAGATTCTCGAGCCCGTACCAATGGCTGTCGACGGCATACTGTACCCAGTCGTCCCACGTGATGCCTGCCGTGACGCGCACGTAGACGTAGTCGCCTTCGTCGGCCGTCACGTGGATCTCCTGCATCCGCGAGTGGAGTATCGTCCCGCAGAAATCGCTAAGGAACAGCAGGTTGGAGCCGCCGCCGATGTGGAGCAGGGGAGAGGCGTCGCCTGCGTCGTGGTGCTGCCGGACGAACGTCTGCAGTTCGTCAACGGAGTCGTAGTCCACGAAGTGCGATGCTTTCACGTCGATGCCGAATGTGTTGTGCCCGAGGAGCGAGCAGTTATCCTTGATAATCATGTCAATTGAGGGGGGAGGGTTAGCAACTTAGTTCTCGTAATCGGTCAGTTGCCACTGACCGCTCACGTTGCGGTGGAAGATCATCAGCGTCTGCAGGCCATTGGCCAATCCCCTCATCTGCAGTACCATGCGATTGGGATTGGGATAGTCCTGCCCATAGTTGACGTTGGTCAGCACGTCCTGAGGCAACTCAGGGGCAAACTCGAACCATTGGTCGGCGTCGATGGTGCCGGCGATGGTCTCGTACTCGGCGTCCTCGTCGATAGTCGTGTAGCGCAGAGGCTCACGGATATGCTGGCGCTGATAGGTAGAGTCGGTCGCAAACTGACGGTAGAAGTCGAGGAAATCCTGCAGTTCGCTGTGCTCGAAAGGCAGGTCGGCCATGCGCGTGAGCATCCACAGTCCGTCTGTGCTGTCGCGCTCGAAGGCATAGACGTTGATGGTGCGGCTGTGCAGGTAGATCTGCTCCACGCGGGCCTCGCAGACACTTGTGTCTTGCGAGAGGGCCATCTGCGAGCGCGAGTTCCACATCACGGTGCAGAAATCCTGCCCAAGGAACAGGGCGTGATGGCGCCATTCGCGCTGCTCGATGGTCTCGGTCTCGCCGTTGGCCTGAGAGAGAACTAAAGGAAAACGTACGCGCGCGCGTTGCAGGCGTGCGCTAAGGTCGAAACGGAAAACAAAGTCGTCGAAGAGTTCGTCGGCGATAATGGGCAGTGACTCGTCGGATATCTGTTCGTCGAAGGCAAAGGTGTCTTCCGACTCTACCTGCGCATCGTCGGAAAGCGTATCGGGCGTGTCTGTCGACTCTGCAACGGCCGACAGGGGAGCACGTCCCTGACAGCCAAGCAGGCCGGGCACGGATATGCAACAAGCGACAATAATGACTTTTAAGGCCGTTTTTCCTCTCATCTTTGAGATGACTTTTGCTTTCTCTTTGGTAATTTTATGCAAAAGTAAGCTTTATTTTCCATCCGACGAGCATTTTTTCATAAGAATTGTGTATCTTTGCGCAGTTTTTTGAAGATATATCAATCAGAACTATCAGAAATATGCTCGAAAGAATCAAGCAATTACTCGAGGAGGTGAACAACCTCAAAGCAGCTTCGCCCGAGGAAGCTGAGGCTTTGCGCATCAAATATCTCAGCAAGAAAGGAGAGATCAGTGCGCTCATGAATGATTTCCGTTTGGTGCCGGCCGAGATGAAAAAAGAATTCGGCATGCGCATCAATGAGCTCAAGACGCGCGCCACGGAACGCATCAATGCGCTGAAGGCTGCCGCAGCCGCCCAGGAGACGGTGGCTGACGACATCGATCTCACGCGTACACCTTATCCCATTCCTCTGGGCACGCGCCACCCGCTAACCATCGTCAAGAACGAGATCGTGGACATCTTCTCGCGACTGGGATTCACGCTGGCCGAGGGGCCTGAGGTCGAGGACGACTGGCACGTCTACAGTTCCATGAACTTCGCCGACGACCATCCCGCACGCGACATGCAGGACACCTTCTTCGTCGAGGCACACCCCGACATCATCCTGCGCTCCCATACCTCCAGCGTTCAGGCGCGCGTGATGGAGCGCACGCAGCCGCCCATCCGCGTCATCTGCCCCGGACGCGTCTATCGCAACGAAGCCATCAGCGCACGAGCCCACTGCTTCTTCCATCAGGTAGAAGGCTTGTATATCGACAAGAACGTCTCCTTCAAGGACCTCAAGCAAGTGCTGTTGCTCTTCGCACAAGAGATGTTTGGACCCGAGACGAAGATCCGCCTGCGTCCCAGTTTCTTCCCGTTCACCGAACCCTCTGCCGAGATGGACGTCAGCTGCACCATCTGTGGTGGTAAAGGCTGCAGCCTCTGCAAGGGCGAAGGCTGGCTTGAAATCCTCGGTTGTGGTATGGTCGACCCCGCTGTGCTCGAGGCCAATGGCATCGACAGCAGCGTCTACACGGGCTATGCCTTCGGTATGGGCATAGAGCGTATTGCCAACCTCAAATACGAAGTCAAGGACCTCCGTCTCTTCTCTGAGAACGACGCCCGCTTCCTCGAGGAATTCACAGCAGCAAACTGATGCTTTACCTCCGCTCTGCCACTCTCGCCTTGGGCGACCGCCAGTTGTTCCACGACCTTGACCTCCATGTCTGTCGTGGCCAGTTGGTCGGTGTCACGGGTGAGAGTGGTTGCGGCAAGACGTCCCTCCTGCGAGCCGTCCTCGGCTTTGTCGCCCTCACGGCTGGCTCCATAGAGGTCTGTGGCCTGCCCCTTGACGTCCACCATGTCCACGAGATCCGTCGCCGCACCGCCTATGTCCCGCAGGAACTCCAGCCTCCCGTTGAGACAGGGCGCGACCTCATCCGCCTCAGCCATGATCTCGAAGCAAACCGCACGGCTTCTGCTTCTCGCTCTTCTTCCCCCTCTTCATCCCTTTCTACGACGGCCGTAGTGGCCGACGGATCACCATCGGTTTCCCTCCTCTCCGCTCTGGGCCTCGAGCCCACTCTCCTTGACCTTTCCGCCTCGAAGCTCTCCGGCGGTCAGCGCCAGCGCCTCCTCCTGGCAGCAGCCCTTTCTGTACCCAAGCCCCTCCTGCTCCTCGATGAGCCTTCTTCTGCACTTGATGAAGAGAGCACCCATCGAGTCGTCAGCGCCCTCCTTCATGCCTGCCATGATGAGAACCGCGCCGTTCTTGTCGTCTCTCACGACCCCATTCTCCTGACCTCTTGCGATCAGGTCATCACGCTTTCACCCCTTCCTTAGGAGCGAGAGCACCCGGCGATTCCACCGCCGAGAAATTCTCATATTCATCCTTCACTTTTCACCTTCCATTTTTCATTTTCCTCTTTCCATTCCCATGATCGCCGCCCTCATTCAGCAATCCTGCACCCCCAACCCCGAAGACAACCGCGCCCGCCTCGCCACTTCTATTGCCGACGTCGCCTCGCGTGGAGCAGAACTTGTAGTCCTTCAAGAACTTCACAATACCCCCTATTTCTGCCAAACAGAATCCGTCGACAACTTCGACCTCGCAGAGCCCATTCCAGGACCCTCCACCGATTTCTTCGGTGCTCTTGCTCGTAAACATAATGTTGTTCTCGTCACCAGCCTCTTCGAGCGCCGTGCACCTGGTCTCTACCACAATACCGCCGTCGTTTTCGAGCGCGATGGCAGCATCGCAGGCGTCCATCGCAAGATGCACATCCCCGACGATCCTGCCTACTACGAGAAATTCTATTTCACTCCTGGCGACCTCGGTTTCCAGCCCATACAGACCTCAGTCGGTAGCCTTGGCGTACAGGTCTGCTGGGACCAGTGGTATCCTGAAGGTGCCCGCCTCATGGCCCTTGCTGGAGCCGACATCCTCATCTATCCCACCGCTATCGGCTATGAGAGCAGCGATACGCCCGAGGAGCAAGCCCGTCAGCGCCAAGCCTGGCAGCTTGTTCAACGTGGTCACGCCGTGGCCAATGGCCTGCCCGTCATCGCCGTCAATAGGGTAGGGCACGAGCCCGATCCGAGCGGGCTGACAAACGGCATCCAGTTCTGGGGTTCCAGCTTCGTAGCTGGTCCACAGGGCGAACTCCTTGCCGAAGCCTCGCAGACTGACTCCGAGAGCCTCCTTGTTGATATCGACCTCCATCGCTCCGAGCAGGTCCGTCGGTGGTGGCCGTTCCTTCGCGATCGTCGCATCGATGCCTACAACGACCTCACCCTCCGTTTCCGCGTTTAGCCCCTCCTGTTCTTCGATTACCTCCTCCTGTTGTGTGTGTTGCCGTACACGGCAACCCTCCCCCTCAGCCCTCCCCCCCTCAACCTCCCTCTCCTTCCCCTATGGCCCTCCATTTCACCCCCTCCACGCCCGTCATAAGCGATCTCACCCTGCATCTCAAGCATGCAAATCAAGCAGGTCCCGAGCAAACTGAAATCCGCGCCACCTTCTTCCCTGCCGAATGGCATCCACAGAGCGGAGTGCAGCTCACATGGCCCCATGCAGCCACCGATTGGGCACCCATCCTCGCAGAAGTTGATGACTGTTTCGTAAAAATCGCTTTCGAAGTGCTGGCTCATGACGAACTCCTTCTCGTTGTCACGCCAGAGCCCGACCGCATCAAAGCGCTCTTACGGGAGCGCATCCCTTCTCGCTTCCTGCCTCAGGTCTGCTATTTTGAGTGCCCCACTAACGACACATGGGCCCGCGACCACGCCTTCCTCACGCTCCTTACTGAGAGCGGCCCCCGCCTCCTCGATTTCCGGTTCAACGGCTGGGGTGGGAAATTCCCTGCCGAACTGGATAATGCCATCAATAGCAAAATCGTAGATAGTAAATCGACGGATTGTAAATTAAAGGGCACCTACGAGCCGCATCTCGATTTTGTCTTTGAGGGAGGTAGCATCGAAAGCGATGGACGAGGCACACTCATGACCACCTCCGAGTGTCTCCTCTCTCCCAACCGCAATCCCTCCCTCACACGCGACGAGATAGAGCAACGCCTTTTGCGATATTTCCATGCCGAGCGCATCCTGTGGCTTGACCATGGCTATCTCGCAGGCGACGATACAGATAGCCATATCGACACGCTTGCTCGCTTCTGCCCCAACAATACGATTGCCTACGTCCAGTGCACCGACCCCACCGATGAGCACTACGACGCACTCCGCGCCATGGAGCAGCAACTGAAGGAAATAATTGCCAATTTTTCACTTTTCACTTTTAATTTACTCCCCCTGCCCATGCCATCGCCTGTCTACGACCCCGACGATGGACATCGGCTTCCTGCCACCTACGCCAACTTCCTCGTCATCAACGGTGCTGTCCTCATGCCCACCTACGGGCAGCCTGAGAACGACGAGCATGCCCGGCGTCAACTGCAGAAAGCTTTCCCGAAATACGACATCGTACCTATCGATTGCCGCGTTCTCATCCGCCAGCACGGCTCTCTGCATTGCTCTACCATGCAATATCCCGTCGGCGTGATGACACGTTAGCATATTACCATATTACCATATTAACAGGTTAACACGTTAACAAAGCTGTTCTCATTAATCATTCTTCATTTTCGTGGACATCAGTTACACTTCCCTTGCCATTGGCCTCCTGCTCCTGCTGATTCCCCTCTATTTCCTTTGGAAACTACGGACAGGTCTCGTGCGTGCCACCCTCATCGCGGCTGCCCGCATGATCGTGCAACTCTTTCTCGTCGCTATCTACCTACGTTACCTCTTCGAGTGGGATAACCCTTGGCTCAACACGCTTTGGGTGATCATCATGGCTGTCATTGCCACCCATACTTTGGGCGAACGCACGCACCTGCCCCGTCGCATCGTTGCCATTCCCGCTTTCGCCAGTTTCTTCGTGGCTGCCATTGTCGTAGGTTTCTATTTCCTCTGCCTCGTTCTTCAGCTCGAACATCCTTTCACGGCACGTTATTTCATCCCCATCATGGGTATCCTCATGGGCAATATGCTTGGCGTGAATGTTCTTACGCTTAGTACTTTCTACAGCGGTATCGAACGGGAACAGGCCACCTACTATTATCTGCTTGGTAACGGCGCTACCCGCTTCGAGGCTTGGCTGCCATTTATGCGCGAAGCCGTCATCAAGAGCTTTACCCCGTGCATCGCTAATATGGCCGTCATGGGAATCGTCGCTTTGCCTGGTACGATGATAGGCCAGATCCTTGGAGGATCGGCTCCTGATGTAGCGGTGAAGTATCAGATGATGATTGTCATCATCACGATGTCTGCATCGATGCTCTCCCTGGTGCTGGCGCTCTGGCTCTCGACGCGGCGGGCATTCGATAGCTTTGGCCGCCTTCTTCACGTCCGCTCGTAAGCCGCCCATTCTGCCTGTTTTTCCATCGAAACTTCGCCAATTGCTCTCTACGGATGCTTTTTCAGAGTTTTTTTCAATAAATAAGCAAAAAAGTTGTCCAAAGATTTGGTGGTTTCGCCGAAAGGCTCTATCTTTGCACCCGCTTTCGGGAAGGAACCCTGCAAGAGCGCTTGCAAACATGGTTTCCCGAAGGGCGCTTAGCTCAGCTGGTTCAGAGCGTCTGCCTTACAAGCAGAGGGTCAGCGGTTCGAATCCGTTAGCGCCCACATCTTTGGCTCCTTAGCTCAACTGAATAGAGCATCTGACTACGGATCAGAAGGTTATAGGTTTGAATCCTATAGGAGTCACTTCTTTGACAACGTTGAGAGTGTGTCTGGGCGGATACCAGAGTGGCCAAATGGGGCAGACTGTAAATCTGCTGGTTGTTACCTTCGGTGGTTCGAATCCATCTCCGCCCACACATCTGCGGCAATAGCTCAGTTGGTAGAGCACGACCTTGCCAAGGTCGGGGTCGCGAGTTCGAGTCTCGTTTGCCGCTC
>JAFROT010000020.1 GCA_017429525.1 Bacteroidaceae bacterium | reverse complement strand
GAATGAAGAATGAAGAATGAAGAATACAAGTTACCTGTCAACCTTGAAAGTAATCCTTATTCTTCATTCTTCATTCTTCATAAAAAAACACTTCATTCTTCATTAAATAATTCGTCATTCTCGTGCTCTCCCCCTCTTACGGTTTAAAGAACTCCACTGCAATGCGCACAGCCTCTTCTGGGCGTGGCCCGAAGCCATGGTCGAAGCGGTCGAGCAGGTGCCATTGGCTGCCGCGCCACTGCTGATGGAAGCGCAGGCCGTAGGTGTAGGGCACCACGCGGTCGGCCGTCCCGTGGACAACACAGGCGCGTCCCTTATAGCGCGCTGCCGTCTCGTAGATAGGCAGGCTGAACGCCGAGGTGATATAGTTCCGCCCGAGGCGACGTCCCCACACTTCGACGTACTCGGGCGGGTCGAGCGGATCGCCCTTGAAAGGCGGCTGACCAGCCACCGTGCCACGGATGGCATCGTCGCGCAGCACACCAGCCGGAGCCAGCAACACTACGCCACCCTTCAGCGCACGCTTACCCAGTTCGCCCGCCAGCATGGCTGCTACGACGCCGCCCTGTGAGTGGCCCACAAGACCGACGCGCCCAAAGCGGCCGTCGGCCTTGACCCAATCGTAGACGCGATGCGCATCCACCACCTCATTAGGCACCGTCATCTGCTGGAAGTCGCCTTCGCTCTCGCCATGACCGTTGAAGTCAAAACGGATGGTGGCGATGCCTTTGGCCTCCAGCCCGTCGGCGATACCATTGAAAAGACCATTGTTACGGCTTCCGCCGAAGCCGTGGCACAAGATGACAATCGGACAACGACGAGGCATCACGTCGGGCGTCTGCAGCTCGCACACCAACCGTCCGTGATCACCTTGAATCGTGAGGCGCTCAGTCTTGGCCTGCGCCACGCCCCAGCAACTGAGTGCAAGGAGCAGAGAGAGAAGAAATTGTCTATTCATATCTTTCATATTGTGAGTATTAGTTCTTCGAAGCCACTGGAGGCCGAGCGAACAAGTTCTTCGCAAGGCGTCACATCCTTTGTTTTGCGCCACAAAGATAGCTATTCTCTTTAGCTCTACCAAATGATTTTGGTTTTATAGCCTCATTTTTATGTATCTATAAAGGATTTTAGGCAGGCCCCACTCCAAAAGGCAAGGCTGCCACCTGTACGAAAGGATAGTCATGAAAAAGGACTGCGCCTCGAAGCGCAGCCCTTTCCTGTGATACATTCTTTGAACAATGCCTGTTGGCCTACTTGCCCAGGATGATGTTGACGAGGGCCGTCACGTCAGCGATGGTGACGTTGCCGTCGGTGTTGACGTCGGCGAGGCGGGATTCGTAGTCGGTGGTCTTGCCGAGGATGATGTTGACGAGGGCCGTCACGTCGGCGATGGTGATCTTGCGGTCCTTGTTGACGTCGCCTACGCTGAAGGCATTCTTGTCGGAGAGGTAGCCGGGGGACGAGGTGCCGCCGTCGAGGCGGGCGTAGGCCTTGTCGACGTGCTCGGGATCGTAGGCCGTGCCGTTGCCGCCGACGAGATTCGGGCTATTGGCGAACATATTCGTAGACACCACCACAGCATCGGTGTTCCAATCTGAACCGACGTAGATAGTCGTCAGAATATTGGTGTGCGTGGCATCATAGCCTGCGAACATCCGGCGCATGTCAACCACATTCTTGGTGTCGAAACTGCTTAGGTCAAGCGTAGTAAGACCATGAGCGCCCCAGAACATACTATACATCGAGGTGACCTTCCGGGTGTCGAAGTGGCTCAGGTCGAGGTCCGAGACTGCGCAGCGGGCGAACATGGCGTTCATGACCGTCACCTCGCTGGTGTTCAGATACTCCATACCCTCGATTTCCTGGAGATAATATAGGTTGAACCATCCGCAGGTGCTGGTGGGACGTGCATCGGCAAACGACGGGTCGATGACAGCGCGCCTGGCATTCGTCAAGGGGCTGGTAGAACTGTTTGCCACCCATTTCGGTGCGTTTGTCCCTTCATTCAGGTCGTAGACATTTGAGCGCGCCAGCTTCTGTCCATCGTAGTAGAACGTGAGCGTCTTGGTGTCGCTGTCGTAAGCGGCATAGCCCTCCGTCTTTCCGCTAAGGTAGCCGGGGTTGGACTCGCCGCCGTCGACGTGGGCGTAAGCTATGCCCCTATTGCTGGAGTCGTAGACCGTGCCTGCGCTACCCACGAGGGATGTACACCCATTAAACATCTCAGCCCCGGAAGTGACATTCGTCGTGGTCCACCCGGCACCGACGTAGATGGTCTGGAGGGCTGAACAGCCATTGAACATATAGCTCATATTGGTCACCTTCGCGGTGTTGAAAGAGGTGAGGTCGAGCGTGGTGAGGCCTGTACAGCCGCCAAACATAGCGGTCATATCCGTCACCTCTGATGTGACGAGGTTCTCCAGTCCTTCGATCTTCGTTAGGTTGCTCATGTTCATGAACCATGACCACGTGCTGGTGGGTCGTGCGGTGATGAACGACGGGTCGAAGACCACCTTCGTCACGAACATGTTCTGTCCGCCTTCGTTCCATCCAGGCGTTGTCTGAGCAGCGGGCAGGTCGTACTTCGTTCCGTCCTTCTCATCCTCCTTGTTGTCGGCGTAGAAGGTCAGCACGCGTGACACATCGTCGTAGATGACGTAGGGGGCATAGGCCTTGCCCGTGAGATAGCCGGGGTTGTAAGCGCCGCGGTCGATGTGGGCATAGGCTGCATCGACATGGCTGGTGCTGAATACCGTTCCTTCGCCGCCCACGAGTGCGGTGCAGTTACGGAACATCTGAGCAGAAGTGGTCACGGCAGCCGTGCTCCAGTCGGGGCCGACGATGATGGTGGTGAGGTTGCTGCACCCCTCGAACATGCCTTCGCTGAATGTGTTGTGCACTTCGCCCATATTTGTGACATTGCGGGTGTCGAAGGCGCTCAGGTCAAGCGTGATCAGGCTGGTGCAATTCTGGAACATTCCTTTCATGTTGGTGACGTTGGCAGTCGTGAAGCCTTCGTGGCTGATGACGGCCGCGATGGCGCTGGGATTGCAATTGTACGAGAACATTCCACTCATGTCAGTGACACTCTCTGTCGAGAAGTTCTCGCCGAGCGTCAGGTTCTGCAGGTTGGTGCAGCCACGGAAAAGATTACGCGTACGCGTCTCATTGTGCGTGTCGAAGCTGCTCAGGTCGAGCGTGGTCAGGCTACGGCAATCTGCGAACATATTATCTAATGAGATATTGCCGCTCGTGCCGAGGTGTTCAAGGCCCTCGATGGCCGTCAGGTTCTCCATGCCTACACAGGACCACGTATCGTAGAAGCCATCGCTCAAGGCGCATGACTCGTCGTAGACTACTTTCGCTATCTCCCCTGGATACACATCGCCATTACCCGAAGGCATCTCATCGTAACCCTGTCCGTCAATAACTTCTTCTCCTGCTGCTATGCGCTGGCTCTTCCTCCAGTCGTAGTAGTGGGTGATGGTGGAGGTGGCGGCGTCCCATGTGGCGTAGTATTCTCTTGCGCCACTGGTGAGGTAGCCGGGGTTGGACGGACCGCCGTCGATGCGGGCGTAGGTCCTGCCTATGTTGTTGGCATCGAATGTGGTGCCCTTGCCGCCTACCAGACTTGTGCAACCGCTGAACATGTTGTCACCGTTGGACACGATGTTGAGCGTCCAATCGCTGGCCACGACAATGGTCATGAGGTTGGTACAGCCGTAGAACATACCACCCATGGCACAACCCGTTCCGGGCGTGAAATGGCTCAGGTCAATCTCCGTCAGGCTTGAGCAGTTCGAGAACAGGCTATTGAATCGCCGCGTCTGAGAGAAGTTGAAGTACTCCATACCCTCGATGGTGGTCAGGTTCGTCATGTTCATGAACCAGGAATTCACCCACTGTGGTCGCACCGTGGCAAACGAGGGGTCGAACACCACCTTGGTCACGCCGCCAGCCTTTGGCCGCCAGGAGGGGGTATCACCATAGGCATTGGTGAAGTTGTAGCGTGTGCCTTCCTTCTCGGCCGACAGGCCATCGTTGTAGAAGGTGAGCGTCGTCTCGTCGGGCGAGAGGATGAGATACGGGAGCTCGCCGCTGAAGTAGCCGGGCGTGCCTTCGGCGTCGAGGCGGGCATATTCCTTGTCGACGTGGCTGCCGCTGTAGGCGGTGCCGTTGCCGCCGACGATAGCCGAGCAGCCGGTGAACATATTGGTTGAGCTGGTGACGTTGTCGGTGGTCCAGTTGGCGCTGACGTTGATGGTCGTCAGGTTGGAGCAGCCATGGAACATCGAGTTCATGTTCTTCACGTTGGCGGTTTTGAAGGTGGCGAGGTTGAGGGTGGTCAGGCCCGTGCAACCCTCGAACATAGCTTCCATGTTCTCCACATTCTCAGTGTTCAGCCGCTCGATGTTATTAATGGTAGTAATATTGGTCATTTCGCTGAACCAACCCTTAGTGCTTGTGGGGCGGGCTGTGGCAAACGAGGCATCGAAGTTGACGTTGGTCACACTGTGGCTTACGGAAGCGCCATCGTTAATATACCACAAGGGATAATAGTCGTCTCCGAGTGCATCCAGATAATACACAGTTCCTGTCTTGTAGCTTGCTCTGCCATCGTTGTAGAAGTACAGGGAGTTAGTATTCGGGTAATGTACCGCATAGGGCCTGAGAGAGAAGTAGCCGCTGGTGGGGTTGGCATAGGCGGCCGTGGAAGCGAGGGGGTCAGAGAGGACGTCTAAATAGCTGACGGCGCCTTTGAGTTTGCCGCATCCCAAGAACATGTAGGTGGAATTGGTGCTGGCTTTCCACGTCTGCTCGCAAATGATTGTCGTCAGCGCGGAGCAATCCTGGAACATCGACACCATCATGGTGACGTTGCTCGTGTTCCAGCCCTCGAGGTTGAGCGTCTTCAGCTTGGAGCACTTGTAGAACATCAGCATCATGTCGGTGACCTTGCTCGTATTGAAGGTGTGGAGGTTGAGACTGGTCAGGGAGGAGCAGCGGTTGAACATGTACTTCATCGACGTCATCTCCGAAGTGTTCAGGTACTGGATGCCGGTGATGTCGGTGAGCCCCGTCTGGCCGCGGAACCAGGCATAGCCCGTCGTGGGGCGTGCCTGAGCAAACGAGGAGCTGAAGACGACGTGGGTGATGCTGCTGCCATACCAGCCGGGAGCCTCCTCCTTCGCGGTGGGTATGTCATATATGGTACCCGTGCGCGAGGACTTCTGCCCGTCGCAGTAGAACGTCAGCGTGCCGTCGTTGAGCACGGCATAGGCGGGACGGGTTAAATAGCCGGGCAGGCCGTTAAAGCCATCGATGCGGGCGTAGGTCTTGTCGGTGTAGCTGCTGTTGAAGGCCGTGCCGTTGCCGCCCACGAGGCTGGTGCAAGTCTGAAACATTAATTCGTGGCTGCCTACCTTGGCAGTGCTCCAGCCGTCGCCTACGTAGATGCGTTGCAGGTTGTTACAGCTGCTAAACATGGCTGACATCTCGATTACATTAGCCGTATTGAAGCTACTCAGATCGAGGCTGGTGAGCTGTTTGCAGTTGTAGAACATAGAACCCATGGTCACCACCTTCTGCGTGTTGAAGTGTGACAGGTCGAGGCTTGCGAGCTTCGTATGGCTGAACATGTTACTCATGCTGGTTACCTCCGAGGTGTTGAGGTACTCCAATCCTGTGATGGATGTGAGGTTCGTCATCAGACCAAACCAATACATTGTCGTCTTGGGGCGAGCGTTGGCAAACGAGCTGTTGAAGACCACCTTCGTCACATTCTGATAATTGTTATCCGTAAGCCATCCGGGGTCGCCGCTGCTGTTCAGGTTGTACTTCGTGCCGGTCTTGCCGTTGGGATTGCCGTCGTCGTAGAAGGTGAGCGTGCCGTTGTTGTACACGGCGTAAGGCCGGGTGGAGAAGTAGCCGGGGCTGGCGGTGCCGCCGTCGATGCGGGCGTAGCCCTTGTCAACGTAAGAAATGCTATACTCAGTGCCAGCGCCGCCGACGAGTTTGTAGCAGTAGATGAACATATTCTGAGAGAAACTCACGTTGCTGACGCTAAAGTTCGAGCTGGCATAGATGGTGGTGAGTTTCTGGCAGCTAATGAACATATTTTGCATATTCTTGACCTTTGAGGTGGAGAATTGGCTTAGGTCAAGTTCCGTGAGTGCTTTGCATTGTTCGAACATGCCGTACATATCCGTCACCTTCGACGTATTGAAATGGCTTAGGTCAAGGCTCGTCAGGCTGAAGCAGTTACTGAACATGTATTTCATGTTCGTCACTTCGCTGGTGTTCAGATATTCAAGGCCTTCGATTGTTGTGACATTCTTCATGCCACTGAACCATCCATAGCACGTGGTGGGACGGGCTTGGGCAAACGAGGGGTCGATGACCACCCGGGTGTAAGGATTATTATCACTGGACTTATACCATCCAGGCGAGCTCGACGACGTGTTCAGGTTGTAAGTGGTGCCTGAGCGCAAGCTGCGCAGCTCATCGTAGTAGAAGGTTACCGTGGTGCCGGCGCTGTTGACGTGCACGTAAGGTCCGTAGGTCGCGGTGAGCAAACCTCTGGTGGTAGAGGTCCCGCCGTCTATGCGTGCATAGGTAGGCGAGTTGTAACTGTCGCTGTATGTCGTGCCTGCGCCGCCGACGAGTTTGGTGGAGCCCGTGAAGGGCTTACAGCTCGTGTTCACCATTACTGTGCTCCAGTTGGCGCCTACGTTGATGGTCGTCAGGTTGGTGCAGGTGCCGAACATGACGTTCATGTCCGTAACCTTCGACGTGTTCCAGCCTTTGCGTTCCACAAGGCTGCTGCTACCTGCAGAGCCCTTCCCGAGGGTCAGCGTCTGGAGGTTGTAGCACGCTTCGAACATGCCGGCCATATCCGTGACGTTCGAGGTATTCCACCCGCTGAGGTCGAGCGAGGTGAGAGCCCTACAATAGCCGAACATTCCGCGCATGCTGGTCACATTCTCGGTGTTGAAGCAATAGTTGTCGGTCATGTTAGTCGTAGAGCCCGACAAATTGCGGAAGTCGAGGGTGGCGAGACGTTGGCAACCGTTGAACATATAGTTCATACAAGTCACATTCTGGGTGTAGAGATAGTAGAAGTTCTCAATGGTTTCAAGATACGGCATACGGAACCAAGAAGCCGTTGAGGTGGGGCGGTAGTCACTGAAAGAGGCGTCGAAAACCACCGTTTTAACCAGTTCTTGGAGATAAGCCATCGCCCCGGCTGGGTGATAATTATACCACTCAGGAGTATTAGCTCCCGTGTTCAGGTTGAAGGTGACGCCGGTCGTGTTGCGTGTTGCACGAGACGTGTCGTAGTAGAAATAGAACGTGGTGCGATCCGAAGTCGGTGAGTAGGCGTAGGCCTCCTTGGTCTGTGCCTGCACAGACTGCACCCCCGACAGTATGGCCATCAGGAAGACCAACAGGGGCTTGATTGTTGGCGAAAGGAATCGTTTCATAGTTTTGGCAGTATTAAATGATTAGTATATTCTATATATAAATGAAGTGTATTCTATATAAATGATGAGTAATGAGTGTTTGTTATAGCGATGAAAACGTGTCTCGGCAGTTGCAGATACGATTCATGAATGCATGGATTTTCAGTTTGGAAGACCCATGTTTGTGTGTCTTTTGAACATATGTTCACGGTTTTCGGTACAAAATAAACCAAATAACTGATACTTTACAAATATTCACACGATTATTTTCTATTTTAGCTTAAAAAAGGTAGTTTTGTTCTATCACAGGTAGCAAACAGAGGACGAAATGCATAGAAAAGAGCATACTACTGATAGCAAACGAGCCCTCAACACGATACGAGCAAATAGTCTGAATTCATGGTGCTCATTATTGCTTGGGCAGTCGCCAGTTTTCTTGCTAACATTTGTGCATTTATGATCAACTTTTGACGACATTCGCCTATTTTCGACGACATTCTTGGCGATTTTGAGGCTCAAACTACACTTTTACACGCAGAATTACACCCAAACTACACCATTCTAAAAGGAATTATTACGCTGATAATCACCCGAATAATCATAGAAGAGTGCTAAAGTGTAGGTGCTCGCAAAACTTTTTACGTGCGCGTGCGCGCGTGAGTGTGCATGCAAATATGGATAAAGGGGACGAGAAAGTGGTGGCAGGAGGGCGGAGCCTGGCCGACAGGTCAACAAGGGAGAATGCCCTGATCGAACAGGGTCAGTCAACGGGAGGAATCCGTGAATTGATATAGAAGACTTCGTTATTCGGTCGCGACCGAATAACGAACACATATAGTCGAATGGGGCGATGCTTCTATATGTGCAAGGCGTAACGAATGGACGGGAAGGGGCATACGAACGTTCGTGCAATTTGATGCGAATGGTCGAATGACGAAGTAACAGTAACAAACGCCCCCACCCTACTCCACGATGCGCTGAACTTGCAAGCGTGAGGAAGGTGAAGGCGTGGTTCGTAGAAGAGAGAAGGTGCTTAGCGGTGGGCGTACATGTCCTCGTAGTAGCGCTGATAGTCGCCCGAGGTGACGTTGTCCATCCAAGCTTGATTGTCAAGGTACCAGCGGACGGTGCGCTCGATGCCTTCCTCAAACTGGAGTGAGGGTTCCCATCCGAGTTCACGCTGCAGCTTGCGGCTATCGATGGCGTAGCGGAGGTCGTGGCCCGCACGATCGGTGACGAAGGTGATGAGGTCCATATCGGCGCCCTCGGGCCGACCGAGGAGACGGTCGGTAGTGGCGATGAGCAGGCGGATGATGTCGATATTCTTCCACTCATTGAAGCCGCCGATGTTGTAGGTCTCGGCAACGGTGCCACGATGGAAGATGAGGTCGATGGCACGGGCGTGATCCTCGACGTAGAGCCAGTCGCGCACGTTCTCGCCGCGTCCGTAGACGGGCAGAGGGCGGCGATGACGAATATTGTTGATGAAGAGTGGGATGAGTTTTTCGGGGAACTGATAGGGGCCGTAGTTGTTGGAGCAGTTGGTGACGATGGTGGGCAGCCCGTAGGTGTCGTGGTAGGCACGTACGAAATGGTCACTGGAGGCCTTGGCAGCGCTGTAGGGGCTGTGGGGCTGGTACTTGAGGTCCTCGGTGAAGAACTGCTGGCCGTATGCCAGGTGGTGGGCGCCCGAAGAGGCGACGGTGGTGAACGGCGGTTCGATGCCCTCGGGGTGAGTCATCTCGAGTGCTCCGTAGACTTCGTCGGTAGAGATGTGGTAGAAGCGTTTGCCCTCGTAGCGCTCAGGCAGGCTCTCCCAGTAGACCTTGGCGGCCTGAAGGAGCGAGAGGGTGCCCATGACGTTGGTGCGGGCGAAGGTGAAGGGGTCCTTGATGCTGCGGTCGACATGGCTCTCGGCTGCGAGATGGATGACACCTGTGACGTGCTCGTCCTTCATCAGCTGAAGGACGCCTTCGAAGTCGCAGATGTCCATGCGGACGAAGCGGTAGTTGGGCGCTGACTCGATGTCACGCAGGTTGGCGAGGTTGCCGGCATAGGTGAGCTTATCGAGGTTGATGATGCGATATTCCGGATAGCGGTTGACGAAGAGGCGGACGACATGGCTACCGATGAAGCCGGCACCGCCGGTGATGAGGATTGTAGGCATTAGGAGAAGAGGGGTTTAGAGTGAAACATTGGGGGTTGTTCTCTGTGATACAGCGACACACTCGACGGGGGGGAGGGGGCTGAGGGTTGTTCGCTGCTACAACGGCATGCCCGACGGAGGGAGGGGGTCAGAGGGCTGTTCGCTGCTACAACGGCATGCCCGACGGAGGGAGGGGGCAGAGGGTTGTTCGCTGTGATACAGAGACATGCCCGACGGAGGGAGGGGGTCAGAGGGTGAATGGGGACTGGAAATCACGGAGGAGGGGGTGATGGCAGTCCTTCTGGCTGCGGATGGCGGTGTCGAGAGGGATGCGCCAGTCTATGCCGAGGGTGGGGTCGTCGAGGCTGATGCCTCCTTCAGACTCGGGATGGTAGAACTCATCGCACTTGTACTGGAAGATGGCGACATCGGAGAGGACGGCAAAGCCGTGAGCAAAGCCCTTGGGGATGAAGAACTGACGGTGGTTGCTCTCGTTGAGTTCCACGGCAACGTGACGGCCGTAGGTGGGCGAGCCGGAGCGCAGGTCGACGGCCACATCGAGCACGGCACCACGAACGCAACGCACGAGCTTGGCCTGCGTGAAAGGCGGGCGCTGGAAATGGAGACCGCGGACGACGCCACGCGTGCTCATGCTCTCGTTGTCTTGCACGAAGTGGATGTCAGCGACCTGCGCCTGGAAGTCGCGTTCGGAGAAGGACTCGAAGAAATAGCCGCGGGCATCGGCGAAAACACGGGGCTCGATGATGAGCAACCCCTCTATATCGGTTTTGATGACTTGCATGATGTTTGACGGGTGGGGAGGGAGGTGGGGAGGTCGCTGTGATACAGCGACACACACGACGTTAGGGGGCAATGTATACAGGGGATGGTCAGACGCCGTCCTCGTCGTCGACTGTGGCGTTGAGGTCGGCTTCGCCACGCTCATCGCGCTGTATGGCGATGCCTCCCTGACGGTCGATGCGCAGGAGGAGGGGTTCCATCATATCGCTCTGAGGCAGACTGACGCTGACGGCGAAGGTGAGGGCGGGCTGCGTCTCATCGCACATCATGCCGTCGAGGATGCCTTTCGCGCGGAAATCGCTGGAGAGATAGGAGGCGAAGGCGCTCTTGGTGAAACGGCGATCGAAGAAGGAATGACCGTCGGCCTGGACGGTGAGCTTGTAGACGTTGTCGGCATAGCGGGTGCCCTCGTCGTCTACGACTATCGGCAGGCTGTCCGAGGCCTCGCGATGGATGGTGTAGACATAGGTGTGACCATCCATGCGAACGGTGTCGGCATAATGGTAAGGCTGCATGCGCTGTATGCCGTCGGCCTTAGCCTCGTCGGCAGCATACTCGTTGACGCCCGTTGCGGCTTTCTCTGCTGTCGGCTTGTTGACGCAGGCTGCGAGCGCGAAAATGGCTGTCAGGAGCGTTAAAAAGAGTTTTTTCATACGTTTTCTTGTAAATAACGCCGCAAAAATAAGCATTTTTTCGATTCTAATCGTCAAGAGAGGGAGAGAAAAGAGAAAAAAAGCTAACTTTGCACCGAGAAATGAAAACAAAACGACTTTTCGGGGCTTTCAGCCTCATGAAAAGTGAATAGTGAAAAGTGAAAATTATAAGTTACCTTCAAGGATTTGTTCTTGAGACAATCTTCATGATTCTGTGCTGTTGCATGGGCTGCACGCACGGACAGACCGAAACGGAGCCCCCCATTGACTCGACGGTGGTGGAGGACTCGGTGGACCTGGTGCTGGCCGTGGCGCGTACGTCACGACTCTACACGGCCGAATACCGCGTCCACAAGATTGTGACGCACTCTGATGTGAAAATGCTGCGCACGACGCTCCTGGGTCGCACGTTCGACACACAACTGTCGCTGGGCGACCGCAAGATAGCCATCCCCATCGACGTGACGCTGAAAGCCTATATCGACTTCTCGACCTTCAACGAGAGCCAGATCGAGCGCTCGGCCGACGGACGGCAGATACACGTCGTCCTGCCCGACCCGAAGGTGGTGGTGACATCGTCGAAGGTGGACCACGAGTCGACCAAGCAGTTCACCGATATCCTGCGCAGCGACTTCACCGATGCCGAGATGACGGACTACACCAGTCAGGGCGTGCGCTCAATCCTGCGCTCGGTGCCGCGACTGGGCATTCTGGAGACAGCCCGGCAGAGCGCTGCCGCCACGCTGATTCCGCTGATTGCCTCGATGGGCTATTCGCCCGAGGATATCGTGGTGACCTTCCGCAAGAACTACACCGAGGCCGACCTGCCGCTGTTGATGGACAACGAACGTAGCGTAGTGAAATTCTGACGGCGTAATCATTAACTCCACTGACAATCGTATGAAACCAGATAAAAGCAACCACCTACTCTCGAATGCGCTGCTGATTGCGACAGCGGTAGTCGTGTGCGCGCTCTTCGTACGCAAATGCCATGAGGACCGCGAGATCTTCGACGTGGAAGTAGTGGACGACAAAGCTATCGACATCACGCCGGCGCAGATACGCAGCATCGAACGCATCGGCGAGTGGGAGTTCCTTTCCATAGCCGACGAAGAGATGATCGACACCGTGCGCCATCGCACGCTCGGGCGCGATGACCGCCTTGTACGCATCTATCGCGGGACGTTACGCCTGGGCGTCGACCTGAGCAAATGCGAGGAGGGATGGGTGCAGACTCACGGCGACACCATCACGGTGGACTTGCCTCCCGTGGGGCTGCTGTCAGAGCGTTTCATCGACGAGGCTCGCACGCGGGCGTTCTATGAGAGTGGTACGTGGGACGCGCGCGCGAAAGAACAGATGTACCGCAAGGCTGCCCGACAGATGAGACGTCGCTGCCTGACGCCCGCCAACATCGAGCAGGCCCGCGAGAACGGCCGCGAACAGATGACAGCCCTCTTCCGCACCTTCGGTTTCACGACCATAGAGGTTAGGTTCAAGTAAACGAAGTTGATGAGTTAGTTGACGAGTTGACGAGTTAACAAGTTGACGAGTTAACGAGTTCTTCGCGGGGCGAAGCGACCGAGGTCGAGCGGACCAGTTAAACACAGAGACACGGAGCTGAAAAACGGCTCCGTGTCTCTGTGCATTAATGTGCATTAAAACGAGTATCGCTACTGCTTACAGCAGCGCCTCGACTTGCTTCTCGACATCTTCCATGTCGTGGGTGGGCTCGAAGCGAGCAACGACGTGACCTTCGCGGTCAATGAGAAACTTGGTGAAATTCCACTTGATGTCGGGTTTGGAGGCGAACTCAGGATCGGCCTTGGCCAGCATCTGGTTCAAGAGAGGCGTGAGCTGGTTGCCCTCATCGAAGCCCTCGAAGCCCTTCTCGCTCTTGAGCCAAGTGTAAAGGGGCATCTCGGCGGGACCATTGACGTCAGCCTTAGTGAACTGCGGGAACTTGGTGCCATAGGTGAGCTGGCAGAACTGAGTGATCTCCTCGTCGGTGCCAGGAGCCTGCTGGCCAAACTGGTTGCAGGGGAAGTCGAGGATCTCGAGACCACGTTCGTGCAGGCGCTCGTACATAGCCTCAAGGGCTTCGTACTGAGGCGTGAAGCCACAGCGGCTGGCGGTATTGACGACGAGAAGCACCTGACCCTTGAACTGGGCGAGGCTGACATCGTTCTGCTTCTTGTCCTTAACGGTGAAATCGTAGATTGTCTTCATTTGAGTAGTGTTTAGAGTGAGTGAATCGTTAGATGAATCTTTGACCTTGAGTTTCGTGCTACAGGCTGTCATGATGGCCATAGCGGAAATGGCTGCGAGTGGCAGCAGGTGACGAAATGCGTGTATCATAATGTTGCTTTTGGGTTTGTGTGCATAAAACGCAGGAACCAAACGGCCAGACCGATGGCCAAAGCAAAACCTGCGCAGAGGCTGACGGCGTAGTTGAGCTGGAAACCCTCGGGTGCTGCAAGGATATAGGAGGTCACGACAACAGTCATGAACACAGCGGGCAGGAAGGCTATCCAGGCGTTACGGCCATGATGGTGGAGCCAGACGGCAGCTGTCCAGAGGAAACAGGTGGCAAGCGTCTGATTGGTCCATGCGAAGTAGCGCCAGAGAATATCAAAGTCCACGAATACCAAAGCGGCAGAGATAGCGAAGAGCGGCAACGCCAGCAGGAGGCGATTGGCGATCTTCTTCTGGTTCAGGTGCATGAAGTCTGCAACGATGAGGCGTGCCGAGCGATAGGCCGTATCGCCGCTGGTGATGGGCGCTGCCACAACGCCGAGGACGGCGAGGATGGCCCCAATGCGTCCCATCCATGTGGAGCAGATCATGTTGACAAGCAGGGCGGGGTTGCTGGAGGTGTTGCCGTCGTCGGTAAGCAGTTGCATGAGGTCTTCATAGGCCTCCGGGCTTCCGCCGGGATGATCGGGACAGGTGCCGAAAGCGCTGGCGAACTTGATGGCCGCAGCCGCCCAGATGAGTGCCACCACGCCCTCGGTGATCATGGCACCGTAGAAGACGACGCGGCCGCGTCGCTCGTTCTGCAGACAGCGTGACATCAGCGGGGATTGTGTGCCATGGAAGCCGCTGATGGCTCCGCAGGCGATGGTGATGCATAGGAAGGGGAAAATGGGCAGGCCCTTGGGGTGATGACTCGTGAACGGGGCGTCCGTCAGTTCTGGCAACAGGCCGTTCTGAGTGAAGAGGCCGAATCCCACGCCGATGGCCATGATGAGCAGAGCAGCACCGAAGAGGGGATAGAGGCGGCCGATGAGGGTGTCGATGGGTAGGAGTGTGGCCAGCACGCAGTAGAGGAAGACAAAGCCCAGCCACAGCCAGCGCCAGGCGCTGAGATCCATGCCCCACGCGCCATCGGTCATGGTTGCCAGCAGACCGGCAGAGGTGGTCACGAAGACGGTGCCGACGAGTACAAGCAGGACGATGGACAGCACACGCATGCCCTGACGAGCGGCACTGCCCAATTCATTACCTACCATCTCGGGCAGCGACGCGCCATCCTGACGCAGCGAGATCATGCCGCAGAGATAATCGTGGACCGCGCCCATAAAGATGCAGCCGAAAACAATCCACAGGTAGGCGGCAGGACCGAAGAGGATGCCCATGATGGCACCAAAGATAGGACCCGTGCCCGCGATATTGAGGAACTGAATGAGGTAGACGCGCCACGTAGGCATAGGGATGTAGTCGACGCCGTCCTGCAGACGATAGGAAGGCGTCTGGCGCTCGGGGGCGATGCCGAACACTTTTTCCACAAATGCTCCATAGAGGAGGTAACCCAAGACGAGGGCTACGAGGGCTACTGAGAATGTAATCATTTCTTGCTTTCTCTCCGGTTTAGCCGAAAGATTTTGTTATAGTTGTGTAGTTTCGTTGATCAAATACGAATCCAGGATGACCATCGCAGCCATAGCCTCGACGATGGGTACCGCACGCGGCAGGACACAGGGGTCGTGGCGGCCACGCGGATTGATGGTAACGGGATTACCGTGAATGTCTATCGTCTCTTGTGAGCGAAGGAGCGTAGCCACGGGCTTGAAGGCCACGCGGAAAGGAATGGGTTGGCCATTACTGATACCACCTTGGATGCCACCAGAGTGGTTGGATGCTGTTTTTAGCAAGTGTAGTTCGCCTTGATCTGCAGCACTCAATCCATCGGCCACGAATATGTCGTTCTGCTCGCTTCCCCTTTGCGTGACGCCAGCAAAGCCCTCGCCGTACTCAAAGCCTTTGACAGCATTGATCGAGAGCATAGCGGCGCCGAGCTGAGCGTGGAGCTTGCCGAAGACGGGCTCACCAAGTCCTACAGGACAACCCGTGATGACGCCCGCAATGATGCCGCCAATCGTATCGCCCTCGCCCTTGACGCGGAGGATGAGTTCTTCCATGCGTTGGGCTACAACAGGGTCGGGACAGCGGACGGCATTCTGCTCGATGAGCGAGAGGTCAAGGCGGGTCCAGTCGCGTTCGCAAGCGATGTCGCCCACCTGCTGCGTCCAAGCCTTCACGTCGATGCCGAGCTGCCGGAGGCAGAGCTTAGCGATGGCGCCACCCACGACGCGACTGATGGTCTCGCGTGCCGACGAGCGTCCTCCGCCACGATGGTCGCGCAGGCCATACTTCATATAATAGGTGTAGTCGGCATGAGAAGGGCGGAAGACATCGCGCAGGTTGTCATAGTCGTTAGAGTGCTGGTTCTCATTGCGGACAATAAAGCCGATGGGCGTGCCCGTGGACTTCCCTTCAAAGATGCCCGAGAGGATTTCCACGCGGTCGCCTTCCTTGCGTGCAGTAGTGAGTCGGCTCTGTCCAGGCCGACGGCGGTCGAGCTCAGTCTGAATGAAGTCGAGGTCGAGCGGAATGCCTGCAGGACAACCGTCGACGACGCCCCCGATGGCAGCGCCGTGGCTCTCGCCGAAGGTGGTGAGGCGGAAAAGGGTTCCGAATGTGTTCATCGTTGCTTTTTCTAATGTCAAATTACAAATCCGGTCATTTCTGACCTAACATCAACTATTCAATTTGCAACCGAGAAGTGCAATCAAAGACTTGTAAATTGCAATCAGCAACCACCACAACCGCCGCAGCCACCTTCGCCACAACCGCCGCCTTCGCCGCAACCACCGCAACCGCCACATTCGCCACTGAGAATGCGCGCCGTCATCTCGATTTCCTGCAGCGTCGGTTCGCGGTTCTCATAGACGGTGCCTGTGAACTGCAACGCTTTGCCTGCAAGCGGGTTGTTGAGGTCGACGGTGACCTCGGTGTCGGTCACCTTGACAATAGTGCCTTGGAACTGATTGCCTTCGTTGTCCATGAGCGGTACTTCGGCTCCGGGATAGACTTCCTCTTCGATGAAGCGCCCACGGACCTCAAACACCTTACGAGGCACAGCCCTGACGAGATCCTCGTCGCGCTCGCCAAAGGCCTCAGCGGGCTGAAGGGTGAAGTCGAACGATTCGCCATCGCGCAACTCGCTGACGCGCTGCTCGAAAGCTTCGATCATCAGGCCCATGTCCGTCACGAAGGCCACGGGTTTTGTCACTTCGGTCTCATAGAGCAGCTTGTGACTGGCTGCCGAGTTGGTAAACATTCGATAGGACAACTTGATATATCTCTGTGACATAGTTTCGGATTGTTGTTAATCGTTAATGAGTTTCACGCTGTTTCTAATTCGGGGCAAAGTTACGCTTTTTTCTTCATCTTCGTATGAAAATAAGGCATAAATTTGCATTTGAGAACGTTTTGGTGTACTTTTGCGCCGAAAATCATTAATCACGTATACAAGAATGAGACATCAATTACGCAGCGCAGTCTGCACAGAAGGTCGCCGTATGGCGGGAGCCCGCGCCCTGTGGGTGGCCAACGGCATGAAGAGAGAGCAATTCGGCAAGCCCATCATCGCCATCGTCAATAGTTTCACGCAGTTCGTGCCTGGCCACACTCATCTGCACGAGGCTGGCCAAATCGTCAAGCGCGAGATTGAACGCCTCGGTTGCTATGCGGCTGAGTTCAACACGATTGCCATCGACGACGGCATCGCCATGGGCCACGACGGCATGCTCTACTCGCTGCCTTCGCGCGACATCATTGCCGACTCGGTCGAATATATGGTCAACGCACACAAGGCCGATGCGATGATCTGCATCTCAAATTGCGACAAGATCACGCCGGGTATGCTCATGGCCGCGATGCGACTGAACATCCCAGCCGTCTTCGTCTCGGGCGGCCCGATGGAAGCCGGCAAGTACAAAGGCGAGAACCTGGACCTCATTGCGGCCATGGTGAAGGGCGCCGACCCGACCGTCTCGGACGACGAGCTGGCCGAGGTGGAGAACCGCGCCTGCCCAGGTTGCGGATGCTGCTCGGGTATGTTCACGGCCAACTCGATGAACAACCTGACGGAGGCCATCGGCCTCTCTCTGCCTGGCAACGGCACGATTCTGGCTACGCACAAGAACCGCATCCGACTGATGCAGCAGGCAGCTCGACAGATTGTCAAGAACGCGCTGGCCTACTACGTCGACGGCGACGATAGCGTGCTGCCCCGCTCGATAGCCACGCGCACGGCCTTCCTCAACGCGATGACCGTCGACATCGCCATGGGCGCCAGCACCAACACGGTGCTTCATCTGCTGGCCGTAGCGCAAGAGGCGGGCGTCGACTTCACGATGAAAGATATCGACGCGCTCTCGCGCAAGACGCCATTCCTCTGCAAGTTAGCGCCCAACAGCCAGAAGTACAGCGTGCAGGAATTCGGACGTGCGGGCGGAGTCTTGTCGCTAATGGGCGAATTGGCCAAAGGCGGACTCATCGACACCAGCGTGAAGCGCGTCAACGGAAAGACGCTGGCCGAGGACATCGAGAGATTCTCCATCACCGCTCCCTGCCAGGAACAGAGCGAGGAAGAATTAGACACCAAGCTTTATCTATCAGCACCTGCAGGCCGCTTCTGCAACGAGTTAGGCGCACAGGAAACCTACTACGAAGCCTTTGACACGGACCGCGCCACAGGCTGCATCCGCGACATCGAACACGCCTACACGAAAGATGGTGGAATGGCTGTTCTCTTCGGCAATATAGCCCAGGACGGCTGCGTCGTCAAGACGGCAGGCGTCGACGAAAGCATCTGGAAATTCTCGGGGCCCGCCGTCGTCTTCGATTCCCAAGAAGATGCCTGCGAGGGCATCCTCGGCGGCAAGGTCAAGAAGGGCGACGTCGTCGTCATCACTCACGAAGGGCCGAAGGGCGGACCCGGCATGCAGGAGATGCTCTACCCCACTTCCTACATCAAGAGCATGCACATGGGCAAGGAATGTGCCCTCATCACCGACGGTCGTTTCAGCGGAGGTACCAGCGGCCTTTCGATCGGTCATATCTCACCGGAAGCTGCCAGCGGCGGAAACATCGGTAAGATCATCGACGGCGACATCATCGACATTGACATCCCCAACCGCAGTATCAACGTACGGCTGAGCGACGAAGAACTGGCGGCTCGCCCGCAGCAGCCCCTGCGCCGTCAGCGCATGGTCTCGAAGAGCCTGCGCGCCTATGCCCAGAGTGTCTCGTCGGCCGACAAAGGTGGCGTACGTCTGATTGACTGAAAAAGTTGACTGACACGAAAGGACGAATAGCCCTACGCGACCAGACGTGAAGATCAACGCGACCAGTCGTGAAGACCAACGCGACCAGACGTGAAGACCAACGCGACCAGTCGTGAAGTTCGACGCGTACATATCTTAAGCCCTTCGCGTATATACGCTAAGGCCTATACGTCTATACTCTCTCCAACCCTCATTCATTAGGACCGCTTTGTCAGCCTCAGCGCCTTCATATCTTCACCCTCTCGAACGCGGCGACTCGGCTCTGCCCGATGCGTTCACGTTTCCGTTCCGCTATACTCCACATCCGCTGTGCATCCAAGCTGCGGCTGTAGTGCAGACACACTTGCAAGGAATGGGAGTCGACGAGGGAAAGATGTACGGCGTGATTGTCGTTGAAGTCGCTTCCGACGCCATGCTTTCAGCCCCTTCTACAAGCAAGTCGGGGCTTGCTTTTATGGCTGCTTATTCAGGACAATTATTTGGCTGCTACGACCATCCGTGGTTCGTGCCACCGGTAGTGGATTACCTCGACCCAGAGAGTCATTTCCAAAAGGAACAGGCATCCATCAGCGAACTCAATGCTCACTTTGAGGCGCTGCGCACAGACGCTGAGATTCAGAGGCTAAAGGCGCAGTTAGCACAGCTGCGCAGCGAGCGTGAAGCAGCCATAGCAGAGGCAAAGCAGACGTATGCAGAAGGCAAAGCGCGTCGCGAGCAGTTGCGCTCAGCGCTCGAACAGCACCTTCCATCGACCAGCGAGAACAAACAGTGGCACGAGGCAATCATCCGCGAAAGCCAGCATCAGAAAGCCGACATACAACGAGCCAAGCAATTGCACAAGGAAGAAATAGTTGCCGCAGAAGAATTGCTGGCAGCTCACAATGGCCAGCTGCGCAACCTCTCAGAAGAACGCAAGCGTCGCAGCGAAGCCCTCCAGCAATGGCTTTTCGACCAGTTCAACTTCCTGAATGGACGAGGAGAGCGACGCAGCCTTCATGACCTGTTTCCCGCTCGCCGAATCCCAAGCGGCGCCGGCGAATGTTGCGCGCCCAAATTGCTTCAAGCCGCCTATGCCCTTGGGCTTCGCCCCGTGGCTATGGCAGAGTTCTGGTGGGGACCTTCGTCGCCCGACCACTACCATCAGCCAGGAGCATTCTTCCCTGCTTGCCACAGCAAATGCCGCCCCATTCTGACACACATGCTAGAAGGGCTGAACGTAGAGCCCGACCCCGCCGAGCACTACGATAAGGCCAACTCGCCCATACGCGTCGCGTGGGAGGACAAATACCTGGCCGTCATCGAGAAACCTGCTGGTTGGGTGAGCATACCCGGCAAGAGCGATCAGGCCAGCGTCTTCGATGCCGCCCATCGCTTGTGGCCGGACATTGAAGGCAGCGTGATTGTGCACCGATTAGACATGGACACGTCGGGGTTGATGGTCGTAGCCAAGGACGCAGCCACCCATCGTGCGCTGAGCCTGCAGTTTGAACGGCGAGAAGTCAGTAAGCGATACATTGCTTTGCTGGAAGGTAGCATCAACACTTCTGGAACCATCAACATTCCCATCGCTCCCGACCTCGAGCAACTGCCTCGCCGAAAGACCGACACGGCTCATGGCAAGGAAGCCATTACTGACTACGTAGTGCTCGGCCACGAAGAACGAGACGGACAGCCCGTGACGCGAATAGCCTTCTTCCCCCGAACGGGCCGGACCCATCAACTGCGCGTGCATTCAGCCTCGCCCGACGGGCTGGGCCATCCCATCGTGGGCGACCGCCTCTATGGACACGTGGGCGACCGCCTCTGCCTGCACGCCGAGGCACTTTCCCTGCGCCATCCAGTGACAGGCGAACAACTGCATTTTGAACTGCCTGCTCCTTTCTGATCAAGCTTATTTCTGCGGCAGGGAAATCTTCACGTCCGGATAGCAGAGTCACAAACGACTCTACATTTCTATACCAAAAATTCTTTCAAGACAAGAAAGCAGCCAGAGCGACGTCAGAGATAGCGGAGCCAAGCATAATGACGGCGCTGCTGGAGGTAGTCGGACTCAAACTGATGGGCATAGGCTTCGCGCTCGAAGGAGATGGAGAGATAGGCACGCATGAAATGGCGATACTGAATAAGTCGGACAAGCCACTCCATCAAATAAATCATGTAGAAGGGGACGTAGAGCAGCTCACGCATCTGACGAGTGTGAATGCGCTCGTGCCTCAAATCAACCTCCGTGAGTTTCTGCCCCTTGCGGACGAAGATGAGCCCGAAGAGATTGATGGCAAGAAACGTGCCGAAGGGGATAAAACGATTAGTGATGATCATCGGTTAGGTCAGCTCGAGCTTGAAAGCCTTGCCCAAACTGATGAGACTTGGATTCAACTCGCAGAAATGGCGTAACTGCTGACGTTTGTCGTAGCTGCGGACGGCCGTCTGCTCACGCTTGACGACTTGGCAGTTGATGGAAACCTGGTTGTTGCGAAGTTCTTTCTGCAGGAATTGCTGAAGTTCAGGCAATTTAGGGGTTAGCATCGAAGCGATATCTTCGTTCTCGATGTCAAGGAGGATTGTCGTCTCGCTGTCGTCGGAGAGGCGAGGCTGCATGATGCGCATGTTCTGAGCGAGCGCTGTGTCGGCCTGAGGCAGATGCTGGATGAAGACCTGCCATTGCAGCAGAACATCCTCGAGCGTAAAGGGTTTATCCTCTATCTGCTCAGTCTTGGCTGGAGTGGCACTGGCTACCGACTGGGCTGGAGCAGGAGTGGCAGTCCTCTTGGAGCGTAGATGTCCTATGGAAGGAGCCAACTTGTCGAGGTTCAGCAACTGAGGTTTGGCGGTTGCCGAGGCAGGCTTCGGAGGTAACGTGACATCAGGGCGCCCCTGTGAGGGCTGGGCGTGCTGCAGCGACTGAGCGGTAGTGGTGGGCGCTTTCGCGGGTGCTACAGAGGAGAGGGTCGACGTCGTAGAGGTAGTGGAAGCTGTCGCAGGAGAAGCAGCGACAGGCGCCTCGCTGGCGGCAGCTGCTGTCGTCAGGAGGCTGAAGATGGGTCTAAGAATACGTACGGGGCGGCGCCCCGCAGAAGGCTCGTCGTCAGTAGCTTGTGCCGCCTCGATGAGGGTGAGTTCCACTTGCAGGCGTTTGTTGCGGCTAGTACGGTAGGCTTGGTCACAATCGTTGCAAAGGCGAATAGCACGATAGAGCCATTGTGGACGGCAGCGCTGTGCCTGGTCGACATAGCGCTTGCGGATGTCGTCGCTGGCTTCGAGCAACTGTGAGGTCTGAGGGTCGCGACTGACAAGCAGATCGCGCAGATGAGAGGCCAGACCGCTGATGAAAGGACCGCCCTCGAAACCCTTGGCCAAGATCTCGTTGTAGAGCAACAGGCTCTCGCTGATTTTCTTCTCAAGGAGCAGGTCGACGAGTCGGAAATAGTAGTCGTAGTCGAGAACATTCAGGTTCTCTATCACCTGCTGATACGTAATATTTCCACCAGTGTAGCTGACCACTTGGTCGAAGATGGAGAGTGCATCGCGCATGCCGCCGTCGGCCTTCTGGGCAATCACGTTGAGAGCAGCGGGCTCATAGGTGTAGCCCTCCTGTTCTGCCACATGAGCCAGATGCGCCACGGTATTCTCAATGGTCATACGCTGGAAATCATAGATCTGACAACGCGAGAGAATGGTCGGCAGGATCTTGTGTTTCTCGGTGGTAGCAAGGATAAAGACCGCATGGGCAGGCGGCTCCTCAAGCGTCTTGAGGAACGCGTTGAAAGCTGCCGTCGAGAGCATGTGTACCTCATCAATGATGAAGACCTTGTACTTACCAATCTGAGGCGGGATACGCACTTGGTCGATGAGGTTGCGGATGTCGTCGACCGAATTGTTGGAGGCCGCGTCGAGTTCGTGGATATTAAGCGAACGCTGTTCGTTGAACGAGAGGCAAGACTCGCATGCGTCGCAGGCCTCGCCGTCCTCACGCGGATTCAAGCAGTTGATGGTCTTGGCAAAAATGCGAGCACAAGTAGTCTTGCCGACACCACGCGGCCCGCAGAAGAGGTAGGCGTGAGCAAGCTTTCCGCTGTGGATAGCATTCTTCAGGGTGGTGGCGATAGACGACTGTCCGACCACACTGCTGAACGTCATCGGGCGGTACTTGCGCGCAGAAACAATATATTCAGACATGATGATGTTGTTGGGCGTTATTAGCGTTGTCGTTGTCCTTTATGAGAGGCATTAAAAGCCTTTTTCGCCGCCAAAATTACAAAAAAAGTCTAAAAGGAGCGCTTCCGGGACGGAAAAATATTCAATCGTGATACGTATTTCACAATTTAGTGCTATCTTCGCGGCATAAAAGCAGAAATAAACAAAGGAAATAAGGAAATAAAGAACGACTATGGGACGACTAATTACGTTTTGGAACTACGTTCGTCGCTACAAGTACTGGGCAGCACTGTTGATTTTCCTGCTCATCCTTGGTGTGCTCGACGAGAATAGCCTCTGGTCACGCTATGAGCGACGGGTGGAGATCAGCAATCTGAAACGCGAGATTGCCAAATACCAACAACAGTATGACGAGGAGAAGGCACAGTTGCAAGCGCTCGAGAGCTCACGCGAAATGGTGGAGAAGATGGCTCGTGAGCGCTATCGGATGAAGCGTGACAACGAAGATGTCTTCGTCTTTGTGAATCCAGGCGACGGTTATGTGGAAACGACGGTTCCTGAGCAGAAGGCTCCTGTCGCCAAGGCTCCCGCGGCAACTGCCGTTCCCGACACCAATGCCCGCAGCACCGACAGTACAGCGCTGACAGCCACAGAGGAAGTTCCTGCTACAGTCCCTGCCGAAACGACTTCAAAGCCCCAGACTCATGACTGAACTCTCTCCACGACTACTCCGCCTTCAGCAGCTGGCAGCCTGCTTCATGCTCTTTGGTGCTGCTGCCTACCTGTGGCGACCTGTCACAGCTGCTGTTTTCTTTATCTCTGGTTCGTTGATCTTCTGTCCTCTGCAGATGATGCAGCGCTACGAGGGACGCAGTTTCACGATTCGTCGTCTGCGCCGCCAGCAGTTGCTTGGGCTCATCGCATTCCTGTGCGCAGCC
The DNA here is from genome assembly GCA_017429525.1 of Bacteroidaceae bacterium. Lineage (GTDB taxonomy): Bacteria > Bacteroidota > Bacteroidia > Bacteroidales > Bacteroidaceae > Physcousia. The sequence continues at coordinate 46,138 of JAFROT010000020.1, read as the reverse complement.
TGTTGCATGGCGATGCAGACGTTCCGGTTCGGTTTTGCCCGTCGCAACGAATGGGTCGTCTGTCTGGCCATCGGTTGCGTGCTCGAGTTGTACACAGCATTCCGCATCCCTGCAGAACTGAAAAAAGCAGAACTGAAAAAAGAAGATAAATCATGAGCCTGCTCTATCGCCTCTACCAACTGCTCATCTCGCCCCTGCTGCTGGTCATCACGATCCTGACAGCGCTGGCGACCATCTTGGGCTGTGCTTTGCTGAACGCCCCATGGTGGAGCTATTATCCCGGCAAGTGGTGGTCGCGACTCTTCATCCGGTTGTTGTTGCTGCCCGTACACGTCGAAGGTCGCGAGAACATGGATCCACGGCAGAGCTACGTGATTGTACCCAACCATCAGGGCGCTTTTGACATCTTTCTCATCTATGGCTTCCTCAACCGCCATTTCAAGTGGATGCTGAAGCAGGAACTACGGCAGATGCCCCTCGTGGGACGGGCTTGCGAGAGCGCTGGCTTCATCTTCGTCGACCAGAAAGGAGGTCCCAAGAAGATGAAGGAGACACACGACTGCGCTCGCGCTATCCTGAAGGATGGCATCTCGTTGGTCATCTTTCCCGAGGGCGCTCGCACTTGGGACGGGCGCATGCGCCGCTTCAAGCGCGGAGCTTTCCAACTGGCCGACGAACTACAACTTCCGTTGTTGCCGCTGACCATCAACGGTTCGTTCGAGGTGTTGCCACGTTCGCGTGGCTTCAACTTCGTCACGTGGCATCCGCTCTCGTTGGTCATACATCCTGCCGTCACCTCAGTCGGGCAAGGGCCTGATGGCGAACGCGCTACAATGCAAAAGGTATACGAGGTCATCAACAGCCGCCTCACCACCGAATACAATCCTCCTGCCGAGGGCTCTTATGATCCAGAAGACTGAAACGACTTATCCTAAAGACTAAAATAACATACTATACTCAATGAAACACTATCGATTGCACGATTTGTTGCTGATCAGTTTGCTCCTCACGCTCGCAGGCTGCCACTCAAAAATGAACATCCAAGGCACCACTTCGCTCGCCGAATTGGAGGGACGTATGCTGTACCTCCGCATCTACTCCGACGGCGATTTGCGCGCCATCGATTCGTCACGCGTCGTACACGGGCGCTTCCAATTCGATGCCGACATGGATTCAGTAACAATGGGCAGCCTGTTCCTTGGCGACGAGAGCATCATGCCGATTGTCATAGACGAGACACCCCTCACCATCACGCTGACCGAGACCGAGCGTCGCGTGACGGGTTCTGAACTCAACGACACGCTCTATGCCTTCATCCGAGAAAAGGCTGACCTGGACGAACAGATGCAAGCCCTTCCGCGTCGGGAAAGCCAGATGATTCTCGAAGGACTTGACCACACCGATATCATCGCCCAACTGAATCAAGAGGCTGCTCAACTGTCGGCACGCAACGACCAGCTCGTCACCGCCTTCATCAAGGCGCACATGGACGATCCGTTGGGACCTGGTGTGTTCATGATTGCCACGAGCAACTACCCCTACCCCGTCCTCACGCCGCAAATCGAAGAACTCATCACGCTGGCATCGCCGTACTTCCGTTCACATGCCTACGTGCAGGAATACGTACGAATGGCCAAGGAGAATATGGAAAAGATGAACGAGTAGGCTTCCTCGCTCCCCACTCTCCCCGCCCAAGCCGCTTGCTGCAATCTGTTTTCGGACAACCTTCGATGGCTTGCCTGCAACGGCGCCCTTCCAACATTTGACAACCTTCCAATAACCTGAAGACAGCTATGAATCCTATTTACCTGAAGACTACCTTGACAGCACTTTTGCTGTTGGCCATCGCACCCGTTATGGCCACCGATTGGCAGGCTCAGACTGACACCGTATGGGCAGGCCGTCACTATCGCGAGAAAGACGGACAGGCCACAGGCTACTCTGAGACCGACAATTGGATTGCATGGAATTTCGACGAGGGCACAGTCGTCTCCTACGTCGTTCGTCTGCCAGCGGGGCACGTCCGCGCCGATGCATCAATCGTCCCCAAGAATCGCAGCACGACTGTCACGTTCAACGTTCGCATTACCTACCCTCAGACTGGAGAGGTCATCGTGGATCATACCGTCCAGAACCAGACAGGCAAATCGGGCATACAGACTTTTGAAATCATGCCCGACACAGAGTTAGCTGCCGATGGTTGGTACTTGATCCAACTGACAAGTCCCGACGCACACATCAACCTGGGACGACTCTACTACCTCACCTTCCAGCGTACAGCCCGCCAGAAGGCGACAGCAGCCAACTCGATGATGGCTCCTGCCGTTCACCTTTGGTGGAGCACTACCGACCCCAAAGCTCCTGCGGGCGAATCGTTCGACTGGATTTACATGGAAGCGCTCATTCCCGAAGCTTTGAAGCAGTCGTGTACCTATCAGATGACAATCGGCTCATCAGGCCTCTACTCGGGCATTCAAACCAATCACCTGCTCGACGACGACTCGTGGACGCATGCCGTCATCTTCTCTGCCTGGGACGCAGGCGATACCGACAAGGACAAGACACTGCCCGACTACCTGCGCTCAGGAGCCGTCGACGTGGGGCCTGATGCTTATGCCGTACGCTTCGGTGGCGAAGGCACTGGAGCCAGTTTGCGCTATCCTGAGGGGCAGCGCTGGCAGACCGACCATTGGGTGCAGATGCTCATGTACGAACGCCCCGACTACATCGAGACGACCACGACCAATGCCGATGGCACAACGACGGTGACGCCCTTCCGCAGCACGTTGCTCTCCTACTGGTACAAACAAGCAGAGGAGAGCGAATGGCACTACTTCGGCACCATCCGTGCCGCCAATACCTATCGCATGGAAGGTAACAACTCAGGCATGTACAGCTTCATTGAGAACTGGAGCGGCTTTGGTGGCAATCGCTATCGTCGCGTCTACTATCGCAATGGCTCTATGCGCTCCACAGCCAGCGGTAAGTGGTTCAGTCTGAATCATGCCGGTTTCGGCAGCACGCAGTCAGCAAGCATTCGCAATTCGCGCAACGATTATGGTCATGGCGTAACGGGGTATTACGACAATGCTTTCTACGTCGAGACAGGCGGTTTGCTGGGCGTTCGTGACAGTGCTGACACCTACGAACCCGTTGCTCAGGGGCAGATGCCGTGGGTCGACACCATCAACATCCAAGCTCTTCGCGATCGAGTGGACTTAGCCCTGCAACGCAACAACAACAAAGATATCAGCATGCGTATTGAGCAGACACGCGTCGTCTCCGATCCATCCGTCTGGAAGCTGATCAGTTACAGCGATGAGGAAACCACCAGCGAAGGACCTTACGGACGTGCAGCGCAAATCATGGATGGCAACACGTCGTCCTACTACCACAATCGCAGTTACGCAGCCTATCCCCACACCTTCGATTTCGACGCAGGTGAGCCCCAACGCATCACCAGCATTGGTCTCTATCAAAGCATGGACCTCCACAACCGTGCTCGCGAGATGCAGCTCTATGTCTCAGACAACGGACGCACATGGAAACAGGTGGGCACGTTCACATTCGCCAACGACAACGCCCCCACCATCGTGCTGCCAGAGCCCGTCACATCACGCTATTTCCGTTGCCGCTTCACATCGGGCCACGGCAACGGATACAACTTGGCCATCAATGAGATATATTTCAAGAACGAATATCGACTCAACGACCTGAAGCAATTGGCAGCAGCTCTGCTGGCCGAGGAGGACCGTCTTGGAGGCTATCGACCTGAAGACCTCCAAGAATTGAAAGTTGTTTATGACGATGGTCGTGTCGAGGACGCCGTAGTCCTGCGCGAAGCCATAGCCCATCTGGGCATAACGGCACAGCCGCTGGCTTGGGGCACAATCGACAAGCCCGTGCATATCACCTCATTCACAGCCTATCAGCTGCATAATCCCTACGGCTACGGTGACCTCGTGACCGACGAACAAGGACAATTGGCCATCGCTGGGGCTACGGACGAGACTGCGCTCGCTGCCTACCAGCGCCCGACACGTGTCTCTGCGCCCTCCGACAATTGGCTCATCCTGCGTTCTGAGGCCCACAATGAATACTATTTCTACAACCTTGGCGCACGCCAATACCTTCATGTCGACGCTACTACGGCCTGGTTGGCCGACGAGCCACAGGCCATCACCTTCCAACAACGCAGCGAGGGTCGCTATTCAATCGGTCCGCGTCGCGCTCACATCCAATTGGTCGTCAACGATGAGCTGGGCGTTCAGGGATCGTCACGCGTAGATAACGCTGGCGTCTTCGTACTGCGCAACAACTATGCTCTGGCCCCCGATGATGCCGCCGTTCGACAGCAACTGGCTTACTGCGAGGATTATCTACACGGAAGTGCTGATGGCATCCAGGGGCAGACAGCACCCGAACGTCTTACACCAGCCTCGCTCGTCAGTCTTTACAACATACAGGGACAGATGATTTGGCAGGGGCACTACAGAGCGCTCCCATCATTGCCCGCTGGTGTCTACCTCGTGAAAGCAGGCAAAGTTGTCGAGAAGATGTTGATTCGTCAATAACTCGGATCATTCCAGATTCGCAGCCAGATAAGGGCGCATCTCCTCGGGGGTGCGCCCTTTGCGTTGTGCGTAGTCGCACAACTGGTCGTTGCCAATGCATCCGATGCTGAAATAGCGGGCCTCAGGATGAGCCATCATCAGCCCACTCACGCTGGCATGAGGGCGCATGGCGCCGTGCTCTGTCAGCGTGATGCCTATAGTGGAGAAATCAAGAAGCGCGTCGAGGTCGAAATTCAGGCTCTGGTCGGGCAAACTGGGATAGCCTACAGCAGGACGTATGCCCTGAAAACGCTCTGCATGAAGTTCCGCTATGGAGAGTTGTTCTGTTGATGCGTAACCCCAATAGGACTTACGGATAGCCTGATGTGCACGCTCAATGGCAGCCTCGGCCAGACGGTCGGCCAGCGTCTGACAGAGCAGATGGAGATAGGCGTCGGCATCAGGCATGCCATCGGCATAATGCTGCTCGATGCGCTCGTCGGCCGAAGCGGCAAAGATGCCAATCCGATCCTTCACGCCCTCGCTGTTGAGGGGTCGCACGAAATCGGCCAGACACAAATAAGGCTCATGTTGTTGTCGCAACATAGGCAGACGATAGCTGCCATCGATGATGATATCATCGCCGTCGGCATTACAATCGAAGAGTCCGAAGCGGACATGAACGCGATAACCCTCAGCCCCCAAACGCACCAACATCCGCAAAGCCTCCTTGTGCAACTCCATAGCCTCAGCGGCTCGCTTTCGTTCTGGCTGAGGGAAATCAGCCAACCAAATCGCCCGACAGCTGTCACATCCATGGATGCTCGCGATGCTGGCAAAGCGCGCAGGAAAGCCCCATGCATGGAAGAAGTAGCTCCAGTTGATGTAGTCGGAAACTTCTTGGAGACGATAGTGGAGCGTCTGAATCATCGTGATATAGTAGAGTTACTGCTTGCCGCTACTTACCAACGAAATTGCGGCTCAATAGAGATTGGTCCGAAATCATCCGCGTTCGAAGCGCAAGGCTTGAGCGTGAAGGTTGCCATCGGCAAACGTGCCGTGATCGTAGATCAAACGTCCGTTACAATAGGTCTCTGCCACTCGCCAACTGAAAGTGCGCCCTTCGAGCGGGCTCCAGGCACAGCGGCTAATGATGTCCTGACGGTTCAGCACCCACGACTGACGACGCACCAGAGTCAGGTCTGCCTTCATGCCCTCACGGATGAAACCACGGTCCCGGATAGCAAAGAGTTGTGCTGGATGATGGCTCATCAGCGCTACGACCTGGGGCAGCGAGACGATGCCTTCCTCCATGAGTTGCAGCATGGCGACCAACGAGAACTGAACCATCGGCATTCCCGAAGCAGCACGCTTGCAACCGCCTTCCTTCTCACTGAGCAGGTGAGGCGCATGGTCTGTGCCCACAGTAGCGATACGCCCGTCGGCGATGGCAAGGCGCAAGGCGTCACGATCGGCACGCGTCTTCACAGCTGGATTGCATTTGATGCGAGTGCCGAGAGTGGCATAATCCTCGTCGCAGAACAGCAGATGAGGCAAGCATACCTCCGCCGTAATGCGAGGATGGGAGGGCGCGGCGAGCTTGCCTGAATTCTCAAGACTATCCAGACGAGCTTGATTGCCTATCGCTTCCAGTTCATCGGCTGTCGAGAGGTGGGCCACATGAAGATGCCGCTTGTGCCTGAGCGCCAGTTCGACGGCGAGCTTTGTCGAAGCCACGCAGGCCTCCCGACTGCGGATCTCGCTGTGGTGGCAAACGGCAGGGTCGTCGCCGAAGCGTGCCTGAGCCTCACGCATGTTCTTGGCGATGATGGCCGAGTCCTCACAATGGGTCATGATGGGCAAGGGCGACTGTTCGAACACAGCATGCAACGCCTCGCCATGATCCACCAACATCCCTCCCGTGGAGCTACCCATGAACAGCTTCACAGCCGGCACCATAGTGGTGTCGAGCTGAGGCAACAGAGCAGCATTGGCATTGGTGGCGCCGAAGTAGAAACTGTAGTTGACAAAGGCATGGGCGGCTCCCAGAGCCTGACGCTCAGTCAGCGCTTCAAGCGTTGTCGTCTGCGGCACCACATTGGGCATGTCCATGATGGTGGTGACCCCTCCAGCAGCTGCTGCACGCGTCTCCGACGTGAGATCGCCCTTGTGTGTGAGGCCTGGCTCGCGCGTGTGCACGTGTTCATCTATTATACCTGGCAGCAGAAGTTCTCCCACTCCTGCGTTCTGCCCATCGTGGACGGTTGCAGCAGTCGCAAGTTCTATCTCCTCCTTGTCCTTGATCTTGGCGATATACTCGCCTTCAACAACGATATCTGCCCGCCGCACACGGCCGTCGGACACATACAGGATATCGCTAAAAGTGGTGGCGCTCATGTGGGTTTCTGCTTATACTTCTTGAACCAACCATCCCAGCGCAGGCGCATGACGCCGAACACCGCCTCGGAGAAGATGCCACCTGACATCTTGCTGGTGCCCAGTTCGCGATTGACGAAGACGACGGGCACCTCCTTAATCCTGAATCCACATTTGTAGGCCGTGAACTTCATCTCTATTTGGAAGGCATATCCCTTGAAACGGACCGCGTCGAGGTCAATCGTCTCCAACACTTGACGCCGATAGCAGACGAAGCCCGCCGTCGTGTCGTGGATGCTCAGCCCCGTGATGGCGCGGACGTATTTCGAGGCGAAATAGCTCATCAACACACGCCCCATCGGCCAGTTGACTACATTCACACCTGTGATGTAGCGCGAACCGATGCTCATGTCGTAGCCTTCGTCGCGACAGGCGGCCAACAGACGCGGCAGGTCGGCAGGCGCATGACTGAAGTCGGCATCCATCTCGAAGACGTACTCATAGCCATGTTCCAACGCCCACTTGAAGCCTGCAATGTAAGCGGTTCCCAATCCCAGTTTGCCTGAACGTTCAACCAGGAAGAGGCGATCCGTCAGTTCGCCAGCCATCAGTCGCTTCACGATGCTGGCTGTACCATCAGGCGATCCGTCATCGATCACCAGCACATTGAACGTATGTTCCTCCAGGCTTGTGACGGCACGGATGATGTTCTCGATGTTTTCTTTCTCGTTGTAGGTGGGGATGATGACGATGCTGTCTGCTTGCATGGCGTTGCGTGGTTGGTTTTTTCTGCTGCAAAGGTAGCGATTAATTCGATACGTTGGTCATCGCATGCACTTTTTTTCTTGAAGTAAGCCTATTTTCATCATGAATAAGCAAAGGCACGGAGGCACAGAGCTGCGTTTTCGCTCTATGCCTCCGTAACTTATGAAGTAAAAAAGTGTACCGCCCTGAATCAGTTGTTCTCGGGACGGAGCTGACGAACGACAGCTGCCGTGCGCCACATCTCGCTCTCGCGCAGGGCTGCAAGTTCCTTCTCGAGGCCCTCGCGATAACCGGGCTTCGAGTTGCTGTCGATGCTGATCTGTGCCTCATTGCCGCACTTGACACTGGCGTAGAGCTTCTCAACGACAGGCTTGATGGCATCGTGGAACGGGCCCATCCAGTCGAGGGCACCACGCTGAGCGGTTGTCGAGCAGTTGGCGTACATCCAGTCCATGCCCTTCTGAGCGAAAAGCGGCATGAGCGACTGCGTCAGTTCCTCAACAGTCTCGTTGAAAGCCTCAGAGGGCGTATGGCCATTCTCGCGCAGCACCTCGTACTGAGCCAGCAGCAGACCTTGGATAGCACCCATCAGCGAACCGCGCTCACCCGTGAGGTCAGAAGTGGCCTCGCGCTGGAACGTTGTCTCGAAGAGGTAACCGCTGCCGATGCCGATGCCGAAGGCGAGCACTTTCTCCAATGCCTTGCCAGTGGCATCCTGATAGATAGCATAGCTGCTGTTGAGTCCGCGGCCCTCGAGGAACATCGTGCGAAGGCTGGTACCGCTGCCCTTGGGAGCGACCATGATGACATCGATGTCCTTTGGCGGGACGACACCCGTGCGATCGTTCCAGGTGATAGCGAAGCCGTGAGAGAAGTAGAGCGTCTTGCCAGCCGTCAGATGAGGCTTAATCGTGGGCCAGAGCTGCATCTGGGCGGCATCGGAGAGCAACAGGCAAACGATGGTGCCGCGCTCAGCAGCCTCCTCAAGCGAGAACAGCGTCTCACCAGGTACCCAACCATCGGCAACAGCCTTGTCATAGGTCTTGCCCTGACGCTGGCCTACGATGACGTTGAAGCCATTATCGCGCAGGTTGCAAGCCTGACCAGGACCTTGAACGCCGTAGCCAAGCACAGCGATAGTCTCGTTTTTCAGCACCTCACGTGCCTTCTCCAGTGGGAACTCTTCGCGGGTCATCACTTCCTCGATAACGCCGCCAAAATTCATTTTTGCCATGTGATTATGAGTTTTAGAATGATTGTAGAATCAGAAGATAACGCACGAACGTGCATGAGCCTGATTAGCGGTTTTGAGAGCTTTTGCCCAATGCAGAATCGCGCAGGCAGTCTCAGTCGCTTGCTCTGAGGGCACAAAGGTAACGATTTTATCGCAAAAACCGCGTATTGCCTGCAAATTTTTCAATCTTCGCGTCATTTTTGTTGACATTTGTCATTTTATCATTCGATAAGCGACCACCTCTACGTTCCTTACATCCCATCTATTGATCGCATCACGCTGCACGACCATACGTGTGAGGCTGCGCGACTATACGTGTAGGGCTGCGCGACCATACGTGTAGGGCTACGCGACCATACGTGTAGGGCTCCGCGACCATTCGTGTAATTGCATGACTCAAAGCCAGTCGTGACAAGCATCAGGCAAAATGAACGAAAGCCCCCGCCAACGAGAGCCGTCAGCGGGGGATAACTTGTATGGTTCCGGTAAAAACAAGAATAGCGCAATGCTTACTTCTCGCACTTCTCGTCGCAGCCAATGCATGCCCAGATGCCGGCAGCGCAGATTGCACCTACGAAGGGACCTACGATGAAGATCCAGAGGTTAGTGAGAGCCGTGCCGCCTTGGAAGATAGCGGGAGCAATGGAACGAGCGGGGTTGACGCTGGTGCCCGTGTAGCGGATGCAGACGAGGTGTACGAGCACGAGGGAGAGACCGATGGCAAGGCCTGCGAAGTTGCCAGCGCCCTTCTTAGCATCAGTGGTGCCGAGGACAACGAGGACGAAGACGCAGGTGAAGATGATTTCAGCCAAGAGACCGCCAAGAACGGTGACGCCTTCCTGCAGGTCGTTGGCACCCGTGCCTTCGACAGCGGTGTTGGAAGTGAGCAGCCAGAGCAGTGCGGAACCGATGAAGGCACCGATGACCTGGAAGATCATGTACATGCAAGCGTCCTTGCCTGAGATGCGCTTCGAGAGGAAGCAACCAAGGGTGATGGCGGGGTTGATGTGGCAACCACTGATGCCACCGATGGTGTAAGCCATAGCGACAACAGCAAGACCGAAAGCGAAGGCGGTGGCAGCAACACCTGCGGGCTCGCCACATCCAATGCTGGTTGCTACACCGCAACCCATGAGCACGAGTACCATCGTGCCTACCATTTCTGCTAAATACTTTTTCATACTTTTTTGGGTTTAAAGGGTTAAAAAAGGGTAGTTATATGCTCGTTTTCGCCGTAAAATTAACGCAAAATCGCGTATGCACCAAACATTTTGTCGATTATTTGAGTTTTTTGCGCAAAAAATGTCCCGTATAGCTCGCTTCGCAGGCTGCTACTTGCTCTGGTGTTCCCTCGCAGACGATGTTACCGCCTTCAGCGCCACCTTCCGGACCGAGGTCAATGATGTGGTCGGCACGAGCTATGACGTCGAGGTTGTGCTCGATGACGACGATGGTATGGCCTCGCTCGATGAGCGCATCGAAGGCTGCGAGGAGTCGGCGTATATCGTGATAATGAAGTCCTGTGGTAGGCTCGTCGAAGATGAAAAGCGTGGGCTGCTGCTTCTCCATGCCGATGTAGTAGGCGAGCTTAACGCGTTGGTTCTCACCGCCTGAAAGCGTACTCGACGATTGCCCGAGCTTGATGTAACCGAGTCCTACGTCGAGCAGGGGCTTGAGGCGACGCACGATGCGCTTCTCGCCATGCTGGTCGAAGAACTCCATGGCCTGGCGCACGGTCATATTGAGGACGTCGTTGATATTCTGCCCATGGAAACGGACATCGAGAATGTCGCTCTTGAAGCGCTGACCGTGGCACGACTCACACTCGAGTACGAGGTCGGCCATGAACTGCATCTCGATGGTGACGGTGCCCTCGCCCTTGCACTCCTCGCAGCGTCCGCCTTCGGTGTTGAACGAGAAGTGACTGGCGGTGAAGCCCATCTGTCGCGCAAGGGGCTGCTCGGCAAAGAGGCGGCGTATCTCGTCGTAAGCCTTTACGTAGATGACGGGATTGGAACGCGAACTCTTGCCGATGGGGTTCTGATCGACAAACTCCACAGCCTTGACGGCATCGAGGTCGCCCTCGAGAGCGATGAACTCGCCTGGGCGATCGGCTACCTCGTCGAGCTGGCGCTTCATGGCACGGTAGAAGACGTCGCGCACGAGGCTGCTTTTGCCTGAGCCAGAGACACCTGTGACGCACGTCATCACGTTCAGCGGGAAGCGTACGTCAATGCCTCGCAAGTTGTTAGCGCGCGCACCGCGGACCGTGATGAAGCGGTTCCATGGACGACTGGTAGAAAAACCTTCCACGCTTCCACTCAAGGAAGGGAATTGGCCTCCTTCGAGAGAGGTTGCCGAGGAGGCATCCATCGCATCCAGTCCTAATAGCCACTGGAGCGTGTGAGAGCGTTGAACGACTTCTTCGGGTATCTGATCTTTGGCATGCTCATCAAGGAGGTAGGTACGCTCGCCTGCAAGGGAGGGGACGGTGGTGAGTTGGCACACGACTTCGCCACCCAATCGCCCTGCTTCGGGGCCTATGTCGACGATGTAGTCGGCTGCACGGATGATGTCCTCGTCATGCTCAACCACAACGACCGTATTGCCGAGATCCACAAGTTGGCGAAGAACGTAGATGAGCCGCTCTGTGTCACGACTATGGAGACCGATGCTTGGCTCATCGAGGATATAAAGCGAGCCCACGAGTGATGACCCAAGGCTGGTAGCTAAATTAATGCGCTGGCTTTCACCGCCCGACAGGCTGTTGGAACGACGCCCGAGAGTGAGGTAGCCGAGGCCTACGTCGAGCAGGAACTGGAGGCGCGAACGAATCTCCACGAGCAGTCGTTTAGCAACTTGACGTTCGTGGGGCGTTAACGACTCATCGAGCCGGCTGAACCAATGATGAAGTTCGCTGACTGGCATATCGACGAGTTCGGTGATTGCACGCCCGCCGACCTTGACGTAGGATGCCTCTGGACGCAAGCGTGTGCCATGACAGTCGGGGCACTCAGTCTTGCCCGTGTAGCGAGCCAACATGACGCGATTCTGAATCTTGTATCGCCCCTCACGAAGGTAGTCGAAGAAAAGGTCGATGCAGACGTCGTGACGCATCCAACGCTCTTCGAGCGAGAGGCCTGAGTAGCGCCCGTGCCAGAGGAGGTCGCGCTCGTCGTTGGTCAGCTCGTAGTAGGGCTTGAAGATCGGGAAACGTATGCCCTCGGCCATACGGATGAACTCCGTTTTCCACTCGCTCATCTTCTCGCCGCGCCAACACTGGACACAACCCTCATAGATACTCTTGGACGAGTCGGGGATGACCAGATGGGGGTCAATGCCCGTGACGTTGCCCCATCCTTCGCAGGTAGGGCAGGCGCCCATGGGCGAGTTGAAAGCGAAGAGTTGGTCGGAAGGCTCTTCGAAGGTGATGCCGTCGGCCTCGAAGCGCGTGGAGAACGTATGCTCGATGCCTGCAGGCAGGAAGCGCAACGTGAGTTCTCCCCCACCCTCGTAGAAGGCTGTCTCGGCCGAGTCGACCAAGCGGGAGATGGTTGCCTTCTCATCCGACACTGAGAGACGGTCGATGAGCAGACGAGGAAACGAAGATGAGCCACTGGAAGCGCCCTGCCCTTCGCTATCGTCCTTATGCTGTTCGAGATAATCCTCAATCCTCACCATCTCGCCATCGCAGTCAAGACGTGTATAGCCTTCGAGCAAATAGGCTCGGAGTTGCTCCATGAGCGTGCGCCCTTCCGTCCGCCTGATGGGACAAAGCACGGTGAAACGCGTACCAGATGAATAGGAGAGCATACACTGGACGACGTCCTCGGTTGTATGTTTCTTCACCTCCATGCCGCTGATGGGGCTGAAAGTGCGACCTATGCGTGCGTAGAGGAGGCGCAGGTACTCGTAGATCTCGGTGCTGGTGCCCACGGTAGAACGGGGATTGCGCGAGATGACTTTCTGCTCGATGGCAATGGCGGGAGGGATGCCAGAGATATAGTCGCAGTCGGGCTTGCTCATGCGCCCTAAGAACTGACGAGCATAGGCATTCAGGCTCTCGACGTATCGACGCTGACCTTCGGCATAGAGGGTATCGAAGGCGAGCGACGACTTGCCCGAGCCCGAAAGGCCTGTGATGACCACCAGTTTCTCTCGGGGTATGTCCACAGTCACGTCCTTCAGGTTGTTGACGCGGGCTTTCTCAATATGAATAAAGGCCGACTCCGCCACCTCCTCTTGTGGAGAGGGTAAAGAGTCATCCTCGTGATATGGGGAGATAGGCTTGCCGGCAGAGAGTTGTTCTTCAGCCTGCTGACTGGTCTTCTCGGCTTGATGGGTATTACGCTTTGTAGGCATCGACTTTAAGGGGCTGTTACTTTTAAGAGTCTTACAACTTTACCTTCACTTTCTTCGCCTTGCTCTCATTCTGCATACGATCGAGAGAGGTGACGACGTAGGTGTACTGCTGGGCACCATTGACATAAGGAAGGGCAAGGAAGGTCTGCGGCGTGATCGCGATGAGGTGATCGAGGGCATCGAGGTCCACCTTCTCACCTGCTGCAAAGCGATAGACGGCGTAGGTCTTGGCGACATCCATCTCCTTCTTGCCACGCGGAGCTGTCCAGAAGAGGACGGGGCCTTCGGGCATCCAGACGACCTTCACCTTGCGAGGCTTGCCAGGCGCTTTCTTGTCGATCCACGGCATCGCGGGCTGCAGGGCAGGCGTACGATGATAATAGGTGCGAAGGGCTGAGCCATAGCCACCCTTGTCATCAGCTACCGCACGCGCATACCACTGGCACGAGCCGTTGATGCCAGGCAGCGAACGCTGCAATGCCATTTTCTGCGCCATGTCTCCCTTTTGGACTGTGCGGTCGACATCCTGGCCAATATAAAGAGGACGCGCATGCGCGTACTGACTCCACCAACGGATGAGCGTGTCGTAGTCGGCTGCACGATTGCCTATTTCCCAGTAGATCTGGGGAACGTTGTAGTCCACCCATCCCTCGTTGACCCAGAGAAGCACGTCGGCATAGAGGTCGTCGTAGTTCTGAAGGCCATTGGTAGCAGAACCTTGTGCCCACGAACGCTGGTTGCGGTAGATGCCGAAGGGCGAGACGCCGAACTTGACCCATGGCTTGGTCTTATGGATGACATCGTGCAATTCGCGGATGAACAGATTGACATTCTCGCGACGCCAGTCGCCGCGATCGCGTCCACGGCCATAGGCGGCATAGGCAGCATCGTCGGGAATCGGCAGCCCTGCCACGGGATAGGGATAGAAATAGTCGTCGATATGAAATCCATCAATGTCATAGCGACTGACAATATCCTTGGCAACGGCACAGATGAACGCACGGTTCTCGGGCAGTCCGGGGTCGAAGATCATCAATCCATCGTAGGAGAAGCAACGCTCGGGATGCTGTATGGCATAGTGCGTGGTTGCCAATGCCTGCGTGCCCTTGGTCTTGGCGCGGTAAGGGTTGATCCACGCATGCAGTTCCATGCCACGTGCATGGCACTGCTCGACCATCCACTGCAGCGGATCCCAATAGGGCGAAGGAGGCGTGCCCTGCTGACCCGTGAGATAGCGGCTCCAAGGCTCATAGGGGCTTGCATAGAGCGCATCGCCCTCGACACGGCATTGGAAAAGGATTGCATTGATGCCATCAGCCTGCAGGGCATTGAGCTCACGCGTCAGCTCGGCTTGCATGGCATCGCGGCCGACGCCCTGCCACTGCCCATTGACGGCTTGAATCCACGCTCCACGGAATTCGCGTTTGGGCGACTTGGCCGTCTGAGCATTAACGAAGGTTGAACTGAGGCACACGAGTGCCAAAAGGATGAGGGATTGAAGTTTTTTCATAGTGAAAACGTTATTTCAGGGGACAAAGATAGTGGAAAATCATCAAAAAGATGTAACTTTGCGCCGAAAAACATTACAATAAGTTCAAAAAGTCGAAACTTCAAGCATGAAATCATTAAGCAAGACCGATAAAATATACGTGGCAGGGCATCGCGGACTCGTGGGTTCTGCTATCTGGAACAACCTGATCAGTCGTGGATTCACCAATCTCGTCGGGCGTACTCACAAGGAACTGGACCTGCTGGACGGCGTGGCTGTCCGTGAGTTTTTCGATGCCGAACGCCCCGTCGCCGTAGTGCTGGCTGCTGCCCACGTGGGCGGCATCATGGCCAACCTGCACGATCGCGCCGACTTCATCTACCAGAACCTGCAGATCCAGCAGAACGTGATCGGCGAGGCTTGGCGACATGGCGTTGAACGACTCCTCTTCCTGGGCAGCACCTGCATCTACCCTCGCGAAGCGCCACAGCCGATGACCGAGGATTGCCTGCTGACGTCGCCGCTGGAGTACACCAACGAGCCCTACGCCATCGCCAAGATTGCAGGGCTGAAGTTGTGCGAGAGCCTCAATCTGCAGTACGGTACCAATTACATCGCCGTGATGCCCACCAACCTCTATGGGCCCAATGACAACTTCGACCTCGTGAGCTCGCACGTGCTGCCTGCCATGATCCGTAAGATTCACTTGGCCAAATGTCTTCGTGAGGGCAACGACGAGGCCCTACGACTCGACCTCAGTCGCCGTCCCGTGGCACAGCCGCTCTCCGACTTCGGCATCACCGCCGATGCGGTCACCCTTTGGGGCACGGGCAAACCGATGCGCGAATTCCTCTGGAGCGAGGAGATGGCCGATGCATCCGTCCACGTCCTGCTGAACGTTGATTTCCACGACACCTACGCCGACCACGTCAGCGGCGATGGCATCAATGAGATTCGCAACTGCCACATCAACGTAGGCACAGGCGTAGAGCTCTCCATCCGCGAACTGGCCGAGAAGATCCGCCGCACGATAGGCTACGAAGGCGAAATCAGATGGGACAGCAGCAAGCCCGACGGCACGCTGCGCAAGCTGACCGACGTCAGCAAGCTGCACGAACTGGGATGGCACCATCAGATTGAGATCGACGAGGGCATTGAACGCCTTTATAAATGGTATCTCGATGACTTGCAGCGTTAAATAAACCTAAAAAGCCCTGTCTTTTTTTGGACGAGTCGGGGCAAACTATTAGTTTTGCGCAGATTATTGAATCATTATTAATTGATAAGGAGTAAAAACATGTTTAAGAAAATCTTCGTGGGCTGCATGATGGCCCTTTGCACGCTGACCGCCAGTGCACAGTTTGAGGGCGGCAAGAGTTACCTGAACCTCTCTTCGAGCAGCCTTAGCCTCTCGTACAGTAAGAACGACAAACTGCGCTTCGACATCGGCGCTACGGCCGGTGTGTTCGTCGTCGACGATTGGATGTTCTACGCTCAAGCTGAGTACACCCACAAGCGCCTGACCTATGACCGCCTGAACAGCGTGGGCCGCAAGGTGCATCAGGACGAATTGCTCTTCGGCGTTGGTGGACGCTACTATATCGAGCAGAACGGCATCTATCTCGGTCTGGCTGCCCAATATGCCCACCACGAGCAATCCTACGACAACTTCTACCTCACGCCCGAGATCGGCTACGCCTTCTTCATCAACCAATACCTGACCATCGAGCCTGCCGTCTACTATCAGATGTCGCTCAACGACTTCTCCGACGCCAGCACCGTGGGCTTCAAGCTCGGCGTAGGCTTCTACTTCTGAACGCGCATGTTCACTTTACACCATAAACTAACTTATAAGAATGAAAACGAATCTAAGTTCGCAAATCACCTTGGATCGTGTGTCGCCACGCTACTATCGTCCAGGCGGCAACATCGAGCGCTCCGTGCTCACACGCTTTGAGAAACTACCCACCGACATCTATGCCACAGCAGAGGAAGGTGCTGCTGAGGTAGCCCTCAAGGTGGCTGCTACCATCCGTCAACGCCAACGCGAGATCCGCGCCTGCACCATGGCCTTCTCAGGTGGTGCCACGCTGACTGAAGTGTTCAACCAGCTTGTGCGCATGCACGAGGAGGAAGGACTGAGCTTCCAGAACGTCGTGGTCTTCGTCACCTACGAGTACTATCCCCTGCCCACCGATAGCGTGCAGTCGAACATGAAGATCCTGAAGGAACAATTCTTCGACCGCGTCGACATCCCCTCGCAGAACATCTATCCTCTCGATGGCACCACGCCACAGGAGCGCGTCACCGAGCACTGCATGGCCTACGAGAAGATGATCGAGCAGATGGGCGGCATCGACATCTGCCTGCTCGGCATCGGCCGCATGGGCAACATCGCGCTGAACGTCACGGGCTCGCAACGCAACAGCCACACACGCCTCGTCCTGCTCGACGCCACCAGCCGGGCCGAGGCCGTCAAGGTGTTCGGCAACGAGCAGAACGTGCCCGTCTGCGCCATCACGATGGGCATCAGCACGATACGCAAGGCCCGCAAGATCTTCCTCCTGGCATGGGGCGAAGAGAAAGCCGAGGTCATCAAGAGCGCCGTCGAAGGCGAGATGACCGACCAGCAGAGCGCCACCTTCCTGCAGATGCACAACAACGTCCAGGTGGTGCTCGACCTCTCGAGCGCTGCCAACCTCACGCGCATACGCCGTCCATGGCTGGTCACCTCGTGCGACTGGGACGACAAACTCATCCGCTCGGCCATCGTATGGCTCTGCCAGAAGACTGGCAAGCCCATCCTGAAGCTGACCAACAAGGACTACAACGAACACGGATTGGGCGAACTGCTGGCCATCTACGGCTCGGCCTACGACGTCAACATCAAGATCTTCAACGACCTGCAGCACACCATCACGGGCTGGCCTGGTGGCAAGCCCAATGCCGACGACACCAATCGTCCCGAGCGCGCCAAGCCTGCACAGAAGCGCATCATCATCTTCTCGCCACACCCCGACGACGACGTCATCTCCATGGGCGGCACACTCCAGCGCCTGGTCAAGCAGAAACATGAGGTTCACGTAGCCTACGAGACCAGCGGTAACATCGCCGTCGGCGACGAGGAAGTGTTCCGCTTCATGCACTTCATCAATGGCTTCAACGAGCTCTTCGACGAGGGCAAGAACGAGGTCATCAACGCTCGCTACAAGGAGTTCATCGACTTCATCAACAAAAAGAAGCCCGAGGATTTCGATACGCGCGAGATTCTCGAGGTCAAGGGGCTCATCCGTCGTGGCGAGGCACGCATGGCTTCGATGTACAGCGGCATCCCCCTCGAGCGCGTCCATTTCCTCAACCTGCCTTTCTACGAGACGGGCAAGATCCAGAAGAACCCCATCTCTGAGGCCGACGTCGAAATCGTGCTCAACCTGTTGCGCGAAGTGAAGCCCCATCAGATCTTCGTAGCAGGCGACCTCGCTGACCCGCACGGCACGCACCGCGTCTGCACCGATGCCGTCCTGGCTGCCATCGATATCGAGAAAGAGGCAGGAGCCGAGTGGCTGAAGAACTGCCGCATCTGGATGTATCGTGGTGCCTGGGCAGAGTGGGAGATTGAGCACATCGAGATGGCTGTGCCCATCAGCCCCGAGGAACTGCGCACCAAGCGCAACGCCATCCTCAAGCATGCTTCGCAGATGGAGAGCGCACCCTTCCTGGGCAACGACGAACGCCTCTTCTGGCAGCGCGCAGAGGACCGCAACCACGCCACGGCCGAGCTCTACAACCGTCTCGGTCTGGCTGCCTACGAGGCCATGGAAGCCTTCGTGCAGTATCATCCGCTCTGAACGCTGCTTTCTCAATCCGACAAGAAACCTGACTGAGCTCTCAATGGCCTCAGTCTGCTGAAACCGACCTCACTCCCACGCTCTCCTCCGTTCTCAAGCGGAGCGATGAAGAAGGAGTGGGGTCATTCTTTATGCACGACAGACCCGCGATATCGCAGAGAATGCAAAGAAGATGGGGAGTGGGGGCATTCTTTGTGCACCAAGAGTGAGGTGTCGGCCTCATGCATAGACGATACCGTTGTCGTCAATAATCAGGATGGTGAGTTCGCCATTCCCCAACAAGGACTGACAACAGCGGCGGCAATGGCCGATGACGACCTCGACGAAAGCCTCGATACATTCAGCCGGCAGGAGGTCCCAGAGTTCACGCACGAGGGTGATAGCGCTGATGTCGATCGGACAGCCCGCCTCCACAAGCAACTGGGCAAGGAACTCGCGATCGAAAGTTCCTCGCCGGCTATGCGTGTCCATCTGCCCGGCTGCGAGTTTCACCGCTTTGCCCAGCATCATGCCGAGGGTGAGATGACGGACGCCCAACTCATCAGCCATCTTCAAGGTAGCGCCAACATAGTTGCCATACTGCACGAATGCCTGCGACGGCAACTGCGGATACAGGGCCTTGAGCGCGGCCTCGCTTTTGGCTCCACTCCCCAGAACGATGCGCTCAGCACCGCTTGCCTGAGCCACGCCCACGCACTTGCGGATGCTCTCGAGGAACGCCTCCTCGCTGTAGGGCTGCACGATACCGGAGACGCCGATGATGCTGATGCCGCCCTCGATGCCCAGGCGTGGATTGAACGTGCGACGTGCCAGCTCGGCACCATCGCGCACGCTGATCGTAACTTCGTAGTCACCCCGTATGTTCTCACGCAGCATCTGCCGAGGACCTCTGTTGATGGCTGCTTCGCCTGGAGGATAGTCGAAGCCCGGAAGCGTGAAACGCCCTACACCTTCGCCACCAAGAATCCTGAATTCATCGGAAGCTACTACCGAGGCTCGCACCTCGGCTCCGTCGGTCACGTCGGGGTCGTCGCCAGCGTCCTTGATGCAGAAGGCATAGCCGTCGGCATAGCCTACTCTGACGTTGATGCTTTCGCCATCGGGCAACGTCACCGAGACCTCGTCAGGGCTCTCGCCCGTGAGCAGTCGATGCCACGCGGCAACGGCAGCAGCCGTAGCACAGGTTCCCGTGGTGAGACCGCTCTTCAGGCTGAAGAAATCGGGCAACAGGCTCTCTACTGCCCTGCGCAAGCCATGAGGCCCGTTGACGAGCCGGAACGTAGCGGCCGAGTGACCGAGTGGCTGAGCGGACCAGTCGGGAGTGGGACGACGAACAGCGACGACGCGAATGCCCAGAGCCTTGGCGGCACTTACTTTCTCTGCAAAACCGCCCGAGAGGCCGCTCTCCTTCAGCAAGAGCACGTCAAGTCCGAGGCGCTGCAGTTCTGCCAGCTCGTCCTCTCCTTCGCGGTAGTAGCAGAGTTGCCTGTCCGTGGCCCCTTGCGCATGAGCGAGGGCAATAGAACTCTCGCGTGGCAAGATGCGATAGAGGAAATGGCGATCAGCCGTCTCGAAGGGTTTCAGACGTGCGATGCTCTGTACGCCCAGCGTGGAGAGAATACGCAAAGGGCCATCGCCCCATCGGATATCCTCTACCCTGTCCACCCATTCCAGCGTCGCGTCGCGCTTAGGATAGATGCGCTCGTAGCGGACAAGGGGCAGCTGTAGGTCTGCGGCCACCCGAGCCACCGTAGCGTGCAACTGCTCGGCAAAAGGATGGGCTGCGTCGATGAGCAAACGGATATCATGCTCGCGGCAGAACTGCTGCATAGCCGCTCCGTCCAAGGCACCATCGAGGCGCACACCATGTCGCAGGGCAAGCTCTTGCTCACCCGTCTTCGTGCTGTAGTAGAACGGCTTGCCCGCTTGCTCCAGCACCTCTGCTGCCTTGCGGCCTTCAGTTGTACCGCCGAATACCAGAATCATCTTTATTCACGAGTTTTCGAAATAACGGAATAACGAAATATCGACATATCGAAATAACGTTATAACGTTTCTTCTTGACCTTTATTTCAGCAGCCTGTAGAACGTGGGCTCATAGTCCTTGGGCATCAGCTCGGGATGGAAGATAGCGATGAGGTCGGCCAGCAGTGCGTCGGGCTGCATGGGGGCAAGCTCGTAGTAGGGTGTCTGCTTCATATTGCAGTAGATGACCTTCTTCTCGCGGAAGGCTCGGAAGAGCTCGTTGCGTGGCTCGCTGGCCTTCAGGGCTTCGTAGGAGAAGTCGCCAGGATAGCTGTTGAGGATGCGCCAGTAGTCGGCATCGGCGGCTTGGGCGTAGAGCTGTTCGAACTCGATGTTGACGCCGCCCGTATTATCGTCCTTGATGACATAGTCGGCTCCGGCGTCGCGGAACAGCTGCGCCAGCGCGTTCTTGCCGCCCACGGCATACCAGTTGCCGCCGTGCATCTCGCCGGAGAAGACGGTGGGAGCAGCCCCACCACGCTGTGTCTTCGCCTTCAACGCATTATACCTCTCCTCTATCTCAGCAAACAAGCTGTCAGCTTCGGCCTCCTTGCCGAGGAAGAGGCCCACGAACTTCACCCATTCGGCCTGCCCCAGCGGATGGAGTTCCTTGTAGCCGAGGTGCGGGATGAGGGTGATGCCTGTCTCCTTGATGGCATCGTAGCCGCCACGCTTGAAAGGCGAGATGAAGATAACCTCGGGCTGGGCCGCCAGGATGAGTTCGGTGTCGAAGTTGCCCTCCATGCCTATCTTGACGATGCGCCCGTCCTCAACGCGCGCACGAACATCTTTATTGAAGAGGTTCTTCGTGCCCGTGATGCCGCGCACGACGTCCAACGCATCCAAGGCCGTGAAATTGGAAAGCTGCAGCATCGTCATCACGATAGTGCGCGAGACAGGGACCTGAACGGGGGTGTAGGAAGCCTCTACGCCCGCTCTCGCTCGGCTCGAAGAGGCGCTTTCCCCTTCAAGAACAGGGACTTGGATGGGAGAGTCTTTAGGCACCAATGCAAAGTGATAGCTCACGGGCATGCGGTCCTCGTCGGTCTGCGGATCGGCCACATCCACCAAGCGCACGCCGTTCGCCAGCGTGCGCACCCTGAAGCCTTTGGCATAGCGCAACTCCATGGTATCGACCACTTCAACCTCATCTGTCGCCGACGTGGGTCGCGATGAGTTGCCACACGATGCGATTAGCAACAAAACGCCGAATAGCGTCGCCATTGCCATAATATTCCTTTTCTTCATATACCTGATAAGATTATTCGTCATTCGTCATAAGTTACTCCTATTCGTCATTCGTCATTTGTCACAAGTTACTCCTATTCGTCATTCATCATTCGTCATTCGTCATTCTCCAAGTGTGGAGCGTCCCTTCGGGCCGAGCGCCGAGCGAAGCGAGATTCGTCATTCGTCATTCATCATTCCTCATTCCTGGCGAAGCGCTTGCGCCAATGCCGGTTCAGCCGAGGGAACATCTTGCGGACGCGCAGCAGGTGGTGGGTGATGTTGCCGCCTGCGATGATCAGCGTTACGCTCGCGATGACCAGCAACATGCCGATGGCCAGGCGCAACGTGAGCACCTCATTGAAGACGAGGATGGCGATGGCCACGGCCGTCACAGGCTCCATGGCGCCGAGGATGGCAACGGGCGTGCTGCCGATCTTGTGGATGGCGGCACTGGTGCAGATGAGCGAGACAGCCGTAGGGAACAGCGCCATCGAGAAGGCCGACAGCCACAGCCAAGGGTTGGCCGAGAGGATGGCGAACGTCTGCATGCGGAAGCGGAAGGCAAAGAGCAGCAGGCCGAAGGCAATCACGTAGAGCGTCAGCTTCAGCGTCGGGATCTCCTTCATCTGACCGCGATTGACGGCTACCAGATAGATGGCATACGAGAGCGCCGAGAGGAACACCAGCACGAGGCCGTAGGGGTCGAGCACAGCCCCGTCGTCGCCACGATAGAGCAGCCCTATGCCCGCCGTTGCCAAGAGGATGCAGACCACCGTCGTCAGCCCCACCCGTTCGTGATAGACCGTAGCCATGATGATGGTCACGAGGATGGGATAGACGAAGAGCAGCGTCGAGGCGATGGCAGCGCCGATATAGGTGTAGCTGACATAGAGCGTCAGCGATGAGAAGGCCATCAGGATGCCCAGTATGGCCAGCGGCACCACCTGTCCACGCCGCAGGCCGAAGCCACGTCCGCGGGCAATCATCATCACCGCCAGCATAGGCACGGCAAAGAAATAACGAAGAAAGAGAACGCTGAAGGCGTCAACGCCCGCACTGAGCAACGGCAGCGCAAACAGCGGATTCAGGCCGTAGCTGGCCGCAGCTACGACACCGAGCGAATAGCCTTTGAAGGTATTAGTCATTTATTACAGATTGTTGATTTTCACATTACTCACGTTTCCTAAACAGCACGGCGGCGATGACGGGAGCGCCGACCAGCGCTGTCACCGAGTTGACGGGCAGCGCACCCTCGAAGCCAGGCATTCGGGCTATCAGGTTGCACAGCAAGGCCAGGGCAGCACCCGAGAGCAGCGTGGCGGGCATGAGGACGCGATGGTCGCTCGTGCGGAACAGGGCTCGGGCCAGATGCGGCACGGCCAAGCCGATGAACATGATGGGCCCGCAGTAGGCCGTCACGATGGCCACGAGGACGCCCGACGAGAGGATGACCAGCGAGCGCGAGCGCTGGATGTTCAGCCCGAGGTTCTTGGCGTAGGCATCGCCCAAGAGCAGCAGGTTCATCGTCTTCACCAGCAGCATGCTCAGCGGCAGCAGCACGGCCATCACCACCACGAAGAGCACCATCTGGTCGCCCGAGACGCGGGCAAACGAGCCGAGGCCCCAGACGACGTAGGCCTTGATGTCCTCCTCGTTGGAGAAGAACTTCAGCACGCCGATGATGGCGTTGGCCAGGTAGCCGATCATCACACCGATGATGAGCAACGTCACGCCCGACTGCACGCGCCGCGCCACCCACACGATCAGCGCCATCACCGCCAGCGCACCCACGATGGCCGCTATGCTCATGGCCACGTCGCCGAGGTAGCCCAGACGGCTCAGCGCCACGCCACCCAACGAGCCCGACATCAGCACCACCAGCGCCACGCCAAGCGAAGCGCCGTTGGAAATGCCGAGGACGGAAGGACCGGCCAGCGGATTGCGGAACACCGTCTGCATCTGCAGGCCGCTCACAGCCAGCCCTGCGCCAGCCACGAGCGCCGTCAGCGCCTGCGGCACACGCGAGTTCCAGATGATGTTGGCCGCCACCGAGGCACCCTCACCCGTTCCGCCCGAGTGAGGCGAAAACAAGATGCTGAGCACCTCGCCCATCGGTATCTTCACCGTGCCCAACAGCAGATTCAGCACGAAGAGCACGGCAATCAGCGCCACGAGAGCCGCGAAATAGAGTTTCTTCATAGTGGCTGCAAAGGTACAAATAAAACGCCATTTGAGCGCACAAAATAAGATTTTTCTTTACAGGAAAGGGATGATTAACCCCGTGCACGTGAGGAATACGCTCACAATGAGATTATTATCGGCGTCTTAGCACAGATTACATTGATTCATAAGAAGTTACCAGATACTTCGGCTCATCTGCATCAGCTCGCGGTCATGGTGTTGGCGAGGCTCGCAGCGGTCGTCGAGAATCATCGTGACGCCCGTCTGCTCGTTGTAGGGTTCCCACTTGGGCTGACCTTTAGTGTTGGGGGTGCCCGTCTTGATGAAGGCGAGCCAGATGCTGCTGATGAGGCGTTCAAACTTGTAGGCACGGTCAGACGCCCCCGTCATCTCGCGCTGCAGACTGACGTTGTGGAGCATGAGGGGCAGCTCCATGCCGTGGGATGCGCCGAGGGCATTGCTCTCGGGCTTCCAGGTGAACAGGTAGAGGTAGGCTGGCGCGCCGCCCTGAGCCGCCTTGGCAGCCGCCTGCTTCACGGCTCCGGCACGGAAGCCGGTATCGACGTAGGTCATCTCCTTGGGCTCGGCCTTGGGATAGGCTTTCTTGAAGGCGGCGATGAAAGCGTCGGCACGCTCACCCTGGCGCTGTCGCACGGCGGCCTCGGCCTCGGGCCACGTCATGGTGCGGCTGATGTCGAAGGTGAACTCGTTGAAGTCGGTGCCGATGAGCATGGGCACATCCTTGGCCGTGGGTGCTGCTGGCTCGAAGGGGTGCTGCGGCAGTATCGTGCCGTCGACCACGGGCGAGAAGCCGCCCCGGATGCCTCGCTGTGCCAGCCGTTGCACGGCATGGTTGAGCTCGTCGTAGGTGAACTTCGAGAAGTCGGCCTGAGCCGTGGCGGGCAAGGGGCAGGTGCTGGACTCGCGCCCCACGCTGCAGCGCCTGATGCGCCTGCTCGAGAGCCGCGAGGAGGGCGAGACGGTGCACCTGACGGTGGAATAGAAGACCCTCCCCCCGGGGGGCTTCACTCCCCCTTGCGGAAGAGGTGGGTGAAGTGGCGGTTGTAGAGCTCGGAGAGGCCTGCACGGTTGTCGATGGCTTCGCCCACGACGAGCATGGTGGTGAGGGTGAGGTGGTTGTCGTGGACGATGCGGGCGAGGTCTCGCAGCACGCCGCGGTAGATGTGCTGGTCGGGCCAGGTGAGGTGGTAGCAGGCGGCTACGGGCGTCGTCTCGGGGTACTCCTGGAGGAGCTCGCGCTGCACGTCGTCGACGATGGCTGCGCTGAGGAAGATGCACATGGTCGACTGCGAGCGTGCCAGCAGGTGGAGCTTCTCGCGCTCGGGCATGGGCGTGCGCCCTTCGCCACGGGTGAGGATGATGGTCTGCGTGCGCTCGGGGATGGTGAACTGCGACCGCAGCTCGGCGGCGGCAGCCAGGAACGAGGAGATGCCGGGGGTGATGTGATAGCGCATGCCTTCGCGGTCGAAGAACGCCATCTGCTCCTGAATGGCGCCGAAGATGCAGGGGTCGCCGGTGTGGAGGCGCACGATGAGGTGGCCGCGGTCGTAGTGCTCCTTCATCAGCGCACATTGCTCCTCAAGGTTCATGTCGGCCGACGAACGCACGACGGCACCCGCCTTGTGGCACTCCGTCAGGGCCTTGGGCACAAGCGAGCCGGCATAGAGGATGAGGTCGGCCTGCTCCAGGAAGCGACGCCCACGAACCGAGATGAGGTCGGGGTCGCCCGGACCAGCACCCACAATCTCGACGCGGCCCTCACGCAGATACTTGCGCTCGATGGCTACGGCAAGTGTGAAGTCCTTTCCCTTCACTTTCGGCAATAGCAGTTTCCCATGATGGGAAGCCAACAGGGCAGCAGCTTCACAGACACTGGGCGTACCCACATGTTTCTCTACCGTTTCGCTGGGTGTGGGGACTTCCACCTTGGATAGTTCTTCGGCAGTATAGAGCTTAAGTTCAAGTCCGTACCGCTCTTTTTGGAACTTCTGGACAACAGGCTCCTCCGCTTTGATATCAATGGTACAGATATTGCGGATACATTCAGACCAGAGATAAATATCGTGTTCAGCAAGCAGTTGTTGGATATCCTCATAAGTATCGACTGGTGCCTGATGAGCAAGTCCGATGCCCAAATCCAATACTTGTGGGGTATACTGAACGACCAATAAATCAGCGGGTAAATTGGAGTAGATGAAAGGAGAGACAACAATGGCCAAAGTGTAGCCTCCCTCCACGATCTCATCGACGGTATTCACAATCGTCACATGCGGTGGGCAAGTGCGTTCAAGATAATCCGTACCTTCGTCGCGAATATCAAGCAGCAGGGCCACAGGCTCCCTATTGACGAACTTACTTATCGCCGTATTGAGGTCGCCCACAAAACTCATGTGCCAATCATAGTTCTCATAGAAGGTATCAAGTGCCCAGAGTCCTGCATTGTCGCTCTGGGTGGTGATGACCTCGCAAGCACCTATCAGAGCAGCCACCTCGCGAGCCAGGTCGTTGGCTCCTCCGATATGTCCCGAGAGAACGGAGATGACATGAAGCCCCATGCTATCGACACACACCACAGCAGGGTCTTCGTGCTTGTCCTTGACGTATGGGGCAATGGTGCGAACGCAGATACCCATCGCTCCGATGAACACGAAGGCATCCGAGTCGCACCAATGTTCGCCGATAGCTGTACGCTGAATGATTGTAGCACCAAGCTCGCGCTGGAGTGTAAGGGCGATACCCTTGCCCGCCTCGCTAATCTGTATGACGGCTATCTTCATGATTACAAACCTCTTGCTTTGAGCAGACCCGATGCATCGGGTTGGGCCATACCTGTGAAATCGGTGAACATCTGCATCAGGTCGCCCGTGTTGCCGCGACTGAGGACCTTATCACGGAAGTCCTGCCCCGTTTGAGGCTCCAAGGCTCCGCGCTGGGCAAAGACGTCGGCAATGTTCACGGCCAGCACCTCCGTCCAGAGATAGCTGTAGTAGCCAGCGGCGTAGCCGCCACCGAAGACGTGATTGAAATAGCTGGTGCTGTAGCGCGGCGGAATCTGCGTATTGAGCAACCCTATCTGTCGCAGGGCTTCGGTCTCGAAGGCTGCAGCCTGCTCGGCGGTGGGGATGTCGGTCGAGGGCAGCATGTGCCAAGCGAGGTCGAGGCAGGTGGCCGCGAGGTTCTCGCCCAGCGCGTAGGCCGTCTGGAAGTTGATGCTCGCGAGCATGCGTTCCTTCAGGTCGGCAGGCATAGGCTCGCCCGTCTCGCAGTGGAGGGCATAGTGGTCGAAGATCTCGGGAATGGAAGCGAACGACTCGTTGAACTGCGAGGGCATCTCGACGAAATCGCGGGCCACGCTGGTGCCGCTGAGGCGGTTGTACTGGCAGGCGGAAAGGATGCCGTGGAGCGCGTGCCCGAACTCATGGAACATCGTCGTCACCTCGTCCCACGTGAGCAGCGAGGGCTGCCCGTCGGGAGCTTTGGCGCTATTGCAGACGTTGAAGATGATGGGCTGCTGCTGCCATTGGCGGCTCTGCTTCTGGAAACCGTCCATCCACGCTCCACCGCGCTTGGTGGGTCGACGGAAGTAGTCGCAATAGAACAAGGCGAGCGGGCTGCCGTCCTTATCGATCACCTCGAAGGCTTTCATGTCGGGATGGTAGGTGGGGAAGTCGTCGAGCTGCTTGAACGTGAGGCCGTAAGCGCGATTGGCAGCATAGAAGACCCCATTGATGAGCACGCTGTCGATGTTGAAGTATGGCTTTACCTCGTCGTCGGAGATGTTGAGCAGTTGCTTCTTCATCTTGGCAGAATAGTAGAAGCGGTCGTAGGGCTGTAGCTGGAAGTCGGGGCCTTCGGTCTGACGGGCAAAGTCCTCGATGGCCTTCGTCTCGGCCTCAGCCTTCGGCGTGTACTGGCTGATGAGGTTCTTGAGGAACGCGTAGACGTTCTCGGGCGTCTTGGCCATCGTCTTCTCGAGTGAGTAGGAGGCATAGTTGTCATAGCCCATCAGCTCGGCCTGCTCGGCACGCAGCTTGGCAATCTCACAGGCGATGGGGAAGGTGTTGAACGCGCCCGTTCCATCAGCACGATGCACTGAAGCCTCGAAGACTCGTCGTCGGAGGTCGCGATTGTCAAGGCTGGCAAGAGGAGCCTGCTGGGTGGTGTTGACGATGACGATGGCGTAGGGTGCCTTTCCCCCTCGGCTCTCAGCATCCTTGGCACATTGAGCGATATCGGCCTCGCTGAGTCCGGCGAGTTCTTCCTTCGTGTCCACCCAGACGACGGCGTTGTTGGTGGCATCGGGCAGCACGTCGCCCCACTGCTGCTGGAGGTCGGAGATGCGGCGGTTGATCTGCTTCATGCGCTCCATCTTATCCTCAGCGAGGAGAGCTCCTTTGCGCACGAAATCCTTGTAGATCTCCTCGAGCAGTTTACGGTCTTCGCCCTGCAGCGTCTCGTACTCGCGTTCGTAGACCTGACGGATGCGTTCGAAGAGCGGTCGGTTGAACGAAATCTCGTTCTCGAGCTCGGTGATCATGGGCTGTACTTGTTTCTCAATCTCGCCAATCTCGGGAGTCTTGTCGGCCTCCACGATGGCAAAGAAGACACGACTCACGCGGTCGAGCAGGCGTCCGCTGTCCTCGAAGGGCAGGATTGTGTTCGCGAACGTGGCCGAGTCCGTGCACTCGACAATCTGTTGAATGTTCGCACGTTGTTGCTCGATGGCTGCCTCGAAGGCAGGCAGGTAGTCGGTGACCTTGATCTTGCTGAAGTCGGAGGCGCCAAATGGCAACTGGCTCTCCACGAGCAAGGGATTCTCGCGCTGTGTCTGTTGGCAGGATGTGGTCAGCATCATCATTGCGGATGCGATTCCTACAGTCATAAGGGTCTTTTTCATTTGTTAGGTGATGTTTGTGTGGGTTTGTAAGCTTTCAGTATCTCTATAGGGTGATATTCATCTATGACAACTCTCATCGGCGGCTCTTGCTGGAGGGCGAACTCGCGGCAGGCTTCGTCCCAAAGCTGATGGCTGTCGGTCTTGACGAGAGGGGCTTTCACGCTGTTCATCACGATGACGCCACCTGGGGCTAACACGGTCAGCACCTTCGCCATGATTTCCTTCAGACGGCCTCCATGGCCGCCAATGAAGATGGCATCGGGAGGAAAAGGAGCCACACCCAGTGGGTCCTCCAAGAAGTCCCCCATCCGCACCTCAATGCCGAGAGCGCCATGATGACGGGCGTTCGCACGGATAATGGCCTCGCACTCAGGGCGTATCTCGAAAGCTACGACATGAAGGTGAGGGAAGAGCAGACGCGCTTCGATGCTGACGCTTCCCGTACAAGCGCCGATGTCCCACAGCGTGTGGCGATGGGTGAGGTCGAGGGCTTGCAGCGCAAGCAGGCGAATCGGCATCTTCGTAATCATCTTCGCGCGGCCGTCGAGGAGGGCAAAGGAGCTGTCGGGGAGGCCGAAGGTGGAGACCCTCCCCCCGCCCTCCCTCAAAGGGAGGGAGCGATTACCTTCAAGAATTACGCAGTTGGGCATCGCGAAGGTACTTGTGGCAGCCTCTTCGAGGGTGAGGGTGGTGACACGCTCTGCCTGGGGGTTGCCCAGATGCTCGCCGACGTGCATCTGATAATGCGTGTAGCCGTATTCGAGCATTCGACGGGCGATGGCCGAAGGAGTGTGCTCGCGGTCGGTGAGGATGCCTATCTTCGTGGCCTGCTCGATGAGGGCACGGTCGAACTCCTGCCAGGGGCGGCCTGTGAGCGAGACGATGCGCATATCATGATAGGGAAGCAGCAGGCGATGGGTGAGCATCTGCAGAGAGTTGAACGAAGGGAATACCCTCATTACTACACCCTTGCACTCACGCTGAACCGTATTGGCAAAGCCGTAGAAGAGCGGGTCGCCACTGGCAAAGATGACCACATGCTCAACCGCTTCGTACTGCTTGAACACGCCCTCCAAGGGCACCGTGATGTCGAGCCATACGGCATCTGAAGGCAGCAACGGAGCCACAATCTCGTGATGCCGCCGTCCGCCAGAGAAGACATGACCGCCCTGAATGACGTTCATCACCTCGGGAGCAAACCATTGCTGCCGATTGTCGCTGATGCCAATGATGTCGCAGGTCTTCATAGGTCGCGTCCGGGTTTGAGTTGTTCGGCATCGTCGTAGGTGAGGATGGCGTTGACGAGGGTGGCCGCGAGGTTGCTGCCGCCCTTGCGACCCTCGACGATGATCTTGGGCACCTGCGTCAAGGTCTTGGCCGCGTGCTTGCTTTCGCAGACATGCACGAAGCCGACGGGGGCGCCGATGATGCCAGCCGGGTGTAGCTTGCCCTTGCGCACGAGGTCGCAAATCTCAAAGAGGGCCGTAGGTGCATTGCCTACGACGTAAAGAGCCTCTGGATATTCCTCTGCCGCCAGCTGCATGCAAGCCTGGCTGCGGGTGATGTTTTGCTCTTGGGCCATCTGCTTGGAGCGAGGGTCGTTGATATAGCAATGGACTTCGATGCCGAGGCGCTCCAAAGCTCCCTTGCGGATGCCGCTGGCGGCCATCGTGACGTCGGTGACGATATGGCGCAGACTGCCGTCGACCACCTTCTGATAGATCTGCTCCGTGGCCCGTTCGTCCATCCAAAGGCATTGCTCCATGCTGAAGTCCACCGTGGTGTGGATGGCGTGCAGCAAAGGCCACAGACGCCACCTCGGCACGTCGGGATTCTTTATTTCAGAGAGGATGGTGCGGAACGACTCGTTCATGATCTGCTGACCGGCAGAAGCCCCACCCCCAGCAGACCCCTCTAAATCTCCCCGTAAGGGGAGACTTTCGTTTCCGGTTGCTCCCATTGCGCGCAGCCCCTCCCCTCCCTGACGGGAGGGGGCGGGGGTGGGTCTTCGATAATATCCCCTCGGCGTGATGAACTTCCCTTGCGATTCATAGCTTTGCGAGTTGCCGATGATGAGCACGCAGAACATATCCACCTGCTCGGGGTCGAGGTCGGCAAGGGTGGTGAGCGTGACTTCCTGTTCGGGACGTCCTGCCTGACGGACGATGCCTACTGGCGTCGTGGCGCTGCGACCTTCAAGGAGGAAGAGCTCGCGCAGGCGGTAGAGCTGCCAGTAGCGGCCATGCGACTTGGGATTGTAGACGGCCGTGACGAAATCGCCGACAGCAGCGGCACGGATGCGCTTCTCAATCAATGCCCAAGGGGTCATCAGGTCGGAGAGCGAGATGATGCAGAGGTCGTGGCCGATGGGAGCGCCCAGCAACGAGGCGGCTTTCTGGAAGGCTGAGATGCCGGGCAGAACGACGATGTCCAAGCAGCTGCCACGTTCACGCTTCATCTCGTAGACGAGGGGTGCCATGCCATAGATGCCAGCATCGCCCGAGGAGATGACGACGACGGTCTTGCCTTCCTCGGCCAAGCAGAAAGCCTGCTCGGCACGCTCGCGTTCGCGTTTCATGCCCGTGTCGATGCACTGACAGCCAGGCTTCAAATAAGGCTCTACGAAACGGAAGTAATACTTATAGCCAACGACGACATCGGCTTCGCGCACGGCGTCGAGCACTGCGGGAGTCATGTCTTCGGGACTGCCAGGACCAAGGCCCGCTATGATGATCTTACTTGAATTCATAATTCACAATTCATAATGCATAATTCATAATGCATAATTAATACATTAACTGATTAACAGGGGATTGAAGTTGACGGCGAGGGCGGTGAGGAGCACCATCATCACTTCGGCGATGCGGTTGATGCGAACTGCTGTTCGCATGTCCTCGGTCGTTAAGGAACGTTCGTTCTCGCCGATATATGGTTTGTCAAAGAGTTCACCGAAATAGTAGTGAGGACCGCCGAAGCGGCAGTCGAGGATGCCGGCAAGGGCGGCTTCGGGGTAGCCGCTGTTGGGCGAGGCGTGCTGGCGACCATACTTCATTATGAAATGAAGAATGGAAAATGACAAATGACAAATGGAGTGCGGCAGCGCCATCAGCAGCGCTGTGAGGCGGGCTGGGATGTAGTTGGCCACGTCGTCGATGCGCGCTGCCCAACAGCCGAAGTCGCGATAGCGCTCGGTGCGATAGCCGATCATCGAATCGAGGGTGTTGACCATCTTGTAGGCCAGCATTCCAGGTGCGCCGAGCACGGCAAACCAGAAGAGGGGCGCTACGACGCCGTCGCTGAGGTTCTCGGCAAGTGTCTCGAGGGCTGCCGTACGCACTTCCTGTGCAGAGAGCTGGCTGGTGTCGCGTCCCACGATGCGGGCTACCTGTCTGCGGCCTTCATCTAACGAGCGGTCGAGGGCGAGGAAGACAGCTCGCACCTCGCGGATGAGGGTGGTACCTGCAAGACAGTAGAAGACGACGAGCACGTTCCACGAAAGGAATAATGAATAATGAAGGATGAAGAATGAAGCATTGATGATAGCGGTGAGGAGAAAAGTCATGGCGATGAGCGAGAGGGCCACGAAGGCTCCTTTGAGTTTGCGGCGACGGCCGCGGTTGAAGCGATGCTCACAAGCAGCGATAGCCTTACCGAATCCTACTACAGGATGCGGTAGGCAGGCTGGATCGCCGAAGCAGAGGTCGAGCAGCCAACCGAGTAAGAGGGCTATGGTCAATTCAATATGCATAAGTCTTCAATCATTCGTCATTCATCATTCGTCATTATCCTATAAAGTCTCGCCATATCCAGGTGCTTGCGAACGTGGTCGGCCAAGCGGTCGTACTGCTCTTCCTTGAAGGCCGCATAGTCGAAGGAACTGGCTTCAGCGTTGAAGCGGTCGGCAAAGGGTGCCAGCAGAGCATCGACAACAGGGGCGTTGTCGAGGACGCCATGAAGGTAAGTGCCCCAGCAGCGATTGCTGACGCGGTAGCCATCTTCGCGACCATCGTCGAGGAGGGCGAAGGGCTGCGAGGGCGCATCGCCAAAGGGACGGGTCTCGCCCATGTGTATCTCGTAGGCTGAGCCACTTGTTCCGACGGGAAAACCGTCGGACGCACTCACGGAAGAGGGGACATCGTAGATAGAGAACTGGACCTGGCGTGTGACTTTCTCGCCGCTCATGGTTGTCGTGGTGGGCAGGAGGCCGAGGCCAGGAAGGCGCTCGAGGTCGCCTTCGACGTGGTCGGGGTCACAGACCTC
Organism: Bacteroidaceae bacterium; assembly: GCA_017429525.1. Classification (GTDB taxonomy): domain Bacteria; phylum Bacteroidota; class Bacteroidia; order Bacteroidales; family Bacteroidaceae; genus Physcousia. The sequence continues at coordinate 12,897 of JAFROT010000020.1, read as the reverse complement.
GATGCCCATCATCTGATAGCCTCCGCAGATGCCGATGACCGTCTTGCCATCGCGGTGGGCACGTTGGATGGCCTGGGCCACGCCGTTGCGGCGCAGTTCGTAGAGGTCGTCGAGCGTGGACTTAGAGCCTGGCACGATAATGATGTCGGCCTTCGAGATTTCCTCGACGTTGTTGGTATAATAAAGATGTACGCGCGCGTCCTGCTCCAAGGCATCGAAGTCGGTGAAGTTGGAGAGGTGGCGCAGCATGATGACGGCGATATTCACTCGTCCGCAGGCAGCCTGCTTCGACTTTCCCGAGAGCGAGACGCTGTCCTCCTCCTCGATGTGGATATCCTTGAAATAAGGTATGACACCGAGGACTGGCACGCCCGTGAGTTCTTCTATCATGCGACGACCATCATCGAAGAGGCGCAGGTCGCCACGAAATTTGTTGATGATAATGCCCTTGATGCGGGCTCGGTCTTCGGGCGTCTGAAGCATGATGCTGCCATAGACCGAGGCGAAGACACCGCCGCGATCGATGTCGGCCACGAGGATGACGTTGGCATCAGCATGGCGGGCCATGGGAAGGTTGACGAGGTCGGTGGCACGCAGGTTAAGCTCCGAGATGCTGCCGGCCCCCTCCATGACGATGGGATTGTAGCGTGCTGCGAGGCGGTCGAAAGCGGAACATACCTCTTTGCGGAAATCGATGTCCGCGGTGTCACCCCCGCTACGTTTCCAGTAGTCGTATGCGCTTTTGTTGCCGATGGGCCGACCGTGCAAGACGACCTGCGAAGTGTGGTCGCTCTGCGGTTTCAACAGCAACGGGTTCATATCCGTGTGGCAAGGAATGCCTGCAGCCTCTGCCTGGACAGCCTGCGCACGTCCTATTTCAAGACCTTCGGGCGTGGCGTAGGAGTTCAAGGCCATATTCTGCGCCTTGAAGGGAGCGGGGTGATAGCCGTCCTGCCGGAAGATGCGACAGAGGGCGGTAGCCAACACGCTCTTGCCGGCATCACTTCCTGTACCACAGAGCATGATGTTATGTAATGACGAATGACGAATGACAAATGACGAATGAAATTTGCCATCATGATTGGATTGTGATTTTGATTCGTCATTACGAGCGGAGCGAGACTCGTCATTCGTCATTCTATCTGATTCCTCATTCGTAATATTCAACGCATCAATGAGCTCATCATCCTCCTCCCTGGTCTGTGCCGCCACACGGAAGTGATAGGGCGTGAGGCCTTCAAAGTTGGATGCATCGCGGATGAGGAGGCCGTTGCGCGTGGCCAGATGCTCTTTCAGCTCAGCGGCGGTAATGCCTAAGCGTTCGTCAAGGCGGCAGAGCATGAAGTTGGTGCTTGTAGGCTCGACGCTGATGCCATCAATAGCATGGAGGGCATTGCGTAGGCGCTGAGCCTCAGCGAGGTACGCCGTGAGTTCTGGGAGGACGCGCACGTGGTTCCTGATCAACCAAGTCGCCGCCTCTATGGCCAAGGCATTCACCGACCACGGACGCAGGCGCTGGCGCAACTGGCCAATGAGCGCAGCAGCGCCGACAACATAACCGATGCGCAGGCCAGGGATGCAATAGGTCTTCGTGAGCGAGTGCAGTTGAAGGATATTACCTGCCGCTACGGCTTCGACGGGCGACAGAAATGGGGCAAGTGTATAGTCCTCGTAGGACTGGTCGAGGACAAGAAGGTGGTAGCGCTTAGCGAGGCCGAGAACGTCAGCTTTAGGCATGACCGAACCCGTGGGATTATTGGGGTTGCAGAGCCATAGGATTCCATTGCTGCCTTGTTGCATATCAGCCGCCTGGCAGGCATCGGCATACTCGCTGAATGTGGGCTGGCTGATTTCATAAGGTAGTGCTTTCCATGATTCTGCTATCAGATATATCGCCTCCGTGGCGCCGCTCGTGACGAGGACACATTCCTCCCCCACTCCACTTTGCTCTGCGATGAGTCGTTCCAAAGCACAGGGTTCGGGCTCAGGATACGTGCCGATGACATCGAGGCGTGAAGACAAAAACGTCTTCAGCCCGCTGAGGTCGGCGTGGCTGAAGATGTTGCTACTGAAGTTATGACGGATGCCTGTGTAGCGGTAGGCATCGTCGCCGTGTCCTTGTAACATAAGCTTGCGGGCACAAAGATAATGAAAATTCGCTAAAGGGGAAGCTTTTAATGCTTAAATTTCAACTTGAGGCCAACAACGAACATACGTCCAGGCGAATAGAGGGCATAGCGGCGAAGGCTGGAGTCGATGCGTCGGTCTACGCGGTCGAAGAGGTTGTCCACGCCTATGGACGGCTCGATGAGCGCCCAGCTGAGGACGTCGAAGGTATGGCGCGTGGAGAGGTTCCAAATGCCATGACCGGGTGCGTCCTCGTAGTCGGGATAGTAGGTCTTCGACTGCAGACGGCCGTTGACGTTGACGTTGAGCGTGTAGAAGCCCCACGAATGGTAGTAGTTGGCCGCGAGTGTGCCCACATTCTTGATGCTGCGCTCGAGATTGCGCCACTTGCCGTCGGACCAGCTGCGGGCGTGCATCAGTGCATAGTTGGCGGTGAGGTTGAACCCGTTGAAGAGGTTTGCCGAGAGGTTGACCTGCAGGCCTTTGATGTCGCCGCGGTCGCTGTTCTCATAGAGGCTGTAGCGCTCAAGGAGGGCAGCTTGATCGGCGGTCATCTCCGGGAACTCGGCTTGCAGGCGGGCCAAAGCAGCAGGGTCAATGTCGATGTTCTGACGGACGACCATATCGCGAACACGGTTGATGAAACCGGTCACGCCTACCGCAAAGCGCGCCGTGCGGTATTCGGCTCCGACAGAGACGTAGTGGCTCTTCTCGGGGTCGAGGTCGCGGTTGCCGAAGATGATCTGTGGCTTGCCGCGATTGACAGCGAAATAGTGGTAGTGCAGCTCATCAAGGCCTGGAGCACGGAAGCCAGCGGAGTAGTTGGCACGCAGATTGAAGTGGCCGATGCTGTACATGAGCGCAGCCTTGGGCGTGAGGTGGCTGCCGAAGTTCTCATGGTAGTCGTAGCGGAGGCCGACGGTAGCCGTGGCGAAACCACTGCCTAAACGCAGCTTATGCTCGTGCTGACCATAGAGGGCGAAGATGTTGGCTGCCTGATCGATATTGCCGGACGTGGCTTCGAGGTGGTCGCGCCGCCAGTCGGCCCCGAAGATGGTGGTGCCGTCCTTGGCGAGCCCGAGGATGGCTTTGGCCTGCCCCTCCATGGTGTGCTGACGCTTCGACTGCACGTAATCGCCCACCGCCTGTGATTTCGTAGCTACGTCGTAGTCCTTGCCATAGCGGAAATGGTCGCTGGTGAAGTCGACTTGCAGGGAGTTCTTGGGCGAGAACTTATAGATGCCCCCGGCATACCAACGCAGGGCACGGTAGTGCATCTCGTAGTCGGTGCCGCCGGCGATGTCGGGGTTGGTGTTTGGGCGGTCGGTGATCTTGTCGTTGTAGTCGATGCCAGCGTTGAGGGAATAGGTTCCTCGCGACGAGACCGAGCGGCGCTCTCTATTGGGCGAGAAGGTGAAGCGCTGGCTGAGGAGATGGGAGCGGTAGCCGGTGAAGAGGGGGGCAAGGGTCTGCTGCGTCTCGGTCGTGGAGCCTTTCTTATAGACGAGGTCGTTGGTCTGGTAGCTGTCGGCACGGTCGTGGGTGTAGCTGGTGTAGGAGCCGAATCCGTGGGTGTAGATGTCGAGGGTGACGTTCTCGGTGAGCTTGCCCTCGCCACTGACGCGGGTGTCAGAAGTGACGCCTATGAGCTGATTGGTGGGTTGATCTGTGATGATATTGATGACGCCTCCGATGGCATCGGAGCCGTAGAGCGACGAGGCCGCGCCGTCGAGCACCTCGATGCGCTTGACGCGGCTCATGTTGATGCGCGCCAGGTCGACGTTGCCCGAGATGTCGCCCGAGAGTTTCTGGCCGTTGATGAGGATGAGCAGGTATTTATTGCCCAATCCGTTCATGCGGAGGAAAGAACCCATGGAGCTGGGCGCCATGGACACCTGCGGTAGCATACGCGTCACGGCGTCCTCGAAGGTGGCGATGCCCTGTTCCTGGAACTCGCGGTTGGTGAGCGTCCGAACGGGCGTGGCCGTAGCTTTCAGGCGCTGGTGGTGGCCTGTGCCGGTGACGACTACGGGATTCAAGTCGTGTGAGCGTTCGGCACGAGCCGAGTCGGTGCGCGTCATCTGGTGAATTTGCGCAAAAGCGGTGCTCCCGCTAAGCAGGAGCACCGCCGTGAGGCAGATAGTATTTATGGAGTGTTTCATGGATTCCTTACATCCTTGCTTATTCCGGGTTCTTGGAGTGGTAGAAGTCGAGGGCTTCGCCGTCGATGGCGTCCTGCGTGTGCTGCATCCACACGTTGCGTACGGTGGGCAGTTCGAGCAGGCCTTTCTCGATCATGGTGCTGTTGTTGCACTCGTAGCCCATACGGCTGAAGAACATCTTCCAGGAGGTGTCCTCGACTTCGCCTTCCTCGTTGGCTTCGTAGCCACCGTTCCAAGCGTCGTCGTCGCCAGCCATGTCGTTGTGGCCATGGTCGCCGTCGATGGACATGAGCGGGTGGCAGTAGACCTTACCGCTGGTGATGCCGGCAGCCTCCATACGTCCGAGGACGTGAGTCTTGAAATTACCCATCATGTCGACGGTGCCTACGAAGTAGTTCTTGCTGTACTGCTGGAGCGCTTCCTCGAGCTGGGTGTAGCGGACGTTAGCCTTGTAGGTGTCGTAGCTGTCGGGGTTGCCATGGCCCATGAAGGCGACTACGCCCTCGGCAGCCTGCGTCTTGTAGAGGGCATTGAGCTGCTTAGCCACTTCGGGAACATCTTTCTCGGCATCCTGAAGGAGGGGCACACCGAGTTTCAGCACGACACGCGAGAGGTAGTCGTCGTCGAGGTCGCCATTGCTGTTGTTGGCGAAGTCCTTAATATAATTGATCACGCGCGTGTACTCCTCACCGGGGATGACTTGTAGCGACTGCACGACAATCTCATTGTAGCGCACACCTTCCTGAGCGAAAGCGTTGAGCCAGAAGTTGGGAGCATAGAAGTTGCGCGGGTCGACGTTCTCGCCGGCTGCAGCACGGTTGATGCAGATGGCCGATGAGAAGGAGAGGAAGACGTCGTAGCCGGGGAACTTCTGCTTGTAGGCGGTCACGGTGCCGTCGAAGGCATCGTAAGCCTGCTGCCATGTCGAGCCGAAGGCGACGAGCAGGATGGCCTTAGTGTTTTTCTTGTTGGCCTTAACGTTCTTGGTCACGGCATCCTGGTACTTCTGCCAGTTGCTGATGTCGTCATCATCATTGCAAGCCACGAAGCCTGCGGAGAGAACGATGGCTGCGAGAGCCATCAGAAAGAACTTAATCTTCTTCATTGTACGATTGTTTTGAATTGGTTTTAAATGTTTGAAACTTATTTTTGCCTTGTTTGAAACGAAGGGTGATTGAGGCATAGATGGTGGTGCCAGGAGTGGTGGTGCCAAGGTGCAGGCCGTGGGGCGTGCGGTCGACGTAGTTGAAGAGGTTGTCGACGCCCGCCTCCAGACGGAGGGCCATTCCTCGCGACTGAATGGCGCGACACGCGATGTCGTGGGTCGACGTCAGGCGCCAGATGTGGTAGGCCTTGCCGTTGCCGTTGAGCTGATAGTAGCGCTTGGAGGAGGCACGGCCGTAGAGACCGAGGCCGAGACGATAAGAAGCCCCCTCCCGCCCTCCCCGAGGGGAGGCGCTCGTTTCCGCTTGCCGACCCGAGGATATGGTCGCCCCCCCTCGGGGGGGACGGGAGGGGGCTCCAAAGGCGTGGCTCCAGGTGGCGAACCAGCTGGCTTTGTGGTGGGCCATGCCGTCGATGACGACCTCAGTCATTCGTTCATGTTCGCTGTCATAGAGGTTGGCTTCGGTGTCGAGATAGCTGTAGGAGCCGCCTACGGCAAAGTCGCGCACAGCATAGCGCACGTTGACGTCGACGCCCACGGTGCGGGCATCCTCGAGGTTCTGGTACTGGCGGGTCTTATGAAGCTCGTACATCGTCTGGTACTCCTCGGGCGCACGGTAGTTGGGGATGGTCACGAGCGTGATCATGTCCTCCACCTTATTATAATAGCCCGTGACGGACAGGGAGAAGCCGCCGGCCGTCACTTCGCCGCCGAGCGAGAAGTAGTTGCTGGTCTGGGGGCGGAGGTCGGCGTTGCCGAGATAGAGGTAGGTGCCGTTCATCTCGCGGACGTAGCGATAGTGCTGCTCCTTGGGCGTCGGTGTCTTGAAGCCTTGCGACCACGAGGCACGCAGGCGCAGCCATTCCGTGGGCGAGAGCATGGCCGAGAGCTTGGGCGTCAGGTGGACGCCGAACTGCCGGTTGCGGTCGAGACGGAGGCCACCGGTGAGCTGCAGCAGACGCCATGGCGAATACTCGTCCTGAACGTAGAGCGCCTCGGTATCATCGGTGACGGTGCCACCATGGTCGACGCGCATGGGGGCTCGCAGCCAGTCGTGGCGCACCTCGAGGCCGGCGCTGAGGCGGTTCTGGGCTGGCAGATCGAAGACGCCTTTGAGGTGACCCATCGTGCGCCGCTGGTCGCTCTGTAGGTTGCGCTGGTCGGGGAAATAGGGGAAATAGTGGGTGAAGCGCCCGTAGGGGTCGTAGCCATCGACGAGCGTCGTGTCGGTGAAGACGTAGTCGTAGGCGTGGCGGTTCCAGTCGATGTCGAGGGTGACGACAGCACGCTCCGAGGCCTGCCACTTGCCGCCCACGGCGGCCGAGGCGTTGCGATAGGCGAGGTCGTAGGTCTTGACGTCGACGGCGGCATATTTGCCCGACGGACGGTAGATGCGCTTGCGGTAGATGCTGCCCTCGGCATAGAGCGAGAGCTCGGGCAGGGGCGTGTAGTCGATGCGCTCAGCCAACTGCCAATTGGTGTGGCGGTTGACGGTCTTGTTGCGCGAGTCGTAGATGGGGAATTCGGTCTGATGAGGATCCTCATGGGCGGTATTCTGCCATCCGTCGCTGTGCTGAAGTTGGAAATTGGTCAGCGACGAGATCTTGCCGATTGCGAAGCCTACGCTGTTGTGCTGGCGCCAGTCGTTGTAGCTGCCGCCGCGCGTGGTATTCTCGAGCAGGAGGCCATCGCGGTCGTACTTGCGGGTGATGATGTTGACCACGCCGGCAATGGCATCGGAACCATAGAGGGCCGACGCAGCGCCCTTGACAATCTCGATGCGCTCGATGCGCGCCGGGTCGATGAGGCTGAGGTCGTTCTGCCCGCCGTTGTCGCCGTGCAGACGCTTGCCGTCGATCAATATAAGCACATAGGCATTGCCGAGTCCGTTCATCTGCATCTGCGAGCCCATATCGTCCTCGTTGAAGGCGAAGCTGGCGGTGAGTCCGGCCAGGATGTCCTCGATTGAGCGTCCGCCATACTGCTCCAGCTCGCGGCGCGTAATGACCTCAGTCTGCACGGGCGCGTCCTTCAGCCGATGCTGCGTGCCCGTACCGGTCACGACGACCTCCTCCAGACGGTTTGCCCGCAAGGAGTCCTGAGCTTGGGCGACGGCTACGAGGCATACGAGTGCCACGAAAACAGCCATCACGCGCTGTGCTGCGCAGAGGTAGATATTGAACATGATTTTCCGTGCGCCTATTCCTGGACGCGAACAGATTAAACGATTTGACGATATGCGACGTTACGATTAGCTGCACACGGCCGCTTCTCGCGTCATCGCTGACACTCGTCTTGATTCAAAGCAGGTCTTCTGACTTTCCCCTGCCTGTCCTACCTTCCCAGCTTGTTAACGTGTTAACTTGCCAGTGGCGTCATACGGACAGGCATTGTCTATGGGGGATTACAGCTGCAGGAACAGCTCCGGACTCGCACCGGATTCCCTTGCATCGAGGACACTCTGGCCCACGATTGCCTTGTTTCGGGCGCAAAGATAAGCATAAAAATTGATTCGCCCCTCATCATTTGCAATTTTTTTTTGGATGGCGTATGAAAAACACCTTTTTGCAATGATGAAGGGCGAACCAGTCAAAGGACGGTGAATTGCGATACAATCGCAACCGAAGGAACGGGACGAACGAAGAGTTGAGCTTTCAGCCACAGATGCGGCGATTCTGCTGTCTGGCGTTCGTACAAGAAGGAACGGAACGAACGGAGGGCTTAGGCCTTCAGCTCGGCGGGAACCTCGGGCATGGCGCCGTTCTGCGTGCAGACGAAGGCGCTGACGCGGACGGCTATGCGGTGGGCCTCGGCCACGCTCTTGCCACCCAGGATGCTACCTACGAAGGAGCCTGTGAACGAGTCGCCTGCGCCTACGGTGTCGGCCACGGTGACCTTCGGCGTCTCCTGGAACGAGACGGCACCGGGAGTGAAAACGTAGGAGCCGTTGGTGCCGCAGGTGAGCACGAGCATATCGAGGTTGTACTTGCCCAGGATGAGCCAGCACTTGTTCTCGATGTCGAGACCAGGATAGCCAAACATGCGACCGATGAGCACGAGTTCCTCGTCGTTGATCTTCAGGATGTTGCAGCGGCGAATGCTCTCTTGGATGATCTCCTTGGTGTAGAACTGCTGGCGCAGGTTGATGTCGAAGATCTTGAGGCAATCGTCGGGCGTAGCGTCCAGGAACTTCTGGATGGTGGTGCGGCTGACGATGTTACGTTGTGCGAGCGAGCCGAAGCATACAGCACGGCAGTTGCGGGCGATGGCGGCGATGTCGTCGTCGAAGGGGATGTTGTCCCAAGCCACGTTCTCCTTGATATCATAAGTGGGGATGCCTCCTTCGGCCAGCGTCACTTGCACGGTGCCCGTGGGATAAGGCACGCGGGGCAGCAGGTCGTTGAGGTTGTGTTCGCGCAGGGCTTCGATAGTCTCTTCGGCCAGGCGGTCCTCACCGAGAGCACTGATGGCGATGGTGTTGTCCGAACCGAGGAACTGACCAGCGTGGTAAGCGAAGTTGGCAGGTGCGCCACCGAGTTTCTTGCCTTCGGGCAGCACGTCCCACAGGACTTCGCCCAGGCCTACGACATAACGTTTTTCGTTCATAGTCTTATGCAGTTTTAAGTTGTTTGATATAGGTGAACAGGTAGATGACGCCTACAGCCATGACGAGCACAGCGCCGGCCTGGCCCATGGCATCGCTCATGACGCCCATGAGCAGCGGGAACACGGTGCCGCCGAAGAGGCCCATGATCATGAGTCCGCTGACTTCGTTCTGCTTCTCGGGCATGGATTCGAGGGCGGTGGCGAAGCACATCGAGAAGACGTTGCTGTTGCCGTAGCCCACGAGGGCGATGGCCGCATAGAGCACCAGCTTGGTCTGACCGAAATAGAGGCCGCACATCGACAGAGCCATCATGCAGACGGAGATAATAAAGAACGTGCGCATGCGCAACACGCGCAGGAAGAAGGAACCCGTGAGGCAGCCGATGGTGCGGAAGATGAAGTAGAGCGAGGTGGCGAAGGCAGCCTCGTTGAGCGTCATGCCAAGGCGCTCAATCAGGATCTTGGGAGCCGTCGTGTTGGTGCCCACGTCGATGCCCACGTGGCACATGATGCCGAGGAACGAGAGGAGGACGATGGGGGTGCCGAGGAGCTTGAAGCACTCGACGAACGTGGAGGGCTTGCCCTCGATGGGCGCTTCCTCAATGGGCGTCAGCCACAGCCACAGCGTGGAGAGCGCGCCTACGACGAGGAAGATGGCGAAGAGCACACGCCAGTTCAGGCCGAGCTCGGGGATGACCTGCGTGGCGCCCCACATGGCCAGATAGGGGGCCGAGAACGAGGCGATGGCCTTGACGAACTGTCCGAAGGTGAGCGTGGAGGCCAGGTTGCCGCCACCCATGACGGTTGACACGAGCGGGTTCAGCGAAGTCTGCATCAGCGCGTTGCCGATGCCGAGCAGCGAGAAGGCCACGAGCATCACGCCGAACGACTCGCCGAAGAGGGGCAGCACGAGCGACACGACGGTGACGAGGAGCGACAGCAGTACGGTCTGCTTGCGACCAATCTTGTTCATCAACATGCCCGTGGGCACGCTGAAGATGAGGAACCAGAAGAAGACGAGCGACGGGAAGATGTTGGCCACGCTGTCGGTCAGTCCGAGGTCTTCTTTCACATAGTTGGAGGCGATGCCCACCAGGTCCACGAAGCCCATGCAGAAGAAGCAGAGCATCACGGGGATGATTGCCAATTTACTTGTCTTTGCCATATCTTTAGGATTATTTATTTTTCACTTTTCATTTTTCACTTTTCACTTCCCACTTTTCACTTCCCACTTTTCACTTTTCATTTTTCACTTTTCACTTTTCATTTTTCACTTTTCACTTCCCAGATGGTGGCCTTGCCGCCCTTGACCTTCACGCTGTTGTAAGGCTCAGAGGGGAAGACGAGGTTGGTCATGGCCACGTGTCCGTCGGCATCGAAGGCCTCGATGGAGCAACGGTCGATGAAGATGCGGAGCTGCTTGATGCGTCCGTGAGTAGGCGCCACGGTGGTGCAGGGGAAGGCCTCGCTGAAGGCGACGTTGCCGCTCTGCGTGCGGTCCATGCTGAAGGTGCGCGCATCGTCGTCGTAGGTCATGACGACCTTCTCGCCCTTGGCGTTGGCGAGGGTAATGGTGGCCGAGCCTTTCAGGTCAACGACCATCTCGCAGGCTTCGGTGGGGCTTTTCAGTTTCTTGCCGCGGGCGGCCAGCATCTCGGGCGAGGGCTTCACGCTGACGTACCATTCGCCGCCGTTCTGGAACAGGCCGAGGTCGCGGGCGATGGAGTTGGCCGAGCGATATTGCATCGTCGGGACATCGTTGGCGTACTGCCAGTTGCTCATCCAGGCCAGCACGGTGCGACGGTCCTTGGGAGCGCCCCAGAAGGATACCGTTGCGTAGTGGTCCTTGCCCCAGTCCATCCATTTGGTGACCTGAGGAGCCGAGTCGCAGGTGAACTTATGACCGTCGAAGTCGCCCACGAAGTACTGCGTGGCCGAGCCGCCGAAGGGGCCGCCGGGGTTGATGTTGCAGACGAGAACCCATTTTGTGATAGTTGACGAGTTGTTAGTTGATGAGTTGACGAGTTGTTTGCCATTCAACTTGTCAACTGGTAGAGGGAACAAATCGGGGCATTCCCATACGCCGTCATGGTTGCCGTAGCCGAGGCCGAAGCGACTCTCTTCCTTCCAGTCCTTGAGGTTGGGCGAGGAGTAGATGCGCATCTCCTGCCCCACGGCCAGGATGAGGTTCCAGGCGTTGATGTCGTCGTTCCAGAACATATTGGGGTCGCGGAAGTCGGGCACATCGGCCGTGAGGATGGGATTGCCGGCATAGGGCGTAAAGGTGCGGCCGCCATCGGTTGAGTAGGCCAGCGACTGACTCTGGACGTCGCCTGCAGATGTGTAGAGCGCAATGACAGCGCCGGCTCCGAAGCCTGCCGTGTTTTTCTCGTCGACGACGCATGAGCCCGAGAAGATGGCACCATGAGCGTCGGGCGCAATGGCCACGCCCTCGTCGTTCCACGTCAGGAGGTCGCGCGAAGTGGAGTGGCGCCAGTTCATGTTGCCCCACATGGAACCGTAGGGGTTATACTGATAGAAGAGGTGCCACGTGCCGTCCTTGTAGAACATGCCGTTGGGGTCGTTCATCCAGCCGTAGACGGGCGTGTGGTGGTAGAGCGGGCGGAAGCGCTCGCGGTTGGTCTGGTCGAAGGCGTCGGAGAGGCGTATGTTGGCCCAGCAGATCTCCGAGCCCACGCCGCCGCGGTTGCTGCGGTCGATGTTCATGTGGGCCTGCACGACGAGGTTGTGGCCACGGAACTCGTCGAGGACGACGGGCACATAGTAGTCGATTTTGTGCAGCGCCATGCGCACGTCGATATTGCGGCACAGCTGGTTGTCAACGATCAGCTTCAAGTGAGCCTCGGGAGCCTTGTCCTCGACGGGCAGCAGCAGGTACTTGGCCGTCTCTTGCGGCGACACGTGCAACAGCCAGTTGTCATTCGCCAGCTGTTCGGCGCGAATGGGCTTGCCCTGCACGTTCTGTGCCATCGCCTGGCTCGCGCCAGGAAGGGCGAGCGCAGCCATAAGCGACATTACTGAAAGGAATCTTTTCATAGTTGAGTTTATAAGTTGATAAGTTTTAGAGTTTATAAGCACTTTAGTTTATAAGCGGATGAGTTGAATAACGGTTCATGAGCCTTTAGCGCTGCAAATATAGCTATTATTATTCAAGAATGTATAATAAAAAACGTTCTTTCACCGATAAAAATGTTTCTTCGCAACATTTTTGCAAGAGAAAGAACGAAACCCGCTTGCTCAGTGGTCATCCCAAACGTCAGTTCGCTAAGCCCTACGCCACTATTCGAGGGGCACCACGGCTCTTCAAGAGCGGCCAACGAGGCAGCATCGCGGCCCCTTCGCTCTCCCCTTCGCGCCCCCTTCGCGCCAGCCCCTCCCCTCCCCCTGGCGGGCTATCACCCTCCCTGACGGGAGGGGCACCGCGGCTCTTCAAGAGCGGCCAACGGAGGCAGCATCGCGGCCCCTTCGCGCTCCCCTTCGCGCTTCATCGCGCCAGCCCCTCCCCTCCCTGACGGGAGGGGTTGGGGGGGGGTCTGGTGGGGGGGGGTCTGGTGGGGGTGGGTCTGCTGGGTCTGTTAGGGCTCCTGGTTGCCGTTGCCTCCTCCCTCTTCGCTTTCGGGGTCATTCCAGTCGGCGTTCTTCTTGCCTTCCTTCTCGGCGCGGAGGGCAGCGGCCTGCGCCTTGCGGGAGATGGTGGGCTCGAAGGTGGCCTCGCGGAGCTTGCGCTGGAGCTTGGCGCCCGGCTTGAAGTTGACGTTGATGCCGATGATGTTGGCCGAGGTGAAGTTCTGGAGGGCGGTGACGGGGTTGCCGTCG
>JAFROT010000019.1 GCA_017429525.1 Bacteroidaceae bacterium | reverse complement strand
GCGTCCGGGACGGTTCCGATGCAGCTTACCGGAGGTGGAAATCGCACGTTTTTTAAGTTCTGGCTCAAAATATTTGCAGAATTCGTCGAGAAAACAAAAAATTTCAATTATATTTGCAGCCGTCATAGGAGTGTGGATTGATTGTAACTTGTTGTTTAGCAGCTACAAAGATACAAAATAATTCGCACTCCTACAATTTTTCAAGCATATTTCTTATACCGAACTCACGTTTTTTTCCGTAAAAAAACAATCACTCCATCACTCACTACTGAGAACCAGGCGATTACGAGTGATTTATGCAGTGATAGATGGGTGATTTAGTGATAGATTATGCCTCAAAAATGGGGGTTGATACCCAAATTTAACTCTTTTTGTGAGCTATGCGCTATCATGTAAACTGCGCCTCAGACGTTGCCCGTGAACGGCTTGACAGTATGAATTCGGTTTTCCAACCAATTGGAAAACTGATGGCATCTATGTGATGTCGGTTTTCCAACCGGTTGGAAAACTGAACACCTATAGACGAAAAGGCTCAGGTCTACGCTGAAAATGGTCCAGCTCTACACTGAAGCGGGCACCATGCCGTAGTCATGGACAAGCAATGGATAAGCGATGAACCCGTCGCAGGCATTCATCGGGCGGGAGATGCTGTAGTTTTTATCCAGTTGAAAATTGGATGAACGCGTTAAAAAAATTAAATTCCATCACTAAGTGACGCATTTTTTTAGCAATCAATCACTCCTAATCTGCTGGTTCTCAATAGTGAGTGATGTAGTGATTGATTTTTTTGGGGGAAAAACTACAAGAGAGGGGCGGGGCTGCTGCTATACCATTGCCTTATAGATAGGACGAAATAGCGTCAAATTAGTATGCTTTCATGTCAACGGCAGATATTCTGTATTGGCGGGATGCGCTATGTAGTTGGGATTAGCTACTTTTGCTGCTGAATCAGAGACTTGCGTGAAACCGCGTTAACAGGTTTTATCTAAGTACTTTTTACCGCTGCGATCGAGCTCTGCTCACTCCCTGCATGGAGAACTGCTTTTATAGGAATCAAGTCGTCTAATTCAGACGGAAGACGATGGGCATGACGAAGTGGCAGCGGACGTCCTGCCCCTTGTTCTTGGCAGATATCCACGGCTCTGTGAGTTTCAGGACGCGGATGGCTTCGGCGCTGAGGCGGTCGTCAGGCGTGCGCTTGATCTCAAAGTTCGTGAGGCGTCCGTCCTTCTCTACTACGAAGCGTACAATGACACGTCCCTGCACGCTGTCGGCCATGGCGCTTTCGGGATAGTGGATCTCTGCAGCGATGTGACGGTAGAGGGCTTCGATGTCGCCGTGGTAAGTGGGCATCACCTCTACATTGTCGTAGATGGTGGTATCCTCGGGCAGACGGAACACTTTCTGGATGACGCCGCGCACGTGACCTCGCGGGCTGATGATGGCAGCCACGCCGATACCTGTGGCCAGGGCGATGAGGATGAAGATAAGCAGATGGCGCAGGTTGAAGAAATGGCGGCGCACGTCCTTGCGCAAGGTGCTCCGCACGTTGGAGATGGTCTTGCGCACCGTGCCCACGGAGATGCCTCGCGCCTTGGCAATCTCCTCAACGGTCAGCCCTTCGTCGTAGAAGAGCTGCCACACTTCGCGCTCAGCTTTGGGCAAGCGCTGCAGGCGCGACTGCAGCCACTCGGAGTTCTCGCGTTCCTCCAGTTCCTCTTGAGGCGTGGTGGCATCGGCGGAGAGGTTGTCGGCGACGGCACTGGCGGCCATCATCTGCAAGCGCTGTCCCCGCCAGAGCGATACGCAGACGTTGCGGGCGATGCGCAGGATGTAGGCATCGGTGAGCGTCGACCTGTCGCGAACGCCCCATGCCCGGAGGCAAGTCTCCTGCACGACTTCGTCGGCCTCGGTGTCGGAGCCGAAGAATTCACGTCCCATCTGCATCAGCCGTGGGCGCAGGCGCTCCACCAACTGCGCGAACTCTTGCTCGGTCATCTGATGATCTTCCATAGTTGTCATTTCTTGGTCTTTCTGCCCATATAACGCAGAACGGCCAAAAAGTTTACCTATAAAAGATGTTAAATGTCGAGGCATGGCAGGGGAGGGGGATTATTTAATGACGAATGATGAATGACGAATGATGAATGACGAATGATGAATGACGAATGATGAATGACGAATGATGAATGACAAATGACGAATAAAATATACCATTACAGGATACATAGGACATAGGTGACTTATATTCGTGATTTGTCATTCGTCATTCAAAGTTACTTCCTTCTTCGCTCGCTCGCCGATAGATGGCGGAGGGAGGCATGAGGCGTCCGTCGGGGTCGAGGACATTGAGGCGCAGCATGCCGCCGTTGTGGTCGTAGTAGCGTACCTCTATTTTATGTACGCCCGCGCGCAAGGCTTGCTGACCAATCTCCTCGTGGGGACTCTGGGGTTGGTCGTTGTCGACCACCATGTTGCCGTCAATCTTGAGCAGGCTGCCGTCGTCGCTCTTCAGGGCGAAGGTGTAGACACCATCGACGGGCACGACGAGATAGCCGCTGATGATGAGGCCGATATGCCCTCGCACCGCGCTCGGGATTACGACATCGTCGACGGGGTAGATGGCCCGCACGGGACAGCGGTGCATGGTGTCGCATTTGAAAGCACGGAAGTCATACCACGTGGCTCGGAGACCGTTCTCGAGCGCGGCGGGTGCTGAGGCGAGGGCTTCGAGATAGCCCTGCTTGATGAAAGCGGCCCGGACGGTCTCGCCTCCACGTCCGTCAGGCTGGAAGATGCGGATGGAGAAATCTGTGGACTCGTCGACTGTGACGGGCCCCGTGTATCGCGGCGACGAGGTGGTGGGCAGGGTGCCGTCGGTCGTGTAGCGGATGACGGCCGAGGGGTCGGCGCAGGTGGCGTTGAGCGTACCCTGCGAGGTGAAGGCATTAACGCCGTAGAAGCCATCGAGGCTGGGCGTGTGGTAGGAGATACCAAGGCGATGGAGGAAGTCGAAGTGGCAGGTCATGCGGCGGACGAAATCGTCGTAGTCTTTCCGCGAGGGCTGTGTCCAAGCGAGCTCGGAGAGCGCCATGATACGTGGGAAATACTGATAGAAGGCGCGGTCGAGGGTGGGGATGTACTCGCACCAGAGGTTGCCCTGCACGCCGCGGATGTGGCGGAGTTGTGCGGCTGTCATGCCTGTGGGCTGCAGGTCGTAGTCGTAGACGTCGCGGATGTTGCCTTTCTGTTCTTTTTGCGAGAAATACATGGGTGCACCCGGGCAGAAGATGACGTCGTTGCCCTGGGCGGTCACCTCGACAGGCGCTTCGGGAACCCATGTGCGCCACCACGTGACGGTGGCCGTGCGGGAGAGACCACCCTCGAGGATCTCGTCCCATCCCATCATCTTGCGACCGTGGCGGTTGAGGTAAGTTTCCATCTGATGGATGAACCAGGCCTGCAACTCGAACTCGTTCTTGAGGTGCTGGTCGCGGATGCGTTGCTGGCAGTCGGGACAGCGTTTCCAGTTGTCCTTGAGAACCTCGTCGCCGCCAACGTGAACGTACTCGAAGGGGAAGAGGCTGATGACCTCGTCCCAGACGTCGCGACAGAATGCGAGCGTCTTGTCTTTGCCCGGGCAGAGGGGCGTGGTGAAGAACTCGCCCCAGCCTACCTGCGGGAAGCAGGAAATGCCGTCATAGTTCTCAATGGCACTGAGGAAGTGGCCGGGCATATCGATCTCGGGGATGGTCTCGATGCCGCGTTGGCGGGCATAGGCCACGATGTCGCGAATTTGCTCTTGGGTGTAGAAGCCGCCGTAGAGCGTGTCGGTCGCGACGATGCGCATGCGTTCAGCATCGCGGGGGACGAGCATTGACGGGTCGTCGGTCAGCACGGCCTGCCGCATGCAGGCGGTGTCTTGATCGTTGTAGATACGCCATGCCCCGCGCTCTGTCAGCAACGGGTATTTCTTGATTTCGATGCGCCAGCCTTGGTCGTCGGTCAAGTGCCAATGGAAGCGGTTGAGTTTGTAGAGGGACATGAGGTCGATAATACGCTTGACCTCGGGGACGGTGAAGAAATGGCGCGACACATCGAGGTGGAAACCTCGCCAGGAGAAGCGGGGACTGTCGTCAATGGTCATGAGGGGCAGGTGGCGTCCATACTGCAGGACGAGCTGGCGCAGGGTGGCGATGCCGTTGGTCATCGCCGAGAGGTCGATCCCCGTGAGGCGGATGCCCTCTCGGGTGATGGCGAGGCGGTAGGCCCCGGACGCCCCGCGCTTCTGGAATGCGAGGACGATGGTGCCTGCCTTGCCGCGCTGAGCCTGCGCCTGAAGGGCGGCCTCCTGCCGAAGGCTCGCTACGAGGTAGTCGGCAGCCGGCGACAACTGCGGCGCGCCATAGGCGACCTCGACGAGGTCGGGGACTTCGAAGGTGCCGGCGTCCATGTGTAAAGACTGGGGTGCAGGGATAAGCGTAGGCTGCGCGAAGGCGACGCAGACTATACTGCTAAAGCAGAGCGCGAACGCAAGAAAACGATTTCTATTTACCATTTACCATTTACAATTTACGTCAAGCGTCGCTTCGAGCCGAGCGGACGTTTTGAAAGTTGAAAAGTTGAAAAGTTGAAACGTTGAAAAAAGATTCTTGAAGGGTCAAGCGTCGCTTCGCGCCGAGCGGACGAAAAGATTGACGAAGATTGACGTCTTTTTTCAGAGGACGTGAATGTTTTATTTTTGACGTCAATCTTCGTCAATCTGAACGTCAATCTTCGTCAATCCTTGTTTTTGGGTTCGCCTTAGCGAAGCGCATCCCTTTTTCGTTTACTTTCCTTGGAGGACCTCGTCATGAATAAGCTATTCGCTGGTGAGGCGGATGGAAGCCTTCTTGAGGCCCTTGGCCGAGGCTTCGAGGGTGATGACTCCTGGGCGGTCGGAGGCTTGGACGATGGCTGTGAGCTGCCCAGCGAAGGCGTGATGTTGGGGCAGATGGAAGAGGTCGAGGTTGGAGGCATCGCCGTTGGCGGCTGCGCGGAAGCGTCCGGCACCCTTGACGCGGAACGAAACGAGGTCGCCAGCGTTGGGGATGAGGTTGCCATCGCGGTCTACGATGCGCACGGTGACGTAAGCGAGGTCGTCGCCATCGGCCGCGAGACGGGTGCGGTCGGCCACAAGTTCGATGTGATGGGGCGCGCCAGCGGTGTGGACTGTGGCTTCGGACGTAGTGGCATTGTCATAGCGGGCTACGACCTTGATCTCGCCGGGCTCATAGCGGACGTCTGTCCACATGAGGCGATAGCGGCGCTGCAGCCACAGCGGGTCGCCGGCGTCGCGGGCTGCGAGCGCCTCCTCGCGAGTGTACTTATGCTGTATGCCTTGGCTCTTGCCATTGACGAAGAGCTCGGCGGCAGGGGCATCCGTGTAGGCGAACACGGGGATGACTTCGCCTTCATGGCCTGCCCATGTCCAGTGGGGCAGGACGTGGAGGGTGTGCGCACGGCGATTCCAGAGGCTGCGATAGAGGTAGTAGCGGTCCTTGGGGAGGCTGGCGAGGTCGATGATGCCGAAGACGCTGGAATGAGAGGGCCAGGCATTGGTGTCGTAGGGCGAGGGCTCGCCGAGATAGTCGAAGCCTGTCCACACGAACTGCCCGATTTCCCAGGGATGGTCGTCGGCATTGGCGAAATCGACGTCGGGCGTATTGGACCACCAGCAGTACTCGAGGTCGTAGCCGCTCGACTGATGGTCGTCGTAGGTGGCATTAGCCTTGAGGGCAGCAGGCAGCTTGTAGACGCCGCGGCTGCTGACGGTGGAACTGGTCTCGGAGCCCAGCACGACGTTCTGCGGCAGGCGTGCGTAGGCCTCTTCGTAGCGGTTGGCGCGATAGTTGAAGCCGGGGATGTCGAGCTGTGCGGCAAAACCGTTGTCGAGGGCGCAGTCCACTTGGTCCATGCCACAGGTGACGGGGCGCGTCGGGTCCTCGCGGTGGCAGATGTCCTGCAGGAAGCGAGCAACCTGATAGCCGTCGGGCGAGCACTGCGTGGGCACTTCGTTGCCGATGCTCCACATGACGACGGAGGCGTGGTTGCGATAGTGGCGCAGCATGTTGATCATGTCGCGCTCGGCCCATTCCTTGAAGAAGCGGTGGTAGCCGTTCTTGCATTTCGCGCGGTCCCACTCGTCGAAAGGCTCAACCATCATCATGAATCCCATGGAGTCGCACAGCTCGACGAGTTCGGGGGCCGGCATGTTGTGGCTGGTCCGGATGGCATCGCAGCCCATGTCCTTGAGGAGGGTGAGCTGGCGGCGCAGGGCAGCGCGGTTGATGGCTGCGCCGAGGGGGCCGAGGTCGTGGTGGTTGCAGACGCCCTGGAACTTGCGGGGCTGTCCGTTGAGGAAGAAGCCGCGGTCGGCGATGACGTCGATGGTGCGGATGCCGAAGACGGTGGCGTACTCGTCGAGTGGCTCATTCGTCGGCGTGACTGTCGGGCGCTCGGGCGCTCCGGCGGCAGCTTTCTTGTCCTTCTTGGGCGACGGGGCCGGGAAGACGCGAGTGACGGCCTTATATAAATAAGGTGTCTCGGGCGACCATAGGAGGGGCTTTGCGACGAGCAGATGTTGGGTGAGCGGCAGCCCGTGGGCTACGGTTTGCGTGTTGGACTTCGTCACTACAACGCTGCCGTCGGGGCCATAGATGGAGGTTTCGAGGCGGAACGTCTGCCCCTCGGCGTTCTCGAGGGTGGTGCGAAGGGTGACGGAAGCCGAAGACGCCGGCGTCAGCTGGGTGGTGACCTGCGTGCCCCATACGCCGACATGGACGTTGGAGGTCTGGACGAGGTGGACGTTGCGGTAGATGCCGGCACCGCAGTACCAACGGCTGCTCTCGGCGCGGTTTTCGAGGCGGACGGCGAGGGTGTTGGGGGTGCCGTCGGTGTGGACGAAGTCGGTAACGTCAACGAAGAATGAGTTGTAGCCATAGGGCCAGAATATGGCTTCGCGGCCGTTGACGTAAACGCGCGCCTCGCTCATAGCACCATCAAAGATGAGGGTCGTGCGGGTAGGGGAGGAGGCCGTTGTAGCGGGGGCTGCGGGAAGGGTGAAGGTGGTGCGGTACCATCCGACGCCGATGTAGGGCAGACCGCCGGTACGACCCGTCTTGAGCGAAGCTTCTTTCTCGCCATTCTGGGTGACGGCTACGTTCTGGAGGTCGAACTCGCTGCCGAAGGGACCCTTGATGGCCCAGTCGTGAGGGACACTGACGCGCTCCCATCGGCTGTCGTCGAAAGTAGGTTGCTCGGCTCCCGTGATGTCGCCGCGCGTGAAGCGCCAGTCGTGGCGGAGAAGGGTCTCGGTGCGCTGGGCATACAGCGACGTGAAAGAGAGGGCCATTACGGCGGTAAAGAGTAACTTGCGTAGCATGATTTTGTCGTTTTAAGTGTTATTTGTGTGCAAAGATAGTGAGTTTTTTGAATATAGCGCGTGAGATTTGCAAAAAACTCACTATCTTTGCGCCGCTTTTTGCAGATTGATATGCGTTTATTCAAGCGACTCGACATATTTCTACTGAAACAGTTCTGCCTGTTGTTCGCGGGTACGTTCTTCATCTGCCTATTCATCTTCCTGATGCAATTCTTGTGGAAATGGGTTGACGAGATGATTGGCAAGGGACTGGAACTGAGCGTGCTGGGTCAGTTCTTCTTCTATGCGGCGATGACGCTCGTGCCGCTGTCGTTGCCACTGGCAGTGCTGTTGGCCTCGCTGATTACCTTTGGTAATATGGGCGAGCGCCTGGAGTTGTTGGCCATGAAGGCGGCAGGCATACCGCTGGTGCGCATCCTCAGGCCTGTGTTGGTGTTCGTGTTGTGCGTAGCGGCTGGGTCGTTCTATTTCCAGAATGTGATTGGTCCGAAGTGCAGCAAGCAACTGGCGGCGCTCACCTATTCCATACGACAGAAATCGCCTGAGCTGGAGATACCTGAAGGCGTGTTCTACAACGAGATACCAGGCTACAACCTCTTCGTGGAGCGGAAGGACGTGGAGCGCGGTATGCTCTATGGCGTCATGATCTACAATCAGGGCAGCACCTTCGATGATACGCAGGTGGTGCTGGCCGATTCAGGGCGCCTACAGTCGACAGCCGACCAGAAGTACCTGCGGCTGACGCTCTACGACGGCCAGCGTTTCCGCAATATGCAGAACACGGGCAGCGCCATGGACCATGCGACGGTGCCCTACATGCGCGAGACATTCAAGTCGGAGGTGGACCTTATCCCCTTCGACAACACGCTCAACCTGTTAGACGCCTCGCTTTTCGACAACAATGCCCAGACGAAGAACTTGAAGCAACTGTCGCGCGGCATCGACTCGTTGAAGGCCCATCTGGACACGGTCGGGCGCGAGCAATATGAGCAGTACAGCTATGGCTTCCTGACCCGCACGCGTCTTGACGGGCGACAGGATTCGGCTCAGCTCGTCGCGAAGGCCCGCAAGTCGACGCTGGAGATGGACACCGTGCTGGCTCACCTGACGGATCAGCAGCGGGCACGTGTGGTCCGGCTGGCCATGGAACGCGTGCAGAGCGGTGAGACACAGACCGAGATGCTGAAGGAGAGCAGCCGCTACACCAACCGCCTGTTGCGCGTGCATAAGTTCGAGCGGCACAAGAAGTTCACGCTCTCGCTGGCTTGCATCATCTTCTTCTTCATCGGCGCACCCCTTGGCGCCATCATACGCAAGGGCGGACTGGGCGTGCCTGTGGTTGTGTCGGTGATTATCTTCATCTTCTACTACATCGTTAACGTCAGTGGCGAGAAGCTCTGCAAGAATGGTACCTGGGACACCACCTTCGGCGCTTGGCTCAGTACGATGGTTCTGGCGCCCATCGGCGCCTGGCTGACGTGGAAGTCCAATCAGGATTCGGTGGTGTTCAACATCGAGGCCTATCAACAATTTGTCAAACGATTACTCAAACGAATAGGATTATGATCAACCTCTCATCCATAGAAGACGCCCTACAGGATTTCCGCGAAGGTCGGTTCGTCATTGTTGTCGACGACGAGGATCGCGAGAATGAAGGCGACTTCATCACGGCAGCCGAGATGATTACGCCCGAGAAGGTCAACTTCATGCTTCGCGAAGGGCGTGGCGTGCTCTGCGCACCTATTACTATCAGCCGCGCTGAGCAATTGGAGTTGCCTCATCAGGTGCAGGACAATACCTCAGTGCTCGGCACCCCTTTCACGGTTACGGTAGATAAGCTCGAGGGCTGCACCACGGGCGTCAGTGCTGCCGACCGTGCTGCCACCATCCGTCATCTGGCCGACCCCGAAGCCAAGGCTGCTGACTTCGGCCGCCCTGGTCATATCAATCCGCTCTATGCCCAGGATCGAGGCGTGCTGCGTCGTGCAGGCCACACGGAGGCCGCTGTCGACCTGGCTCGTCTCGCAGGCCTGCAACCCGCAGCCGCCCTCATCGAGATTCTGAATCCTGACGGGACAATGGCTCGCATGCCGCAACTGAAGGAAGTGGCTGAGCGACACGGCATTCGCATCATCACGATTCGCGACCTCATTGCCTATCGCCTGCAGCGTGAGCAGATGGTGGAGGCCGCCCCTGAGGTGGACCTTCCGACGGCCTACGGACACTTCCGCGACATCACTTTCCGCCAGCTCTCCAACGGCCTCGAGCACGTGGCACTGATCAAGGGAGCGTGGGAGCCCGATGAGCCCATCCTCGTGCGTGTCCACTCCAGTTGTGCGACTGGAGACATCTTTGGCAGTCAGCGTTGCGACTGCGGCGAGCAGCTGCACAAGGCGATGCAGATGATAGACCGCGAAGGTAAGGGTGTGCTGCTGTATATGAACCAGGAGGGACGTGGAATAGGTCTCTTCAATAAGATGAAAGCCTACAAGTTGCAGGAACAGGGCGACGACACGGTGGAGGCAAACGTGCACCTCGGCTTCCGTCCCGACGAGCGTGACTATGGCGTTGGCGCTCAGATTCTTCGTCAGTTGGGCATTCACAAGATACGCTTGCTGACCAACAATCCCGTCAAGCGTGTCGGACTCGAGGCCTATGGGCTGGAGATCGTCGAGAACGTGCCTATTGAGATCAAGCCGAACCCTTACAACGAGCGTTACCTGAAGACGAAGCAGGAACGTATGGGACATATGCTCCATTTCAATAAATAGTCACCCCCCCCCGAATCATCCCCAAGGGTATTTGTCGGAAAGCTGTTGAACATCCTTCTTTCTGAACAATCGAGCAAGGCTACAAGCATCAAATCGCCTGTTTGTGGTCTTGCTCGATTGTGTTCCGTCAAAAATAAGAGGGAAAAGCAAAATTAGTGCTCGTTTTGTCGCGCCTATTCAAATTTTTTATACTACCTTTGCGCGCAAAATTATAATACGTACCCACATGAACAATTTATCGGACCGCCTCAACCGCCTCGCCCCTTCGGCCACACTGGCCATGAGCCAGCGTAGCAGCGAGCTGAAGGCACAAGGCGTTGACGTCATCAACATGAGTGTCGGCGAACCAGACTTCAATACGCCCGACCACATCAAGGCAGCAGCCATCAAGGCTGTCGAGGACAACTATTCCCGCTATTCGCCCGTGCCTGGCTATCCGGCCCTGCGACAAGCCATCGTGGCGAAGCTGAAGAACGAAAATGGTCTCGACTACACGCCTGCCCAGATCCTTTGCTCCAATGGCGCCAAGCAGAGCGTCTGCAATGCTGTTATGGCGCTGGTGAATGCGGGTGATGAAGTCATCATCCCAGCCCCCTACTGGGTCAGTTATCCCCAGATGGTGTTGCTGGCTGAAGGCACACCCGTCTTCATCGATGCTCCCATTGAGCAGGACTTCAAGATCACGCCCGAGCAACTCGAGGCTGCCATCACCCCTCGCACACGTGCGCTCATCCTGTGCTCGCCCTCCAACCCGACTGGCTCGGTCTATTCGAAAGAAGAACTGCGCGGACTGGCTGACGTGCTGGCTCGCCATGAGCGCGTGATGGTTCTGGCCGACGAGATCTACGAGCATATCAACTATGTGGGCCGGCACGAGTCGATCGCTCAGTTCGAGGAGATCCGTGACCGCGTCGTCATCATCAATGGCGTCAGCAAGGCTTATGCCATGACGGGATGGCGCATCGGCTTCATAGCCGCTCCCGAGTGGGTCGTCAAAGGCTGCAACAAGCTGCAAGGCCAATACACCAGTGGTCCCTGCTCTGTCAGCCAGAAGGCCGCCGAGGCAGCCTATACGGGTTCGCAGCAATGCGTCGAGGATATGCGTCAGGCTTTCGAGCGTCGCAAGAACCTCATCGTCCGCTTGGCCAAGGAGATTCCCGGCCTCGAGGTCAACGACCCGCAGGGCGCCTTCTACCTCTTCCCCAAGTGCAGCAGCTATTTCGGCAAGCGCGACGGCGACCGTGTGATCCAGACCAGCACCGATCTGGCCATGTACCTGCTCGAAGTCGGGCATGTCGCCACCGTAGGCGGCGATGCCTTTGGCAGCCCTGAGTGCTTCCGTATGAGCTATGCTACCAGCGACGAGAACATCGTCGAAGCGATGCGCAGGATCAAGGAGACGCTGGCTCGCTTGGGGTAACCCTCCTCAATTTCTTTTTTTTCATCAAGCCAAAAAACAATTAAGATTATTTCCCGTTATGGATAAGAAACAGATTAAAACTGCCCTCATCTCCGTATTCCACAAGGACGGCCTGGACGAGTTGCTCAAGAAGTTGAATGCAGAAGGTGTCAAATTCCTCTCCACGGGCGGCACGCAGGCTTTCATCGAGAGCCTCGGCTACGACTGCCAAAAGGTTGAGGAGGTGACGACCTATCCCAGTATCCTCGGCGGACGTGTCAAGACGCTGCATCCCAAAATCTTCGGTGGCATCCTCGGTCGTCGTGACCTCGAGGGCGATCGCCAGCAGATGGCAGAGTATGCCATCCCCGAGATTGACCTCGTCATCGTGGACCTCTATCCCTTCGAGCAGACGGTAGCCAGCGGCGCCAACGAGGCCGACATCATCGAGAAGATTGATATAGGTGGCATTTCGCTCATTCGTGCTGGTGCCAAGAACTTCAACGACGTCGTAATCGTTCCCTCAAAGGAACAGTATGGTCAGCTGTTGGAAATCCTCAATGCCCAGGGGTGCTGCACGACCTTGGCTCAGCGCCGTCAGTTCGCCACCGCTGCCTTTGGCGTCAGCAGCCATTATGATACCGCTATTCATGCCTGGTTCAAGGAGTCGTTCAACGCTTAGCATTTGACGTTTGACGACAGGGATAAACAATAAACAACAAGAAATCGATAATCGCGAAACGACAAAACGCTAAACATTTAAGTCGCGTTGAGCGACTAAACGACTAAACGCTAAACCAAGAATAAAGCATGGGATTATTTTCTTTCACAAAAGAGATTGCGATGGACCTCGGCACCGCCAACACCATCATCATTGCTGATGGTAAGATTGTGGTGGACGAGCCTTCGGTAGTTGCGCTGGACCGTCATACTGAGAAGATGATTGCTGTAGGCGAGAAAGCCAAATTGATGTATGAGAAGGTACACGCTGGCATCAAGACGATCCGTCCGCTACGCGACGGTGTGATTGCCGACTTCAATGCCTGCGAGCAGATGATGCGTGGATTGATCAAGATGGTTCACACGGGTAGCCACTTCTTCACACCCTCACTCCGCATGGTGATTGGTGTCCCCTCGGGTTCGACCGAGGTCGAGCTGCGTGCTGTGCGTGACTCTGCTGAGCATGCGGGTGGACGTGAGGTCTACCTCATCTATGAGCCTATGGCTGCAGCCATCGGTATCGGACTGGATGTCGTTGCTCCTCAGGGTAATATGATTGTTGACATAGGTGGTGGTAGCACAGAGATTGCCGTTATCTCGCTCGGCGGTATTGTGGCCGACAAGAGCCTCCGTACCGCTGGTGATGACCTCACAGCCGACATTCAGGAATACATGAGCCGTCAGCACAACGTTCGCGTGAGCGAGCGCATGGCTGAGCGCATCAAGATCAACGTGGGCGCTGCCCTCACCGACCTTGGCGAGAATGCCCCTGAGGACTATGTCGTTCATGGTCCTAACCGCATCACGGCGCTGCCTATGGAGGTGCCCGTGTGCTACCAGGAAATTGCCCACTGCCTCGAGAAGACTATTGCCAAGATCGAGACAGCTGTGCTCAATGCCCTCGAGGAGACGCCTCCTGAGCTCTATGCCGATATTGTGCATAACGGCATCTATCTGACGGGTGGAGGTGCTCTGCTGCGCGGCCTGGACAAGCGCCTGACCGACAAGATTAATATCCCCTTCCATATCGCTGAGGACCCGCTCCACAGCGTAGCCAAGGGTACGGGCGTAGCGCTGAAGAATATCCACAACTTCTCGTTCCTGATGTAGCCTCCAGATGCGTGCGCTCCTTGAATTCATAGCCAAGTACTACCATTGGATGATTTTTATTGTACTGGAAGGGCTCAGCCTCATGCTGCTCTTTCAGTTCAATCGTTATCAGAATAGTGTTTGGCTGACGACGGCCAATCAAGTGGTCGGGCAGGTGGATGCCTGGGAGCAGGAGGCGTTGCGCTATGTGACGCTCGGACGTGTCAATGAGGACCTCACGCGCCGCAACCTTATCCTTGAGTATAATTATAGTCAGGTAAGCAGCCAATTGGCTGAGCTGACGCACGACTCTACGGTTACTGAGCGTCTGCAAGCGGATCGCATCGAGGGCATCAAGCTCATTCCGGCCAAGGTCGTCACGAACAGCATAGTACGCCGCAACAACTTGATTACCATATCCGCGGGATCGCTTGATGGCGTGAAGCCAGAGATGGGCGTCGTCTGTGGAACGGGCATCGTAGGTATCGTCTACATCACCTCGGAGCACTACTCCATCGTGCTGCCGCTGCTCAACAGCCGTTCGCGCATCAGCTGTCGCCTGCGCGACTCGCAGTTCTTCGGCTATCTGACGTGGGACGGTGGAAGTCCGCTCTACGTGCAACTGGACGATATCCCTCGTCACGCACGCTTCAAGATTGGCGACATCGTCGAGACGAGTGGTTTCAGTTCGGTGTTCCCGCCGGGATTGTTCGTAGGTAAGGTCGATGCCGTTGGTAATAGCGACGACGGCTTGAGCTACAAGCTGCGCGTGCATCTGGCCATGGATTTTTCCCACTTGCAGGACGTCTACGTCATCGCTCAGCAGTTCCAGCCAGAGGTGCGCGAACTCGAGCAGAAGGCCGATTCGCTCATGAAACAGTAAACAACCTTTCAGCCGAATGATTATCACTTTCCTACAGCGGCTTCTCTGGACGGTGGCTCTCGTGGCTGCCCAGATGATGGTGTTCAACTACATTCACATCATGGGCTATGCTACGCCATTGCCTTTCGTCTATCTGTTGTTGCTGTTTCCGTTGGACACGCAGCGCTGGAGCATACTCCTGTGGGGATTTGTCTGCGGCCTGCTCTGCGATGTTGTCTCGCTCACGCCTGGCGTGGGGGCGGCAGCCATGACGCTGACAGCCTTCGTGCAACCGCTCATTCTGAAGCGTGTAGTGCCGAAGGATGCACTCGAGGACGATCAGGCCAGTTTCTCCCTATTGGGCTTCTGGGGCTATGTCCGTTATGCCTTAATCCTGACTTTCATCTTCATGTCGGTCTATTTCTTGTTGTTGTCGTTCAATTTCTTCCATCTGCGTGATTTAGCCATCACTTTCGCCTCCAGTTGGGCGCTGACGATGCTGATTATCCTTGTCATCGAGAGCGTCCGTGGTGGCCGGAAGGAGAACGCTAAGAGTTGATCCGCTCGTCGTCTCTACGCTTGAATGGTCAAAGAATCTCCAGCCGATACCCTTACATCAGTCTTCTAAACCCCCGTCCGGGCGAAGTTACCGTTATCGTTTTCGTTATCGTTATCGTTATCGTTATCGTTTTCGTCTTCAATGTCCGACTCCAATCTCTCCTATCGCAAGTTCGTTCTGGGCTTTGCCGCTTTTGTGGTCGTAGCGATCTATATCCTACGACTGTTTTCGCTGCAGCTGCTGTCCGACGACTATCGTGCGCGTGCCGACTCCAACGCGCTCATGCGTCGGATCCAGTTCCCGGCACGTGGCGCCATCACCGATCGCAAAGGCAAGTTGCTGGTCTATAATCAGCCAGCCTATGACATC
Source organism: Bacteroidaceae bacterium (assembly GCA_017429525.1). Classification (GTDB taxonomy): domain Bacteria; phylum Bacteroidota; class Bacteroidia; order Bacteroidales; family Bacteroidaceae; genus Physcousia. Next base: position 28,500 of record JAFROT010000019.1, on the reverse strand, counting down.
ATGGTGATCATGCAGGAGCAGGTGGGCGTGGACACGGCCGACCTCTGTCGCAGCCTCGGCATCACGCCGGAGTGGTACCAGCGGCGCATGACGGAGATTAAGAATACCAAGGGCTATTCGCCTTACACCCAGCAGGTGTTCATGAACCAACTGTCGATGGAGGAGTTCAGCAGTTTTCAGGAGAAGCTGTTCCATTTCCGTGGCTTCTATGCCCAGAAGCGCAGCATCCGTCAGTACAGCTTCCCTTACGCCGCCCATCTCCTGGGCGATGTCGGTGAAGTCAATCAGGCTGACATCGATGCCGACGAATATTACCGTTCGGGCGACTACATCGGCAAGCAGGGCGTCGAGCGCAGCTACGAGCGTCAGTTGCGCGGCGTGAAAGGTTCCGAAATCCTTCTGCGCGATGTCCACGGACGCATCAAGGGGCGCTATCAGGATGGTCGCTACGACCAGAAGCCCGTCCCGGGCAAGAACCTCACCCTCAGCATCGATCTCGAGTTGCAGAAGCTGGGTGAGCGTCTGATGCAAGGCAAACTGGGCAGCATCGTCGCTATTGAACCGTCGACGGGCGAGATCCTCTGCATGGTCAGTTCGCCTACGTTCGACCCTCGCACAATGGTCGGCCGTCAGCGCGGCAAGAAACACAAAGAACTCTCGCGCGACCCGATGAAGCCCCTGCTCAACCGAGCCATTATGGGTACCTTCCCTCCAGGTTCGACCTTCAAGACCTCGCAGGCACTCACCTTCCTGCAAGAGGGTATCATCCAACCGAAGACCCTGTTCCCCTGTTATCGCGGCTTCCACTACGGCCGCCTTACTGTCAAGTGCCACTCACATGGCTCTCCGCTGCCCCTCGTGCCCGCTATCGCGACGTCGTGCAACTCTTATTTCTGCTGGGGCCTCTACCACATGCTCAATAATCGCAGCAATTATCATACCACGCAGGAGGCGATGACCACCTGGAAGAATTATATGGTCAGCATGGGATTCGGCTACAGGTTAGGCGTCGACTTGCCCAGCGAGGCGCGTGGCATGATTCCGAATGCCGACTACTACGACGACCACTACAAGAAATCGTGGAACGCGCTGACGGTCATTCACATCTCCATCGGTCAGGCAGAAGTGACGCTGACGCCCTTGCAGATTGCCAACCTCGGCGCCACCATCGCCAATCGCGGCTGGTTCATCACCCCGCATGTCGTCAAGGAGGTGCAGGACGACACCATCGCTTCCATCTACCACCAGAAGCGTTTCACCAAGGTGTCGCGTGTGCACTACGAGACTGTCGTTGAGGGTATGGCGCGCGCTGTCACCTCGGGCACGTGCCGTGGTGCAGCCACTTCTCAATATGTGGTCTGCGGCAAGACGGGAACGGCGCAAAACCGCGGCTTCGACCACTCCGCCTTTATGGGCTTTGCTCCTCGCGACAACCCCAAGATCGCCATCGCCGTCTATGTCGAGAACGGCGGTTATGGCGCTCACTTCGGCGTGCCCATCGGTGCGCTCATGATGGAGCAATACATCAACGGCCATCTCTCTGAGGCCAGCCAGCACAAGGCAGAAGTCTTTGCCAACAGACGAATAGATTATGGCAGCTATGCAAGATAAACCCAAGAGCATTTTCGCCAGCATCGACTGGTTCACCATCATCGTCTACGTGCTCCTCCTGGCCATGGGCTGGATGAGCATCTGCGGTGCGTGCTATGAGTATGGCCAGCCGCGCGACCTCCTCTCGCTTGCCTCCTTCGACACGCGCACGGGCATGCAACTCGTGTGGATAGGGTCGTCAGTTGTGCTGGGTGCCATCATCTTGCTCCTCGACGACCGCATCTTCGACACCTTTGCCTATCTCATCTATGGCGGCCTGCTGTTGTTGCTGTTCGTCACGCCCTTCCTGGCTCACGACATCAAGGGTTCGCTCTCGTGGATCAAGATAGGTCCGTTCAGTTTCCAGAGCGCTGAGTTTGCCAAGTTCGCGACGGCCTTGGCGCTGGCCAAGTTCATGAGTTCCTATGGCTTCAGGCTGCAGGGCTCGTGGAAGAATCTCGCCATCTGCGTAGCGCTGATGATGCTGCCGATGGTGCTCATCGTGCTGCAGAAGGAGACGGGCTCGGCCCTTGTCTACTTCAGTCTCTTCCTGATGCTCTATCGCGAAGGCATGCCGGGAAGTATTCTCTTCACGGGTATTGCTGCTGTGGCCTATGTCGTTGTGGGGCTGCGCTTTGCCGACGAGCGTGTGCTGGGCGGGGCTACCAGTCTGGGCGCTATCGCTGTCATGCTGATGATTGTCGTGTTCGTCATTGGCATGATCATCGTCTATTGTCGCCCGGCAGCTCTGCTTGGCGAGACGGCAGCCGAGAGTCGTGCTGCCCGGATGGTCTATCGTCGCTCCCTCCTCGAGACCATCTTCGCCTCGCTGGGCTCCATGCTCGCCCTCATCGGGATTGCTTACTTCGTGTTCTCAAGTGAGCATTTCTCGTCCTACGTGTTCGACATCACTCCCGTGCTGTTTGCCGTCTGCCTGATGCTCATCCTGCGTCTCGTCTGGCTGGGCTTCTCCAACCACCTGTATCGCTACGTCTACATCGGCCTCTTCGCTCTTGGCTCGTTGGCAACCTTCTTCTCGGCCAACGTCCTGGTCGACCACCTGGCTCCCCACCAACAGAAGCGCATCCAGGTGCTGCTGGGCTTGCGCGACGACCCCAATGGGGTGGGCTACAATGTCATTCAGGCCAAGATTGCCATTGGCTCCGGCGGCCTTGAGGGAAAAGGTTTCCTCAATGGCACGCAGACTAAGCTGAAGTACGTGCCTGAGCAGGAAACCGATTTCATCTTCTGCACCGTGGGCGAGGAGCAAGGCTTCATCGGCTCGGCAGCTGTGCTCGTGCTCTTCCTGCTGTTGCTGTGGCGACTGATTGTGGTGGCTGAACGGCAGCCCTATGCCTTCGGCCGTGTCTACGGTTACTGTGCCTTCTCCATTTTCTTTTTCCACTTGCTCATTAACGTGGGCATGGTCCTGGGCCTGATGCCCGTCATCGGTATCCCGTTGCCATTCTTCAGTTATGGCGGCAGCTCGCTCTGGGGCTTCACGTTGCTCCTGTTCATCTTCTTGCGCATCGATGCCGGGCGCTCGCGCTTCCAGCGTTGAGGCCAAGGCGGCTTAACATCCATTCGCATCGTCCTTCGCGACCATTCGTATCGCCCTTCACGACCGTTCGTATCGGGCTTTGCGACCGTTCGTATTGGCCTTTGCGACCGTTCGTGTTGTCCTTCACGTCCGTTCGTATGCGCGATTGTGAATTTCAGCTTAGGCTGTTTTCGGCAGTTGCATCGTCAACCATCTCCTTGATAGGAGACGCACCGTGGTCTGTAGTGAGATGGAGGCGGGTGTTCAGAGTTCAGTTGTAAAGCTTCAGTGCGGATGTCCCTTTACAGAATCTGTCCAAGAACTCATTTATAGAGGAGTCCACCTTCAGCTGTCTGACCGGCGGCATCGATGGCAATCGTCGTGGTTTGGGAGTTGTTGTAGAGGCTCACATGGGCTTTTCCGCTGGCATCGAGCTTCAATTCGGGGTTCCAATAGAGCGTACGGCGATAGTCTTTCTGCCCCTCTACGGGCGGGTTTCGCTTGTAATCGGGGTGGTAGAAGTCCTCTTGGAAGGCGAAGCCATCGAGGATGTAGCGGCGGTCGCGATAGGTGACGCGCTGGGCGTTGCCTTCGTTGCCTCGTAGGTCTACGCGTACGTTTGGTTGATTGGCTTGCTCAAAGCGTTCATCGCCCTCACGGCGAGGTGAGTAGTCTGTATAGATGTAGATCTTGTCGACGTAGGTGAGCAGGCTCTGGCGGCGTTGGTCCAGATAGCCTGTGTAGATGCCAGGCTTGCTGTTGAAGCTGCTGTTGATGGAGTAGTTGCGTTCCATGCCCATATCGCCGATGAGCGCGAAGGCGGCTTTCGAGGCAATCTCATAGGAGTTGAACGAGTAGTCAATAAGCCCAGCGTCCATCGCGAGGTTGAGCGCAACGTAGGCATCGATGACGTAGGCGGGTTTAGAGTAGTCGATACGTCTTAGGCCTCCATGTCGGGCGCGTACTGTCACTTGGTCGAGCGTGTGTATGCCATCGGTCAGAAGTCTGGGCGAGAGAAAGAGCGAATCGCGTAGGGGTGCGTTGTGGACTTGATAATACGTGTAAGGCTTCACCCATCGTGGATAGGGGAAATTCAGGCGGACATAATATTCGGGGAAGAGGGGGCTCCGTGAGTATTCGTCGGTTGGGTCGACGGTCACCCATGAGTAGGGCTTGTTCTTCTTCCATTTTGTTGAATCGCTGGCTCCGAGAAAGAAGATGCACTGCCCCTCGAATCGCGGCAGGTCGATTTGGAAACGACCTTTTTGGGTCTGCGTCTCGCCCGTGAGCACGTCTTTTTGGTCGAACGGATTTACGAATTCGGCGTGGACGGTAACGTCCTTTGTCACGCTGCCCTCCTCGAGGTATTGGCGCACGGCTTTCTCAGACTTGGAACGTTTGCTCTCGCGGTAGCGATTGGCTGTTCGGAAGCTGAGCACGTTGTAGTCATCATTGCGCCATTCGGGTCGCTGAGGTTGGAAGAGCGAGGGCGTGCTTGAGCCAAATGTTCCGAAACCTTCGTCAAGTCGTCCAAATAGGTTCTCACGTTGGGCGTTGAGGTTCCACCCGTAGCTGCGGTTGCCTATTGAGTGGGAGGCGCTGTAAGGGTTATAGAAGTAGTAGGGCCCTTGGTTCCCGTAGGACGTATAGTACGTCAGCGCCTGTCCATTAATATTGATGGTATTGCCAAAGACATCAGAAGCCATTGCCCATTGCTCTGAGAGGGGAAGTTCTTGAGTCAACATGAACTCCTCGTGTTGAGCCAAAGCGGCATCGTAGGCAGGGTCAAACCCCGCCATGCTGGAATAATAGCGATTGACCGTTCCCGTGACGATCTGCGTGTGCTCGGCGGGGTGAGTGATTTCCCAAGCACCCTTGACGGCCATCTCCTGCCAGTTGAAGCGTCGCCACCCCTGCGTCAGCATCAGCAGGTCGAGGGCACGGCGATGCTCCTCGTCGTCGCGTTCGAAGAAGTAGTTGGGTTGTGGCACAAATCCCTTGATCTCTGAGGCCAGGAGCATCTCAGTCATGATGTTGCCGCTGTCGAACGTGTTGTCGGCATGGACGGCGTCGCGCACCGTCAGCGAAACGGTCTGATCGGGCATCAGGTGAGCCGAAGTCACATCGAAATCAATGCGCTCGAAGGGTTGGTACTGTTCCTTGGCTCCTGTGAACTGGAGCGTGGGCTCTGCCAGCTCTGGACGTGTGACGAAGAAGAGGCGGTCGGCATAGATATGTCCGATGCTGTCGAAGACGGTCACTTGATTTACGCCAGCGGGTAAATCAGAATGGGCAAAGGTCAATGTACGATGATGCTGGCGCGTGGATTCAGCCTGTGAAGCATTGTCCATTCTTGAAGAATCAAGCGCTTCTTCGGGCTGAGCGGTCCATTGTCCGTTTTCCCTTGTTCTGAAAGCCACCAACTTGCCCTCGTTCATCACCGTGAGTCCAAGCGGGATGCTGGCGGCCTGACCTGAGGCTGCGATGTCGAAGTGCCAGTCGCCTGTCGTGCTGTCGCGATGCACCTGCAGGGCTACACCTTCAGCCTTGATCGCTTTGATCTTCTGGGTGACGGTCATGGGGCGCTTGGCATCCTTCGGCTGTTCATCGGGCGTGAAGATGGCTTCGTATTCCTTGCCTTCCTCAGGCGTGAAGACGAAGGTGCTGCGACCACGGTTCTCAGTCCTCACGGCCATTACCTCTTCGCCACGGTCATCTCGTATCTTTACCCTTTTGTCATTGCAATTGATGGAAAGGATGCCCTCGCGCACCTCGCCCTCGGAGGTGGCCGCTTCAAAAGCCACTCGACACGGCACACCTGCCACCAGGTTGCCGCCTTCAGGGAAGAGCGAGAGGCGCAGCTCTGGTTCTTTGGGCGCACTCTTGAAATAACGACGCAAGGGACGGAACGTCATGTCCTTGTAGAAATCGCCCGCTTCCTTAGGCTTGTCGTAGACGGGGAAGACGCGCGAATAGAGCTTCTCGTAGTCGCGGAAGAAATCTTTCGCCATCGCCTTGTTGTAGAAGCTATACTCCGTGTACCACGAGTGATAGTGCTCTGTCTGACCCCAGTTGAGCTGCCAGCGGGTGTAAGCACGCAGCTCGAAATAGCCCGAGTAGAGCGTATCGGGGAGCTCGAAGAAGCCATGCCCGCGACCATCCTTCATCTCCACGAGCTTACGCTCAACGAGATAGCCGTCGTGGTTCCACAACTCGGCGTAGAGCACGCGGCTGATGCGGCTCGGGCAGTCCTCGTTGGTTCGGCGCGTGTAAGCGGCAAACCAGATGGTATCGCCAAGGAAGTAGCTCGTGTTGTCCATGTGTATGAAGACCTTTTCCTGTGGAATGGCTTTCCCGAATCGGTCCAGGCGGTCGGCCAGGCGCGCCAAGGGCGGCAGCGAAGCCTGATAAGCGGCCACGCTGTCGAGGCGAGCTTTCGTCTGGTCTACAGCGCCTTGTGCGATGGCCTGCTCCTCAGCCGTTCGCTTCACCACTTCGTTATTGGCCCAGAAGGTGCTGTCGTAGCCAGCCTCGGCAATCGACGAGAGCATGTTCTCGCGCGCATGCGTCTTCTTTATTTTTCCTACATGCAAGTGCTTCTGACCCTCGACGTTGAAGAGTAGGGTGCGCGTCTGGAATTCGCCCCATTTGGCTTCGACGGAGAGGTCGGCCACTTCAGGGAATTTGCGGTCGTAGCCGTAGTCCATGTGGACGTCGAAGGTCACGGGCAGCACGGTAGCCGAGCGCAGTTCGCCCTTGCCGAAGCGCAACTTCAGGTTCTCCACCTGACCGTCGAAGGCCAGGGGGCTGAGCGTGGCACGATCCACGTAGAGCACACCCGTCATGATGGGCTGCTCGACTTCTACGTCCTCGCGCTGTCGGAGCTCGAAACAGTAGAGATGCTGGTCGTCACCGTCCATCTCGGTGACGGTGATGTCATAGAAATGTTGCAGGTATTCGATTCCTGAGTAATGCTTCTTCCGCAGTTGGCTGATGTCTACCGCCAGTTTGTTGCCCTTGGCTCTCGTGGCTAACGCGCTTGCTGTCCCTTCTGGTCTTAACGGGGCTATCAGGTCGTGCCAGAACTGGCTTTGGCGTGTCATGGGCCCCATCTCCAGCAAGTGGTGCAGGTTCATGTCGTTGATGGCAGAGCGGTTCCAAGCCGCCTGGCTCAGTAGCCCATGACGTCCTGTCAGGAACTCCAGCTCGCGCAGGTTGACGGCAGAGCGAGCTCGCACGAAAGCTTCTACGATGTCTTGCTTCTGCGAGAAGACAGATGTCTGTCGATAGAAATACTGTGCTTCCTTATTCTCTTTGCGGTCGAAGACCTTCTCGAGTTTCTTGGCCACCTGAAAGAGCATACCCTCGACGGCCTTGACTGTTACTTCCGAGAGTGTGGTGTCGAGCATCTTCATCTTCACTACGCGTATGCCAGTAGCGCCCTCTTCCTGCAGGAGGCTCTTGGCTTGTAGCGACAGCGTCTGCCGGCCGATGCACGTCAGCCGCAGGACGTCTGTTGGCGCAGCTTTGATGGTGAACTCGCCATCGAAGTTGGTCAGCGTGTTGCATTCCTCGCTGATGTAGACGCCGACGAGTGGCAGCGCCTCGCCTGTTTCGGCATCCACGATGCGGACAGTATAGCTCTGTCGTGTATCGTCAACGTCAGCAGGCGTCTGTGCCTTGACCGTTGACAGCAGCGATAACGTCACGATTACGATGTTGATCAGACTGCAGCGTACGCAGTTTCCGTAGCCTTTGGTATTCATAATAACCTATTTTATTTCTCATTATAACTCTAAACCTAAAACTCGCCGTTCGGCCTATAGGGACGTTTTTTCGAGTGTATGCGAGTCTGAAGGACTCAAAACTCAAGAACAACTCTCGGCCCTAAACACTCAACTAAAGTTGTCGCTTCACTTCCGTTCTTGCAGCATCTTCTGTTCGAAGCGTGAGAGTGGACGCACCTTGCGAGGCAACACGGCAGCCGATGGGGGTGGGGGAGCTTCCTTCTCCTTGACCTTCCTCCCTCTTGATGAGTGCCGCCTCGACTTGGGAGCCGAGGGCAACTCGTCGAGCGATCGAGTGGCTGTCACAGTTCTCTTTAGCGTTTCCGTCTCGGTCCTCGCCTGATGAGTTCTTGCGAGGAGGAACGCCTCATGCGGCGATAGCTTCCATTTCCAAACAATATAGTCGCGCAAACGAGGCAGGTCGGGCTGCAGCCGGGCGAAGACGGAGTCGTCTTCGAGGGCCTTGACGAGGCCACATTCGTGGATGATAGAATCAATGGAATGAGCGATTTTTGCATTCCCGTCGAACTTGGGACGCACCTGTGCGAAGTTCATTGTGCGAGCGGCACTATGCACTCCCATCCATCGGTGATGCTCGTCGCCGACGATGTCGAATACACGTGTCGTTGGCGGCAGCGCGTCAAACGTCAGGATGAGATCAGCCCCCTCTGTGCGACTACTGCGCAGAGCATGGTGCCCGTCGGTTTCGTCGGAGAGAAGAATTGTCGAGGGAACCGCCCACCTGCCGTCAGCAGAGGCAAAGTGCAGCCGGACACGCGTCTCCGCTTGTTCCGTCTCAACTGCCACCACCGTTCCTTCGCTCGTCTGCACAATGGCCTCGGGCTGGAACATGGTGATTACCTGTAGGAGTATGATGTCTAATGCGTTCATGTTCGTTCTTAGATAGCATCGAGCACATCATCGAGCGGGCGCTCGGGGTTGGTCTCCCCGAAGCCGTCTTTCTTCAGCTTGAGCTTACGATGCTTGACGGCTGAGACGGTGATGAGATAGATGCTTGAGATGACTTGATTGGAGAGTTTCATGCGAGTGAGCATGCAGAGTTGGATATCCTCCTCGCGAAACTCGGGGTGTGCAGCTCTCAGACGTGCGACGAAGCCGTCGGTGATGCTGTCCAGCATCTGTTCCACGTCGGTCCACTCTCGCCTGCTGAGTTGCCGTTTGTGGTCGCCCTCTTCGCGCAGGCGCTGCAGGACTTCGCTCTTGTCGAGGATGAATCGCTGCAACAGATGAATCTTCTGCCCTTGTTGGAACAGGCGCTCTTCGGCCTCGTGTGCTTCGCGTTCGCGTTCTTGGGCTTCATGCTGTAGTCGCTGTTCAACAAGCTCGCGTTCGCGTTGCTCGGCCAGCAGGCGCTGACGCTGGGTCGCTCGGCGCTGACGGCTCACGCTAATGATGAACAAGATGGTGAGCGTTCCTATGGTGGTGATGCCCAGTAAGGCCCAGTTCAGGAGGCGCCCATGATAGGCCAGGCGCTCGGCACGACGCTCCTGCTCGAGCGTAGCATGGAAGTAGGCATCCTTCTGCTGGAGTGCTTCGAAGAAGACATCCTCGGCACTCGCAAACGCTGAGTCAAGCCCGGCAGGGAGTTCGTCGAGACGGCGGTCCAGGATGGCAATCTCTGAGAGATGCCGATAGGCGACGTAACGTGCCTTGCTGTTGGGCAGGGCGATCAGTTGCTGATAGATCTGTCGTGCTGCTTCCAGTGAGTCGCATTGCAAGTAGCAGTTGGCAAGCACAAACAAAGGCTCGACATCGGACGTATCACGCTCGTTGGGATGTATCTGTCGTGCCAGCGCCAGTGCTCCGGCGGCATCGCCTGAAACCAGACTCAGGTTGGCCAGACGGCTCAGCGCGACATTACGGCTATCTTCACTACGGAGGCACTCTTCATATAAGGAACGCGCACGAGCGGTATCGCCTGTTTGTTCATAGAGCCCTGCCATCACCAGGTTGATGCGCATGCCCAGCGATGCGTTGTTATCTTCTTCATTTGCGCTCGAAGTGCCCTCTTGTGCAGATTGTTTCTTTGCCAACGCTTGTTGCGCCTTCTTGGCAAGGGAAAGCGCTTCGGGCTCGTCGGTCCATTGAAGCTGTGCAGACAAGAGAAGTGCTGCCTGGGCGCATGTGGTCCAGTCGAGTTCGGCCTCAGCCTTGAGGATGGCGGTTCGCAGTAGATCTTCATAGGCTTTTACGCTATCAGGCGAGGCCGCATGAACGACCTCGGCTGTCTTCAGACTTTCGGCCGCAGTGGTGGCGCGATGACGTTGGCAGGCTGTAGGGAGACCGACAGTCAGGATGATGATGTAGAGTTGTCGAAAGCCTATTTTCATTATTTACGGACTTTTACTTCGATTTGCCGCTGCAAAGGTACGGCCTTTTCTCAATCGCACCAAAAGAAAGGTGTGGAAAAAATCACTTTGTTGGAAATAGGTTAATACATTCAAATACAATGTAATAAGTAAACTTCGCCTCGCTCAAGGTGTGGAAAAGTGTTTTTCCCCAGCTTAAATAGGTCAGAAAAACAGGGCTTTCTTTTTGGCTACACCATAAAAAATATATATCTTTGCGCTGTCCAAAACAAAGACTAATCCTAATACTATATTAATATGAAGAAGCTCTACTCTTTTGCAGTTCTTATCGCTGCTTTCATTTTTACAACATCCTCTTATGCCCAGAGTACGACGGGCAAAGTATATGTCGGTTATGCCCAGCAGAGCGACCAGATTTGGGAGTACGATGGGTTATCGTTGGACCACGACGCCACAGTGGGCTGTGCCATCCTGTTGACAAAGGACATGATCAAACCTTACGTGGGCGGCACCATCACGGGCATGTATGTTGGCTGGGACACGAGTACGCAAACAGGTACCTATAATGGTTTCGTGCGTAATGACTTCAACAGCGAAAACCTCTCTACTGGCAAGGCCACTGTGCGCTATAGTTATAGCAGTAGCAATCCCGGCTGGAACACGATGACGATGTCGAAATACGAGATTCCCGAGGATGTCGAACAGTTGGTGGTTGGCTTTACCACCAATCTGAAAAAAGACGTCTGCGCCATCCCAACCCTTTATCCCCATGATGTTGCCAACAGTTGTTACCTCTGGGTGGAGGGCGATAACGATGCTGAAGGCAAGCCCATCTGGCGTGATGCTCGGGCGAATGGCATTCTGCCTATCATCCTGATTATTCAGGATTCAAAGGGCTCTTTCAACTACTTGCCAATCGTCACATCATTGATTGACAATGGCGTAGTCGTTACCAACGAGACAGCCGACTGCCTTGTTCGCATCAAGAATGCAGGCTCTATGGCTATCCGTAACATTGAGGTCACTTCGCGACAGGGCGACCAGGTGTTCAGCAAGACGGTGGTCCTCTCTTCTACCATTGATGTAGGCGCCACCAGCCGTCCATTCCTCATCCCGATTTGTTGCTTCCATTCAGGTGAGGTTGAAGTGAGCATTACCAAGGTCAATAACAAGGCCGTGGCGAATCCCGAGGTGCATACGCTTGACCTGCTGGGCGTTCCTGCTGCAGTCAGCGAGCGCTATGCCCGTCGCCCGCTCGTGGAGTACTACGAGTCGGAGAATAATTATATGTCGCCCCGCTATTTTGATGAATATGTACAGGCGAGTATCTCAGGAAAGACGGAGGATCTGACATTTGTCTGCCAACATATGGACGATCAGTTCATGACGGGCGACGATGATGCCACGGCGCTGGCTTTGCGTCTGTGCAGCAACGACTCTTCGAAAGTCAGCACCCCTGCCATGACTATTGATCGTGCCATGAGTACGGACAATATCAGTTTCCAGATGGGTGGTCTCGATAACCCTATGTTCAGCGTGTTGCTGGAGCCTTATGGCAGCCAGACATTCAACTTCGCCCTGCAGCATCCTACGTTCGTGGGTGTTGATGTGAATGGTTATTGGGGTGAGGATGGCGAAACGCTGCATGTTCGAGTGGGAGGAAACGTGGCTGAAGGCATCCTGCCAGCAGGTGAAAAGCCTATGCTGACGGTTTACGTGATGGAGCGTTTCGTCGACAGCGACAGCCAGTTGTTCTGGACAGAAAAGGATAAAGAAGAACGGAAAGGCCACTATACGCACTATAATATTATTCGCGAGATCCTCACGGCTCCCGAAGGCGATGAACTCGATGGCGACGGTCCTATCCAGGCGACCTACGAGACTGTTCTTGACCCCTCGTGGAAGCGTGATGACCTTTATCTTGTCGCGTTTGTTCATCGTAATGGAGAGAAAGGCGGAAACCATATGCATGTCTTCAACAGCAACGAAGGCTTCATCGATGAGAGCGATGGGATACGGAACGTGGACGAAAGCGCAAATCAAAACGGGAATGTTAGCGGAAAGGGCCGTATCTATGACCTCAGTGGTCGTCGTGTCAACACCATCACACGCAAGGGCATCTACGTGATTGATGGCAAGAAATATATCCGTTAACCCGTGTAGCCCTCAGAGAATCACGCATCAATTGTAGAATCACATGTCTGATGATCAACCTATGAGACGATTCCTTTTTTCAATCTCGCTGTCTGTCCTTGCATGTGTTGTTGCTTGGGCACAGATCCCTTATAGCTATGCACCATCCACTGCTCAACCTGAGGACTTTTCTGCCTTGGGAGGCAACAAGAATGAATTCGTGCAGGGACTGGTGCGCTTTGACCCCGCCACCGACCCGGCATTGGCCCGTATGAAAGGGTTGCAGATACGTGGCGTTCGCTGCTGCCTTCGCGCTGCGTATGCTCAGGCGCGACAGAAGCGCTCTGCCATCCTGGCCAGCCTCGGCCGCCCCGAGAATAATGTTCGCACCGTCTATGCCGATTTCGCTGAAGGATGGAATGAAGTGCTCTTCGACGAGCCTTTAACCATTGGCGACGAACCCATCTATCTGGGCTTGCAAGTTTACGAGACCATCGGCACGCCCTATCCCCTCATGACTTATGCCAAGGCTACAGTCCCGCAGTCGTGTATTGTGAATCTGGCTAAGAAGTCGTGGGAGGAGTTCACCGACCGTGGCACCTTGCTCATCGCAGCCATCGTGGACGAAGCTGCCGCTCCTCTGCTTGAGCGAACAGCTTATGCACAGAACACGACGCATCCTCAGACTGTAGCGCCCGATGCCGACTTCGATGGCGGTCTTTACATTCACAATTTCTCGTCGACGCCCATTCAGACACTCAATATTGCGATGTTGGGCGAAGGGGCTGAAGCGCCTACCGTCAGGCATCTGTCTTTGGATGCACCCATCGGCCCCTACGAGAGCACGCTCATCACGGCTTCCTTACATTCCGGCACGGCTGAGGGCACTGCCGTCAGATGGCAGGCGACGGTAGAGGGCGTGAATGGCGAAGCGGCACAAGCAGGGCGACCGGGTGTGAGCTCGCTCTACGTGACCTATGACAACTTCATCCGCACCCCACTTGTCGAGGAGTTCACCAGCCAGTACTGCATCAACTGCCCGCAGATGGCCTATTTCCTCGAAAAAGCGCTCGAAGCGTATGACGCTCCCTATGTCTATCTCTCGCACCACAGTGGGTTCGCTGACGATGTGTTCACCTGCGCTCCCGACCGCGAGATTGTCTATGTCTTTGGAGGCTACGAGAACGAGTACAACCCTGCAATCATGTACAATCGTACTGTGATGGAAGGTGAGAATGGAATTGTTCAGGGCATACGCGACATGTCTCCTGCGCCCTATACTGAGGCGCTGGAGAAGGCTGCCACTATGCCCGCGATGGCAGAAGTGGAGATCGTCAGTGCCACGACAAATGGTGTGCATGTAGTAGGACGCGTGGCTCGCGATCTGATCGACAGCGAACTCTACCTCTCCTGCTATCTCGTTGAGGACCACATCAACGCTCAACGCTATCCCCAGAAAGGCCTTACGGGCGATCCCGATGCACCTGCCGACCTTCAAGACGTCTTCCGTCACAATGGCGTGATCCTGCACCATTATACATCCAATGCTGCTGGTGACCGCCTCGCGATAGATTCCGATGGAAGGTTCGATGTCACCTTCCCTGCTGCCGAGGACGTAGAGGGCTTTGGCGGTACTGAGCGTCGCATTGTAGCCCTCGTTCACCCCATTGACAAGAACAATCTGCGCAAGAATACAGTTCTCAATGTCACGCAGGCTTACTTGACTACAGGAATAAAGGGCGTTAACGAAAGCGGGACTGAAAACGGCGAAATCTACGACTTGAGTGGGCGAAAGGTGAGTTCTCTTCGCCAAGGTGAATCACTCTCTGGCCGATTGCCTATTAAGTCTGGCGTCTATATAGTGGGCCATCGTAAGGTTGTCGTTCCCAAATAAACAGTCCGAAACCCTCGTTTTGCCCTTTATACCTCTTCTGGAAGAGAAAAAAAAGGCGTTTAGCGCAAATTAACATAAGTTGCAGCCGAGAGCTGCAACTTTTTGTTTATCTTTGACCGCTTATTATAGGCATCCGAGACAAGAATTGGATAAAAACGACATATAAATGAATTATAAATGGAACTACGAACCGCCCACACCCGAACGTGCCGAAGCAGCTAAGCAACTGGCTGCCGACGTAGGTATTCACCCTGCGCTCGGACGGCTACTCTTGGACCGTGGTATCACCACGGCGGCCGATGCGCGGCGCTTCTTCCGCCCGCAGCTGAGCGAGCTCCTTGACCCCTTCTTGTTCCGCGATATGAGGGTGGCTGTGGACCGCCTTAACAGAGCACTCGGGCGTAAGGAACGCATTCTGGTGTACGGCGACTATGACGTCGACGGCTGCACAGCCGTGGCGTTGGTCTACCGATTCTTGCAGCAATTCACGACCAACATCGACTTCTATATCCCCGATCGCTATGAGGAGGGATATGGCGTCAGCCACAAAGGCGTGGATTTTGCTAAATCGACTGGTGTGGGACTCATCATTGTCCTCGACTGCGGCATCAAGGCGGTCGAGGAGATAGCTTATGCCAAGGAACAAGGCATCGATTTCATCATCTGCGACCACCATGTTCCTGATGATGTGTTGCCGCCCGCCGTGGCTATCCTCAATGCCAAGCGCACGGATGCTACCTACCCTTACGAGCATCTCTCGGGCTGCGGCGTGGGGTTCAAGTTGATGCAGGCTTTTGCCATCGACAATCAGATCCCCTTCTCGCAGCTGGTGCCGCTGTTGGACCTCTGTGCTGTCAGCATAGCATCGGACATCGTCCCTATCCTGGGTGAGAACCGCGTGTTGGCCTATCATGGACTCAAGCAGATCAACTCCAAGGCGAGTGTGGGCCTGAAGGCCATCATCGAGGTTTGCGGTCTCATGGATCGCGACATCACGATGAGCGACATCATCTTCAAGATTGGACCGCGCATCAACGCCTCTGGGCGTATGCAGAGCGGCAGCGAGGCTGTAGCTCTGCTCGTAGAGCGTGACCCCGTCCGTGCCCATCGCATGGCCCTGCAGATCAATGCCTACAATGACCAACGCAAGGACCTCGACAAGGAGATGACGCAGGAGGCCAATCGAATCGTAGAGCAACTGGATCCCAGCCATGAGCAGCGCGCCATCGTCATCTACAACGAGGAATGGCACAAGGGCATCATCGGTATTGTTGCTTCGCGCCTGACTGAGGTCTACACGCGCCCTGCTGTCGTACTCACGCGAACCGACAATATGGCTACGGGCTCGGCACGTTCCGTCGGAGGCTTCGATGTCTACAAGGCCATCGACTCGTGCCGCGACTTGCTTGAGAACTTCGGCGGACATACCTATGCCGCTGGCCTCTCGATGCGTGTTGAGAATGTCGAGGCGTTCACCGAGCGCTTTGAGGCCTACGTCAACGAGCACATCCTCGACTCGCAAATCCAGCCCGAGTTGAACATCGACGGCTTGCTCGACTTCAAGGATATCAACCATCGTTTCTACAACGATCTGCGTCGCTTCGCCCCCTTCGGCCCTGATAATCCGAAGCCTCTCTTCTGTACCGAGCATGTCTATGACTACGGCACGAGCAAGGTGGTTGGCCACCATCAGGAACATATCAAGCTGGAATTGGTGGACAACAAGAGCTCGGCGGTCGTCAGCGGTATTGCCTTCGGCCAGAGTTCGCAGGCGCGCTTCATCAAGAGCAAGCGTGCGTTCGACATCTGTTATAGTGTCGAGGAGAACTCACACAAGCGCAGCGAGGTACAACTGCAGATTGAGGACATCAGACCGAGCGAGGAATGACCCATCTCTCCATCCTTAAAGAATTTTTCGGTCACAGCTCGTTTCGTGGTATCCAGCAGGAAATCATCGAGAGCATCGCCAGTGGCCGCGATACCGTTGGCCTTATGCCTACTGGGGGTGGCAAGAGCATTACCTTTCAGGTGCCAGCCCTCATGATGGAAGGTCTGTGTCTGGTCATCAGCCCCTTGATTGCGCTGATGAAGGACCAGGTTGAGCATCTTCGCCAGAAAGGAATACGGGCAGCGGCCGTCTACACGGGATTGACCCGCGACGAAGTCATCACAGCGCTCGAGAACTGCATCTTCGGCAACTATAAATTCCTTTATGTCTCGCCCGAGCGACTTGGCTCAGAACTCTTCAGGGCTAAGCTCGCTCACATGCACGTCAGCTTCATCACCGTCGACGAGGCTCACTGCATCTCGCAGTGGGGCTATGATTTCCGCCCGTCCTACACACGGATTGCCGACATCCGTCGCCTCCTGCCTGAAACGCCTGTTCTTGCGCTGACGGCTACGGCCACGCCTGAGGTCGTCGAAGATATCCAGCGGCAGCTCCTCTTCCGTTCGCCCAACGTCTTGAAGATGAGTTTCGAGCGAAAGAATCTCATCTATTCCGTCGAACGCATCGTCTCGACCAAAGAACAGGAGGTCGAGCACCTGTTGCGCTCCTTGCCTGGTTCAGCTATCGTTTACACGCGTAGCCGTCAGGCAACACGTGAGCTGGCGACTTGGCTCTCCTCACAGGGCATCACCGCAACCCACTACCATGCAGCCCTCACCAATCTCGAGAAGAACGAGCGCGCCAAAGCCTGGCAGGAGGGGCGCGTACGCGTGATGGTGGCCACGAATGCCTTCGGGATGGGCATCGATAAGCCCGATGTCCGGCTGGTCGTCCATACCGACGTCCCCGATTCGCCCGAAGCTTATTTCCAAGAGGCCGGTCGTGCTGGCCGCGATGGGCTTACGGCCCATGCTGTGCTGCTCTACGACAAGAATTCTGCGGGCATCTTGCATCGTCGCATCGAAGACACTTTCCCGCCTGAAGAGTATGTGGCTCAAGTCTACGAGGACGCCTGTTGCTTTTTGCAAATGGCGATGGGCGACGGAAAGGGCGTCACTCGCGAGTTCGACCTCGAGGAGTTCTGCCGCCGCTTCCGCCACTTCCCCGTACGTGCTTACAACGCACTTGGACTGCTCTCTCGGGCTGGATTCATCGAGTGGACTGATGCCGAGGAGAACCACAGTCGCGTCATGATGAGTGTCGGACGCGACAGCCTCTACGGCGTGCAGCTGCCTCCTCTTGCCGATCGGGTCCTTCATCACTTGTTGCGCTCTTGCACTGGTATTTTCAGCGAATATGCGACCATCCATGAGGACGAGATGGCACATGCGCTGGGGGTTACTGCAATGGCCGTCACCGAGCAGTTGATTGAGCTGAGCCGTCGCCATATCTTGCAGTTCATCCCCCGCAAATATATTCCTTACTTGACCCTCACCCAGCGCCGGGTCGAGCGCGATGAGATAGTGCTGCCTCCTAATGTCTATGCCGACCGCAAGCGTGAGCTGACCAAGCGCGTCCAGACGATGATTGGTTATCTCGAGACCGACGAATGTCGCAGCCGATTCTTCCTCCGTTATTTCGGCGAGGAGGCTCAGAGCGACTGTGGACAATGTGACAACTGCACCCATGCGGGAGCCGTGCCGACGCTCGATGAGGCCGAGGTGCGTCGGCGCATCTTGGATTTCATCGACCGCCATCATCCCAGTTCGGCCCTACAGATACGCTTGCCTGAGATTCCCGCTACGCTCTTGGGAAAAGTGCTGCATGAGATGTTTGTGGAAGAGGAAATCTCACTGGGCGACAGCTCGGAGAGTTGACATAAATTGTTTTTTTGAGGGACATGAAGTAATTATTTGACGTGGAAAGCGCTTTTTTGGCTTTTATTCATTACTTTTGCAGCCCATATCTTCACGCATTATACGCACACACATGAAAGTCCTCAAATTCGGCGGCTCCAGTGTTGGTTCCGCTGACAGCATTCGCAACGTCAAGCACATCGTCGAGTCGCAGACGGAGCCCGTCATCGTGGTTGTCTCTGCTCTCGGCGGCATTACTGACAAACTCATTCGAACCTCGCAGCTGGCTGTCTCTGGTGATGTCGCCTACCTGACCGAGTATGCTGAGATGGCCGAGCGCCATCATGCGATGATTCAGGCTGTCATCCCTGAGGGGGCCATGCGCCAACAGCTCATCCTTGAGGTCGACCGTATGCTCGAGGAGCTGCGCTCCATCTATCAGGGCGTCTACCTCATCCGCGACCTGTCGCCAAAGACGCAGGCCACCATCGTCAGCTATGGCGAGCGCATCAGCAGCCAGATTGTTGCTACGCTCATTGATGGAGCTCGGTGGTATGACAGCCGGCAGTTCATCAAGACCGAGGTCAAGGGCGGGCGTTCACTCCTCGCCAGCGAACTGACCAACCAACTCGTGCGTCAGACGTGGACCAGCGTGCCGCCTATCTCGCTCGTGCCGGGCTTCATCTCTACCGATGCCACGAGCGGCGAGGTCACCAACCTCGGACGTGGTGGCTCGGACTATACAGCATCCATCATTGCGGCAGCACTCGATGCCAACGTGCTCGAGATATGGACCGACGTCGACGGCTTCATGACGGCCGATCCGCGTGTGATCTCCTCGGCTTACGTCATCCCTGAGTTGTCCTACATCGAGGCCATGGAGCTGTGCAACTTTGGTGCCAAAGTCGTGTATCCTCCCACCATCTACCCCGTTTGTGTCAAAAACATCCCCATTCGCATCAAGAACACCTTCAACCCCGATGCGCCTGGTACCGTCATCAAGAAAGAGGTGGTTGACGACAGCCGCCTCATCAAGGGTATCTCCAGCATCAAGGGTTCGACGCTCATCACCGTAGCGGGTCTCTCCATGGTCGGTGTGATTGGTGTCAACCGTCGCATCTTCTCTGTCCTGGCAGAGAACGGCATCTCCGTCTTCATGGTCTCGCAGGCTTCGTCGGAGAACAGCACCAGCATCGGCGTGCGCGATCAGGATGCCGCTGCCGCCTGCCGAGTCCTCAATGATGAATTCGCCAAGGAGATAGAGACGGGTGCCATGTTCCCGATGCAGGCCGAGGGCGGTCTGGCCACAGTGGCCGTCGTGGGCGAGAACATGAAGCATACGCCTGGCATTGCAGGCAAACTCTTCGGAACGCTTGGGCGCTCGGGCATCAGCGTGATTGCCTGCGCGCAAGGCGCTTCCGAGACTAATATCTCCTTTGTCGTCGACTCCAAGTACCTTCGCAAGACCCTCAACGTCATCCACGACGCTTTCTTCCTCTCGGAGTATCAGGTCC
Source organism: Bacteroidaceae bacterium (assembly GCA_017429525.1). Lineage (GTDB taxonomy): Bacteria > Bacteroidota > Bacteroidia > Bacteroidales > Bacteroidaceae > Physcousia. The sequence continues at coordinate 8,968 of JAFROT010000019.1, read as the reverse complement.
TGAATCTCTTCCTCTGTGGTGTTGGCACGGTGGGCAAGTCGCTCATCGAACAGATTGCCTCGCAGCAGGAGAAGCTGAAGCGCGAGCAGGGACTGAAGCTGAATGTCGTTGGTCTGGCCAGTAGCCGTCGTGCCATCTTCGACCGCGAAGGCCTCGACCTCAACCACTACCGTGAGTTGCTTCAGTCGGCTCCCGAGAGCAACGTCCGACGTCTGCGCGACGAAGTCATCGGCATGAACATCTTCAATTCCGTCTTCGTTGACTGCACCGCCTCGCCTGAGGTGGCAGCGCTCTACCACGACTTCCTCGAGCACAACGTCAATATCGTAGCCGCCAACAAACTCGCAGCCAGCAGCGACTATGAGAACTACCGCGAACTCAAGGCCATCGCTCAGCGCCGTGGCGTCAAATTCCTCTTCGAGACCAATGTCGGCGCCGGCCTGCCCATCATCCGCACCATCAACGACCTTATCCATTCGGGCGATAAGATCTTGCGCATCGAGGCTGTGCTCAGCGGCACGCTCAATTTCATTTTCAACAAGATCAGTGCCGACTTGCCTTTCAGTCAGACTGTGCGTATGGCCAAGGACGAAGGCTACAGCGAGCCTGACCCGCGCATCGACCTCAGCGGCACCGATGTCATCCGCAAGCTTGTCATTCTGGCGCGCGAGGCGGGTTATCAGTTGGAGCAGTCTGACGTAGAGGCCAGCCTCTTCATCCCCGATTCTTTCTTCAAGGGAGATGTCGAGGGCTTCTGGCAGGCGTTGCCTTCGCTCGACGACGACTTCGAGCAGTGCCGTGCGCGCCTTGAAGCCGAAGGCAAGCGCTGGCGTTTCGTGGCTAAGTATGAGGACGGCCATGCCCGCGTGGCGCTCGCAGAGATTCCCAAGGGCCATCCGTTCTATGGCCTCGAGGGCAGCAACAATATCGTCATGCTCACCACCGAGCGCTATCGCGAATATCCCATGCTCATCCAAGGTTATGGCGCAGGCGCCAGCGTCACGGCTGCAGGCGTCTTTGCCGACATCATGAGTATAGCAAATATTTAGACCCCCACCTCACTCCCCCTTGTAGGGGGAGGGTGGTTACCTTTCAGGAATTGCTCTTCTTTAAATAGGTGTAGTCGCAGCTATATCTCTATAATGAATAATATTTTTGACACTCAAATACATTCTGCTCCCTCCTTGCCAGGGAGGGATGGGGGTGGGTCTATCCGCCACCTCATCATTCTTGGCGACGGTATGGCCGATTGGCATGTACCCTCGCTTGGCGGTAAGACCCTCCTCCAATATGCCGATACGCCCGCTATGGACTGGTTGGCGTGCCATGGACGATGTGGCCGTCTGAAGACTGTGCCCGATGGCTTCCATCCGGGCTCCGAAGTGGCCAACAGCAGCATCCTTGGTTACGATCAGCACGTCGTCTATGAGGGGCGTGGCCCGCTGGAGGCCGCTGCCATAGGCGTTGAGCTGGCGCCCGATGACTTGGCGCTGCGCTGCAATTTCGTCTGCATCGAGGGCGAGACGCTCAAGAACCATTCCTGCGGACGCCTTGAGACCGAAGAGGCTGCGCCGCTCATCGATTACCTCAACGATAGTCTTGCTTCCGACCCCCGCTACGAGGGGCGCGTACGCTTCTACACGGGTGTGCAGTACCGCCATCTCCTCGTTGTCCACGGCGGCAACAAACATCTCCGCTGTACACCGCCCCATGATATTCCCGGACAACCTTGGCGGCAGCACCAGATTGAGGCTGAGATGCCCGAGGCCGAGGAGACCGCTGCTCTGCTGCGCGACCTCGTCGTCCGCTCCCAGATTCTCCTTCCGCAGCACTTCATTAATAAGGAACGCGCGCGCGAGGGCCGAGACATGGCCTCCAGCATCTGGCCGTGGGGTGGGGGCTATCGGCCGCAGATGGTTCCGCTCACCGAACGTTTCCCCGCAATCCGTCGGGGCGCCGTCATCACGGCCGTCGACCTGATTCGTGGCATCGGGCATTACGCGGGCCTGCGCATCATCAACGTCCCTGGCGCCACGGGCCTCTTCGATACCGACTACGAGGCTAAGGCCGATGCCGCCATCGAAGCCCTGCGCAGCGGCGACGATTTCGTCTACCTTCACGTTGAGGCCAGCGATGAGGCAGGCCACGATGGTTCCGTACCGCTCAAACTCCGTACGATAGAGGACCTCGACCATCGCCTCATTCAGCGCATCCTCGACGCCCTGCCCTCATTGCCGCCTGTAGCCATTGCCCTTTTGCCCGATCATCCTACGCCCTGCGAGCATCGCACTCACACGGCCGAGCCCATTCCCTTCGCCATCTTTGCCCCTGGCTTGACTCCCGATGGCGTCCAGACCTTCGACGAGGATGCAGCCGTCGCAGGGTCCTGCGGCTTGCTTGAGGGCGATGCGTTCATCAGGTTGTTTATGTGTCAGTCAAGCCTCTCCCCCGACCCCTCCCCTGTTAGGGAGGGGAGAAAGAGCCGAGCGGGAGAAGATGGTAAAGAGGCTTCCAACTTCTATCGTACTGCTTCATCAGATATTTATCCTATACTAAAGGATTATGCACGCGTCAATCGAAAAGAGTCCACTCTCGCTGAGGATATCCTTTGGCAAGAGCTAAGAAGAAAACAATTAGGTGTTCTCTTCCGTAGGCAGCATCCTATAGGTGACTATATTGCAGATTTTGTTTGCTTATCTATAAAACTAATTATAGAGGTGGATGGCGAATACCATAACACCCCTACTCAAGCTAACGAGGATCAGCAACGCTCCGATTGGCTTCAAAACAAAGGCTATCGAGTACTTCGCTTTACTAACGAAGAAGTCGTTTATGATACTGCAAATGTCATTAAACATATTAAATTAAAAATTTCACATCCCAAATAGCAAGTTCACTCTCCTCCCTCTCTTGTAGCTAAGCGCTCCTTCTTATTTGAAGTATGCAAATAACCAGCTGACTTCCAGAGGACTTGAGCTCCCCTCCCTAACAGGGGAGGGGATGGGGGAGAGGCTTATTGTTTTTCTATCATGTTGTACTATAGCACAAACCACAATGCCAGCCGCGCTACGCTTCGCGATGCAGTCGTTCGCGGTCTCGCGGAGGACAAGGGCCTCTATATGCCTGAGGTCATCAGACAGCTGCCTGCCTCGTTCTGGGATGAAATCGCCGACCTCACATTCCAGGAGGTAGCCTATCGCGTCGCCGATGCCTTCTTTGGCGAAGATGTTCCTGCCGACGACCTCCGTCGCATTGTCAACGACACCCTCTCCTTCGACACGCCTATCGTTGAGGTCGAGCCCAATATCTATGCGCTCGAACTCTTCCATGGTCCTACGCTCGCCTTCAAGGACGTGGGCGCTCGCTTCATGGCAAGGCTCTTGCAATGGAGCCTTTCCTCGCTCCCCTCCCTGACGGGAGGGGCCGGGGGTGGGTCTTCAGTCAATGTCTTGGTAGCCACCTCCGGCGACACCGGGTCGGCCGTCGCCAACGGTTTCCTTGGCGTGGACGGCATCCACGTCTACGTCCTCTATCCTAAAGGCAAGGTTTCGCCCATTCAGGAGTGCCAGTTCACGACGCTCGGACGTAACATCACGGCCATTGAGGTCGACGGTGTCTTCGACGACTGCCAGCGCCTCGTCAAGAGCGCTTTCATGGACGAGGAACTCAAGGCGCACATGCGCCTCACCTCGGCCAACAGCATCAATGTCGCCCGTTTCCTCCCGCAGGCGTTCTACTATTTCTGGGCCTACGCGCAGCTGAGGAAAATGGAAAATGGAAAATGGAAAATGGAAAATGACCATGATCAACCCTCCATTGTCCATTCTCCATTGTCCATTCTTGAAGGGTCAAGCGTCTCTTCGAGCCGAGCGGTCCATTCTCCATTAGTCGTCTGTGTCCCCTCCGGCAATTTCGGCAACCTCTGTTCCGCCCTCTTCGGGCATGTCATGGGCTTGCCCGTCAAGCGCTTCATCGCTGCCAACAACGCCAACAGCGTCTTCTACGAGTATCTGCAGAGCGGCGACTACCGTCCACGCCCGTCCATACAGACCATCGCCAATGCCATGGACGTCGGCGACCCCTCCAACTTCGCACGCATCCTCGACCTTTATTCTCGAGAGGACGTCTTGGAAGTCTTGAAAGAACGCGGCATCGCGCAGCCCCTCCCCTCCCTGACGGGAGGGGGCGGGGGTGGGTCTGTCGGGGGTGGGTCTTCCTTCCTCTCCGGCGCCACTTACACCGACGAGCAGATAGCCGCTACCATGCGCGACTGCTATGCGCGCACAGGCTACGTCCTCGATCCTCACGGCGCCTGTGGCTATCGCGCCCTCAAGGAACAGCTCCGTCCTGGCGAGACAGGCATATTCCTTGAGACCGCCCATCCGGCCAAGTTCAAGGACACCGTGGACCGCATCCTCGGCATCGACCTGCCCATTCCCGCCAAGTTGCAAGCCTTCATGCGCGGACAGAAGCAGAGCGTAGCCCTCAGCCGTTCCTTCGACGACTTCAAGCAGTTCCTGCTCAGCCAATAAACACTCCTGGCGAAGCCTTTTTCCCACTTTTTCGACTTTCAGCCTTTCATTTTTCACTTTTCACTTTTCTCTTTTCACTTTTATCCGTACCTTTGCAGCCGCTAAGACAATAAACTAAATAAAAATCAGAAAGAATATGGCAAAGAAAGCACTCCTGATGATCCTCGACGGATGGGGCATCGGCAACAAAAGTAAAGGCGACGTCATCTACCAGACGCCTACTCCCTACATGGACTACCTCAATGCTACCTACCCCCACAGCCAGCTTCTGGCATGCGGCGAGAACGTAGGTCTGCCCGACGGACAGATGGGCAATTCCGAGGTCGGCCACCTCAACATAGGCGGCGGACGCATCGTCTATCAGGACCTCGTCAAGATCAACCGCGCCTGCCGCGACAACTCCATCATGCAGAACCCCGAGGTCGTCAGCGCATTTGAGTACGCCGTGCGCGAGGGCAAGGCTGTCCACTTCATGGGCCTCACCTCCGACGGAGGCGTCCACTCCTCGCTCGAACACCTCTTCAAGCTCTGCGAGATCTCGCAGCAGTACAAGGTCCGCGAGACCTACGTCCACTGCTTCATGGACGGTCGCGACACCGACCCCCATTCCGGCGTCACCTTCATCCAGCAGCTGCAGGAGAAGTGCAATGAGACCGGCGCACACATCGCCAGCATCATCGGCCGTTTCTACGCCATGGACCGCGACAAGCGCTGGGAGCGCGTCAAGATTGCCTACGACCTCCTCATCAGCGGCCAGGGCTATCAGGCCAAGGACATGGTCGAAGCCATGCAGCTCAGCTACGCCGACGGCGTCACCGATGAGTTCATCAAGCCTATCAACAACGCCACGGTCGACGGAACCATCAAGGAGGGCGACGTCATCATCTTCTTCAACTATCGCAACGACCGCGCCAAGGAGCTCACCATCGTGCTCACCCAGCAGGACATGCCTGAACAGGGCATGCACACCATCCCTGGCCTCCAGTACTACTGTATGACCCCCTACGACGCCTCGTTCAAGGGCGTGCACATCCTCTTCCCCAAGGAGAACGTAGAGGACACCCTCGGCGAGTACATCAGCCGTAAGGGCCTCCGTCAGCTCCACACCGCCGAGACCGAGAAGTACGCCCACGTCACCTTCTTCTTCAACGGCGGTCGCGAGGCACCCTACGAGGGCGAGGACCGCATCCTCGTCGCCTCGCCCAAGGTGGCCACCTACGACCTCAAGCCCGAGATGTCGGCCTTCGAGGTCAAGGACAAGCTCGTAGCTGCCATCAAGGAGGATAAGTACGACTTCATCGTCGTCAACTTCGCCAACGGCGACATGGTAGGCCACACCGGCGTCTACGAGGCCATCGAGAAGGCCGTCGTCGCCGTCGACAAGTGCGTCAGCGAGGTCGTCGAGGCCGCCAAGGCCATGGGCGACTACGAGGTCATCATCATCGCCGACCACGGCAACGCTGACAACGCCATCAACCCCGACGGCACCCCCAACACCGCCCACTCGCTCAACCCCGTGCCCTTCATCTACATCACTGAGAACAAGGACGCACGCGTAGAGGACGGCATCCTCGCCGACGTGGCTCCCTCCATCCTCCACATCATGGGACTACAGCAGCCCGCCGACATGACGGGGCGCTGCCTCATCCACGACTAAGGCTCAGCACGCTGACATACTCTACCACACGGAGGGTGCAACAGACTGCGCCCTCCGTGTCGTTTGGAGAAGCATTATAGAAATGACCCGAAATAGACGCCTAGATAGACGCCTAGATAGACACCCAGATAGACACCCAGATAGACGCTCAGATTGACGAAGATTGTACGTCAAAATAAGCAATCAATTGCTGCATGGATCCGGACATCAATCTTCGTCAATCTCTTCGTCAATATCTTTAGGCGCCTTCAAGGGGAGGCTGCGCGCTACACGTACGGACGTAGGGGCTCACACGTATATACGCATGGGGCTCTACGTATATACGTGAAGGGCTGCACGTACATACGTGTGAGGCTTCGCGTATAGTACGTGAAAGGCGGTTCAATGGGTCGGGAATGTTTTCCCATAGTGGGGAAACGTTAGCGATAAAAAAGTACAAGGCATGTTGGCCCTGCTTCCACTATTTGCCTGGAAATGTCGCTTATTAATCTGAAATATAAGATATTACGCAAGTGGAGGCTATTCATTTTACCTCCACTTAGCCTCCACTCATTAGTGGAAGCAAAATGGAGGTAAAATGAATAGCCTCCACTGGCTCTAACCGTCAGCCTTTCAAGTGCTTAATCCGTCAAAAAACGCAAAGAGTAGAAGCTGTGCCGATCTCCTCATCCTTGACGGAGGGGTTCTCGAAGTGCCGAAGTCTTTATGGTCGAAACATTCAGTTTCGCCTTCAAGCCACCCTTGGGGCCGAGCGGGGGCCGAGTCTTATTTCCCGAGAATCACGTTGACCAGTGCGGTGACGTCGGCGATGGTTACCTTGGAGTCGGCGTTGACATCGGCGGCGTCATGGTTGTACATCGGGGTGGGACCGTCGTCCTTGCCGAGGATGATGTTGACGAGGGCCGTCACGTCGGCGATGGTCACCTTCTCGTCGCCGTTCACATCACCTGGCAGGAAGCTGCTGGTGAAGTAGCCGCCTCGCCACAGGAACCATCCGGCACCTGTTGCCTCCTTCTCGATGACGGTGCCTGCGGGGTAGTTGAGCGTGCAGGGGGTGGTGAGGGTGCCGTAGATGTTAGTGCCGATGTGCGTGCAGGCATTGCTGTTCAGATAGTTCACCAAGGAACTGGAGAGGGTCAGTGTCTGCAAGCCGAGCATGTCGTTGAGCATGCCAGAGGTGTTCGTCGAGCTGCTTATCGTGAAGTTGCTTAGGTCGAGGCTAATGAGTTGGCTGCAGTTCTTGAACATATTTTGCATGTTGGTGACCCTCGTGGTGTTGAACGAGCTCACGTCGAGGCTCTTGATTACGCTCAGCCCTGCGAACATGGATTCCATGTTGGTGACCTTCTCGGTGTTGAAGTTGCTTACGTCGAGGCTTCCGAGATCTTGGCAAAGGGCAAACATGCCATACATGTTGGTGACGTTGCTGGTGTTGAGGTAGTTCAGCCCCGAGATGGCAGCAATACTCATTCCATAGAACCACTTATAGCAGCTGATGGGTCGGGCATTGGCAAACGAGGAGTTGAACGTCACCGAGGTGATGTTTGTACGGCTGGCATACCAACCTGGGTCGTTGCTGGCAGTGTTCATGTCGTAGACGTCAGTAGCGCCCTGTCTCACGGTGTAGAAGTCGTCGTAGTAGAAGATGAGTGAAGTGCCATCGAGGCAGGCGTAAGGCTTGATGTTCGCGCAGGTGAAGTAGCCGTTCTTCCATCTGACGTATTTTGGGGTGACCTCAGTGAACGTCGGGTGTTCGGTAGTGGGATAGATGAGTGTGCAGGGGGCGGTGGCAGTGCCGATGCCCGTGCAACCATTATCCTGGATTTTGTACAAAAGCGAGGCACTAAGGTTTAGGCTCTTCAGCCCCTTGCAGCCAGTCAGGAGATCCCATGTCACGGCATTTCCTATGTTGAAGTTGCTGAGATTAAGGCTGGTGAGTTTGGAGCAGCCACTGAACAGATTTCTCATATCGTCAACGTTAGCTGTGTTGAAGGAACTCACGTTGAGGCTAGTGAGGCTTTTACAGTCATAGTATCTGCAACATGCTGTGTATCAGTAGACTTCGATTAAAACGGTAGAAAAGTGAATATAAAGATTCTATGGATAGAGAAAAAGATGAAGATTTAACGTGTTTAACTTTATATAACGTGCCTAAGCGTGTTAAATAATATCTATTATGAAATAGGATGGTTTTACGAGGCATTCTTAGATTCTAGAATATAAGAATGATGCAGCTTAATTTTGACAAGGATCATATGGAGACAATTGACTTTGGAGTAAAAATCATCAAATTGCGATAAAAAAGTGTGAAAATATTGTAAAAAATTGGAATTTATTAATTTTGTTTTATAGAAAATATCTAACTTTGCAAACCAAACTTAATAAAATCATGTGATTCTTATTAAATATAATTTATATGAGTGTCAGTAAAGATGTCATCAAACAGTGCCTGATTAGTAAGCAGCGCGAAGTGGATGAGGCGGTGATTGTGAACCGTCCCATAGACTTTGAAGAGAATGGCAATTATGTGATAGTTGGCGTGAGACATGCAGGTAAGTCATACCTGCTGTATCAGCGCGTGCGTCAGCTACAGGCAGCAGGAATCGGATGGGACGAGATTCTGTTTGTGGACTTTGAGGATGAGCGTCTGGCGGAATTCCAGACAGAAGATTTCAATAGTTTACTGGAGGCCCATCTGGAACTGTATGGTAAAAAGCCGGTGGTGTTTCTGGACGAGGTGCAGAACATTCCGCACTGGGATAAGTTTGTGCGGAGACTG
>JAFROT010000018.1 GCA_017429525.1 Bacteroidaceae bacterium | reverse complement strand
TGATGAATGATGAATGATGAATGACGAATGACGAATGACGAATAAAATTTAGTGAAAAATGGACAATGCAAAACCAACATCGCGCAGCCTCTCGAGCGTAGCAAGGCTCTCCCCCTGACGGGGGAGCGGGGAGAGGGTCTTTCACTCTTACAGTTTATCCTCAATAATCTCCGTGAGGACATCCTTGATGTCGAGTCCGGCAGCACGTACCTGCTGAGGGATGAAGCTGGTAGCGGTCATACCTGGTGTCGTGTTGATCTCGAGCATATTGATGCGTTCGCGCTCGCGCCCGTCAGCGTCAGTCACCTTCGTGACGATATAGTCGATACGGATGATTCCAGAACAGCCGAGGATGTCGTAGATGGCACTCGAGAGCGCTTGCACACGGTCGCGCAGTTCATCGGGGATGCGGGCAGGGGTAATCTCATCAACCTCGCCCTTGTACTTGGCATCGTAGTCGAAGAACTCATTATGCGTGACGACCTCCGTGACCGGGAAGATGACCTCCTTGCCGCTGACCTTATACAGGCCGCACGTGAGCTCGGTTCCAGGCATGAAAGCCTCAACCATCACCTCGTCGCTCTCGCCCATAGCCTTATGGATAGCCGGGCGCAGCTCCTCGAGCGTCTTCACCTTCGTCACGCCGAAGCTCGAACCGCCAGCATTTGGCTTGACGAAGCAAGGCAGTCCGATATGCTCGATGATCTCGTCGTCGGTCACCAGGTCCTCATTGCCACGACGGACGACAAGGCTCTCCGAGACGCTGACGCCGAAGCCCTTCAAGTACTGGTTGAGCGTGAACTTGTTGAAGGTCATCGCCTCCACGAGGACATCGCTGGTGCTATAGGGCAGGCGGATCAGATCGAAGTAGCCTTGCAGGATGCCATCCTCGCCTGGCGTGCCGTGAATGGTGATATAGGCGAAGTCGGGACGAACCGTACGACGGCCTACTTTGAACGAGAAGTCGTTACGGTCCACGACCGCACGTTTGTCGTCTTCCAGATGCGCCTCCCACGTGAGTCCCGTGATTTCGACGATGAAGACCTCGAACTTCTCCTTATCGAGGAAACTATAGATACCCTGAGCACTACGCAACGAAACGTCGTGCTCCGAACTGTCGCCACCGCAGACGATGGCTATGACATTTTTCTTCTCCATATCTTATATTAAAGTACGCGCATAGGCGCGCCATTTGTTGGTTAACTCAGTTAAATCAGCCGGCAGCGGACTCTCGAAATCCATCTCCTCGCCCGTGCGCGGATGGCGGAAGCCGAGCGTGCGAGCGTGCAACGCCTGGCGCGGACAGAGGGCGAAGGCGTTCTGCACGAACTGCTTGTATTTGGCTGTAGGTTGTCCACGCAGGATCTCACAGCCACCGTAGCGCTCGTCTGAGAACAGCGGATGACCGATATGCTTCATGTGGGCACGGATCTGATGGGTTCGCCCCGTCTCGAGCCGACACTCCACCCACGTCACCGGTCCGAAAGCCTCAAGGACGCGCCAATGCGTAACAGCAGGCTTGCCCACTTCGCTGTCGGGCGGGAAGACCGTCATGCGCTGGCGGTCGCGAGGGTCACGGCCGATATTGCCCTCTATCCTACCCTCTTCCGCATCAAAGCCGCCCCAGACGAGGGCGTTGTACAGGCGGCGCGTCGACTTGACGAAGAACTGATGGCACAGGTGCGTCTTCGCCTCCGGCGTCTTCGCCACGACGAGCAGGCCGCTCGTGTCCTTGTCGATGCGGTGCACAAGGCCCACATTCGGGTCGTTGGGATTGTACTTAGGGTCTTCGCGCAGATGCCAGGCCAACGCATTGACCAGCGTGCCCGTGTAGTTGCCTACGCCAGGATGCACGACCATGCCCGCAGCCTTGTCGACGACAAGCAGGTCATCGTCCTCATAGACAATCGTGAGGGGGATGTCCTCGGCAGTAATCTCGGTCTCGAAGCGCGGATGATCGAGCATGAGCGTGACCACATCGAAGGGCTTCACGCGATAGTTGCTCTTGACGGGGCGGTCGTTGACGTGAATGCAGCCCGCCTCGGCAGCCCGCTGGATGCGCGCGCGGCTCGTGTCGCGCAAATGTTCCATCAGGAACTTGTCCACGCGCAGGAGCGTCTGCCCCTTGTCGGCCACTACGCGGCGATGCTCATAGAGCGTGCCGTCGGGCGCAGCCTCAAGGCCTTCAACGCCCTCATCGTCAAGCTCCAGCTCATCGTCGAGCGACAAGGCCTCTTCGTCAAGTTCCTGCAGGTCGTCCATCATTCCGCGAGAAAATCAAAGTCCAGTCCCATCTCGTCATCGCTGGTGCCGACATCGGTACTGTCGTCCCACTCTTCCAACTCGTCAGCATCGGCATCAGAATTGCCGACCTGCAGGATGAGCGGCACGTCCAGCGGCACTTGTTCGCCGGCATAGACGAAGTGGCCACGGCTCTTGACGCCGTAAACCCAGTCCTTGTCGCCGGGGATATATTCCACCGGTCCGAGCTTGAAGCCCAGCGCCGTCAGTTTGGCTTGCGCCTCGCGCAGCGAGCTGTTGTCGGCTACGTCGGGCAGAGGTTTCGTCGGGACGTTGTCAGAGTTGGTCGTCAGATAGATGACGCGTCCGGGCTTGACCCGCGCGCCCGCTACCGGCGACTGCTCGAGGACGCTGCCCGCAGGCAGACGCTTGTCGTAGCCCGAGGACGTCGCGATGACGCTCAGCCCCATCTGCTCCAGTTTGTAGCGCGCATCGTTCTCCAGCATCCCGACTGCATTAGGCACCTCCACGCTCTCGCCATGATTCGTGTAGACGGCAATCCACTTCCAGGCCACGAAGGCCAGCACGACGACCACCAGCGCCATCGCCATCAGATTGCCCCACACGAGAGGGCTGAACAGTTTCTTGAAGAATCCCATCGGCAGATATTTATGCTTATAGACAAAAAAACGCAGACGACGCAAACCCCGAGGGTGCATCCGTCTGCGCCTTGTAGTTGGCTTCGGCCCTACACCCGCACGCGGCAGGAGAGCCTTCGGAAAGAATTACTTGCCGTGACGCTCGTCGGAGACGGTCAGCTTCTTGCGGCCCTTGGCACGACGTGCAGCCAGCACGCGACGGCCATTGGCTGTAAGCATACGTTCACGGAAACCGTGCTTATTCTTTCTCTTGCGATTGTGGGGTTGGAAAGTTCTTTTCATTGCTGTATATTTATTTGTTTTTAATGCTTTGTGGGCTTAACGGGCTGCAAAATTAGATACTTTTTTTCATTCACGCAAGATTTCGCCCAAACTTTTGTGCTTTTTCCACTAATTTACACTATCTTTGCACCCACAAACAGCAAAAAGCAACATTTTTATACTTCATATTTTACATTTTACACCCAAAAGAGTATGATCAATTCACAAGACATCAAGAAGGGCACCTGCATCCGTATGGACGGCAAGCTCTATTTCTGCATCGACTTTCTCCACGTGAAGCCGGGCAAGGGTAACACCATCATGCGCACCACCCTCAAGGATGTGGTCAGCGGCAACGTGCTCGAGCGCCGCTTCAACATCGGCGAGAAGCTCGAGGACGTACGCGTCGAGCGCCGCAGCTACCAGTTCCTCTACATGGAAGGCGAGGACTACATCTTCATGAACAACGAGACCTTCGAGCAGATTCCCATCCCCAAGGACCAAATCAACGGCGTCAACTTCATGAAGGAAGGTGAGAACGTTGAGGTCGTCACCGATGCCTCCACCGAGACCGTCCTCTATGCCGACGTGCCCGTAAAGGTGAAGCTGGCCATCACTTGGACCGAACCCGGCCTCAAGGGAGACACCGCCACCAACACCCTCAAGCCCGCACGCGTAGAGACGGGCGCCGAGATCCGCGTGCCCCTCTTCATCAACGAAGGCGAGATTGTAGAGGTCGACACCCGCGACGGCAGCTACCTCGGCCGCGTCAAGGCATAAGCCCACTACACCATAATCTATATTCGCGCGCGCGAAGGGAGACACCGCCCCTCGTGCGCGCGAATCGTTTGCAGGATATAGAACGCCAGCCGTTGAGACAAGTCGCGTATAAAGTTTGAAAATGAGTTTTTCACTAAATACAGCTTAATCATCTCGGTATCAGCCAAAAGCCCAAGTGAAAAACAAGTGAAAAACAGGTGAAAAACGGCTTTATTTAAGTGAAAAATGGCCTTATTTAAGTGAAAAAAGGCCTTAAAAGACGTTCAAATCGGCATTTTTTCTCTGTTTTTTCACCGAAAAACGCTTATTTAGAGCCCATTTTCACCCTATTTTCGCCATTTAACATGCATTTTTCACTTCGTCATCTTCTTTTCAATCATTTATTTAAGCCACTTTTAGTGAAAAATGCAAAATAAAACCTCTCATGCGCGCGTGCGCGAGGACACACACGGACGCAAACACGATTTCCCGCCAACATGACCGCTCGCCTCCGCCCTCACGACCATTCGTCACCGCCCAACTACCATTCGCCCCCGTTCCCACGACCATTCGTCCCTACTCCCATGACTATTCGTCCTCGCCCCCACATCAAGCTGCAAACACCAACTTATCCAGATAAAACCACCAACACATCAGGTCAAAAGAGGTGGACCACCAAGGTGATCCACCCTACTCGACCATTCGCATCGTCCTTCACGACCATTCACATCGCATCACTCGACCGTTCGTATCACCCTTTGCGACCGCTCGCATCGCACTTCGCGACTATTCGCAAACTCACGCACGACATCCCATCCACGGTGTTGTGCCAACACCGAGCCCTCACAGCGGAAATAGTAGAAAAGAACAGCAATATGCTTTTAGCCCTTGATACATGTTCCGGCCCTCAGCGGACGTTGATTCACGATTCCACGACGAGGAGAAGCGAACTGTTGAGGAGAAGGAGCAGAGAACCGATGAGGAGAAGGAGAAGGGAACAGACAAGGAAAAAGGAACTGACAAGGAGAAGGGAACAGACGAAGAGGGATTACGGCTCCTTTTTGTATTATAGTTCAGCTAGGGGTCATAAGGATGAGGAGAAGAGTACAGACGAAGAGCAATTACGGCTCGGTCTCGCCCTCGATGTAGTTCTCCATCCAAAGCTGTTCGCCATCGAAGACGGCGTAGGTGAACTGGCTGATCCAGTCGCCGAGGATGAAGAGGCGGGCATCGCGCGAGAGCATCAGGTCAAGCTCGATGTGGCGGTGTCCGAAGATGAAGTAGTTCACGTCGGGGTGCGAGCGCAGGTAGTCCTTCGCGAAGAGCACCAGATGCTCCTTGTCTTCGCCCAGATAATGAGGCGGCTCGGCAGCCTCGTGCCTGAGACGGCTATGCTCGGCCCAGCGCAGCCCGAGGTCCATTCCCCAGCGCGGATGGATGGCTGCGAAGAGTTTTTGGCAGATGCGGTTGTGGAAGATGAAACGCAGAAGCTTGAACTTAGGGTCAGGATCGCCGAGGCCGTCGCCATGAGCGAGGAAGAACACCTTGTCGCCCAGTTCTACGGTCTGCGCCTGACGGTGCATGATGAGCCCACATTCCTTCTCGAGGTAGTCGTAGGCCCAGATGTCGTGGTTGCCCGTGAAGAAATGCACTTCGACGCCGAGGTCGGTCAACTCGCTGAGCTTACCCAGCAGACGCGTATAGCCTTTCGGCACGACGAGTTTGTACTCGTGCCAAAAATCGAAGATATCGCCCAGCAGGTAGACGGCGCCAGCCTTCTCCTTGACAGAATCGAGGAAACGGACGAGGCGGCGCTCCTGCGTGCGCCCATGCTTGATGGCGCGACTGCCCAGATGGGCATCTGAGAGGAAATAGACTGGTTTCATCGTCGTTTATCTTTTGCTTCTGAGTGCAAAAGTAATACGAGGACGCTTTCCTGCCAAATAAACGACATCGTTTTTAACGTTCTTTACCGCTTTGCGGGCTTCACGTCCATGCGATAGAAGAGCGAGAAGAGCACGTAACGCGGAATGCCTCGCTGCCAGGTGGAGGAGTAGCCGCTGTTGCTGATGTGGTAGGTGTTCAGTCGCACTTGTCCGAGCAGGTCGTAGGCCACCGCTTTCAGGGTGAAGCGCCCACGGCGGTCCAGCGCACGAGAAAGCTGGGCATTCCAGATGAGGTCGTTGGTGTTCATCTCCGCGCTGCCGTAGCCTCGGCGATGGTACATCTTAGCGTCCGTGGCCAATTGGATATCCAAGGGTAGCGTCCAGTGGAGGCTGAGCCCATAGCAGAAGTCGCGTGCGTTGACGGCCGTGCGGTTGAGCAGGCTGCTGCTACCGTGGTCGAGGACGTAACGCATGATGGGCTGCATGTCGAAGCGGGTGCTGAGCCGATAGGTGTAATCCACTTTGGCGTCGAGGCGGAAGCGGTGGGTTACGGTACGGGCGGGTTCGAGGGCTGTTCTGTCTGAACTGAGATAGACGATGTCCTGCCACGTCAGGCCGAACGACGAGGAGAGGACGTGGCGGCGGTTCTTATCGACATAGAAGGTAGCGCCCGGCGTGAGGCTGAGTTGCCAATTGCCATTGACGTTCTCGGTGGTGCGAAGGTAGCCTCCCGTCTGGGGATTGTAGCGCAGCGACGGGGCGAGTTGATTACGGGTGGCTTCTATGTGGTAGCCGACATTCACCGAACCTCGGTTGTAACCCTTGATGCCTTGACTCAGCTGCCCTTGGACAGAGTGTCGAGTCGTAGGACGCAGCGAGGGATTCGCGAAACTGACGGAGAGCGGGTTGCTGGTGTCGCGATAGCCTGCTTGCATGGAGAGTGACGGAAGCTGCTGGGTCAGTTCATAATTGGCACTGACATTGAAATGAGCAGGATTGTTCTGGTAGTTGAACGTGGATTTCACGGTGGGCAACCAGCGATGGCGGCGCATGAGGGTGTCCACGGCACCGCGAATGAAATGCTCACTCTCGTATAAGTCCCTGACTCCCATATAGGTATAGAAGTCGAGGCGGCTTCGTGGGAAGTTGGCATTGTTGCCTCGATACGTCTCGCGCGAATAGCGCAGCCCTGCGCCTATCTGCCTTTCATTGTGCGTGTTGTCTGTCCACTGGCTATTCTCATCGTCCAGCAGACGTCCCATCTCGGCCGGTGTCTGTCCGAGGGCGGGGGCAGCACTCATGAAAACGGAATCCTGCTCCAGGCGCCACAGCGGATTGTCCTGCTGACTGCGGCCATGGTCGAAGTCGGCTTTCAGTTCCAGCTGCCACCAGGGCGGCAACACCAACGTGTAGGTTGCGCCGAGGTGAACGTTGTGCACGGTGCCCTCGTTCCGGCGATAGTGGAGGCGGTGGTCGCGCGAGGCATCGTCGAAGAGCAACAGGTCGTAGTCCTGGAAACGGCGGTCGCTGCTGCTGGAATAGCTGCCGCTGGCATTGAGCCCGATGTCATCGCCCCAAGGGAACTTGTAGCGCGCCCAAAGACGTTCACCAAGACTCCAACCGCTGCCATGATTGAAGTGACTGCTCATCGTGCGGTTGACGTCCACGGCATCGGTGCTCACTCGCGCACTGTCTTCCTCCCACGTGCGGTTGCGGTTCCATGTGAAGCTGGTGTTGGCATTGAGGAAGAAGGGTTTACGCATCAGGAACTGGTGATTGACGTTTGAGCCGAAGCGCTTGCCGAGGCTGCTGCCTACCGATGTGCTCTGGCGCATGGTCTGCTGATATTCCTGAAGCGAGAAGCTGCGCGTAGCGTTCTCACCGCGTTCCCACTCCACGCTGCCTTCCAGCGTCTGCTCCCAACGGTTCTCAGGGCCATAGAACTGGAGGTCGGCATCCACGCGCTCCAGACGTTTGACGCCTGTCGGCTGATTGGCAGGCGACCAATTGCCGTTGTAGCCCGGACGGCGGTTCTCGTTGAGGTTGTTTGCATTGGCAATGAGCGTCATACGCGAGGCATCGCCATAGCGCAACCCGAAAGCACGCGCCAACCAGCGGTCCTTAGTGCCGTAGCCTGCCTCGGCGTTCGCCATGTAGCCCCGACGATACTCGCGTTTCAGCTGCACGTCCATGACGTAGTCGTTCCGCTCTGCCTGACGCCCGAGGTAGCGGTTGAGCTCGCTCTCGCGTTCGTAGACCTTCAGGTCCTTGACCGTGTAGTACGGCAGGTTCTGCATCAACACCTTGTTATTGCCGCGGAAGAAGTCGCGCCCGTTCAGCGTCAGACAGTCCACGCGCCGGCCGTTGACCGTGATTTCGCCATTGTCCTTCAGTTCAACGCCAGGCAGTCGGCGGATGAGGTCCTCGAGCATAGCGCCTTGCGGCAGGTTAAAAGCGTCGGCATGATAGATGAGCGTGTCGCCGTGCCACACGAACTGCACTTTCGAAGCCTTGACGGCAAACTCCTTCATCGTCGTCTCCATCATCTCATCGGAGCCTAAGGCAGTGCGCTTCTGCTTGAGCTTCAGGTTAATGGGCGGCAGGTGCATCTCCGTGCTGCGTCCCTGGCGAGTGACAGTGAAGTCCACATAAGTGGGTTCATAGCCATCACATTCCACACGCACGATGTAGGTCTTGCCCAGTTCCATCTTGCCCAAGGAACTCTCGGCTGTCATGCGCCCGCCCAATCGGCCCATGGAACCATGAGACGACCGCATGATGACCGTGCTGTCCGGGCGCATAACCGTGAGACTGTAGTTGCCGCCCTGACCGCTCTTGTTGAAGGAGTCCTGGATGGAGGCAAAGACCTCTATCCAAACGGGACGTTCCTGCTTAGTCGCCCTCTCAGTTTGGGCAGCGACGGGGAGGCTCATCCGCAGGAGGATGAGCGCCACAAATAGGCGTTTCATAAGATAATGAAGGGGTTAGTAAGTGGCTATTACTTGTTCCAGCGAGACGGCGGGGTCGGTGACACCGAAGCCATCCTTTTTCAGTTTCTGCTTACGATGCTGCACCGCCGAGATGGTGATGGAATAAATGCTGGCCAGTGCGTTGTTCGAGAGTTTCAGTCGAGTGAGCATGCATAGCCGGATGTCATCCTCTGAGAACTGCGGGTGGTCGTTGCGCAAGCGTTGTACGAAGCCGTTGTCCATGGTGTCCAGCGTGGCTTCAATCTCGCGCCAGTTGCGGGCATCGATGACGGTGCGCCGGGTGCCTCCGGCTCCCTGTTCCAGCCTTTCCAGGATTTCGCTCTTGTCCATAATATGGCCTCGCAGCATGGCGATCATCGTGTCCTTCTGCCGCAACTGTTCGGCCAAGCGCTCAGCTTGCTCTACGGCGCGGGCTGATTCGAACGCACGCTCTGCCCGTTCCGCCTCATGCTTGCGGCGCAAACGGTTACGCCAGTTCCAGAGGAGGAGGAGCAGGACAAGCAATGACAAGCCTAAGGCTGCAATGACAGCCGCCATCAGCCGCGACTGTAGGGCAGAGGCCTTGAGGGCTAAGCCGGCAGCGGTGTAGTTGCGACATTCGATGCCGAAAAGGCGGGCACACTTCTGCTGATCATCCCAGAACCACTTATCACGAGCCGACTGGGGGAAAGAGAAGTATTCCTTTGAGACGATAAGCGCCTCATATGCTTCCCGCTTCTGTCGGTATCTATCGAAGCTTAGGAAAACTTCTTGGTTGCTAATACTCGAGCCCTTCTTGTCTACAGTCACAGAATAACTATACCATGGACTACACTGAAATAACAAAGCATGAGCATGCTGTACGCTGTCTATCAACTGGTAGACGGTTGCGTAAGGGGGATCCGAGAGTTGGTCATAAGTCAGCTCGGCCGCTCGAAGTAGTAGGGGGAAGTTGTTCGGGTCTATTTCATTCAAATGAAGGAAAAACCGCCCATAGTCATTGATGAGCCAAAGGAAATTCTGAGAGCAGTCTCGGCTGAGGTCATAGCACTTCAGGGCTTGGCAGAGCGACCAATAAGCCTCACGAAGTTTGGAAGCTCCATGAGCAAAATAGCTATGCTCCGACCATCGGTGATAAGCCCGATAGGCTGTAGCCCAGTCCTCGGCAGCTTCGGCCGCATGGATAGCCTGGTGGATGAGCATGTCGAACTGCAGGAGAGAGTCGGTGTCGTCGTAGCGGCGGCTCAGCGCATAGCAGGTACGCCCGAAGCGGCGCACGACCTCCTTGTCGTCTGAGGTGCCACAAAAACTCTTGCGATAATAATAATGGTACGCGCGCAAGAGCGAACTATCGGCGAAGAGCGTGTCGTCCTCTGTTCTATGGCCGATGCTGCTCTGGTTATAAACAACGCGATGGAACTCCCACGCTGTGTCCGTCACCGTCAGGCAGACCACGGTGTCGCCGAAGCGGCGCTGCCATTCTTCCTCATGAACCAGCGCCTGCGCCAATGCCAGATGAGCCCGCTCTTCCTCGCTAAGCGCAGAGGTGTCGGCCATTGCCAGCACACGTGCGTCACTGTCGGGATTGACGTAAGCCAGCGCTTCGGCCTCAGCGATCAGCCGCCCACTGCGAGTGCCGCAAGCTGCAGCGAGCCAACTGCATGCGATGACAAGAAGCAGGACGAAGAAGGGTATCTGTAGTTCTTTTCGTACCATAGGACTTGCATTTGTTTGTTTTTGCGCTGCAAAGGTACAGCGAAAACCAACGTCCTGCAAATGATTAGGGTGGAAACCTTCATTACATCCCAAGGTTCCTTATGCTCAAATGGATAGGTCGGGATTTTCCACCATTTTTCCACCTTCGGAGGGTGGAAAGCTGCCAAAGAGACGAGCGGCAGGAGCCGTCAAAGGAGTCCCAATTCGAGCTTCGCCTCCTCGGTCATCATGTCCTGCGTCCACTCGGGTTCGAAGACGAGGTTGACGTTGACCGTCGTGAGACCGTCGATGGTCTCGAGTTTCTGACGCACGTCCTCAATGATGAAGTCGGCCATCGGGCACGAGGGCGCTGTCATAGTCATATCGACATCGAGGGCGGTGAGGTCATCACTTAACTCGATGCGATAGACGAGGCCAAGGTCATAGACATTGACAGGAATCTCGGGGTCATAGACCGTCTTGAGGAGTTCGACAATCTTATCTTCCAGTTCTATCTTATTCATCTTTCACTTTTCACTTTTCATTTTTCACTTTTCACTCTAAATCTTCCCCTGCTCGTGATAGCTATAGTAGCGGCCATCGGTGACGACAATGTGGTCGAGCAGACGAATGTTCATGAGTTGGCATGCACGCTGCAGGCGGTCTGTCAGCTGGTCGTCCTCGCGGCTGGGCCGCGTGCTGCCCGAGGGATGGTTGTGGGCCAGGGCCAAGGTGGGTGTCTGACGAATGAGCGCCTCGCGCACGACAAGACGTACATCGACGGCGGTACTGGTCAGGCCCCCCTTGCTGATGAGCAGGGGAGCACCCTCAAGGCTATTGTCGGCGCGGAGGTAGACGGCATAACACTCTTCGTGGGCGAGGTCGCGCATGCGGGGGTACATGATGTCGTAGAGGTCGGTAGACGTCCTGACGTACCGCTTTTCGCCGGCGGCCTCCATCATACGACGACGGCCAAGTTCACAGGCGGCAAGGATGGAGACGGCCTTGGCCGGACCAAGACCTTTATAATTCTTCGTCAGGTCGCTGAGCGAGAGCCTGCCGAGCGCTTTCAGGCTACCGCCGCAATCCGAGAGCAGGCGTTGCATCAGCTGCACGGCGGTCTCATCCTTGTTGCCTGACCCGATGAGGATAGCCAGCAACTCGGCAGGCGTGAGGGCTGCTGCGCCCTGCTCGATCATGCGCTCACGAGGCCGTTCATCAGTTGGAAGGTCCTTGATGTTCATTTGTATAGTCTTTCGTTGTCATCGAAACCTTCGCCACCACGCTTGAGCACCAACCTGTTCCACGCTGCAGAGAGGAAGCCCGTGCCGTAACCGATGAGCTGGATGAACGAGGCGGGCACCGAGAGGAGGCCTACCCACAGGCTGCGATTCCTGACGGACGAATCCACGAAGATAAGCAGTGCATAGAGAAGGGGCAGCAGGACGGTGAGCCCGCAGAGCGCAAAGCCACAGGCCTGATTCATGTGGTCGGGGCCGAAGAGGTACAGCAGCAGGCCGAACACGAAGAGGACGACCAGCGTCAGACAACCGACGGTGAAGAGGGCTGGCAGCATGTGCACCAGCTTCATCGATCCGGGATGCAGCAGGTGGAGGTTGATGCGGGCTGCGCCCGAGTTGCGAACCTGCCGGAAGAACTTGCGGAAATCGGTACGCCGCTTGTGCCACACCCAGGCCTCGGGGAAGAGGCGGCAGCGGGCTCCGGCCTTGAAGATTCGGATGCTGAAATCGATGTCTTCGCCAAATCGCATCTTGCGGAACCCGCCCAGCTGCTGCCACAGCTGTCGACTGACGCCCATATTGAATGAGCGGGGATAGAACTTGTCGAGCTTCTTCTTTCCGCCCCGAATGCCGCCCGTAGTGAAGAACGACGTCATGGCGTAGCTGATGGCTTTCTGCACAGGCGTGAAGTCGGGATGCGCGCGGTCCGGGCCACCAAAGGCATCGGCGGGTTCACGCTGCAATTCCTCATCAATGGCCGCAAGGTAGCCCGGCGGCAGCACCACGTCGGAGTCCAGCACGAGCAGGTAGTCGCCCGAGGCACGCTCAGCGCCGTAGTTGCGCGCCACGCCGGGACCTCCATTCTCTTTCGCATAGTAATGGATGTCCAGCCGGTTGGCAAAATGCGCGCACACCTCGCTGCACGTCACCTCGCTGCCGTCCTCCACGATGTGGACGTCGAAATCGCGAAAGGTCTGCTTAGACAGGCTGAGCAGCAGTTCCGCCACCTCGTCGGGGCGATTGTAGACGGGTACTATGATACTATAATGCATAATCGGAGAATGACACAGGAAATGACGAATGACGAATCTCGTTTCGCTCAGCGCTCGGCCCAAAGGGACGCTCCACGCTTGGAGAATGACGAATTCAAGTTACCTGCCATTTCTAAAGGCAATCCTTATTCGTCATTCGTCATTAAAAAGATTCTTGTTCAACTGACGAGTGCCAAGGTATCGGTAGCGATCATCAGCTCCTCATCCGTCGGGATGACACAAACCTTCACGCGGGAAGAGTCTTTGCTGATGATGGCCTCAGTAGCACGACAGGCGCGGTTCTTCTCGTCGTCGAGCTCCACTCCGAGGAACTCCAGTCCACGTGTGGCACCCTCGCGCACTTCATACTGATTCTCACCTGCGCCGGCCGTGAAGAGGATGACATCCACACCGCCCATAGCGGCGGCATACGAGCCGATGTACTTCTTAATGCGATAGGTGTACATCTCCTTAGCCAGACGAGCGAGATCATTACCCTCTGCGATACCGGCAAGGATGTCGCGGAAGTCGCTACGTCCCTGGCTGACACCGAGCAGACCCGACTGCTTGTTGAGCAGATTGCTGATGCCCTTGGTGTCGAGTCCGAGTTTGTCCATGAGGAAGGTGACGGCCCCGGCATCGATGTCGCCAGAACGAGTGCCCATCATCAGGCCCTCGAGGGGGGTGAGGCCCATGGACGTGTCGACGACTTTGCCGTCCTTGACCGCTGCGATGGAAGCGCCACCGCCGATATGGCAGGTGATAATCTTGCTACCTTCAACAGGCATACCCAGGAACTCAAGAACACGGGCCGAGACGTAGCGATGGCTGGTGCCATGGAAGCCGTAACGACGCACGCCATGCTTCTTGTAGAGCTCATAGGGGAGCGCATACATATAGGCATAGTCGGGCATGGTCTGATGGAAGGCGGTGTCGAAGACGCCAACCTGAGGGAGGTCGGGCAACAGGGCCTTGACGGCATTGACACCCTTGATATTAGCTGGATTATGCAGGGGCGCAAGGTCATTGCAGGCCTCGAAATCGCGCATGACCTCAGGCGTGAGGAGGACGCTCTTGGAGAACTTCTCGCCGCCGTGCACCATACGGTGACCTACGGCATCGAGCTCGTGAAGGTCTTTCAGCACAGCATGCTCTCCCTCGGTGAGGACCTTGAAGATAAGCTGCACGCCTGCCGTGTGCTCGGGAACGGGAGCCTCGAACTGAAACTTCTGGCCGTCGGCCTTATATTTAATAAAGGAATCGGGCAGACCGATCTTCTCGATGCCGCCACTGGTGATGACCGAGCGGTCATCCATGTCGTAGAGTGCGTATTTTATACTGCTGCTTCCGCAGTTAAGGACAAGGATTTTCATTTTAAGTGAAAAGTGAAAAGTGAAAAGTGG
>JAFROT010000017.1 GCA_017429525.1 Bacteroidaceae bacterium | reverse complement strand
GGCAGTTAATCCTTCCTTTCTACAACAAAGGTAAGCAAAAACTGTTATTCTTATCACTTTTAATCGTTTTATTTAACGTTTTATATTTAAGAGTTCTTAATACTCTTAGTATTCGGCTGCAAAGTTAAAGTGAGATCTGTGTGAAATTAAAATGGAGTTGCCTGCGGCAAGAAATTGAGCAAATATATGTTATATGACATATAATCATAAAAAAGAGTAAGATTTAGCGTGATGTTTGATACTAAATTTGATATCTTTGCGGAACGAAGTACGAAAATATGGGAACAAAAGAGAAATTGATTCAACGATTCCTGGCATCTCCAAGAGACTTCACCTACGAAGAAGTCCTTCGTTTGTTCAGCATCTTTGGATATTCAGAAAGTAACAAAGGGTCAACTTCCGGTTCTCGAGTAGAATTTGTAAGTGAAGATGGACAGAGTTCATATATCATGCATAAGCCACATCCTGGTAAGATCATCAAGAGTTATGTGATGAAACAGCTTCACGCATTTGTGGCTAACAACAAATTAATTGAGAAATTCAACGAAACAAAGAAGAAAGGAGAATAACGATGGGTACATTGAAGTATAAAGGCTACACTGGAAGTGTCGAATATAGCGATGAGGATAAATGCCTCTACGGGAAGGTGCTGGGCTTGAATAAGGTCTATATCACCTATGAAGGTGACTCCATACCAGAGCTTCAAGAAGATTTTGAAGGTGCTATTGACACTTATCTACAAGGTTGTGCAGAACGAGGCGTTGCACCAAGCAAACCTTATAGTGGAAGATTTGTCATTCGAATGTCTTCTGATCTCCATTCAAAAGTGGCTATGGCTGCAGCTGAATCCGGCACGACCATCAATGATTTCATCAATAGGGTGGTGAGTCGCGAAGTGGAAATGGTCAAGGGCTAATTTTGATGGCTTTCACCGTTTTTTTAATGGTAACGCGGAGCATTTCAGAGAACTGAGTGTCCTTCGACATGCTCAGGATGTATCCTTCGGAAAGCACACGGGTGGCTACGAGGGAAAGACTGAGTGTCTTTGCCGAGGCACTGCGTGCAAGAAATGAGTCTCCACGTATCGCGAGGATCTTCACGTATCTTTTATTTGCATCCCGAAAAATTCGAAAATAACGAAAATAACGAAAATCTTCTATATAATCTCCACGTATTGTGAGGATCTTCACGTATCTTTTATTTGCATCCCGAAAATGACGAAAATGACGAAAATAACGAAAATCTTCTTTTAGGCGTTGCGATGAACGGGATAGGCTCATGACTTTGGCATTAAGCCTAAGGAGATTTAGAGGTTGCCATCTTGAAAACATGTTCTCAGAGTGGCAAACCTCAAAGCCTCCTGCCCATAGGGCCATCCCGTTAATCGATTGCGTTGTTAACACTAAATTTTCGTCCTTTTTCGTTTTTTCGTCTTTTTTCGGAATCTTAAAAGATTCGTGCAGATACGCGTGATACGTGGAGAATATTTTTTTAGTTCCCGAAAATTACGAAAATGACGAAAATAACGAAAATCTTCTTTTAGACGTTGCGATGAACGGGATAGGCTTATGGCTTTGGCATTGAGCCTAAGGAGATTTCGAGGTTGCCATCTTGAAAACATGTTCTCAGAGTGGCAAACCTCAAAACCTCCCGCCCATAGGGCATCATCCCGTCAATCGAGTGCGTAGTTAACTCTAAATTTTCGTCCTTTTTCGTTTTTTCGTCTATTTTCGGAATCTTAAAAGATCCGTGTAGATACGTGAGATACGTGGAAAATATTTTTTTAGTTCCCGAAAACTACGGAAATAACGAAAATGACGAAAATCTTTTTTTATGCGTTGCGATGAACGGGATAGACTTATGGCTTTGGCATTGAGCCTAAGGAGATTTAGAGGTTGCCATCTTGAAAACATGTTCTCAGAGTGGCAAACCTCAAAACATCCTGCCCATAAGGCATCATCCCATTAATCGAGTGCGTTGTTAACTCTAAATTTTCGTCCTTTTCGGTTTTTCGTCTTTTTTCGGAATCAAAAAATTACGGGAGGGTAATGCGGATCTTGTGGGTGCCGCTGGCGTATTCTTGTGGGCGGCTACCATCGGGGAGGAAGACGAGAGCCTTAGCGCCCTTGGGGATGGTGAACTTCCAATGCCATTGATTGCCTTCGTAGTGCCAGGAACTCTTGATGGTACCTGAGGCGGATTCGTAGACGGCATCAATATGCCCGAGACGACGGTCGGGGATGGGACGCATGAAGATATTGCGGAAGCCCGGCGCTGCAGGGTCTGCAGCGATACCGGCTGCCGTCTCCCAAAGCCACTGGCAGACACATCCGTAGGCGTAGTGGTTGAAGCTATTCATGCCCTGCGGCCCCATACCTTTGTCGATGGTATAGCTGTTCCAACGCTCCCAGATGGTGGTGGCACCATTGTCGACTGAATAGAGCCAGCTGGGGTTCTTGCGCTGGAAGAGGAGGTCGTAAGCGAGATCGGACATGCCATTCTCGGTGAGGGTCTGCATGAGGATGCTGGTGCCGAGGAAACCTGTCTGGAGACAGCCATCGTGAGCAGCAAAGTTCTCGCGCAGGCGCGCGATCATCTTATCTTTAGCGTCGCCACTGACGAGATGGTTGCGAAGGGCGAAGAGGGCCGGTGTCTGCATCGTGTTGAGGATCTCGCAACGGAAGGTGCCGTCAGGGTTGAGGAAATGTTCACGCAGGTAGGCACGAGCATTGTCCGCCATCTGCTGATAGGGCGCAGCGTCACGTCCTATGGCAGCAGCCATATCGCTCATATAATCGGCATCGATGGCCCAGTAGTTGGCGCTGAGGTAGCTCCAATAGGTGATGGCATCGGGACGTGGACGGCCCGCATCGTAGCCACGACCGCTGCAGCTCTCGAGCGGCTCGTAGCTGAGCCAGTCGGCCCATTGGTAGTTGCCATTCTCGGCACTGAGCGTCTGGTGGTCGTAATGGGTCTCGTTGATATGGGTCATATAACGGTTCATGGACTCCCAATTCTCCTTGATGATGCTGACATCGCCGAACTGCTTCCATACGGTCCAAGGCACGATGATACCGGCATCGGCCCAACCCAGGCGCATCATGCCCGCATCGCCATACTGTCCCCAAGGGGCTACACCAGGGTAGCCACCCGTAGGACTCTGCGTGTCGCGCATATCGCGCATCCATTTGTGGAAGAAACGGTCGGTATTGGCAAAGAAGGTACCCGTCTCGGTGAACACCTGTGTGTCGGCTGTCCATCCCTGACGCTCATTGCGCTGCGGGCAGTCGGTAGGTACGGAGAGGTAGTTGCTTCGCATGCCCCAGAGTGTATTGGAGATGAGACGGTTGATGGCATCGTTGCCCGTCAGGATGGTGCCAGTCTCCAATTGCTGACTGATGGAAGAGACGGGAATGGACTGTATGCTGGCGAAGCACACATCGCCCGTAGCCGTGATGGCAGCATAGCGATAGCCGAAGAAGGTGGTTCGGGGGCAATAGGAGACGTAACCGTCGGCAGAGGCGAAGGTATAGGTGAGACGCATGTGGCGCTGATGGGTGCGGAGGTTGGTGCGGTGTACGCTACCTTCGGGGCCATCCATGCCGCGCTGCTTAGCGCCATTACCATCATTGAGCAATTCGCCGGGGAGGCAGGTGAGGGTAGTGCCCTCAGGAGCCTTGAAGACGAAAGCCGGCACAGCAGCCGCATTCTGCCCGAAGTCCACGACGAGGGTCTCGCCGGCATGGAGAAGGATCTCATCCTTAGGACCATACTCTCGGGCTATGACTACTTTTCCGTAGGCATCGTCGGTAGCTCCTTGCACATCCTTGTAGACATAAGCCTTGGCTGTAGGTAGGGCGATGTCGTGGCGGAAGTAGATCTCGGCGCCATCCGATGGCAGCAGCTGACCGCTGAACTCGGTGTTCACCTCGGGCGATGACAGTAGGTCGGGAGTCATGAAGCCCTGAAGGCGACGGGCATCGTAGCGCTCGCCTTCGAAGATGCCTGCATGCTGTACAGGACCTGCGATGCCAGCCTTCCACTCAGTAGGGTTGGTGCCATAACGCTTGGTGGTGCCATCGGCATAGGTCACCTCGAGGACGGCACGGAAGGCACACTTATGGCCGAGCATGCCTTCGGTGCCATTAGGCGTGACAATCTTATCGGCCCACCAACCGGGGGTGACCTGCGCGGAGAGGACATTCTCCTGACCGGCTTTGCGGTTCAGGGCAGAGGTGATGTCGTAGGTGAAGGTGCGGCGGGTCTTCTTCGGGTGGGTGAAACCGGGCTTCAGCACTTCGTCGCCAATGCGCTGGCCGTTGACATAGAGATCGAAGACACCGAGACTGGTGGTCATCCAACGGGCACGGACAATGTTCTTGTCATTGCGGAGGGTGCTGACGAACCAGTTGGCCCCTTCGGCAGAGCAACTGTTCTTGCCCTCGTCGATGGAACCAATGACCACGGGGGCATTGGCCGCTGAGATCCATTGGGCGGCGTCCCATGCAGCGTCATCAAGGGGAGCGGTGCGGGAGGAGAGGGAAGGAGAGGAGGTGCGACAAGCGGTGAGGAAGAGGGCGAGGAGGGGGAGGGAGAGGAGGGAGAGGAGGGAACGGAGAGACATGGGGGAGGGAGTTAAGGGTTAAGAGTTAAGAGTTGAGAGTTAAAAGTTGGAAGTTGAGAGTTGAGAGTTGAGAGTTAAGAGTTCTTCGCAAGCGAAGCGAGCAGGCTCGAGCGGAGAGTTAAGAGTTGAAAGTTAAGAGTTGAGAGTTAAGAGTTAAGAGTTGAAAGTTAAGAGTTAAGAGTTCTTCGCAAGCGAAGCGAGCAGGCTCGAGCGAAGAGTTGAGAGTTGAGAGTTGAAAGTTAAGAGTTGAGAGTTAGGGGCTATAGGTTT
The DNA here is from genome assembly GCA_017429525.1 of Bacteroidaceae bacterium. Lineage (GTDB taxonomy): Bacteria > Bacteroidota > Bacteroidia > Bacteroidales > Bacteroidaceae > Physcousia. Next base: position 132,296 of record JAFROT010000017.1, on the reverse strand, counting down.
TCACATTCGGAGAGCCAGGCGTCGCGGGAGGCATCACTGGGCATGCGCCAATCGCCACGGGGGGAGAGACTGACGCTGCCGACCTTGGGACCATCGGGGAGGCAGGAGCGCTTGAACTGCTGAGAGAAGAAGCGGCGATAGAAGGTGGTGAGCCATTGCTTGATGGTCGTGGAGTTGTAGACACCGTCGAAGGCTTTTGTCGCCAAGAAATAGATCTTGGAGGGACGGAAGCCCCAGCGCATGGCATAGTAGAGGAAGAAGTCGTGAAGCTCGTAGGGGCCTACGAGGTCCTCGGTCTTCTGCTTGATCTGGCCATGTTCGTCAGCAGGGATCAGTTCGGGACTGATGGGCGTAGCCACGATGTCGAGGAGGATGGCCGAGGCAGCAGTCTCCTGGCGTTCGGCCACCCAACGTACCAAGTGCTGAACGAGCGTCTTGGGAACACCTGTGTTGACGCCATACATGGACATGTGGTCGCCGTTGTAGGTGCACCATCCGAGAGCTAACTCCGAGAGGTCGCCCGTGCCGATGACAAGGCCATTCAGTTGGTTGGCCAGGTCCATGAGGATCTGTGTGCGCTCGCGCGCCTGAGCATTCTCATAGGTGACATCCTGCTCGGCTGGGTCGTGGTTGATATCGTCGAAATGTTGTAGCACTGCCTTGCGAATGCTCACCTCTTGTGTGGTGATGCCAAGGGCATGCATGAGGTCGACGGCATTGTTGTAGGTGCGGTCGGTGGTACCAAAACCTGGCATGGTGACGCCTACAATGCCCCGACGGTCAAGGCCGAGAAGATCAAAGGCGCGTACTGTGACGAGCAAGGCCAATGTGGAATCGAGGCCACCAGAAATGCCTATGACGGCCGTCTTGGAGTTGGTGTGAACGAGTCGCTTGGCTAAGCCTTCAGCCTGAATGGCGAAGATCTCCTGACAGCGCGCATCGAGGTCGTTGCCCGTTGGCACGAAAGGATGTGGGTTGATGGTGCGTGTCAGTTTGAAGTCGTGCTGACTGATGAGTGCCGAGTCGATGATGGCCAGATGATCGTCAGTACCCAGTCGGATGGCAGAAGCAGCAAAGGTGGTGTTGATGCGGCGCTCAGCACGCAGACGCTCAACATCGATTTCGCTCTCGATGATCTGCGCCTTGAGTGAATGGGGAGCCGCCTCGGCCAACAGGCGACCGTTCTCATAGACGAAGGCCTTGCCACTGAAGACCACGTCCTGGGTGCTCTCGCCGAAGCCCGCTGCGCTGTAGACATAGCCACACAGGCATCGCGCGCTCTGCTGTGCGATCAGCCCTTTGAGGTACGCGAGCTTGCCCACGACATCATTATCAGCACTGAGGTTGAAGATAACCTCAGCACCATGAAGCGACTGACGTGATGAAGGGGGAATCGTGGACCAGAGGTCCTCGCAGAGTTCGACGCCAAAAGTGAACGAAGGAGTGCGGAAGAGCTGCTGTGAGGACAGACGTACCTGTTGTCCACAGAGCCATACCATCGCATCGGCGGGCAGGGCTGTAGCGCTGTTGAACCATCGCATCTCGTAGAACTCGCGATAGTTGGGTAGGAAGGTCTTCGGGACGATGCCGAGAATCTTGCCTTTCTGGATGACGGCAGCACAGTTGAAGAGCGCTCCCTTATACGGCACAGGCAAGCCTACGATGGTGATGATGTCGAGTGAACGTGAGAAATTCAGCAGATGGATGAGCGCCATTTCGGCCTCGTCAAGCAAGAGTTGTTGGGCGAAGAGATCGCCGCACGAATAGCCCGTGAGCGAGAGCTCAGGCATGCAGATTGCCTCGATGCCACGTCCTTCGGCCTGAATGACGAGGTTCTCAATCTGCTGTACGTTGAATTTCGGGTCGGCCACACGCACTTCGGGTACGGCGGCAGCAATCTTAACGAATCCGTAGTTCATTTCCTTTTGGTCTTTTATTTGTTTCTGGGTGCAAAGTTAATGTTAATCTTTGAAACAGGTGCATTTTTTGAAGATTTTGTGCAAAAAGTTTGGTCAACAACGAAAAAAGCGTTTACTTTGCTCCAAGAAAACGGCGGCCATCACGCCGAACGAATTCTAACTAACACATTTTTATTAACCTATAAACCCATTCAAAACGATGACAAAGAAATTTGTATGCACCGTATGTGGTTATATCCACGAAGGTCCCGAGCCCCCCGAGCGCTGCCCGCAGTGTAAAGTTCCTGGCAGTAAGTTCAAAGAACTGAAAGAAGATGCCGGATTGCAGTTCGTCACCGAGCATGTCATTGGCATTGCCAAGGACGCTGATCCCGAGATTGTTGCAGGACTCCGTTCCCATTTCGAGGGCGAATGCTCTGAAGTTGGTATGTACCTGGCCATGGCTCGCCAAGCTGACCGTGAGGGTTATCCCGAGATTGCAGAGGCCTTCAAGCGCTATGCCTTTGAGGAAGCCGACCATGCCAGCCGCTTTGCAGAGTTGCTGGGCGAGTGCGTCTGGGACACGAAGACCAACCTGAAGAAGCGCATGGAAGCCGAGTGTGGTGCATGTGCCGGCAAGATGGAGATTGCCAAGAAAGCCAAAGCTCTCGACCTCGATGCTATCCACGACACGGTTCATGAGATGGCTAAGGACGAAGCCCGCCACGGACAGGGCTTCCAGGGCCTCTACAACCGCTACTTCGGCGATAAGTAATTCACGAAGCGACGGATTAAAGGATAAGGGCTGCGCCAACAAGGGCGTGGCCCTTGTTGGTAATAGGGGAGGGGAGTTAAGAGTTGAAAGTTAAGAGTTAAGAGTTCTTCGCAGAGCGAAGCGAGCAAGCTCGAGCGAAGAGTTGAAAGTTAAGAGTTGAGAGTTAAGAGTTCTTCGCAGAGCGAAGCGAGCAAGCTCGAGCGGAGAGTTAAGAGTTAAAAGTTCTTCGCAGAGCGAAGCGAGCAAGCTCGAGCGAAGAGTTGAGAGTTGAAAGTTCTTCGCAGAGCGAAGCGAGCAAGCTCGAGCGAAGAGTTAAGAGGGGGAGGAGGGAAACATTAATGGCGGAAGAGGACGTAGAGGCGCTGTTGGAGGTCGAAGAGGGGGGCGTTGAGGGTGAGGAGGTAACCGGGTTTCCAGCGGGCACGGAGGGGGAGGCGGGATGGACGGAAGGTGTGGAGGATGGTCGTGAGGCGCTGCTGGATATCACGGCATTGCTCGGGAGAAAGGGTATCCTTGTGACGGAGGAAGAGGCGATAGCAGCCCAGGAAATTCTCCCAGCGAATGACCTCATAGCGTTTGATGATATCTGGGGAGAGGCCTTCGTGCTTGAGACTGAGAAGGAGGCTGAAGTTGGCATCAATGAGGTCAAAACGGCGGACGCTGAACTGTGCGGTCTGTGCAGCGGGATGGCGATAGTAGAAATAAACGCCCTCGCAGGAACGTACCTCACGACTGTGAAGATAATGGAGATGGGTGGTGTTCTCATCGCTGTAGAGGCGGCATGACGTGTCGTAGGGAAAGCGGCGATGGAGCGAGGTGCGCGTGACGTAAAGGCCGTGCAGTTGCCAACGGTTGAGACTCAGCTTGCAGGCTTCGAGACCGGAGAGCGCACCACCAGAGGCTATTTCGGCAGGGAGTCCGAAATCATGCTCAGCGCCCGAGGCGGTATCGTGATACCTCAGGTGGAAGACCACGCTGTCCGTAAGAGGATGCGTATGGAACACCTTGAGCGCAGACGCGAGGGCATCGGGAGAGAACCAGTCGTCGGCATCGAGCATGGTGACGAGAGGTGCCTCGACATGCTGAAGCGCCAGGTTGCGCGCTACGGCATGGCCACTGTTGTGAGGCGTCTGAAGAACGAGGATGCGAGGGTCGGCAGCAGCGCGGCGTCGGAGGAGCGCGAGTGTATGATCGGAGGAACAATCGTCCACGCAGATCGCCTGAAAATCTGTCATCGACTGCTGGACGAGCGAATCGAGACAACGGTCGAGCGTTGACTCTGCATTATAGGCAGCGATGAGGATGGAGACGGCAGGCATAGGGCGATGTGAGATCAGAGGTGTAGCTTCTTGCGCAACTTAGGAATGATGGCCGTCTCGCGTTCGAGGATGCCATAGCTGCGCCATGCCGACAGCGCGAGGAGACAGGCGCCAGCCGGATATTTCAGGACGGGTGGCAACAGCAGACAAACGGCCAGCGTGGCACCAACCAGAAGCGCCTGCTGCAAGGCGAGCGAGAAGGTCGGGAACGTCATGCGGAAGTGGTAGTGGAGGCTATAGGTGATGCCAATGAGGCACATATCGAATAACGAAGAGAGCGACAGGCCTATGCCGGCGCCGATGAGACCAAAATGCTGATAGCAGAAGGCAATGATGAAGAGCGAAAAGGCATCGTAGATGACCTCCATGGCCAGGTAGATACGCGAGTCGCCACAAGCCAAGGCGGTGTAGCTGATGGGTATCGTGATGGCACGCAGATAGGTGTAGAACACGGCACAGATGGCCATCTCGGTGGCCGGGAGGAAGTTGCTGTTGTAGAGCAAGCGCAGTATGACGGGCATCATGACCATCATGCCGATGAGGAGGGGCGCGATAAGCAGGACGCTGACTCGTATCTGCTGATTGATGGTCTGGTTGCGTAGTCCGATATCGTGGTTGACACTCGAGAGCCGTGGAAAGAAATCGGACTCGAAGGCCGCGAAAACGAGACCCGCATAAGTGACCATCATCGTGTAGCCAACGCGGTAAAACCCGACAATCTCATCAGAGCCATAGCGCTTGAGTACGGCCTGCAATGAAGTAGCCATGATGGCACCCGCCACGGCAGCCAGGATGTAAGGAACGCCGATACGGATCATCTGCCATCCATCGTGGAACACCTGTCGGGAGAAGATGGCAACATGCCAAGGGTAGAGTGGGGTGGTGAAGGCCAGATGGATGGCAAGCACGGCAAACGTGCTGATGTCGAGTGCCAGAATGATGCCCTGTATGCCAAAGGCCCAGTAGAGCGGCACGGTGAGGCAGAGCGTGGATACCGCCCCGAGGGCTGTGATGAATGCCACCCGCTTCAGGCGACGAAGCCCCTTCAAGATCGAAGCCTCGCCTGCTGTCATGCCAAGAGCGATGATCATCGGTGCCAACAGCGCAATGCTCCAGACTCCGCTCTGATTGTCCTCAAAGAATATCGAGCCCAGCAAAGGAGCACCCGCAATACACAGGAGAGCCCCGAGCATGGTGGTCCAAACGCACCAGGTACGCACGACACACACGAAATGACGTATCTCCTCGTCGGTACCGCTCTCGAATAATTCAGAGACGTGGCGGACCGACGAGAAAGGGATGCCGAAATTCGTAGCCTGATTGACAGATTCGGCAATGGTCATGTACTGCGCCATCAACCCATAGCCAGCGGCACCAAGGAACTTGGACGTAAGTTTGTTGCGGATGATACTCATCAGCATCGTAAGTCCTTGTACGCCACCGAAGACCCCTGTGTACTTTAGCACATGGTCCATGGTCGTTTTGGAGTGTCGCGACTCGATATTTGAGGCAGAATTCATGTTTTTATTCAAATTTGTGGGCAAAGTTAATGTAAAATGCGGAGAAAAGTGTACTTTTGCGCCCGAAAAACGTTTAAACACTCAAAAAAAACAATGGCAGGCTATCTTGTAGAAGATACTCGTAAGGTGACAACTCACCGTTTGTACGAAATGAAACAGAGCGGCAAGAAGATTGCAATGCTCACCTCTTATGACTATTCAATGGCTCAAATCGTGGATGGCGCAGGCATCGACGTTATCCTCGTGGGCGACAGCGCTTCGAATATGATGGCAGGAAATGTCACGACACTCCCCATCACCCTCGATCAGATGATTTATCACGCTCGCAGCGTCGTCCGTGGCGTGAAGCGTGCCTTGGTGGTCTGCGACATGCCGTTCGGTACCTATCAGGTTGATCCTCAGGACGCCGTTCGCAATGCCGTTCGCATCATGCAGGAGACCGGTTGTGATGCGCTGAAGTTGGAAGGTGGCGTGGAAATCCTGCCAGCCGTGAAGCTCATCCTCGATGCCGGCATCCCTGTGATGGGTCACCTGGGATTGACACCGCAGAGCATAAATAAATTCGGTACGTACGCCGTGCGCGCACGTGAGGAAGCAGAAGCCAATAAACTGCGCACAGATGCACAGGCGCTGGCTGAAGTAGGGTGCTTCGGCATCGTCCTGGAGAAGATCCCTGCCGACTTGGCCACCGAAGTCTCGAAGAGCATCAAGGTTCCCACCATCAGCATTGGTGCCGGTGGCGGTTGCGACGGACAGGTTCTCGTGGTTCACGACATGTTGGGAATGAACAAAGGTTTCTCGCCCAAATTCCTGCGCCGCTATGCCAACCTTTATGACATCATGACCGATGCTATCGGGCAATATGTTGCCGACGTGAAAAGCGGTGATTTCCCTAACGAAAATGAGCAATACTGAAAAAGATATTTTTTAGGGTAAATTTGACACTAAAAATGTGTATTTTTGTAAAAGAGGCCGAGGTTTTCGGCCTCTTTTTATGTTGTTCAACACAAGAGCAACAATATTTTGCAAAATATATTTCGGTTTATTAAAATATAGTTATAACTTTGGCGTTCAATAGAGGCTTGCTCAGAGTCTCTTACTAACTAACAAATGGAGCTAAAAATTACACTTAACCAAAAGGAAATCAAGTAATCAACATTTATATTAACAATGGAAAACAGTATTCTCAAGCGGAGACTCGCCCGAGGTGCGAGTTGCGCATGTGCTGCTCTTCTGCTTCTTGGAGGTACGGCGGGCTTGTCGTCATGTCAGGACGACCTGCTCACGGGTACTCCTTCGTGGCTCGGTAGCAGCATCTACGAAGAGCTGGAGAGTCGAGGTTCGTTCACGCAGACCTTGGCTCTCATCAACGATCCCGACCTCTCGGAGACGAATTACCCCGACCTTTTGCGAAGGACGGGCAGTATGACACTCTTCGTGGCGGACGATGCTGCATGGCAGCGTTTCCTCTCGAAGCGAGGCCTCACATCGGTAACCCAACTGCCTAAGGCAGAGAAAAAGAACCTGCTAAAGTCAGCGATGGTCAACAGTGCTTACCTGATCGAATTGCTCAGTAACACCGCTGGCGACCCACCAACGGAAGGTGCCTGCCTGCGTCGTACATCGCGTATGGACATCACAGACTCCATTCCAGTTGTGATGAATGCCGATTTCCCCGCAGTCAATCCTGTCCGTACGGAGTCTGACGGCATGCAGATCGACTATTGGGCAGAGGTCCGTGATCGTGCCAGCATCAAGCTGTACAAGGACAACACCGCATCGCCGATGGTGCACTTCCTGCCCGATTACATGCAGCAGAACAACATCACCGACCTCGACCTTGACATGCTGACCAACGGTGCCTCGAAGACCACCGACCGCAGCTATATCAACGGACACCCCATTGCCTTGAACGAAGGAAAATGGTCGAAGGATGAAGGCAAGACCTACCTTCAGGACATCACCTGCCAGAATGGTTACATCCACATCCTCACGGAGGTGCCTGAGCCCCTCAGCAACATGGCTGAGATTATCTCGGAGAAGCCTCAGTTCAGCGTCTTCAGCGAATTGCTCGACCGCTACAGCTATCCGTATTTCCTTTCTGTTCAGAGCCTGGATGGCAAGGAGGACTCACTGTTTGCCAAGCGTTATTTCAACACGGCTGGTAATCACACCCTGAACCAAGTCGTAGAGACCCGCCGCACCGTCAACGGCCTCTCCTTTGATCCCGGATGGAACCAGTACGTCCTCTACACCAGCGGCAACCGCTACACGATGGCTGAGGATGGCGCTGCCATGTTCGTCCCGACCAACGAGTGGATGGACTACTACCTCCACCACGATGGTGCTGCCATCGGTCAGAAATACGGCTATGACTGGCGCAACGTGCCCGATAATGTGGTGCTCCCGTTCCTGAACAACTGCATGCAGGTCAGCTTCCGTGGTACGGTTCCCAGCAAGTTCAAGTCGTTGAAGAATACCGTTGCCGAGAACATGGGCATCGTGACCGAAGACATCGACAGCTGCTTCATGGCCTGTAACGGTGTCGTCTATCAGCTGAACAAGGTGTTTGTGGCTCCCGAGCACCAGAGCGTCTTCTTCCCCGCTGTGCTTCGCTCTGACGAGGACCTCAGCGTCATCTTCACAGCGGTCAACGATAAGCGCTATGAGAACCATGCCACTTGGACCATCGCCGGTGAGTACAGTTCTTATCTGAACTCCATGAGCAGCTCCTACAGCTTCCTCATTCCCAATGATGGCGCTTTCTTCTATTATATTGATCCCTATTCCTACGCCAATGGCCAGTCGGAGCACCAGGCACTGAAGTTCTTCCTCAAGCCCGATCAGAGCACGCTTCCCGTTTATGCCGAGGCTTACAAGATCGACTCGCTCGGAAATATTACTGAGGAAAGAGCCACGAACGCTCCTACGATGGCTGTCATCAACAACCGTCTGCGCGACATCCTCGACAACATCATCATCGTTCATGGCCAGCGTGGTGCACGCACGTTCCACCCGGGTCAGAACATCTACCTGAACAAGGCCGGCGGTCCCGTCGTCGTCCAGTTCAATGGTGACAAGGTGACAGGTATCGCCGGTTCACGCCAGGCCGAGCAGGGCGTGTTCATCCCTGTGGCTGAGGACCAGATCTTCGACCAGACGGAGTCGGGTAACGGTGTTGCCTACGTGCTCGACACGATTCCGCAGAGCACACTCCTAAGTCCATACAAAGCCGTTGCCGATACGATTCGCCATCCCGAGTTCAAGGAATTCAGCCGTCTGCTGGGTACGAGCTCCTTCGTCACGGCAGAAGGCACGCAAGTAGATGGTCACACGACCATTGACCGTGCCATCACGACGATGAACAACTTCCACTACACCATCTATGTTCCCTCGAACGAGTCTATCGATGCGCTTGTCAAAGCTGGTAAGTTGCCGACTGAGACACAGTCTGATGAATGGGACGACTATCTCGATGCCCTCACGTTCTTCCTGAATCAGCACGAGAACGAACTGACTGATGCCCAGAAGGACGAGATTGACCGCCTGACTGTCGAAGCCACGAACTACAAGGCCAAGATTCAGGACGTCATCGACAACTTCGTACGCTATCATATTCAGGACGGTTCGGTGTTCCTCGGTGGTGCCGATTCGACTGGTGTCTACGAGACCGCAGCCATCGATACGACCCTCAACCGTTTCCGCCGCTTGACAGTCTCGAACAATCAACGCGTCATCCGCGTGAGCGATGCGATGGGTAATACGGCCAGCGTGATTGATGGTGCCCACAGCAACATCATGGCTCGCCAATACTATTTCACTACAAGCAACCGTACCATCTACGGTTCGTCCTATGCTGTCGTCCACCAGATCGACAGAGCCCTTATGTATGACGAGACGCAGTTCCTGCCCTCCGACTTCCCCAAGCCCGTTCTTCCGGAATGGATTGTCACTGAAGATCCCTCTAACAAGCCCAGAAGAAGATGAAAACAATCAGATATTTCTTAACACTCTGCCTGATGCTGGTGTCGTCACTGGCCATGGCACAGATCTCACGCATCAGCGGTACGGTTAGCGATGATTTCGACGTGCTGCCCGGAGCCAGCGTACGTGAGGTGGATGCGTCTAATCGTATCGTTAACGCTACTGTCACCGATATGAATGGTAACTTCGTGCTTCCGATCAAGAGCGCGAAAAACAGGCTCCAAATCAGCTTCATGGGCTTTAAGACCCAGACGCTGCCCATCAACAAGACTGTCTACAAAGTGAAGATGGAAGATGCAACCAAGACGTTGCAGACCCTCGAAGTCAAGGCGAAGAAGAAGATCAAGACCTCTGGTCTGGAAATTCCCGAGCGCGAGGTCAGCTTCTCGGCACAGGGTATCTCGGCCAAGGAGTTTGAAGGTCTCGGTATCACCTCTGTCGACGAGGCGCTGCAAGGTCGTATCGCAGGTCTTGACATTGTGGCCAACTCGGGTGACCTCGGTGCTGGTACGAGCATGCGTCTGCGTGGTGCTTCCACCGTTTCGACCCTCACCTCCAACGAACCTCTTATCGTCGTCAATGGCAACGTGTGGAACGTTGACCTCTCAGACTTCGATACCGCTACGGCCAACGACGAGAAGTTCGCACAGTTGCTGAACGTGAACACCGAGGATATCGAGGACATCCAAGTGCTGAAAGATGCTGCAGCCACCGCTATATGGGGTTCGCAGGGTGCTAACGGTGTCATCGAGATCAAGACCAAGCGCGGTCGTCGCGGTGCTCCGCAGGTGACCTATTCACTGAAGATGACCATGACCCACCAGCCCGAGGGCATCAAGCTCCTCAATGGTGACCAGTACACGATGCTGCTCAAGGAGAGCTACTTCAATCCACAGCAACAGACCTACGTGGGTCAGATCCAAGAGCTGAACTACGATGAGAACTACTCCGACTTCCTGATGTTCAACAAGAACACCGACTGGGTGGACCTCGTCAAGCAGAACGGTCTGCGCCAGAACCACTACGTCAGCGTTTCGGGTGGTGACGAGAAGACCCTCTTCCGCATCTCTGGAGGTTATGACCACGAGACGGGTACGATCATCAAGCAGAAGCTGAACCGCTTCTCAACGCGTATGGCCCTTGACTACTATGTCAACGACCGCATCAAGATTATGTCCAACTTCTCGCTGACCTACACGAAGAACGACCGTAACTACGATGGCCTGCTCGGTATCGCCTACACGAAGATGCCTAACCTCTCGCCCTACCGCTACCTGCGCGACGAGAATGGCAACGAGTACAACACAGGCGAGTACTACATCATTCCGCAGTACGCTTTCACCAACTATGGTCGCCTCACGACAGATCAGTCCAACAACTTCAGCGACCAGCGCAACTCACACAACCCGTTGGCCAGCGCTGAGTATGCCAAGAACACCCAGACGACCTATGATATCTCGCCTGAGTTGGAACTGGAGTACAAGCTGCTCGGCCTGGATAACGAGAGCACACAGCTGCGTTACAACGGTCGTGTCGTGATGAATGTCTACAACGACTATACCGACCAGAGCTTCCCCCGCTCGCTGCTCAGCAACAACTATCACGACATCGGTAATGCCTACAGCTACAGCCGTAAGAACCTGGCCTTCACGACCACCCACACGCTGACCTTCCAGCCTCACTTCAAGAATGAAGATCATCAAGTGCTGGCCCTCGGTCGCTTCCAGCTCGTCAGCGGTAGCTCCAGCAACCAGAGCACCAACATTAACCGTCTGCCCAACCGCCTCGAGTCTGTCACGGCAGGTGGTAATGTCACGGGCATGGGCAGTGGCTTCAGCGAGTGGCGTTCACTCTACTATACCTTCTCTACGCACTACGCTTTCAAGGGCCGCTATATCTTCGACTTCTCGATGCGTGCTGATGCCACGACCAAGTTCGGCGAGAACAGCCGTTGGGGTATCTTCCCTGCCGTTTCCGGTAAGTGGATCATCATCGATGAGCCTTGGATGAAGGCCGTTCGTGAGAAAGCTAAGGTCAGCCAATTCGCTCTGCGTCCAGGTTGGGGCCGCGTCGGTAATCCCCCGACAGCTGACTACCTCTATCTGAACACCTACGCTCCCGGCATCCGTTACTTGAACACCACTTCAATGAACCCCAGCGGTCTGAAGCTGACTGAGTTCAAATGGGAGAACATCTACACCTGGAACCTCGGTATCGACTTGAACTTCTTCGATGATCGCCTGAAGATTGTCGTTGACCTCTATCGTCGTATGACCAAAGACATGCTGATGCCTACGGCGCTCATCCCGACATCCAATGGTTGGAACAGCCTGCGCTTCAAGAACGTTGGCGACATGAAGAACGAAGGTTGGGAGATTCAGTTCATGGGTGACCGTCTGCTGAAGAAAGGAAAGTTCTCGATGGATGCTTATGTCAACTTCGCCAACAACCGCAACGTCATCACCAAGATGGATCCCCTCGTGCTGAAGACCCTCAACATCGACTGGAATGAAGGCAACCGCTCTGTCCTGCAGCGCGTACAGCTCAACAACCCGTTCGGTTCGATCTACGGTTTCCGCAGCAAGGGTGTCTACCAATATAATTATGATACGGCTCGCGATTTAGCTCGTGAGGATCAGGCCAACGGCACGAACAAACTTCAGGAGAACATCAATGCCGGTATCACCTATCCGATTGCCATCGGCGCTTCCGGCAACTATGTCAAGGATGCCAAAGGCGATCCCGTGCAGATGCGCTTCTGCTACAAGCCCGAGACCAACTCCGGTTACTACTTCAAGGGTGGTGATGCCATCTACGAGGATATCAACAACGATGGTAACATCAACCAGAGCGACCTCGTCTACCTGGGCAACTCACTGCCACGCCTCACGGGTGGTTTCGGTTTCACGCTCCACTACGACCGCTGGGCCCTGCGTGCCAACTTCAACTATCGTATCGACTACGATATCCTGAATATGGCCCGTCTGGACATGGAGAGCATGGTCAGCAACAACAACCAGAGCCAGGCCGTCAACTATCGTTGGCGTAAGGAAGGTGATATCACCTCGATTCCACGTGCTATGTTCGGTAACGGCACGAACTACAACACCCTCATCAGCGACCGCTTCGTCGAGGATGGTTCGTTCCTCCGTCTGAACTATCTGCAGCTCAACTACAGCTTCGATCCCAAGGTGTTGAAAAATTGGCACATGAAGACCTTGAACTTCTATGCAAGCGCCAACAACCTCTTCTGCCTCACCAAGTATTCCGGTGTTGACCCCGAAATCGGTTATGGCGGCTATGGTGTGACCACCGACTCCTCCAAGACCCCGCGCTCGAAGTCCTACACCGTTGGCGTAACAATTGGTTTCTAACACTTAGCAATCCTATTCTAATATGAAACAGCTATATCAAACAATAAGAAATGGTGCAGCGCTGGGATTGCTCAGCCTCGCCTTATTGGGGTGCAGTGACTTCCTGCAAATCACGCCCCGAGACATCGTCACAGAGGACAACTTCTGGAACGAGAAAGCTGATATCGACCAGATGGTCGCGGGATGCTATGCCTCGATGCAATCAGACAACTTCATCCGTCGATGCATCGTTTGGGGTGAGCTCCGCAGCGAGAACATCTATCCCGGCTCAAAAGTGCAGGACCAGGAAGACCTCTATCAGGCTCTTCGCGAGAATCTGCTCACGACGAATGAATATTGCAAATGGAATGCCTTCTATGACGTCATCAACAAGTGCAACACCGTCATCCGCTATGCGCCTGAGGTCAGCCAGAAGGACCCGTCCTACCGCTCCAGCGACGTTCAGGCTACGATTGCTGAGATGACCGCCCTGCGTTCACTCTGCTACTTCTACCTGATTCGTGCTTTCGACGAGGTTCCCTTCACGCGTGATGCCGTCACGCAGGAGGACCAAGTGCAGTACCTTCCTGCCAGCTCATTTGACTATGTGCTCGGCGAGATCATCAAGGACCTGGAGAGCGTCAAGGGCAATGCCCTCGAGCACCATGCTTCCATTGGTCAGACGCTTGATGGCGTAGGTCGTGCGTACAACAGCAACTGCAACCGCATCACTCGTCCCGCCATCAATGCCATGTTGGCTGAGATGTACCTGTGGCAGCGCAATTTCGACCGCGCTATCGATTGTGCCGAAGAGGTTATTCAGGCCAAGCGTGATGATTACGAACGCGACTTCAGCCGTCAGACGACGTTGTCACTCAGCGCACCTCAACTGTTGACCGCTCCTCACGGACTGATCGTCCCGATGTATCAGTGCACGCAGTCTAATCCTGCTGTCGTTGCCGATGCTATCTTCGGTACGGGCAATAGCTTCGAGAGCATCTTCGAGCTGTCGTTCAATCGCACGTCATCTCAGACGAGTTATGTCGGCAGCTCTGCGCTCTCTGCCCTCTATGGCAACAATCTGCCAGAGAAAGAAGGCGGCAACAATGGTGCCGGTTTCCTGGCCGTCAACTCGGCTATCGTATCGGATGTCTTCAATGGTACGTACGATTACTTTGCCAACAACTATGACACCCGCTACTACACCAGTTTCCAGCCCGTCGATGAGAACTACGGCGAAGGCAACATCCGCAAGGGCGTAGCTCACAGCTTCAACCTGCAGCAACAGGTGAAGAACAATATTCAGTTCAACAGCTCCAGTCAAAACGCTTTCTCTATCCAGACCGACCTCAATCGCAATTGGATCTTCTATCGCCTCACCGACGTGATGCTCCTTGAGGCTGAAGCTCTGCTCATGAAGGCTACCGACGATGAGAGCGAGGAGAATACTGCCCTCCTCGAGAAGGCATTCGACCTCATCTACCTTGTCAATGCCCGTTCGGTCACCGACCGTACGCGCTACATGTCGCCCACCAGCGCCGAAGCTACCACACGCGGTCTGCTCATTCAGCGTCTGCGCAAGGAACGCAATGCCGAACTGATGTTCGAGGGTAAGCGCTTCTTCGACCTCGTCCGCTATGCACGCTTCGATGGCAAGACCGATGTCGTTCGCAACACGGTCACATCCAAGCTCAGCAGCGGTGGTTCCGATCTCTTCCCCAGCATGCCTTACCTGTTCTGGCCATACGCTAAGGAAGAATGCCAGGTGAACCCCTACCTGGTGCAGAAGAGCATCTATGGCGAGGGCCGTTCAACTTATGATATCAACGAATAACGTCTTGTAGTGCATTATGAAAAAGATTAATCAGTATATCACCCGCCTGTCGTTCATGCTTGCTGTGTGTGCGACAATGGCACTCGTCGCTTGCAACGATAATATTGCCGACGAGGATCTGTATACGTACAAGCCGGAAATGCTCAGCGACTTCCTTCGCAACAACGCAGATTTCTCAGATTTTGCGGCTATCGTTGAGAAGGCTGGTAAGATGGAACTCCTCTCCACCTACGGCACGTACACTTGTTTTGCTCCTACCAACGAGGCCATCCGGAACTATCTCTCTGCAAATGGTCTCAGCGGCATCGATGCCCTCTCACCTGAAGACTGCGACACCATCGCCAGCACACTTCTCGTAGATAAGATGTACTCGATGGCTGACCTTTCCGACCTGCAGGGCTTCATCGAAGACCAGAACATGCTGGGTCGTCCTCTCGCTTGCGAGCCCGTGAAGGTGCTTATCGGCGAAGACTCCGTGACCACCTACCGTATCAACCGCTCGGCCATGGTCATCTATGAACTGGCCAACGACTCGGTCGACAACGGTATCGTTCACCCCATCAGCAGCGTGGCCGAGTCGTCCAACCAGACGCTCCCCACCATCATGCGCGAGGACCCCTCCATCAGCCTCTTCAACCTCTGCCTGGAGATGACCAAACTCGACCAGCAGATGCAACGCATCAAGGATGCTTCCTATGATCCGCGCGACTGGGAGTACATGGAAGGTCTCTATCGCTCGCACGAGCATAACAACTATTGCTGGGTTCCCCAGAGCCGCAACTATGGCTACACCGCCTTTGTGGTTCCCGACAGCATCCTCTCGGCCGAATACGGCATCAATAACTGGGAGGATATGTATGACTACGCTTGCACCATCTATCCCGAAGGTGCTGGTCAGGACTACTATGGCAAGTCGGCCGAAGCCCTGCAAGACCCCCGCAACCCGCTTTACAAGCTGATTGCCTACCACATCCTCAACCGTAAGGCTCTCTACAGCAAGCTCTACACCAACTGCACCATCTACCGCAACGAGATCAACCCGACTGAGTGGTACGCCACCATGCTCCCGCTCTCTACGATGAAGGTGGAATACGTCTATGGTACCAATAAGTTCCGTGGCAATTCGCAGGTGAAGACGCTCTATCTTAACCGTATGTACGACCCCAACCGTCCGAACCTCACGAACCGCGGTGCTATCGTCAGCCAGACGATAGGCGAGGGGCTTACTCAGGAAGCCGTCAACGGCGTCTACTACTATATTGACCGTCTAGTCGACTATGGTGAGAACACGCACAACACGGTCTTCAACACCCGTATGCGTATCGACTTCTACGACATCTGGCCGGAGCTGATGACCAACGATATCCGCACTTCTCGTACCGGTGAAGCCGATGCAACCACATCGAAGGATGCCGCTGCACGCAACTACATCTTCCCGCAGGGCTATTTCGAGAATGTTGAGACCAATGAGGATGGTGACTTCATCTATCAGGGTTGCCGCAACTACTACTGGAGCTATGAGGGCGATGAGTTCAACCTCCGTTCCGACAACAATGTGTATGACATCACCTTCAACCTGCCCAGCGTGCCTACGGGTCAGTATCAGATCCGTCTCGGCTTCTGCCTGATCCCGACTCGAGGTATCGGTCAGTTCTATGTCGATGGTCTGCCTCAGGGTATTCCTCTCGACATGCGCGGCAACGGTGGCAACTTCACTGGCGTCTGGGAAGCCCGCGTCGGTTGGAAGAGCAACTACACCAGTCTCTCTGATGAAGCCAAGGAGCAGACTCGTAAGGAATTGGCCAACCAAGGTTGGTACTACGGACCTAAGAGCGTCCGTAACATCAGCACCGGTGGTGGTTCTGTCAAGGACGACAACCTGCTGAGTGCCTCCAACTCCTCGCCGTTCTGCAACAACAATGGCACGGTGCGTCGCCTCATCTACACCGGACCGCTCGATGGTGGCGTACAGCACACCATGCGCATACGCTCCACCTACGCTGTGGGCGGTGCCGAGCTCATGTTCGACTACCTGGAGATTGTCCCGAAGAGTGTCTATGGCATCGAGGGCGAAGGAAAGGGTGAGGACGACCTCTAACACATAGTATCCACATCAACCCTATAGAATTCAACTCTATGAAGACTTATCATTATATTACATCTTTAGCCTTCGCCCTTGTCGGCACGACATTCATGATGATGTCGTGTGCCGATGAGTGGGACGACCATTACCAAGGTGATGGTCAGGGCACGATGACCAATGCCCCTTCGCTGCTGGAGCATGTCAAGGCCGACCCCGACCTGGCCAACTTCCTGCGTGTGGCTCAACACGTAGGCTACGATAAGGTCCTTGGTTCGCCGCAGACGCTCACCCTCTGGGCTCCCGTCATCACCTCGGCACAGGCCGACAGTGTCATCAACCTCTATGATGAACAGAAACGCACCCTCGTGACCATGCCCGATGGTTCGCAGCGTAACACCAAGGACAAGGACAACACCGCCATCACTCAGTTCATGCAGAACCACATGGCGCTCTTCGGACGCTCCGTAAGCACCACCTACGAGGACAGCATCCGCATGATGAATGGCAAATACATGATGCTCCGTGCCAACGACCTCAACGGCGTTCCCTTCCTCAAGAAGAACATCGTTGCCTCCAACGGTATCATGTACAAGTTGGGCAGCAAGGAGACCTTCTTCCCCAACGTGCGCGAGGCACTGGCTCTACAGACGACTCTCGACAGCATCGCTGCCTACTATCGTCTCTTCGACCAGTATGAGCTTGATGAGAGTTCGTCCGTGCAGATGGGTGTCGTCGATGGCGAAATCGTCTATGCCGACTCCGTCACCACGCTCAACAACCGCCTCTACAACTCGTTGGGTTATATCCAGCGTGAGGACAGCTCCTATATGTTCTTGGCTCCCAGCACAGAGGTGTGGAAGCGCGAGTACGCTAAGTATGCTCCTTACTTCAACTATGTCAACAAGATGGAGAACCGCGACTCCGTGGCCAACCTGAACGCCGACATGGCCATCATCCGTGGTCGCGTGTTCAACCTCCACCAGCAGCACAACAACTACGAGGACTCGCTCATCAACACGTCCTACATCAATCAGAGCGCTTACTACGGTCTGAACGTGTTCATGAACCCGAAGGCAGCCTACAACCCTGAGACGGGCGAAGGCATCCTCGGTGGCCTGCAGCCTGTGACCTGCTCCAACGGCCTTGTCTACATTGACAACGAGGGACGCATCAACCCGAAGTCTACTTTCCGCCAGGATCGCTACATCCTCGCATCCAACATGCGTCACACCACGATGCCTCGTTTGACCGTCAACGCCGAACCGCAGCCTCAGGTGAGCACCGTTGCACGCACCTATCTCGACTCGATCACCTACAATGGTCAGAAGTATGACTTCTCGATGCTCAAGGATGGTAACTTCCTCGAGATTGCTCCGCTCACGTATCAGAACGTGGTCAACCGCAACAGCTCGATGTACTTCTTCCTGCCCAACACGTTCTCGAACCTCTACTATAATGTATATGTCGTGATGGTTCCCGCCTTCTGCGCAGCCGATGGCTACACCGACACGCAGGTTCGTCCGACGCGTTTCCACGTCTATCGCAACGAGCGCCTCATGGACGTCCGCACCAATGGCACTACCGACCCCAACGAAGATTTCGAATTCGAGCGTCCTAACCTTGACCGCGCGCTCAATGTTCCCGATGGCGAGACTCATGGAAGTGGCACCAACTTCGAGACCACGGGCGACCAAGTCGATGTCATCTGCATCGATAAAGCGTTCCGCACATCGGTATCCGGCTACAACAACTTCGGCGCTGTAGACCCCGCCTTGCGCTATCGCATTACGACCGACGTCCGTCAGTCTGAAATCAACAACAACACTCGAACCAACGTCATGCGCATCAACCGCATCATCTACGTAGGCTTCGAGACGGAGGAAGAGGCTAAAGCCTACGAACTCGATTTGTCTAACATTAAAGAATACAGAGAATGAAAAACGTGAGCTTATTATTCCTCACAGCGCTTCTGGCGCTGCCTCTTGCCACCTATGCGCAAGACGAGACTGACTTCGAGGAGGTAGACACAGCTCTCGTCAAGAAAGTCCGCAAGGCGGTCAAGAAGACCGAACCCACCCGTGAGATTGTCGGGCGTGTCGTCAGTCAGCAGGACCATGCTCCCTTGGCTGGTGTGCTCGTCAAGTCTATTGCAGGTGAGGGCTATTCAGCCCTGACCGACGAGGAGGGTCGCTTCACCCTGAACGTGCCCCTCTACAGCTCAGCTGTCGAGGTGACAATCCCTGGTTATAATACCGTTCGTGTAGGCCTGAACGAAAGCGGTCATCTGCGCGACATCGTCATGCAGAGCGATGCTGCACGTGCCCTCTATGGCGCCGACGACAATATTCTGAACACATCTAAGACCTCGGACTTCACACTCTCCACTTCCACGAACATCGCATCGGAGATTCAGAGCCGTCTCGGAGCTGATGTGCTCACCAACCAGCGCAGCGGCCTCACCGCTCTTGGTAGCTATATGCAGATCAGTGGAGTAGGGTCCTATATGGTCAACGCACAGCCCCTCATCGTCATCGATGGTGTCATCACCGAGATGCAGTATGGACGGGAGATGCTCCATCAGGGCTTCTACAACGATGTCTTGGCCAACCTCAATGTCAACGATATCGAGAGCGTAGAGGTCATGAAGAACGGAACCGCCATCTATGGTGCCAAGGGTGCCAACGGCGTCATCCTCATCAAGACCAAGCGTAACTCATCGCTCGCTACACGCATCGACGCTACGGCTACCGTAGGCATCGAACTCGTTCCTCGTCACTACGACATGATGAACGGTGGGCAGTACAAGACCTATGCCAGCAGCCTCCTCGGTTCCACCGGCACCAAGTTGCAGAGCTTCAAGTTCCTCGATGAGCGTCCCTACAATCCTTCTGATCCCTACAACTACAACTATTGGATCAACAAGTTCAACAACAACACCAACTGGGCTGATCTCATCCATCGCGAGGCGATCACTCAGAACTATGGTCTGAGCGTGCAAGGTGGTGGCGACGTGGCCAACTACATGCTCTCGCTGGGCTTTACTCATGCCGGTGAGACCATCGAAGAGGGCAACTTCAATCGTCTCAACGTCCGTTTCAACACTGACGTCAAGATTACCGACTGGATTGACTTCCGTTTCGATGCTTCGTTCAGCAACACCACCCGTAAGGTCTACGATACAGGTGCTCCCGAGGACTATGACAACTCCACCGTCACCTCGCTGAACTTCCTCAGCTACGCCAAGTCGCCGATGCTCAGTCCCTACAGCTTCGTAGCCAGCTCACTCGGCCCCGGCACCATCAGCACTGCTCACTTGGACATCGACGATGAGGACTACCTTGCTGAGGTCAGTCAGCTCAACAACGACAACTGGGAGCTGGCCAACCCCATGGCCATCCTCGAGTATGGTACGGCTCAGAACAAGAACTATTTCGATAACTCCTACCTCTCACTGGCCATCACGCCCTCATGGCATCCCAATGACCACCTGAGGTTCAGCTCGCTCTTCAGCTACAACCTGGTCAACACCAACGAGAAACGTTACATCCCCATGAACGGTGTACCTCGCTTCTACGTTGCCGCCTTCCACCAGAAGATGGACAACATGATCGGTTCGCTCTACAGCAAGCAGAACGATGTCATCAGCGACACGAAGGTCGAGTGGAACAACCGCTACAATGCCCACAAGATTGACCTCATGGGTGGCTTCCGTTTCTACAACCAGAGCTACACGATCACCCGTCAGAATGGTTACAACACCGGTAACGATAAGACCCCGCTTATTGCGGGTACCGACCAGAAGCAGATTGGCGGTAGCATCGAGAAATGGGCTACGCTCACCTGGTACGGTCAGGCCAAGTACAACTACGCCAACCGCTACTACCTGCAGGGCGACCTCGCCATGGAGACCAACTCGCAGTTCGGCCACGATGCCAAGGGCGGTCTCAAGCTCGGTGGCGTCGTCTGGGGCATCTTCCCAAGCATCCAGGCTGGCTGGCTCATCACCAACGAGAAATGGTTTGATGTCAAAGGCATCGACTACCTGAAGCTTACAGCTGGCTATGGCCTAAGTGGCAACGACAACCTGCCCTATGACGCTTCGCACAGCTATTTCAAGAGCACCCTCTTCCTCGGTCAGATTCCAGGTCTCAGCCTCGAGAACATCGGTAACTCCGAGCTCAAGTGGGAGACCACACGCCGCTTCAACGCCGGCATCGAGGCTCGCTTCCTCAACAACCGTCTGGCTGCTGGCTTCAACTACTTCAAGAGTTGGACCGACAACCTGCTCACCCTCCGTTCGCTCAACTTCCTCTCCGGTATTCAGCAGAACTGGAGCAATGGCGGTAGCCTCGAGAACCAAGGCTTCGACGTCAACGTCACGGCCCACCTCATCTCAGGCAACAAGTGGAACTGGAGCGTAGGTGCAAGTATGGGACACTATGTCAACAAGCTCACGGAGCTGCCCGACGGTGCACTCTATGATGACCACCAGATCCTCGGCGCCACCATCCGTAGCCAGGTCGGACAGTCCATCAACACTTTCTACGGTCTCAAGACTCTGCCCACCGAGAATGGAACTATCGTCTACGCTACCAGCGAGGAAGCCGCTCGCGATGGTCTCTATCGTCTGCGCGAGGATGGTATCACCAAGGACTATCTGACCGCAGGTGATGTCAAATACCTCGACCTCGACGGCAATGGCGAGATCAACGATGCTGATCGCACGGTCATCGGCGATGCCAACCCCGACATCTATGGTAACATCTGGACCACGCTCAGCTACCGTCGCCTCACGCTCGACGTAGGCTTCAACTACAGCCTTGGCGGTGATGTCTACAACTACATGCGCCAGCAGCTCGAGTCGGGCAGCCGCTTCATGAACCAGACCACAGCCCTCCTCAACCGCTGGGCCTACGAAGGTCAAGTCACCGACATCCCCGCTGTCAGCTATGGCGACCCCATGGGCAACAGCGCATTCAGCGATCGCTGGATTGAGGATGGCAGCTACCTCCGTCTAAAGAATGTCACCCTCAGCTACAAGCTGCCCATCAACAACACCTACATCCAGGGTATCACCGTCTGGGCACGTGGCACTAACCTTCTCACCTTCACCAAGTACCTGGGCAACGACCCCGAGTTCTCCATGGGCAACAGCGTCCTCATGCAGGGCATCGACCGTGGTTACCTCACTTCAGGACGTTCGTTCAACCTCGGTGTTAAGATCAATCTCTAATTCCTACGAATCATGAAAAAGCTTAAATATATCCTGCCCGCAATCTGTTGCGTTTGCTGCTGTCTTACAGCCGCACTCAGCTCCTGCGATGACATGCTTGACATGGGCAACGACGATGTCCTCTATGCCGACCAGAACCACCTGACGACAGCCAACGACACCGTCAACTCCTTCGTCGGCATTCTGGCACAGTTGCAGAAGGTGGCCATTCGCACCAACCTCTTCGGTGAGTTGCGTGGCGACCTCACCAAAGTCCTTGACAATGCAAATGCCAACATCAAAGCCATCGCCAACTTCACCGTCGACGATGACAATATCTACAACAATCCTCGAGACTACTACGCCATCATCAACAACTGCAACTACTTCATCGCCAATGCCGACACGGCGCTGCGTGAGTATCGTTACACCGATGGCGCCATGTCCGACTTCTATGTCTTCCGTGCCGAGTATGTCGCCGTGAAAGCCATCCGTGCATGGGTCTACCTGCAGTTGGGACAGATCTATGGCGAGAACATCCCCCTCGTCACCGAGCCTATCCTTAAGCTCGACGAGGCCGATCTCGCCCTCGAGAATGCCACCCATACCGACCTCGCTGGCATCTGCCGCTACTTCATCGACGACCTCAAGCCTTATGTCGCCTGGTTCTCCTATCCGTTCCACGGCAACCCCGGCTACTTCGGCTACAACTCGTCCATGCCCTCGCGCATGAGCGTGCTGCCTATCTCGCTCGTCCTTG
Source organism: Bacteroidaceae bacterium (assembly GCA_017429525.1). Lineage (GTDB taxonomy): Bacteria > Bacteroidota > Bacteroidia > Bacteroidales > Bacteroidaceae > Physcousia. The sequence goes on along the minus strand of JAFROT010000017.1, from coordinate 109,558 downwards.
GTGACCTCTACCTCTGGCTCGCCAGCATCAACCAAGACCCATTGCTCGCACGCGAGGCTGCCAAGTGCTACTACGACTACATCGACTGGACGCCGACCATCAACGACAACACGGGCTATAAGGTCAAGAACACCACGGGCTACCAGCAAGATGCGTGGTTGCCGAACAGCTATGCCTCAGGCAACTACAACGGCTACCAGACAGGCGATTACAACTGGTACAACACCAAGGGCGACCGCGCCTTCGGTACGGCCAACAGCGAGGTCATCGCGGCCATTGCCATGGACTCCGCTTCGGCTGAAGGCCACTTCAATGAGCTTCGCTACCTCTACAACTACAACCACGACGACCTCGAGATTTCCGCTTGTCTGGCTCCCTCGCAGCCCTGTATTGACTATAGCGACAGTCAGATCTTCTACGACTACTACACCAATGGTGGCACACGCACCTTCGTCACCGTGCCCGCCAGCCTGCTCAATCAGGAACAGATTTCAGGCCACCTCATCGGCGATATGCGTCTCGGCTCGAACTATTCGATCAACAAAGTCTCTGACTACACCCTCCAGTCGATCACCAAGACCTACAATCCTCAGGACGTCATCATCTACCGTACTGGCGATGTCTATCTGCGTCTGGCCGAGGCCCTCAACTATGCTGGTTTCCCCAAGTTCGCACTTGCCATCCTGCGCACAGGTCTCGACGAGAACGTCATCCGCTACGACGTCCTCTCACAGTGCACCACTGCTGCCGACTCCGCTTTCGTCAACTACTTTGAGTTCAACCCCATCTACTATCAGACACGCGTCCAAGGCTATCAGTACTCGTCGCTCACGGGTGGCTCTTACATCATCAACTACGCGCGTCCTACAGATAATGGTCAAGAGCAGTTCCGCATCAATCAGATTGGCCTGCACAGCCGTGGTAGTGGCTATAGCATCGAGAATCCCTTCTACTATCCTGCTGACACTGATACGCCTGCCGACTCCACAGGCTATCCCGACACACCGCCCTCATACGTCCCCGAGCAGAACCCCAGCACCGTGGCTGCCAACCGCCTCGAAGAATTCCTTGCCAACAATGCTGACCTCGTTGACAAGGCCGTTGAGGACAGCTGGACCGTAGTGCCTAACCTCGATGACTTCGCAACCAACCGCGAGCGCCTTGCTGCCATCGACTCCTTCGTGGTCGAAATCCGCGAATACAGCTATGCCCTGTTCACTAAGTTTATTTATGATGCCAGCATTTGGTACCGCGACTACGCCGTGCCTCAGGTCAAACAGCGCCAGCTCGTCGTCGTCGATAGCCTCCTCGATATCGAGTCCGCTCTGGAGACTCCGTTCGAGGGCTTCCGCTTCGGTGAACTCATGCGCGAGGCTTATCGTAAGGGCGATCCCACAGTCCTCGCCAAACGCGTAGCCAAGCGCGATCCATCGCTTCTCGGTGTCCTAAGCGACCGCCGCAACTGGTTCATCAGTTGGAAGGGGCAGATAGGCAAGTAACTGCACTCTTGCAAAATCACCTTATAATTCAAGCCGCCAGCTCGTATCTTCGGGTTGGCGGTTTCCGTTTGATTTTGCTTATCTGCTTCTCTGCTGAGAGCGGGAGAGTACCAACGAAGGCAAATACCTAACTTCTGTCATGGATGGTTGTGCAGAATAAACGAAAACAACGCGGAAGTCTGTCCCTATACTACAAGAACTTCAGTAATCCTAAGAAGCAACAAGGCGAACGGAGAGAGGGTAGGGTGCGTATATATGTGGGGAGCTACGCATATATATGTATAGGGCTATGCATATATATGTAACGGGCTACGCGAATATATGTGTAGGGCTACGCGTATATATGTAAAAGGCTGCACGTATATATGTACGGGATTAAGGGAAGGGATGGAGGAGGGGAGCCCTGCGGTTGACGCCATTGTCATGGTGGCGCTCAAGGCGCGCGTGTGGCAAGGGGCGCTGTAGGAAAGCAATAGATGCCCGTGTAAGTGGCGAAAGTGAAGAATTTTGCACGTAAACGAAAGAAAAGGGCTAATGACAATCGGAAAGTCGAGATTTCTTTGTACCTTTGCAGGCGCAAAATGAATGTAGGCGCAAAATGAACGTAGGAGCAAAATGAACGTAGGAGCTATGCGAAGTAGGTGCTATTTGAAAGCTTGCGCTGTTTGAAAGCAGACTTAAAACTAAAGGAATAAGAATATGTTCTCAGGAATCGTTGAAGCGACAGCCACGGTTGTGGCGATAGAGCACGAACTGGATAATATGCACTTCACACTACGATGCGGGTTCACGGACGAACTGAAGATTGACCAGAGCATCGCGCATAACGGAGTGTGTCTCACGGTAGTACGCATCGAAGGTGATACTTATACGGTAACTGCCATGCGGGAGACGTTGGAACGCTCCAACCTCGGCCTGCTCACGGTGGGCGACGAGGTTAATGTGGAGCGTTCGATGCAGATGGGCGGTCGATTAGACGGGCACATCGTCCAAGGGCACGTGGATCAGACGGCGCGCTGCATTCGCGTGGAGGACCAAGAAGGCAGCCATGAGTTCACGTTCCAGTACGACGTGGACCCTGAGATGGTCCGTCGTGGCTATTTCACGGTCGACAAAGGTTCGGTGACGGTCAACGGCGTCTCGCTGACAGTATGCCGCCCGACGAAGAACACGTTCGCCGTCTGCATCATCCCCTACACGTTCGAGAACACCAACTTCCACTCCATCAAGGAGGGGACGGTGGTGAACATCGAGTTTGACATCCTGGGCAAGTATATCGCCCAGTATCAGACAAGAATGCAGGAATTGTAGAGATTAAAAAAATCAATTGATATGAACGAAAACGAATCAACAAAAGCAACCACTCTCCAACAGGAGGGAGAGCGGGGAGCAGGGCTGCGCACTTCTGTGAGCTTCATCGAACAAAAAGTGATCAACGACCTGGCCGAAGGCAAGAACGGCGGACGCATGCAGACGCGCTTCCCGCCCGAGCCCAACGGCTACCTGCATATCGGCCACGCAAAGGCCATCGCCATCGATTTCGGGCTGGCTAAGAAATACGGCGGTAAGTGCAACCTGCGCTTCGACGACACCAACCCCCAGAAAGAGGATACGGAGTATGTCAACGCTATCGAGAAGGACATCCGCTGGCTCGGCTTCGAGTGGGCTAACATCTACTACGCCTCAGACTATTTCCAGCAGCTGTGGGACTTCGCCGTATGGCTCATCAAGCAAGGCCGCGCCTACGTCGACGAGCAGAGCGCCGAGGTGATTGCCCAACAGAAGGGCACCACGACGTCGCCTGGAACGAACAGTCCCTTCCGCGACCGTCCTGTCGAGGAGAACCTGCGCCTTTTTGAGTTCATGAACAGCGGCAAGTGCGAGCCTGGAACGCTCGTGCTACGCGCCAAGATCGACATGGCTCACCCGAATATGCTCTTCCGCGACCCGCTCATCTACCGCGTGCTGAACATTCCGCATTGGCGCACAGGCTCTGAGTGGAACGCCTACCCAATGTACGATTTCACGCATGGGCAGAGCGACTACCTCGAAGGCGTCACCCACTCATGGTGTACACTCGAGTTCGTGGAGCATCGTCCCTTGTACGACCTATTCGTCACGTGGATGAAGGAGTGGCGCGGCGAGACCGACAATATCGAGGACAACCGCCCGCGGCAGACTGAGTTCAACAAGCTCAACCTCAACTACACGCTCATGTCGAAGCGCAATCTGCTGGCGTTGGTCAAGAACGGCTTCGTCAGCGGTTGGGACGACCCCCGTATGCCCACTATCTGCGCCTTCCGCCGTCGTGGCTATTCGCCTGAAAGCATCGTCAACTTCATCGACAAGATAGGCTATACGACCTACGATGCGCTGAACGATTTTGCTCTCTTGGAGAGTGCCGTACGCGATGATCTCAACCAACGTGCCACGAGAGTCTCGGCTGTCGTGAACCCCGTCAAGCTTGTCATCACCAACTACCCCGAGGGTCAGGTGGAGGAGCTGGAGGCCGTCAATAACCCCGAACGTCCCGAGGAAGGCACACACACGATTGAGTTCTCACGCGAGCTGTGGATCGAGCGCGACGACTTCCAGCCCGTGGCCGAGAAGAAGTTCATGCGCCTGGCTCCTGGCAAGGAGGTTCGCCTGAAGAATGCGTATATAATTAAATGTAACGAGGAGGGCGACCATCCTTACGACGTGGATGCCGAGGGCAACGTCACCTGCATCTACGCCACCTACGACCCCGAGACGCGCAGCGGCCAGCCCGGCGCCGACCGCAAGATCAAGGGTAAGACGCTTCATTGGCTCAGCTGCGACCACTGCCTGCCCGCCGAGGTGCGCATGTACGAGCGTCTGTGGCAGGTGGAGAACCCGCGCGACGAGTTGGCACGTCTGCAAGGTGAGGGCCTCTCGGCTATCGATGCCATGAAACAGATGATGAACCCCGACTCGCTGCATGTGCTCACAAACTGCTACGTAGAGAAATTCGTTCGCGACATGCCTGCACTCACGTACCTCCAGTTCCAGCGCATCGGCTACTTCAATATTGACACCGATTCAACTCCCGACCACCTTGTCTTTAACAAGACCGTAGGACTCAAGGATACATTCAAGAAGAAATAATTGCTGTTAACCCATTAATTTGTTTATCGGTTAATATGTTAATATGCTAATATGTTAATCTGATAATCCGTTAACGGGTTAACATGACCCTATGCGCATAGACGACGATCTTAAATACTTCGAGGAACCAGAGTTCAAGGATATCCTGGCTAAATACGAGGCGGCACGCGAGGCGGGTACGCCCATGTATATGGGTGCTGACGAGCTGACGGATGTGGCTGAATACTATTCGCTGGTCATGCACGACGAAGACCGAGCCAGCGAAGCCATCGAATTGGCTCTGGAGATTCACCCTTCGGCAGTTGACCCGCAAGTGTTTCTGGCTCGTAGGTTTATGATGCAAGGCGATTTAGACAAGGCGCAGGAAATCTGTAATGCGATAGAGGAACAGGCGAATCGCGAAGTCCTGTTCCTCCATGCCGAACTGATGCTGAGGCGGGGAAATGAGAAGGAAGCCTTCTCGTTCCTTGACCAACGGATAGAGGAAATCGACGAGGACCGTGATTTTTTCATCTACGATTCGGCCTACATTTTCGTCGACTACCACCTGTATGACTTAGCTTTGACCCTTGCCAACAAATTGGCAGAGATGGCCCCCGACTGGTACAAGACGTGGCAGCTACAGGCCGACGTCAACCTTGGCCTTGGCAACAATCGCGTGGCGCTGGACTATATCGAGAAGATGCTGGACGTCGACCCGTTTGACGTGGAGAACTGGAACTGGCGTGCCGAGGCCTACTCAGCCCTTGGCACCTACGAGAAAGCCTTCGAAAGCACGGAGTATGCGCTTGCCATCGAGCCTCACAACGAACGGGCACTACAGCTGAAGGCATGGGTGCTGATGCAGCAAGGCAATACGTCCGAAGCACACCATCTGTATCAACGCCTGGAAGAGATGAACCCTGATTGCGAGTCTCATTGGCTCTACGATTCCTACTGCCTCTTGGATGCCGAACAGGTCGAGCAGTCGCGGGCACTCATCGAGCGTGCCATGGAGCTGGCTGATGGCAACAGTGTGGACCAACAGGCTATCTACGAGCAATACGCCCAAGTACTCAGTCGAATGGGCGATGCCAATGGCGCACTCCGTCAGCTCGATCTGGCCGAATCCTGCCATGAGGACAGCGAATGGGACGAGCGCATGCTCAGAGCTCGTGTCTATGCCGAGAATGGCGATATGACAAGCTTCGACCAGGAAGTAGAGCGGCAGATGAACCTGTATCCCGATAAGGACATACGTATCTATTATCAGGCAGCCCTCATCTTGTTCGATTACGGCTACTACGAACGCACGTTCTGCTCTCTGGAGCACTTCGGAACCGATGAACGGCCAGAGGACTTGCAGGCTGCCGGCTTGGAATTGTTCTCTTATCTGGCATATTCCGCTTTGGAGATAGGCCATAACGATGAGGCGTTATATTATCTCCGCAAGTCGATTGATGCAGGTGATGCTCACCTTCAGGAACTTTTTGCCGAGAAATTCCCGAACGTGCGCGTCGATGAGCTCTACGACTACGTCTACTACCAGCTTAATGGTCGTTGGCCCGAATGAATGAAGGAATATAGCGGTGCTTTGACCAGCATCCTTATTACCATATGAATTAAAGCCCCTCGCACCATTATGATGCGAAGGGCTATAGGGAAGAATGATCAACTTGAAATTAATGTGAGCCGTAGACCTCGATGTCGCCGATGCGTACGATGCCGTCAATGCCGCTATTGGTGACGTTCACGCGCACGTAGCGAGCTTCGACGGGCGTGATAGAGGTGTCTGTCACAGGGGCAGTATTGCCTACATGAGTCCCAACAGTTGTCCATGTCTCGCCATCAAGGCTGACTTCGATGGTGAAATCGCGGCTGTTGAGTTCTGGGCCAAGGCCACCTGCTTCAGCGTGACGCACGACGTAGCGGCTGATCTCAAATGGCTCTTTGAAGTCCATCTGCACCCATCCCGTTCCGTTCTCCTCCTTCGAAATCCAGATATAACCCGACGATGGTGACCCATCGGCCGCAAACTTCGGTCTCGTCTTGTACGGAGATGACGTAATCTCCATATCCTGAAGCATGGTAAGATTGAACGGCAGGTGGTTGGCCTCACAATAGTAGCTGAACCAATGGTCGGCACGAACGATGCTGACATTCCCCGGCGAGAGTGCATCCAGCTTGTCTTTCAGGGCGACAAGCTTGTCAGGGCCTGCATCCCAGACGGTAGCCTGACCAGTGACGAACATCGGCTTCTTGCCCGAGAAGTTCCTGATATCGCGATTGAAGAAGCCCGTAATGACATCTACGCCGTTGGCATAGCAAGGGTAGAGTGGGGTGATCGGCAGCCAGTTGGACTGTATCTTTGCGCTCAGTCGTGTGCTCTGCCGTTCCCAGTCGTTGATGGTAAGTCCGTAGAGATAGGGGCAGTTAGCGGCAAAGGCCTCGCGTTGCGTAGCGCTGATGTCGTCCCAAATGGTGATGACGCGCAAGCCCGTCTTCTCGAGGTAGCGCTGCGTGAGTTGCGTGTAAGGGGTTATCGTCTTGATGGACGTGGAGGGTGCATAGTAGCGGGCGTTGTGCGCATCGTAAGGCATGGCGTAGCCCACGCCCGACGGTCCGCATACAAAACAATCATTGGTCGACGACTTGCCATAATAGTAGTTCAACATCGATGGCGAGAAATCGGCCAAGGCGGGGCTGATGGTCCAGTTCAAAGGCATCTTGCCACGCCCGCTTTGCTGGAAGACCTTGGCCATTGCGTGTTGGCAATACTGGATGTTATCGCCATCGCTGATATAAACTGTTGCGTAGATCTTGTTCTCCAACTTCGGACGCTTAGGAACGGCGGGAATCTTGATGGATGCTTTGACTGCCGAGTAGACCGTGGCGTTCTCGAAGAAGTCGGCAGGTACGGTCGACAGTCCATACTTGGTAGCTTCGCCCACGCCGGAGCGCTCCTCGGGGTACCAGCCCAGAACGATGTCGCGACCGGGAGTCATGTCTTTAAGCATCTTGTCGAGCAGCAGGCGCTCGGCCTGCGTGCGAGGGTCCAGCCATACACATGCCGAACCGCAGGCCGCTCCGATGTCGTGCACATACGGGATGTTGGGACGCTCGCTGATGAGCAGACGATGATTGCAACGGCTCCAATAATGGGTGTAGAGATGGTTGTAGATATCGTAGGCCGTTGTCATCTTCAGCTGAGTAAGGTCCTCTACAACAGGAAAGTCCATGCCGGCTGCAATGAGCTTGGCTCTTATCTCCTCCGTTACGGGGAGCAGGCGGTCGAGCCCGGCGATGGTGACGGCAAGATTAGAATAGTGGTTGGAGAGCTGGTTACTGTAGAGCACAAGGCCCTTGATTTCCTCCTCGAAGAGTTGCACCAGCGAATAAGGCTTTGATGCAGAGACGTTCGTAATGCGAAGGTTGTGGGCCGTTGGCCACATGCTTTGAGGCTCCTCGTTATGATTATAGAGGAGTATGCGCGGGCGTGTACGATTGATGATTCCCTGTAGCGTGCAGAACATGACGCGCTCTTCCTCGCTGAGCGAGGCGGCATTCATGTCGAGCGAATGGAGGGTAGCAGGAGGGAGCAGGCTAGGCAGCAGACAATCCTCGGGCCAGCAGAGTTCGTTGGCTTCAAGGATACGATAGCCCTCGCTGTTGAGGTTATAAAGCGTGTCGGCAAAGGTTATCTTCTCCACCTCGTTCACGTCGGTACGAACGACGGCACCATTCATGAGTTTCATGATCATCGTGGCGGGTTGCTGGGCCATAAACGGATGGCCTCCCAGAAAGGCAATAGCCAAAAGGAATAGCTTTCTCATCTTGTAATCATTTGTGTTTGAGCGAATGGAGAGATTATAGACGTATCTTGGCAGAGAACGAGCCTACCTTCACGATGAAGATGCCTTTCCCAAGCGTGGCGCGGCTTAGCCGCAATTCATTGCCCTGGAGGGGAGGTGTAGGAAGGCGACGTCCGTCAATCGTGTAGACGTAAGGATTGACTCCTTTAGGTATGCTCCTAAGCAGCAAACAATCCTTCTGCATGACATAGGCAAAGCCTTCGGCTGGGGTGATGGCCGTCTGATCGCCGGCTTTACCGAATAAGATCTCGGCAATATCGGTAATCTCGAACTCCAGCGTATCAGCCGGTTCCGACATAATGACTAACTTGCCGTGTGAGACTGTCACAATGGGATGAGACTCAAAGCGTACGGCTGCAGTCTCTCCGCCAATGGTCTTCACCTGCAGACCTTGATCGCCTGCATCGACCGTAAGGAAATTGATTTGCGACAGATCGGCGACGCGGGTCTGGGCGCTTGTACCATCCTTCTTTTGGACGTTCATGACCTTCTCCTGTGCGTGAACCGCCAGGGTTCCGAGTAGGAGCGTCGCTACAACAAAGATTCTTTTCATTACCAATAACGCGTTAATGATGTGTCATTAAGGATAGATTCTTCGGGCGTTAGCCCAAGGGGAAAATAAAAATGGCAGGGAGAAAGTTCATGGCCAAGTGCCATGCTGCCTACTTCCCTGCCATTTGCTAAAGTTTCGTCTATCAAAGATATTCCCTCAAGAAGAGGGCGTTCAAGCTACGGGAATCTTGTCGATACGCTTCTGGTGGCGGCCGCCTTCGAACTCAGTAGCGAAGAACTCATCCATGATCTTAGTAGCCATCTCGTTATCTATAAAACGACCAGGCATGACAAGAACGTTGGCATTATTGTGCTGACGAATGAGGTGGGCTATCTCGGGTATCCAGCAGAGGCCCGCACGAATGCTTTGGTGCTTATTCAGGGTCATATTGATGCCTTCGCCCGAACCGCAAATGGCGATGCCAGGATAGACTTCACCAGCCTCAATGCCGCGAGCCAGCGCATGACCGAAATCTGAGTAGTCGCAGCTTTCCTCGGTGTAGGTGCCATAGTCCTTCCAAACAATACCCCGCTCATCGAGGTACTGCTTGACGAATTGCTTAAGCGGGTAGCCAGCATGATCGCTGGCTAACCCTACTGTCTTGACATCCATAATCAAAGGATAGCTTTAACTTGCTTGTACACATTCTCAGCCGTGAAGCCCAGCTTTTCATCGAGCACCTTGTAAGGAGCAGAGAAGCCGAAGCTCTGGAGTCCCCAAACGCAACCATCGGCACCCACGAGGCCCTCGAGGTTGACGGGCAGTCCGGCTGTGAGGCCGAACTTCTTCACGCCTGCGGGCAGGATGGCCTGCTGGTACTCCTTCGGCTGGCTGCGGAACAAGCCCTCGGAGGGAACGCTGACGATGCGCACCTTCACGCCATCCTTGCGCAGGAGCTCCGTACCTGCCACGAGTGTGCTGACCTCAGAACCGCTGGCAAGCAGGATGACATCGGGATTCTCGTCGCTTCCGGCTACGATGTAAGCGCCTTTCTCGGCCTGACGGTAGTCGTTGCCTGCGGGCAGGTCAGCGATGTTCTGACGGCTGAGGATGAGGGCTGTGGGACTGTCGACGTTCTCCATGGCCAGGCGCCAGGCTTCGGTGGTCTCCTGAGCGTCGGCAGGACGCAGCACGAGGGTGGAGTTCTTGCCGTGATGGTTCTTCAGCTTCTCCATCAGACGGATCTGAGCTTCCTGTTCGACGGGCTCGTGGGTAGGACCGTCCTCGCCAACGCGGAATGCGTCGTGCGTCCAGATGAACTTGACGGGCAGCTCCATCAAGGCTGCCATACGAACAGCTGGCTTCATATAGTCGGAGAAGACAAAGAACGTGCCGCAGGCGGGGATGACGCCGCCATGCAGGGCCATACCGATGCAGCAGCATGCCATCGTCAGTTCAGCCACACCAGCCTGGAAGAAAGCACCGCTGAAGTCGCCTGCCTTGAGGGCATGGGTCTTCTTGAGGAATCCGTCGGTCTTGTCGGAGTTGCTAAGGTCGGCAGAAGCGCAAATCATATTGGGCACTTGCTCGGCGAGCACGCCCAGGACGGCTGCGCTGGCGTTACGTGTAGCGTCGCCGCTCTTCTGAGCCACTTTGGTCCAATCCACCTTCGGAGCCTTGCCGCTGAACCACTCAGCCTGAGCAGCTGCGCACTCGGGATTCTTGGCGGCCCAAGCAGCTTCTTCAGCCTTGCGCTCAGCCACGATAGCCTTCAGCTCTTCGGCACGACGGGCATAGAGTTCCTTGACATCGTCGAAGATGACGAACGGATTCTCAGCATCACCGCCGAGGTTGGCGATCGTATTCTTGTAAGCGTCGCCGCCGAGAGGAGCACCATGCGTCTTGCAGTTGCGCTCGTAGCTGGAGCCGTCCTCCTTCAGAGCTCCCTTACCCATGACGGTCTTACCGATAATGAGTGCGGGCTTTCCCTTGACTGCCTTAGCTTTCTCGATTGCTGCGCGAATCTGAGCAGCATCGTTGCCGTTAATCTCGAACACTTCCCATCCGAGAGCGCGGTACTTGGCAGCTGTGTCTTCGTTCATCACCTCAGCCGTCTCGGTTGAGAGCTGAATGTCATTGGAGTCATAGAACATCACTACGTTGTCCAGGCCCAGGATGCCAGCGATACGAGCAGCACCTTGTGAGATCTCTTCCTGTACGCCGCCGTCGGAAATGTAGATGTAGATGGTCTCCTTGTCGAAGGTGGGGTTACCTGTATGGGCGGCAAGGAACTTGGCAGCAATAGCAGCACCAATACCAAAGGTGTGACCTTGACCGAGGGGGCCGCTGGTGTTCTCGATGCCGCGCTTCGGGTCGGCTTCGGGGTGACCGGGGGTGGGGGAGCCCCATTGGCGGAGCTGCTGCAACTCTTCGAGCGAGAACTTGCCGATAAGGGCGAGCTGAGAGTAGAGCATAGGAGCCATATGACCGGGGTCGAGGAAGAAACGGTCACGACCAACCCACGTGGGGTCTGCCGGATCATAGTTCAGGTATTCGCTATAGAGCACGTTGATAAAATCAGCACCACCCATAGCGCCGCCGGGGTGTCCGCTCTTGGCCTTCTCGACCATGGATGCAGCCAGGATACGAATGTTGTCCGCTGCATGATTCAGTACTTTAATGTCGTTCATGTAAGTGAATGTTTATAAGATTCATAAATAGTTAGTCTCAATCAATGATGTCAAAGCCTGTGTAGGGCTGCAGGGCCTTGGGGATACGGATGCCCGCTTCACTCTGGTTGTTCTCGAGCAAGGCGGCAACGATTCGCGGCAAGGCAAGCGCAGAGCCGTTGAGGGTGTGGCAGAGCTCGGGCTTCTTTGAGCCTTCAGGACGATAGCGGCACTTGAGACGATTGGCCTGATAGGTGTCGAAATTGGAGACGCTCGAGACTTCGAGCCAGCGCTTCTGAGCCTCGCTGTAGACCTCGAAGTCGTAGCAGATGGCCGAAGTGAACGATTGGTCGCCACCGCACAGGCGCAGGATGCGATAGGGGAGTTCCAGTTTCTGCAGCAGACCCTCGACGTGAGCCAGCATCTCCTTGTGGCTCTCACGTGAGTGCTCGGGCGTATCGATGCGCACGATCTCTATCTTCGAGAACTCATGCAGGCGGTTCAGTCCGCGAACGTCCTTGCCGTAGCTACCAGCTTCGCGACGGAAGCATTGGGTATAGGCACAGTTCTTGATGGGCAGGTCCTTTTCGTCGAGAATAACGTCGCGGTAGATGTTGGTCACGGGCACCTCGGCAGTCGGGATGAGATAGAAGTCGTCGACCTCAGCGTGGTACATCTGGCCCTCCTTGTCGGGCAATTGGCCTGTTCCATAGCCGCTGGCTGCGTTAACGACAGTAGGCGGCATGATCTCAGTATAGCCTGCCTTGCGGGCCTCGTCGAGGAAGAAGTTGATGAGCGCACGTTGCAGCTGAGCGCCCTTGCCGATGTAGACAGGGAAGCCTGCGCCCGTAATCTTCACGCCGAGGTCAAAGTCGATGAGGTTGTATTTCTTAGCCAGTTCCCAATGGGGGAGACGCGCTTCTTCAACAACGGGATTGGTCGTCCAGTTGCCTACGGTATCGCCAGGCTGGCACTCGCGCAGATTGCTCTTCACGACCAGGTTGTCCTCGGCAGCTGCGCCTTCGGGCACTTCGTCATAAGGAATATTAGGGATTTGGCAGAGCTGTTCGATGAGTTGCTTCTGAGCCTCGTCCATAGCCGCTTCGAGCTCTTTGGCACGCTCTTTGAGTTCGGCCACAGCTGCTTTGGCTTTGTCGGCTTCATCGCGCAGGCCTTGCTTCATGAGGGCACCAATCTCGGCTGCCTTCTTCTTGCTCTCGGAGAGCAGTTGGTCCAGTTGCTGTTGTGCCTCACGACGCTGTTTGTCGGTAGCCTGTACGGCGGCAATAGCCTCGGCGGCACCGTGAAAGTGTTTTTTTTCGAGACCGCGGATGACTCGTTCGGTCTCTTCGTTGATTAATTTAAGTGTGAGCATGAGTATTTTTGAGTGATTATCTGTCTCAGTTGTGTCTAATTCGCTGCAAATATACAGAAAAAATGCGAGACATGATGGCTTGATGCTACTTTTTTTGAGTTATGACGCTCACATTAATTGAAAAAAAAGAAAATCCCCTCAAGCCGTAGCCTGAAGGGATGTAATTTTGTTTGAAAAGAATGTGTTCCTTTATGCTTCTGCAACGGGCTCTACGGACACCGTGGAACGGTCGAGACGACCCTTCTTGAAGGTGACCACGCCGTCGATGAGGGCATAGAGGGTGTGATCGCTGCCCATACCGACATTCTTGCCGGGATAGTGCTGCGTGCCACGCTGGCGAACGATAATGTTGCCGGCCACGCAATGCTGACCACCAAAAATCTTCACACCGAGTCGTTGTGCTGCTGACTCGCGGCCGTTCTTAGAACTACCTACACCTTTTTTATGTGCCATGTTTCTTAGGGGTTTTAGTGGTTAAGCAATAACTTCTTTGATATTCAACTCGGTGAACTGCTGGCGATGACCGTTCAGCTTGCGATAGCCCTTGCGACGCTTCTTGTGGAAGACGAGGACCTTATCGCCCTTGACGAGCGGCGAAACGACTTCGCAGACGACCTTTGCACCCTCGACGGTGGGAACACCCACTGTGATTGCGCCTTCGTTGTCTACCAATAACACTCTCTCAAATTCAACAGTCTGCTGAGCTTCGGCACCCTGGATGTGGTACACAAACAGCTTCTTGCCGGCTTCGGCCTTGAACTGTTGACCGTTAATCTCTACGATTGCGTACATTGTTAGTTGTGATGTATTTAACGGGTTTTACCGGGAGGCGGACATCCGTCGTGGTGCCTCTTTACCGAGCCCCTTCGGTCTCAAATCGGGCGCAAAAATACAACTTTCTTTTGAAATGGCCAAAGTTTTTGAGTTGTTTTTAAATCTTTTTTGTCAATTCACTATACGAATTAGGTTTTGTCTATAGTGGAGGAACTGCTAACCTCTATATGGAATCGGTTTTCCAACCGGTTGGAAAACTGCAAACATCTATATGAAATCGGTTTTCCAACCGGTTGGAAAGCTGTTAGCCTATAGATGCTTGAAGTCTTGGCATTATGCTAAACGGAGGCCACTATATTATTGTTGTTGTTATTTGCGTGCACGCTCCTTCAGGATGCCATGTCGATAGGCGTAGAGTAATTCCTTAAGTTCTTCGATCTGTGCCATGAGTTCGTGCCCTTTGTCGGTATCGCGAACGCGCAGTCGTCGCCCGCTGAGTTCGACAATCTGCTTAGAGCTGCGAATGTCAGTTCCCTGGCGAATAGCCTCCTTGGCGCTCGTGAACGGCTCGTGCTGAATGAGTTCGAAGCCACGGCTGTGGTAGACGAGTGTGTAGCCTGCGATGCCCGTGGTGTCATGATAGGCCTTTGACAAGCCACCATCGATGACCATCAGTCGGCCGTCAGCCTTGATGGGGCTTTCGCCGCCAGCCACACGCACGGGCACGTGACCGTTGATGATGTGTCGGTGGCTGCCTTCGACGCCGAACGCATCGAGAATCCGGTCGCACACTTCGGCATTATTGCGCAACTGATAGTAGTAGCCTTTCTTCTCCTCATGCGTCTGTTTGTCGCGAAGGAAATAGCGCTCGAAGGTGGCCATGCGGTCTTTGTCGAAGAGCGGAGAATCTTGTCCGCACCAGAGGTACCAGAAGTAGTCCTTGGCAAACTGCTGCTCGTCATGGGGCGTGTCGGCGTTGAAGGCTGCACGCATCGTCATCCCGATGTGATGCAACAAGTCGCGGCCGCTGTATCGCTTGCCGTTGAGTTCCACCTCTTTGAGTGAACCGTCAGCGTTTAGGGGAACGCTGGCATGGAAAAGCAGATTACCGTTATAGATGGCATACATGCATCCATGCGTGAACAGGCATTGGATATGTTTCTGCAGTTTGTCGCTAATGCGGAACGAGTGGTGCAACTGTTTGACAAGCTCCGCCTCTTCAGGCGTGAGGTCGTAGGGATGTGCGGCATCAAGGGTGGGGAAGAAGGTGTCGGTCATCTCGTAGTCAACACCGTCGCGAACGTAAACGCCTCTGCGCGTGTTGATGTTCTGTAGCACTAAGCGGTCATTCATCTTCCATTCAGGTCGGCGCAGGATCATTTGAGCCTCCAGTTTGAACTGGATAATACTGATGGCCTTGTGCATCTGGGCGATGAGTCGGCGTGTCTTCTCGTTGTGGGTCGTATCGTCTTTGTCAAGGCGAGGGCCGAAGAGGTCGCAAGGATCGTTGGCGTAAGTCTCCATGGCGAATGTGGCCAATGGCACGAGGTTGATGCCATAGCCGTCCTCGAGAGTCTGCAGGTTGCCGTAACGCAACGAGAGGCGAAGCACGTTGGCGATGCAGCAATCGTTGCCAGCGGCAGCACCCATCCACAAAGCATCGTGGTTGCCCCATTGAATGTCGAAGTTGTGGTGCTCACATAGGCGGTCCATGATGATGTGGGCGCCAGGGCCTCGATCGAAGATATCGCCGAGGATGTGCAACTGGTCGACAGCCAGTCGCTGTATGACGTCGGAAATGGCGATAATGAATGCGTCGGCCCGTCCCGTCGCCACAATGCTCTCGATGATGCCGTCGAAGTAGGCCTGCTTGTTGATGTCAGATGGCGACTCGTGCAGCAACTCCTCAATGATATAGGCGAACTCGGCGGGCAAGGCCTTACGGACTTTCGAGCGAGTGTATTTAGATGATATCGTCTGGCATACCTTCACCAGTCGCTGGAGCGTTGTAGCGTAGAATGTCTCATCCACCTCCGAGCGCTCGGTCTGATTCCGGATGATCTCCAGTTTCTGTTCGGGATAGTAGATGAGGGTGCACAGTTCGCGCACTTCCTCGTCGCTAAGCGTATCGCCGAAGAGTTCTTTAATCTTTCGTTTGATGCGTCCCGAGGCGTTCTTGAGGATGTGCAGGAAAGCCTCATATTCGCCATGAATGTCTGCCATGAAATGTTCGGTCCCCTTGGGCAGATTCAGGATAGCTTCGAGATTGATGATCTCGGTCGAGGCGGCGGCAATATTAGGGAAACTCTGTGCGAGCAACTGCAGTACGCGCAGATCAGTTTCAATTCGTTGATCCATGGTGATTTAGTTATTCTTGATGAAATAAAGAGCTTGCCATCCTTCATCGCTGCGTTGGTCATGCAGGGTCAGCCCGAGTGAGGTGGCACACGCTTTCAACGGTTCGATATCGGCTTCGAGGAAACCGCTCAGGATGAGATGCCCGCCACACTTGAGGCTACCGACGAATGCTGACATATCATTCAAAAGTATGTTGCGGTTGATATTCGCAAGTAGGATGTCAGCCTGGGGGGCGGCTGCCAGAACGCTGGCATCGCCTTCCACGACAGTTCCGTCGACGCCGTTCAACGCCATGTTGTCCAGCGTATTGCGTACACTCCATTCATCGATGTCGTAGGCAAACAAGCGTGCGGCATCCAATTTTAAGGCAGCTATGCCCAGTACGCCTGTTCCACAGCCAGCATCGATGACCGTTGCGCCTTGCAGAGGGAGTAGGGGAGTGCCATCAGCCTGCGTAGCCGTCAATACTCCGAGGATCATGCGCGTTGTCGCGTGTTCGCCGCTACCGAAGGCCTGACGTGGAATGATCTGAATGTCCAGCCCCTCGCGGATGTGTATGGGCTCGAAGTGGTGTTCAGCTTCCCACGTGGCATTCCAATTCTCATCGGGCGCAGGTTGGCAACTGAAGGTGACGGCCAGATGCGAGGCTTCGAAGGTCGTGCACACATCGAGAATGGCATCGCGCACGGCACTCTCGTCGTAGGTTGATTGCTGTACGTAAGCCGTTATCCCCGTCTCTGTGGGCTCGAACGTCTCAAACCCGATGTCAGCCAACGAGGCGGCCAGCAGATCGCCAGCCGCCTCGATATAAGGCGTGATTTCGAATCGAACTTCGAAATACTTCATTGTTTACAATGGTTCAATAGATTAGCCCTTGCTCAGGATTCAGGAGCAGGCTTATTATTTGTTCTTCTCTTCAGTAGTTTTGTCGGTAGTTGCCTTCTTCACTTCGGGCTTAGCTTTGTAGCGCTTGTTCAATCCAGCCACCACTTCCTTCGTGATGTCGTACTTGGGGTTGGCCAGCAGAATGTTGTCACCCGAGCGCGAGAGGATGTAGTCGAATTTCTTGCCCTTGTTGTAAGTCTTGAGGAAAGCCTGAATGGAGTCGCGCATCTCCAAGGTCAGCTGTGCCTGTTCGTTGCCCAGCTCGTTCATCAGTCGCTGCTCCAGTTCGGCCAGATCCTGTTGCTCACGGGCTAATGCGTTCTGAGCGCGCTCCAGCTCGTCGCGAGTGGTGAAGCCGTTGCTCTCGTACTTCTTCTGGAGGGCATTAGCATGGTTCTGAAGAGTACGCTGCTTCTCAGCCAACGTCTTCTGAGCATTCTCGCCTTTCTGATTGAGCAACAGGTTGTGGTCCTTGCAGAACTGGTACTGACTCATGAGGCTGTCCACCTCAACATAGGCGATTTTAAGTCCTGCAGGATTCACCTCGGTGGCTGCTGTGTTCTCGGGCACATCGCCCTCTTTGTTGCTGTTGCAAGCGGTCAGAGCGATCACTCCGAGCGCAAGGATAAAGAACTTTTTCATAATCATTTTATGTGTCGAATTTGAGATTTCAGTTATTTGGCAGGATTCTGCCCGCTACTTCATGCTTGGACAGGACCGAAAGAGCTTTCACCCCATCAATTTTCCACCATCTCCCGCGCATGCTTTCGGGTCTTCAGTTGGTGGCGTTCGATAGCATCCATACTCTCGACGCAATGTATGCCCCGTTCGCGCATAGCTTTCGAGGCTCCGATGTGAGTCATCGGTCCACGGGCATCGCCACGGACAAGCAACTTAAGCGCCAACAAAGCGATGGCGATTGCAATAATTCCTGCGGTCAAAAGCAATAATTTCAGCATTTCGTGCGTTATATTGTAGTAAATGTTTTGCAAAGATAGTGTATTCTTTCAAGCTGACAACCCTTTTCGACCGACTTTAACCTAAAATAACACTACTTCAATGGAAAAAACAGAACTTCGTCCTGCTCACGTCTTCGAGATGTTCGCACGTATTAACGCTGTTCCGCGCCCCTCAAAGCGCGAAGAGAAAATGATAGCCTTCCTTAAGGAATTCGGCGAAAGCTTAGGACTTGAGACCATAGTAGACGCAACTGGCAACGTCCTCATCCGCAAGCCAGCGACTCCAGGAATGGAAAGCCGCCCCACAGTCATTCTGCAAAGCCACATGGATATGGTATGCGAGAAGAATGCCGACGTCGACTTCGATTTCGACCGCGATGCCATCCAAACGTACATCGACGGCGAATGGATGCGTGCCCGTGGCACTACGCTCGGAGCTGACGACGGCATAGGTTGTGCTATGGAGATGGCAATCCTCACGGACGATACCATCAAGCATGGTCCGCTCGAATGTGTCTTCACCCGCGACGAGGAAACGGGTCTCACGGGTGCCGAAGGGATGCAGCCTGGCTTCATGACCGGACAGATGCTCATCAACCTCGATTCCGAGGACGAGGGCGAAATCTTCGTCAGCTGTGCCGGCGGATGCCGCACGACGGCTACGTTCCGTTTTACTCCTGAGGCTGCTCCTGCCGATGCTTTCTTCCTCCGTCTTACCGTCAAGGGCCTCACAGGTGGTCATAGTGGCGACGATATCGACAAGAAGCGTGCCAATGCCAACAAGCTCCTTGCACGCTATCTCTACGATGGCCTTAAAGCTTGGGGGCTCCGCCTGAGCGATATTCAGGCTGGCGGTCTGCACAACGCCATCCCGCGTGAAGCTTCCTGCCTCGTCTGCATCCCATTTAAATATAAGGAACAGGCGCGCGTGCAATGGAACCTCCTTGCCGCTGCAGCTCAGGAAGAATTCAGCACGACCGAGCCCACGATGGAGTTCCTGCTTGAGAGTGCCGATGCTGCCGCTACCGTCCTCCCCGAGGATGTCAACCGTCGCCTCATCCTTGCTTTACAGGGTGTTGACAATGGTGTCTACGCGATGAGTCAGGACATCCCCCTCGTCGAGACCAGTAGCAACCTGGCCAGCATTCGCCAGACAGAACCTGGCGTCATCTTCGTCAACAGCAGTCAGCGCAGTTCTTTCCTTTCCAATCGTCTGAATATGGCTCACACTGTTGCTGCAGTCTTTGAGCTCGCAGGTGCTGAGGTCGAGATCGGTGAGGGTTACCCTGGATGGGCCATGAACCCCAAGAGCGAACTCCTTCGCATCAGTCGCGAGCAGTATGTCCGTCTCTTCCACAAGGAACCTGTTGTACGCGGCATCCATGCAGGTCTTGAATGTGGTCTTTTCTCCGAGAAGTATCCAGGCCTTGACATGGTCAGCTTCGGTCCTACGCTCCGTGGCGTCCACTCGCCCGACGAGCGCCTGCTCATTCCTACCGTCGACATGGTTTGGCGTCATCTACTTGCCATTGTCGAGAATGTTTAAAAAATGTATCATAGTATTAGTTGCCGCCGTGAGCTGTTGGCTCACGGCGTGCGACGACTACGATTCGTTCACAACCGACACCTCTGCCACGCTGCAGTTCAGCTCGGACTCCATTATCTTCGACACCCTTCTGACAACGGTACCTTCCAGCACGAAGACCTTGGCCATTTACAATCGTGGCGATCGTGGCGTGCGCATCAGCGAGGCATGGCTCGAAGGTGGTGCCAATAGTCCCTTTCGCTTGAACATCGATGGTCAGGACATGAGCCGTTCCGCCGCAAACCGTATCGGCGATTTCGACATTCTCCGTCGTGATAGCATCATCGTTCGTGCCGAGGTTACTCTTCCCGAATTCGCCACCGACGAGCCAAGCGAGGTCAGCGATGCTCTTGTCCTGCGTCTTGAGAGTGGCGTCGAACAGCGCGTTCCGCTCGTGGTCGTGGGGCGTAATGCATTTTTCCTTCGTGCTCACACCCTGTTGTCCGACACAACCTTTACGCAGCAACGTCCTATTGTTGTCTATGACAGTTTAGTAGTCGGAACGGGCGCCACGTTAACCTTAGCTTCTGGCACTCAGTTGCTCTTTCACGACGGCGCCAGCCTCTGCGTGCATGGCAGCCTCGTGGCCGATGGTACCGTCGAACAGCCTGTCGTGATGCGTACCGACCGCACCGACCATATCTTCGACTACTTACCCTACGACCGCCTGCCCGGACGTTGGGGGGGCTTGCATCTTTATCCTGAGAGCCATGATAACCGACTTTCTGGTCTCGACTTGCACGGTAGCACGTATGGCATCCTTGTTGATACCCCGGCAAAAGGCGTTGAGCGCTCACTCACCCTTGCGGGTTCACGCCTACATAACATCCAGGGCAATGGCCTTGACGCTACCGACGCGCTCATCGAGGTCTCTAATACTGAGATTTCTAATACCCTTGGCCATTGTGTGACCCTTCTTGGAGGAGATGCCACCTTCACCTATTGTACGCTTGCACAATTCTATCCGCTTAGCGCTCAGCGGGGCAATGCGCTCGACATCAACGCTTTCGGTAGCGATTCCACGGCCTACTACCATCCGCTCCATCGAGCACACTTCGAAGGGTGCGTTGTCACTGGTTATGCAGATGATGTCATAATCATCCCCGACCTTAACAGCGACCATTGGCCCACGAGCGTAGTCAGTCCTGTCATCGAGTTCTCGTTCAACCAATGCTTCCTCACTACCGTGATCCCCGAAGGCTCGACGCCCGAACAGGATTATTCCCGCCGTTTCACGGCTTGCGTGCTCGATGATCTTGAGGCCAATCTCAACCGCGAGCACCATTTCCGTCTCCTCGATACCCATGCTTTCCTTTATGACTTCACGCCTGTCGAGGAATCTCCGATTCGTGGAATCGCACCATCAGCTGCTTCAGCATTCCCTGTCGACCGCCTCGGCCACAGTCGTACTGCCGACAATGCCCCTGATGCGGGTTGCTATGAGTTCGTAGCTACTTCATCGAAATAGCACACATCTGGTTCTTCACGCTATTCATGCCGCAACGCATCCACGGGGCGCAGGTGTGCTGCACGCCAAGTGGGCACGAGGATGGCGAGGGTGACAACGGCGAGCATCAGCAGGTACTGGATGACGCAGATAACGAGGTAGTGGAGCCAGAATATCTCTACCCAGTTGCGCTCCCGCCCCGTGCCGCTAAGGCTCAGGCCGGGGGAGAGGTCCATATTGATGGCGAACTGGAACCAGATGAGCTGTCCCACGATGCAGGCTAAGAGGGTAAGCAGGGCTGCTTCCGACCATATCATCCAGAAGATGTCGCGTCGCTTGGCACCGAAGCTGCGCATGATGCCGATGTCCTCCGTGCGCTTGCGCAGTTGCAGCCAGAAGGTGCCGAGGGTGCCCAGCACCACGTTCAGCAGGAACAGGGCAAGAAGGATGCCGAGGAGGGTGTTGGTCAAGGTGTACTCTCTGTTGCCACTCATCTTCTGCTGCCAATCTTTATAGGTATGCACAGAGACGAGGATGCGGTCGCCGACTTTTCTAAGCGCTTGGGATGCGGGACTTGTAAGCTGGTTCAGAAATGCCTGTGCATCAACTTCGGGATGTAGGCGAATGAGCATCATCGGGGTTGCATACTCTTCGATCATGGGACACAAGATGGAATAGGCATAGCGGTCATTCTCCTGCAAGCGGAAATCCTCAACAACACCCGCGATGGTGTAGCGGTTAACGATCACCGGCTCGCCATGCTCTTGCAATGCACGGTCGCTGAAGTCCCATTCCACCATGCGGCGTCCCACTACTTGATCGGTATCAAAGATGGCCTGTGCCAGACTGCGGGTGATGACCACGCCGCCCTCCGGACATTCTTCGGAAAGTACTCTCGCCGAAGGGCTGCCCTCGACGGGTGTCAGTCCCAACGCCTCGATGAACTGTTCATGCAGTGGATAATACTGCATGTAGGCTCCGCAGCGGCGGGTTGAATCACCCTCAGAAGCATAGGAACTGATGTGATAGGAGCCTTGGCCAACGATGTAGTTGGTGAGTCCAGCATACTGTACCTCGGGCAGGGCACGGATTCTGTCGCGAAGGGCGTAGAGGGAGGAGAGCCCCCCTCCCCGCTCCCCTTCAGAGGGGGAGAGTGAAGTGTTTTGCTGGCTGTCGTTTTTTGCTTCTGGAAGGTGAACATCCTCCCCTTTAAGGGGGAGTGGAGAAGGGGTCTGCCCTGTCTGTGCCACCAACAAATGCTCACGTTCGAAGTCGCCAGCGGGGCGGCAGAAATACTTGTCGTAGGTGGAAACGGCGATTTGGTCGATGAAGAAAAAGCTGAGGACGGTGATGAGGATAATCTCGGCAAAGATCCAACCGTTCTGACGGCGGTGGGACCAGAGGAAGACCCACCCCCAGCCCCTCCCGTGAAGGGAGGGGAGAGGCTGGCGCGATGAGGAAGACCCACCCCCGACCTGCCCCGTCCTCAGCAGAGGAGTTCTGCTTCGGTCGTAAGGGGCGGATTGACATTCAGTCAATTCGCTATTTCCCTCACTACCCGTGAGGGAGGGGAGAGGCTGGCGCGATGTTGGGTTACTTCCTTTATTATTCGTTGTAGACATTTCCATTATTATCGGGTTATAAACTATTCTTGAAAGGTAACTATTCTCCCCTCCCTCACGGGAGGGGTTGGGGGTGGGTCTTTCGGGGGTGGGTCTTTCGGGGGGTGGGTCTTTACTTCTTCTGATTTAGCGATTCGACAATAGGTTTGCGTAGTGAGGTCCATGACGGTATGAGGGCGACCATGAGGTTGAGGACGACACAGCAGAGGAAGACGATGAGAAAGAGGGTGGGCGTTACGAACATCTTGAGATTCAACGTGATTTCGCCTGTGAGATTGCCTTCGTGGAGGATGAGCGCCTGGAACATGGCCGTGTGACGGATGGCCAGGTAGAACAGCCATGATAGCACCCAACCTACAAGTCCGCCGCAGCACGTCAGGACGAGGTTTTCGCGAATGACCTCGCGCAGCAGCGTGCGCCGCTTGGCGCCGAAGGCCTTGCGGATTCCCATCTCTGCCCGCCGCGCTTCCATGCGGTTGCTAACGAGACCGCTGAGATTCAGGGCAGGCAGCAGCAGGAAGATAAGCATCAAGATAGCAGGTGGCATCAGGTTTTTGGCCTTGTCGGTCGTGGACTCGTCATCGGAGCGGAAGAAGCTGAAGCACACAAAAAAATGCGACTTAGCATCCACCGTGAAGTGTACGGGCTCGCCTTCGGCAGAACTCTGCGCTGCCTCGTAGCGTCGGCACAACGGTTCCGCCTCTTTCATGAAATCATTGCGCGTGTAACCATTCTTCAGCAGCAAGCGCACGCTGAGGTTACCTTTATAGCTGGTAGGCTTAGCCTCAGTATGGCTTACCTCCTTGCCAAGGTAAGGGGCATAGAACTCGGCGTAGGAGGCGTCCATCATTGGGCTGGCACTCTTGACGATGCCGATGATGCGGTAGGGGATGGAGTTGATGTAAAGGGTGGGCACGGGGGTGGGCTGTTGGGGATTGGGATGGGTTATCCCTGCCTTCTCCAAGAACTTATCCGTCACCACACACACAGGCTCCCCGTTGCGGAACTCTTGTTCGTTGAAAGGGCGACCCTCGAGGAACTGGAAGTCATAGAATTGGAAGAAACGGGGATCGCAGTACAAGGCACGCAGATTTCCTTCCAGCGGAAGAGGAGCCAACGGAACCGAATCCATCCGGAAGAACTCATAGTTATTTCTAAAGAGCCCCGTTGCCACCTCCACACTCTCCAGTTTGCTGAACAATTCATCCACGGCGAGGGTGCTGCAGCCCGTGTACATCGGACCGCCCACTTCGTTGTCCTTGTATTGCAAGGCGGTGACATACAGCGTGCGGTCGCGGTGCGTCTCTGGGTAGATGTTCGCCATCTTGATGTTTAGCATGATGGCTACGACCATGGCGGACGCTATGGCCACCGCCGTGCCTGCGATGTAGATGGCGGAGAAGAGCTTGTCCTCGCGGATAAGGGAGAAGGCGTGGGAGAGGAAGGCCACAGCAGCCCCAGCAGACCCAGCAGACCCACCCCCGACCCCTCCCGTCAGGGAGGGGAGTGGCTGGCGCGATGAAACAGACCCACCCCCGACCCCTCCCGTCAGGGAGGGGAGTGGCTGGCGCGATGTTGGGTTACTTCCTTTATTATTCGTTGTAGACATTTCCATTATTATTGGGTTATAAACTATTCTTGAAAGGTAACTATTCTCCCCTCCCTCACGGGAGGGGTTGGGGGTGGGTCTTTCGGGGAGGGGGTCTTCTCTATGAAATCTGCCGACCATCCAAGAACTTGATGATGCGGTCCGTCTGCGCAGCCTGCTTCTCGTTGTGCGTCACCATGACGATGGTGCGGCCGTCCTCCTTATTCAGCTTATGCAGCAGCTCCATGATTTCGGCACCCATCTTCGAGTCGAGGTTACCTGTGGGCTCGTCGGCGAGGAGGATTTCGGGGTTGCCGATGATGGCGCGGGCGATGGCTACGCGCTGGCATTGTCCGCCAGAGAGCTGCGTTGGGCGGTGCTTCATGCGATGCGAGAGGCCTACGCGGGCAATGACCTCCTTGGCCAGCCGCGTGCGCTCGCTGCGGCCTACGCCCCGATAGATGAGGGGCAGCATCACGTTGTCCAGGACGTTCAGCGTCGGGATGAGGTGGAACGACTGGAAGACGAAGCCCAGCGTGCGGTTGCGGATTTCGGCCAGACGGTTGTCGCTCATGTGTGGGTCGATGCGCTGTCCGCACAGCTCTATCTGTCCGCTGGTGGGTTCGTCCAGGAGTCCCATGATGTTCAGCAGGGTCGATTTGCCGCAGCCCGAAGGTCCCATAATGCTCAGGAACTCACCCTTCTGCACTTCGATGTTCACGTTCTCCAACGCCTGTGTCTCCACTTCGTCGGTGCGGTAGATTTTGTTGATTTCAGTGAGCTTAATGGAAGACCCTCCTCCCTGCCCCTCCCTTGTAGGGAGGGGAGTAGATACCATTTGATTGGTTAAAGTGCTTTGCTCATTTTGGGTTACTTGACTCGTTTGGTTGTTTGGAAAAACTTGTGTACTCATAATTGTTTTCTATTGTTGTTAATATATTCATTTCTTGAAGGTAATTACTCCCCTCCCTACAAGGGAGGGGCTGGGGGGAGGGTCCTCTACTCTTCCTTTATCGCCTCCGTTATCCTCGTCCTGCTAATCCTCCACGCCGGGATGGCCGTTCCGACGAGTACGGTGCCTAATATAATAAGGTACACGCACGCGGAGACGACGAGGAAGTGGGTGCCGAAGCTGTCGAACCAGAAATGGACGGCGGGGTTATGAGTGCCGTAGTCGTCGCCGAGGCCACGCGCAGCGGCGAACTGGAAGTAGATGATGCAGCCGATGACGACGCTGACGGTGGTGAGCAGCCACGCCTCGCGCAGGAAGCCGAGAAAGACGCTCCACTTCGTGGCGCCGAAGGCACGACGGATGCCGGCCTCCTCGCGACGCTGCCGCGTGTACATCAATAGGGTGCCGAAGACGCCGAAAGCCAGGTTCGAAGCGAAGAAGGCGGCAATGAGTGAGTTTCGACGGACGCGACGGTCTGGCCCCGTTCGTCGATCTCTTTCTGCCGTGGCTTCCCGGCTCGACTGCATACGGCGCACGAAGCAATGTTCCATTGTCAGGTCTGTCTCCATCTGCCGCTGATGACTCTGGATGAACTGCTCTGCATCCACGCCCTCGCGCAGCCGCAGGATGATGGGTGCGTTCGGGAGATAGCCGTTGTCACATTCAAAGACACAGGAGAAGTCGCGGTCGTAGCTGCTGTAGCGCATATCTTCCACCACGGCACGGATCCGGTATTCCGTTTCTATCCATCCTACATTTCCTGTCTCTTCCTTGTAACCAAACTTCGTTCCTCCTATCTTCCTGCCTGCCACATCGATAGTGCCGAAAAGCCCCATGGCGGCGGAACGAGTGATGATAACGGTCTCGCCATCTACGCAATCGTGGGTGAGTTCGTTGGTGGGTACACTGGGCGTCAGCGATTGGAAACCATAGACTTCAAACATCCGGGAGTCGGGGCTGAAATCCCAGTTCCAACCCGTGATGGTGTCGCCGTCGAGGAAATAGCTGCGACCTGGCACCACCACGCCAAAGCCCATCGGAGTGCCGTGTGCCGTATAGGCCATCTCCACGCCATCCATCTCCTGCGCCTTCTGCAGCAGCACCTCCGCCTCCTGCATGGATTTGTACAAGTCTTTATGCTGCTCTTGTCGCGTCACGGAACTTGCCACTTCCAACTTCACAAGGCGGTCAGGGTCGTAGCCAAGGGGAAGGTGCGTGACGTAGGAGGTGACGAGTACGGGGTCTAAGGTCCACCAGAGGACGAAGGTGACGAGGATGAGTTCTGCAGCTATCCATATCTTCGAGCGCCATCCCCCACCCTCGCCCTGCTCTTCATTCATCATGCCTTCCACAATCGGCTTACGCAGGCTGAGCCACGCAGGCAAAGTTGCTGCCAATACATTCAACGTACAGCAGATAACGAGGGCAATGAGGAAGATGGCAGGGGCAAGGAACATCTCGCCGCGAAGAATAGGCACAACGGGCGACTGGCCATAGATTCCAGAGAATATGTAGAACACCCAGTCGCGCCAGGCGTAGAGTGCTAACCAAGCGAAACAAAGTCCCAGGAGCCCTCCGATAAGTGTCAGCGTCAGGTTCTCACGTATGACCTGCCAGAGCAGCGTGCGCCGCTTGGCACCAAAGGCTTTGCGCACCGCCATCTCCGGCAGGCGGCGTTGCATACGTGCTGCCACCATTCCGCTGAGGTTCAGCGCAGGCACCAGCAACAGGAGCAAGATGGCAGGAGCAACGTACCACGTCAGGTTAGAACCCCATGCACTGAACACCGAGCCGAGGTCTTGCCAGACGGCGGCGTAATGCGATTTGAGTTCGGCATGCATATCCACAGGTCTGTCGCCATGCACGGCGTTGTAGCGTGATTCCACTTCCTTCAGTTCTTGCATGAAAGCATCGCGTTGACCGTACGGAACCACAAAGCTTACCTTTAACGGAATCTCATGGAAATCAGCATTCCAGTCTTCTAAAATGCCTTCGGCTGTATAAGGAATCCACACATCAGCCACACATTCTTCTGTCAGCACGCTCGGCGTCTGTACCACGCCAACGATGCGATAGGGACGATGGTTGACGATGATGGTTTGACCCACGGCTACATTTGCATCCTTCGCCACCTCCTCCGTCACCACGACCACAGGACGATGGGCATCGAAGTCGTCCTGCGTGAACGGAGCGCCTTGAAGGAAGTGAAACTGGAAGAAACGGAAGAAGCCCGGTTCCGTCAGCTTTACGTTCACTTGGCGGTCGTGCAGGCCATCGGCCAACTTCATATAGAACTCATTGGCGCCCCAAAAATTCATCAATGCGGTAATGCACGTAGGCGTCTGCATCGTCTGAAACAAGTCGTGGAACACATCTGGCCGTATGGCTTCCACCTTATCGGATTCGTTCTTCCTGCCCATGTATTCCATATAGTAAGTCTTGCTTCTGTTCACCTCCGGCGCGATATCCGCCACCTTCACATAGTAGATTTCAGCAATAATCATTGTGAAAGCGATAGCCAGCGCCGTACCCGCGATGTACATGGCGGAATAAAGCGGTTCCTCGCGCATCGTGGCGAGAGCCTGACGCAAATACATTACAATCTTCGACATTCTTATAGGTTTATTTCATTTTTCACTCTTCATTTCCCTACTCTTCCCTCAACGCCTCCGTAATGTGTGTCCGCGTAATCCTCCATGCGGGTATTGCGGTTCCGATGAGGACGGTGACTAATATAATAAGGTACACGCACGCGGAGACGATGAGGAAGTGGGGCCAGAAGTGGTCGGGCCAGGTCATGTCCGAGGGGATGTCGACGAGTCGCGGAACATAGAGCTTTTCGTTGTAGGTGAAGCCGTTCTCGAGGGTGGAGTAACCGCTGTGGGCGTAGTTCAGGTAAATGACGAGCCCGACGGCAACAGCGGCGGTTGCGAGGGCGGCGTTGCGCAGTAACATCTCGCAGAGCAGACGCAGTTTCGTAGCTCCGAAGGCGCGGCGGACGCCACACTCCTCTGTGCGGCGCTTGGCGTGAAACCACACGGTGCCGATGACGGCCAGGCAGAGGTTGACGAGGAAGAAGAGGGCGAGGGCCAGACTGCGGTTTACCTCCTGTATGCGGCCGTCGTCGAGCTCCAATTGCTGCAGGTGGTCGTCGTAGGTCATGAGGCTGCTGACACGGGTGTAGTTGGTGCGTGCGTTGCGGATGAGGTCGCGGCCGTGCTCCTCCACGAAGCGTCGGGCGTCCACGCCCTGCTTCAGACGGATGACGAAGCGGCAGCGGGTGGTGGTCAGGTTCTCGGGCTGGAAGATGAGCGAACGCATGTTGTAGCCCAACGACTTGCGGATGTCCTCCACCACGCCTGCCACCGTCACCTCAAGCTCTGGGTTGTAGCAGAACGTGAGGCGACGCCCCACCACATCTGCGGAGCCAAACAGCGCCATGGCACTGGTACGTGTCAGCACCACCTTCTGCTCCGACCTTTTGATGCACGAGAGTTCCTCGGCCGACGGGCTGCCAGGCAGGGGCTGCAGGCCGTAGGTCTCGAAGAAGTGGGAGTCGGGGATGAAGGCGAGCCAGCCCATATAAAGCGTATCGGCCTCGTGGCGACATGGGGAATAAGTCTCGTTGGTATGACCGATAGACCAAAGGTCCTGGTCGTAGAGATAGGCTGATTCCACGCCCTCCACGGTCGTGAGCTGGCGCGTCATCTGCTGCCGCCGTTCCTCGGTAATGTTGTACGGATCGCTCATCTCCTCTTCCGATGCCTCCTCTGATGGGCTCACGGTACATTCGCCATAGAGCAGGCGGTTGGTGTCGTAGCCAAGGGGCAGACTGCGATAGTAGAGGTTGACGACGGCAGGGTCGAAGACCACCCAGGCAACGACGGTAATGATGACGAGCTCGATAAATAGC
This sequence comes from Bacteroidaceae bacterium, assembly GCA_017429525.1. Lineage (GTDB taxonomy): Bacteria > Bacteroidota > Bacteroidia > Bacteroidales > Bacteroidaceae > Physcousia. The sequence goes on along the minus strand of JAFROT010000017.1, from coordinate 80,462 downwards.
CAACCGTTGGCATTGAGAATATTTAGTTTCATATTCATTGTTTTTCCATCATTGATTGGACAATAGGTTTACGCAAGCACCACCACGCAGGCACGACGGCGGCGAGGAGGTTGAGGAGGAGAATGGCTGCAAAGGCGCCGAGGAAGAGTGCGGGAGCAAAGAGCATCTCACCCGAGACGAGGGGTGCTGAGCTGAGGGTGCTGTTATCGAAGAACATACCGAGAATTTCACGGCGGAAACCATAGATGGCCAGCCAAGCGAGTACAAGTCCGATGATGCCTCCGATGGTTGTCATCACCAGATTCTCCCACACCACCTGATGTAAGAGCGTGCTGCGACATGCTCCGAAGGTCTTGCGCACAGCCATCTCTGCCGACCGTCGCTCCATGCGTCCCGCCACAATGCCGCAGAGGTTCAACGCCGGCACGAAGAGCAACACGAAGAGGATGCCCGCGTAGTGCCGAAAGAGCAGCCAACCCGAAGGCACCTCGAACTCGCCATCGCGGTTCTCTGCGCGCAGCACGTGCATCGGGTGCGTCGCCATATTCCTTGTCAGTACCATCTTCATTTTCACTCCTTCGCCGAAACCGAAATTCGAGCAGATGTCGGGATTCGCTTGCTGAATACGTGCCGCCACTCCATCGAGTTCAGTCTTCAGCGCTTGTAAGTGCTCGTTGTCTTTCACGGTAGCCACGATGGAGAATATGCCTTGGTAAGGCGAGCCGCCACAGAAATCCACGAGGTTATAGGGTACGATGAAATCGGCATAGCTGTCGGGCGTGAGCTGACTGCCGCTGCGCACCACGCCCACCACACGCGCCTCGTTGAAGTTTTCCACGCCGACCATTTGCCCCACGGCGTCCACGCCCTTGCCGAACAGCCGCTCAGCCAGCGCATCGGAGATGACACAGACTGACTCATGCCCATCCACTTCTTGTTTCGTGAAGGGCCGTCCGCTCACGAAGTCGTACTCGTAGATCTTGAAGAAGTCGGCGTTGGTCCAATTCCTGACGACGTCGAAGTACTCATTGTCGAACTTAGCATATTCGTGGCTGCGGCTTTCAGACTTTCCCGTGCCAGCGGCGAGCAGCGTGGGGGCACAGTACTCGATGTTCGGGCTGGCTGCGAACCACTCCTCGAACGCCTTCGGGCTAAAGCCTATCTTTCCCATCCCGCCGTTCTCGGCCTCGATGTAAATGCCTTCGAAATAGACCGTTCGTGCGCGGTTCACCTCGGGGTAGATGGGAGCGAGCTTGATGTAATAGACCACCGCCATCACCATCGTGAAGGCTAACGCCATCGTAGTTCCTGCGATGTAGATACCGGAAAAGAGTTTCTCCTCGCGCATCATGGCCAGAGCTTGGCGGATGTACATAAACACTTTCATCTTTCTATAACGAATTATACAAATGAATATTCACCCTTTTCCTATGCAATTTCCGTGCCAAACGCATAACTCATTGATATTGAATATAACCATGTGAATCAACTGTCCATTTATGGACACTCGGTTGTTCGGAAGTGGACAACTACACAAAAGTAAACATTTATACGAGTAAGCCTGAGCGAATATAGGTGTAAGCCTGAGCGAATATAGGTGTAAGCCTGAGCGTCTATACGTGTAAGCCTGAGCGAATATATGTGTAAGCCTGAGCGAATATATGTGTAAGCGTTCGCCTACCATGATGTGAAACGAATTAAGGTAAAACGGGGGAGAAGCCGACCTGAATAGCGGCTAAAGGAGACTAAGATTCAACTTAAATAGCGACTGCAGGGAACTAAGATTCTACTTTAATAGCTGCAGGAGGGAACTGGATGGTGAATCGGGTTAGCTGGTCGTCGGGATCTGTCTGCAAGGTGAAGGTGCACCCATGAGCGGTTAGGATGTCACGGATGAGTAGGAGTCCGAGGCCTTGACCTTGGGGCTTGGTAGAATAGAATGGGGTGAAGAGATGTTGAGCTGCTTCTGGGGAGATGCCGCGCCCGTTGTCGGTGATACATAAAGACCCACCCCCAACCCCTCCCGTCAGGGAGGGGAGAAGCTGCGCGGTGATAGTAATGATGCCGGATGACTTAGCATTAGAAAAAGGAAGCAAATCGGAGGACTCCCCTCCCTTACGGGAGGGGTTGGGGGTGGGTCTGCTGGGTCCTATACTCTCTACGCTGTTCTTGACGATATTCACCAGCACTTGCTGGAAGAGGATGGGGTCGAGATGTACGGGGATAGCTTCGTCGGTGAGATGGAAGTCGAGACGGACGTTGGCAGCAAGGCAGAGATTCTCGAGGAAGGGACGGCAGGCCTCGACCTCCTCGCTGAGATCGCAAAGCTGGAGTTTAGGCGAAGGAATCTTAACGACTTCTGCGAAACGAGTTACGAATGCGGACATGGCGAGCAAGCGGTCGCGTAGAGCAGCGTTGTCCAATGCGCTAACGATTCCCGCAACACTATTGTTGACCTCGTGACCGATCATGCGGATGACGCGTTCGTATGCTGCTTTCTCTGCCAGGCGCACCTCGGAGGTAAGGGATTCAATGAGGTAGAAAGGGTGCTGATAGCCGCGGTCGAGGAAGGAGAGATGGCTGATGCGATAGATTCCGGGCTCCGTGGAGAGACGTACAGTTGTCTCGCTGCCGATGGGCAGGCGTTGCATGGCCTCAGAGATGACGGGCGTCATCATCTGACGGGCTGCAGGATTCATAGAGGTCGTGTTTCCGTTGAGGTCACACTGAATGACCCCCATCGGTGATGCTTCGATGAGCAGGCTAAGAAAGTTGTATTGTTCTTCGAGGCTGAGGTGCTCGCTGCGCAGACGGGTAAGCAAGTCGTTGAAAGTGCGTACGATGACATCAGTCTCATACTGTCCGGACGAAGCAAGTCGAGTGGTGAGATCGAGGTCGCGCACCAGCTCCATTCCACCGATAAGAGTGTCGTAGGGACGTATCGTCTTCTGGTAGAAGAACCAAAGATAGAAGACCAAAACGACAAGGAACACCTCGGTTCCGTAGAATAGCACGGAATGGCTGCCAAACGTGGCATAAAGCGTTGCCCCTACCAGCAGCAGGATGAACAGCACGAGGATGAGATAGTAGTGAAGGAGCTTCAAGTGAGGATTGTGAAGAGTGAGGATTAGAGTCCGTGCTTCTCAATTTTTCGATAGAGAGCACCGCGGCTGATACCAAGTTCTTTGGCTACGAGGGAGAGGTTGCCGGCATGCTTCTGGATAGAGGCCGCTATGGCAGAGCGCTCGAGTTCCTCAAGTGTAGGGGCACTCCCCGTCGAAGAGACCGCCGTCCAGGCGGAATCAGGAGACGAAGGCGAGGGGGAAAGGGCGAAGTCGTCAGCTGTGATCTCGTCTTTCTCCGTCATCAGCACCGTCCTCTCGACCAGATTCTTCAGTTCGCGGATGTTGCCAGGGAAGGGCAGAGATTGGAGGAAGCGTATGGCATCGGGAGTGATGGTCTTGGCTCTAGAATTGCCGCTTAACGAACGGGAATGGCATAGGAAATGGTCGACGAGCAGAGGGATGTCCTCTGGCCGCTCGCGCAAAGGCGGTAGGTGCAGATGGATGAGGTTGATGCGGTAGTAAAGGTCCTCGCGGAAGGTGTGTTCCTCTACCATCGTCTGAAGGTCGGCATTAGTGGCACAGACCACACGGACATCTGTGTGTCGGGTTTTGCTGTCGCCCAGTATTTCGTAGGTCTGATCCTGCAGCACACGCAGCAGCTTCACCTGGCTGGCGAGGTCCAGCTCTCCTATCTCATCGAGGAAGATCGTGCCCCCTTTTGCAAGCTCAAATCTGCCTATGCGGTCTTCTTTGGCATCGGTGAAAGAACCTTTCTTGTGACCGAACATCTCGCTCTCGAAGAGTGACGTGGAGATGCCGCCAAGGTTCACCTTTACGAAAGGACCTGCCGCGCGACAGCTCTGTCGGTGGATTGCCTCGGCAATGAGTTCCTTGCCCGTTCCGCTTTCGCCTGTGATGAGGACGGTGGCATTGGTCGGAGCGATGCGTGAGATGGTGGCGTAGATGGAAGAGAGGGAGGGTAGGATAGCATAGGAACTGCCTCCCGAGGGAACTCCTTTACCTCTGGCGTTTGTTTTTAAGGGTATTGTGTCCTCTTCGGGGGTCGAAGCGGGCGCCGCTCCCAACTTTATCGCCGTCTCAATCCTATCCAGAAGCACGCCATTATTCCAGGGCTTGGTGATGAAGTCGAATGCTCCGGCACGCATTCCCTGGACCGCCAGGTCGATGGTTCCCCATGCCGTCATGAGAATACAGGGTAGGTTAGGGCGGAACAACTTGATCTGCCTGAGTAGTGTCAGGCCCTCATCGCCTGTCGTGGAGTAGTCGTAGTTCATATCCATCAGTACTAACTCCACTTCAGGATGGTCACGAACAATGGAGACGGCCGCTTTGGGCGTCTCGGCCAGCACAACGGTGTATTCGTTGCGCTCCAGGATGAGCTTCAGCGAAAGACGGATGGTGCTATCGTCATCAACAATGAGAAGCATCTATAATGATTTATGATTTAACGATTAACGATTTATTCTTTGTTGCGAGGGCAAAGGTAGTAAAAAATTACGGATTCGACGATTAACGATTAACGATTTTATCTACTTTAACGCCTCGTCCGACATTTTTTCACTTTTCATTTCTCACTTCTCACTTTCAACTTCTCCTTTCCTTTGTATTTCGTCATATCGCTGACCACGAGTTCCTCGCCTTCAGAGAGGCCGCTGAGCACTTCAATGTAATCATAGTTGCACTCGCCCAGCTGTACCTCACGAGGCACGAGGGTGCGGTCGTCCTTAAATATAAATAAGGTGTACTTGCCAGGCCCTGCATAGAACGAGCCGTTGCGTATGCGGAGGACGTCGTCGCGAATGCTGGTGATGACGTAAACCTCTGCCTTCAACCCTGAACGTAAGCGCGGATGACTGGGATTCTGTGGCTGCACGGTGAAGGAAATGGCTCCGCCCTGACTGAGGGGAGTGACTGTGGCTATGGTGGCGGGCAGACGTTCCTTGCCTATACGCAGTAGGGCCTCGCCACCGACGAGGACGCGGTCGCTATAGGTGTCTGATATCTCACACTCTGCCTTGAAATGACTGAGGTCGCTGACGATGGCTAACTTCTGCCCAGCCCCTACGGTGGTGCCTATTTCAGTCGTGATATAAGTCAGCGTGGCGCGGCGCGACGAACGGATGGCAGCATCGGTCAGCGTGCGTTGTTGCTCATTCAATCCTTTCTCGAAGATGTCGTTTTGCAGCTGCTGCATGCGTAGATCAGCCTGCTTCACCCGCACTTCGTTTGCGTATTGCTGACGCAACTGTGCCAATTGCAGTTGAGCGGTGCGGAGGGTAGTCTCGGCACTACGCACACGGTCGCGAGTGCCGGAGCCGAGGCTGTCGAGATAGAGTTCGTTGCGCAGTTGAGCTTCCAACTGCGAGAGTCTCATCTCTTCCACCTCAATCTGCATGCGTCGGTCTGCGAGTTGTGTCTCGATGTTGGCCCGCAACTGATCCATCTGATGATGACGTATCTCGCGTTCGTCCAACGCCTTGGACAACTCCGTCTCGGCCGATTGCAGGTCCAGTCGCAATAATGGAGTGCCCACGTCCACGCTGTCGCCACTTTGGGCATAGACTTCCAATATACGTGAGCTGATGGGCGAAGTGATGACTTCCTCGAAAGCGGGCACGATGCGTCCAGTTGCCGTGACGCTCACATCAATCGTACCGCGATCGACCTCTGAGACGACCAACGTCTTGCGGTCTATGGTCGTCAACATTTGCGAGCCCAACCAGGCACCGACGCCCATCACCACAAGGAAGGCGCACAACCATTTCCCTGAACGGATCAATTTTCTCTTTCGCTGGACGCTGACAGGTATCTGTCTGTCCATTGTCTGATTATCTGCTATCATCTTCTTATTTTATTATTTTCTCGAAATCTACATTGATGTTCTCTTTCCGCTCAAAATCCCAAAGGGTAATACTGCGGAGTTGGTAGTAGTAGTACCAGTAGTTGAAGAGCTGCCGGATCCGACTGCGGCGAGCTTCATCCTTTGCCGTCTGGGCGTCGGAGAGTTCGAGCGTAGAGATGCTTCCAATCTTGAACGTCTCGACATTCGTGTGGTAACGCCGCTGGGCGATGGTGTCAGCTTCGCAGGCGATGTGCAGCTGCTGCGCCTGGTTATTGAACTGTTCTGTCAAGACGAAGATGTTCTGTCGGAACTCCTGTGCCTGCTGGCGCAGCTGCCCCTGAACGATCTCACGGTTGCTTTCGGCCATGCGGCGTTGCCCCTTGCGTTTGCCCCAATCCAGCAGAGGCACCGAGAACCCTACTTGCACCACCTCCTTGCTCAGCAGGTCGCGATAGGCACCGCCCACGCTATTGCCAGTTCCCGTGTAGCCCACTTGTGCGTAGAGATTGATGCTCTGTCGGGCAGCACGGGCAGAAGCCACTGAATAGTCGGCCTCCAACTGGCGGCGTCGCATGGTTGTAGCGAAAGCATTGTTGTTCAAGGCATGAGACAGCACTTCCTCATAGGTTATGTGGAGGTCTGGCAATTCATCAGGCACCTCAGGTTCGATATCTGTCTCGACATCAAGAAACGAGCGCAGGGCAAATTGTTGTGCTTGATGAGCGCTCCTGGCATCAGTCAGGGTGCTACGGGCGGAGAGCATGTTGAGTCGCATCTGCAAGACGTCGTTCTCGCTGATGGCGCCCATCTCACGCTTGGCTAGCGCCACCTCATAGAGTTTCTCAGCTGTCTGTAGGTTCTGCTCGGCAATACCTACTTGCTCGCCTGCCAACAAGAGGTTGAAGTAGTGGTTGATGGCTTGCATAGCAACTTGCTCTGTTTCTGTTAGGAAACGAGCCTTAGCCTCGCGATAACGAAGAGGCTCTATTCGTCTGTTCCATTTGACATGGTTGACGCCGAATAGCGGTTGTGAGAGCGTTACAGCTACTGGAAGAGACATCAGCTGATTCGTACCGTTACGCCCGCCAACAGTCGGGGCATTGACCGACTGATGCAGGAATTCAAGGGAGGATTCAACGGAGAGCGTTCCGCCTGTGGGCCATATCTTCTGTGTCACATAGAGCGAACCGCTCAGACCAATGTAGTCGTTGCGAACGAAGGAGAGACCGCCGTCAGCCTGCTGATAGCTGGTGTAACGTTTGTTATAGCTTGGCGTGGTGGCCGAGAACGACACCTCTGGTAAGAGATCTGCACGATAGCTGCGCCATTGCCAGTAGGCTGATTTCAACTCACCAAGGGCTACTGCAGCGTCCACACTCTGACGACGCGCCATGAGAATGCACTCTGAGAGCGTAAGATGCAAAACGGAGTCGGACTTTGCGGATCTCGTAGCCGGCAAAGAATTGGCTTGTAATGATGTAGCCGAAAGGGCTGCCGAAGTGGACGAACAGCCACACATCGAGAGGAAAATAGGGAATAAACAATGCTTAATCATGACACCTTTGTATTCGCAAAAAGAGTGCCAGTTCCATAACTCGTTCATAATCAGCAAACGCGTCTGAACGGAGTGTCCGATTATGGACACACTGATGTCCAGAAATGGACAGCCCATGACGCAAACGAATGAGAGAACACGAAAACTTCTATTGCCATAAACCCATTCTGCATCAACAACTCGTTAACCACGACATAAGTGTTAAATAACAATATAAATCCGCCTTTTCACAACATTAAGTACATGCGTTTTGAAGAAATTCTTTATCTTTGCACTCGTCATTCGGCTCGGTCATGAGAGTGTGGTCGAACCAATCTCGAAAAAAAACAGCTAACGATTTTCAGATTCAATCATGTATAGTTTAAAGTATAAAGTGACGACAAGCACGTGCGATCAAAATGGTCGGTTGAAGCTCTACTCGGCCCTGCAGATGATGCAGGATTGCTCGGAGATGTGGATTGATTCGGAGCCTGGCGTGAAAACCTTCTTCGAACAACAAGGAATGACCCAGTTGCTGGCGTCGCGACAAGTAGAGGTTATCCGTGTGCCCGAGTATAAGGAAGAACTCACCGTCACGACCTCTGTGTATGGTATGAAACCGATGTTCGGTTTCCGCAACACTTTCATCTATGATGCTACAGGCAAGCCCTGTTATCGGACCTGGAGCATGGGAGCCTTCGTTGATAAGACGACAGGCAAGTTGAAGCGCGTCGACGATGCCACGATTGCCACGCTGACCCTGGAGCCGCAGTTGGAGATGAACTATCGCGACCGTCGCATTATTCTCCCTCGAGAGGGTGGCTGTGAGCTGGCGCCTGTTCAGGTCCTGCGTGCTGATATCGACTACAATCGCCACATGAACAATGCCAACTACATCCGCATGGCCATGGAGTTGCTGCCCGATGGCTTCGAGGTGAAGGGATTGCGCGTGGAGTACCGTGTGGCAGCTAAACGGGGAGATGTTCTCATACCCACGATGTTCACTTCCGCCGATGCAATCGTCATCGCACTCGCTGCCGAGGGTGAGACGTGCGCCATCATGGAGTTCACACCAGCTAAGGAGAGTTGAGGCAAACACTATAGCGGCATGCCCTATGGAGACCATTCAACATATCATCATCGACGACACGCTGGACCGCATCGACAACCGGCAGTTTGCAGGTTACCTATGTCATGCTTACTGCCATGCTGGCTCTTGCACGTTCGAACATTCGGGGCGCCGGTTTCGCATTGAGGCAGGCGATTGCATGATTGTCTCGCGGCGGCTGGATCTTATCAAGAACATCCAGCCAAGCCCCGACTTCAGCATTGAGGTCATCTACGTATCACAGGCGTTCATCGAGATGTCCACGCCGCAGAGCAATTACGACATGAAGGGACATTTGGCGCTCTTCGACAATCCTATCATGCGACTCAACGAACATCAGCAAGCCCAGTGTATCAATAACTTCGCCGTCATACGTCGGCGTCTGGCTCAGCCGCAGCACCATTTCTTTCGTGAGGTCATGATGAATGCCATCCAGACAATGATTCTGGATTTCTTCGACTTCCATGCCGAACTCTACGGCTTCGACAAATTATCGTCGCAGTATCACCAGCTGATGCAACAGTTCATTGAGTTGTTGGAGCGAGGTGACTACCGCCATCATCGTGATATAGGTTATTACGCCGACAAGTTGTGCGTAACCTCCAAATATCTCTCTGAGGTGTCCAAGAAGGTCAGTGGCCTGCCAGCCAACTATTGGATCACGCGCTATACATCGCTTGACATCAGTCGCCAACTGCGTGATCGGTCCCTCTCTATCAAGGATATTGCGGACCGATTCAATTTCTCCTCGCTCTCGCACTTCAGCCGCTATGTCCTGAACAATTTAGGGCTGAATCCCTCTGATTTAAGGGAATGAAAAGAAAGCATTTACCGTCTAGTTTATCTTTCCCTATTCTTATGCTTCACCTTGCGTGTATAGGTCACTTTGGACTGATGCAGGCGCTTGAACGAGTGGAATCCAGGTCCAAGCATTTCTTGTTCGGCTTCACGTCCTCCGCGTCTCATGGCTTTGATCACATCTTTAGAAATTGCCTGGTTAACCTTCCGCTTCTTCTTCTTTTTCATAGATTCGTTCCTTTATATTTTGATTATGATATGATCAGCATCAATCAACTAAATGACACACAAAGATAGCTATTTCTTCGCCAATACTATGGCAAATTTATGTGTAAATCCCGCGACGACGTTGGTCATAGAATGAGAGAAGGAAGCCGCTGAAAAGTGACTTCCTTCCTTACCGTCGGGGCGACCCGACTCGAACGGGCGACCGCCTGGTCCCAAACCAGGAGCGCTACCAACTGCGCTACACCCCGGAAAGCGGCTGCAAAGGTACACCTTTCCTGTGAAATGACCAAATGGAATGGACATTTTTTAGGTAATGATTCGAAAAAAGTTATGAAAAGCAATTTATACTCCCTTACAGCAATCAGCGTATTTCAGCAAAAGCTCCGCTTTATATGTATGAAGAGACTGACACCTATGACGCAACTGTCATGAAAGAGCTCTCATTACCCCAGCGTCGACGTTCGTCTGTACATCAACGCGCTTCAGCGGTTGTCTCTTCATCCTCGCATCCAGCGGCCCGGAGAATCATGGTGGTGGCTCCGATGGTGATGATGGTGCCGTCGTCGATGCGGAGGCGGTCGTTGTCACGAAGAATGGTGTTGCCGACGAAGGTGCCAGTGCCAGAGGGGGCATCACGGAGCGTGTAGATGAGTTGGCCCTGACGATTCTGACGCACGTTGATGACACAATGGGTTGTGTCTACGCTGGGGTCGACGGTCTCGATGGGAGTGTTGATATTGGTACCACGCACGTAGCGACCGATGACATTGTCACCTAATTGCAAGGGGAGGGTTTGCTTGAAATGAAACACGTTCTCTATGACGACAAGGTGGCCATAGTCATGATTCTGCTCGCTGGCATCGAGTGGGGAAGAGGCAGAGGTATTGTCTTGCCCAATGCCAGTCTGCAGTTCGGCTTCGGATTGGCGGCGTTCGTCCTTGCGTGTGGCAAGTAGTCTCGACTTCCCGATGCGGATACCAAACTGACGATGGCAGTCGGGACACTCAAAGACCAAGGTCTGGCCTTCGGTGTAGCGTGTCTCGTCGAAAGAGATGTAATTATCGCACTTGGGGCAACGTACTCGTTTCATAGTTTCATGACCCAAGCAGCTTCGAGTTCACCGCCCATGGCTTGGATTTGCTTGGCTTCGTTGTAGGCTGCTGCTTCAGTGGCAAAACCATCTACCACCACGCGAAGCATTTTGCCTTTCTCGTAGATGCGTGCGTTAATTCCCTTATCGTGAAGTTCACTGATGAATCGCTCTGCGTTTTGACGTCCGATGCTGCTGGCTAAGACAACGGCGTAATTAGGGGACGCGACGGCTTGAACGGTTGCGGTGGGTGTGGCAGGAGTGACTTGACGGACATTCGAAGTCTCCGCCTGCAGCTCACGAGTCTCGGCTTCGGACGAAGGCATAGCCGTGGGTAGAGCGGTAGCAGGTATCTCCTGCTGGTCGGTCGTTGCAGAAGTCTTCTTGGAGTTAACGGGCGCAACGGGCTTTTCGGCTTTAGGGGCAGGCGTCTTGGCGACCTTTTCCGTGGGGAACAATGAAGCAAGTTGCGACTGTTTCTGTCGAAGAATATCGGCAGGAAGGGTGAAGAGTACGCAGGCTGTGACGACGGCTGCTGCTGCAAGGACTGCCGTATGATGGAGAGCTCGACGGCTGAGACGGATAATAATAGTATCGCGTTCGGCTTCGGCTTCCATCTGACGCACCTGTTGGCGATGACGCTCCTTGCGGCTTGCAGCAGGCGTTGTGCTCAGACAGGGCATGAAGAAAACGTCAAGTCCATAGAACTCGGGAGTAGTGACGCCGGCCTGACAGGAAGAAAAGGTGAGGTGACCGTCCTCGTCCTGCATGAAAACGCCGATAGTGCCGAAGTCAACTTGCCCTTCGGCCAGAAGCTGTTGGCGCAAACGCAGCACCATAGCCTGCACGTGGCGCTTAGCCTCGGGGATGGTGCAATGAAGTGCTGAACTTATCTCATTAACGAGCAACCCATCGTCCTCCGTGACCTCGGCGTTGAAACGTACCGTGCGCAGGGGCGGGAAGAAAAGGCTTTCCTGCTCGATACGACACGACTCGCCCTCACGTGCTACGAAAGCACCAAAGAGCGGTACGACAATGCAGTCGTGGGTCAGGAGCAAATGCTCAATATGGTAAGATAAGTCGTTCATCGGCCACAAAGGTACGACTTTCTGTTGGAATGGCCACAAAAAAACGTGAAAATTTGCGATATTTTTTATTTCTGCTTGTTTTTCTCAGTTATTTTGATTTCCTTTGCACTTGTGATTCATGGCGATGACATTCGTCCCTTGGACAACGTCCCGAAGGACGGCGACGAGAAACCATCCAGGGACAACTCGACCGCCAAATCGACTCACGTTAAAATAATGTAAAAAAACATAGGAAATGAATATTGCAATTGTAGGAACCGGTTATGTAGGGCTTGTCACAGGCACTTGTTTTGCTGAGATTGGCGTTGACGTTACCTGCGTAGACGTCGACCCGGAAAAGATTAAGAAGTTGGAAAACGACGAAATCCCCATTTATGAACCTGGATTGAAAGAAATGGTGAACCGCAACAAAACGGCGGGTCGCTTACATTTTACTACCGACTTGACCTCGTGCCTCGATGACGTGGAAGTCATCTTCTCGGCAGTGGGTACGCCTCCAGATGAGGATGGTAGCGCCGACCTGAAGTACGTGCTGCAAGTGGCTCGTACCATCGGCCAACACATGAATAACTACAAACTGGTCGTGACGAAATCGACAGTCCCCGTCGGTACGGCGCGTAAAGTGCGTGCTGCCATTCAGGAAGAACTGGACCGCCGAGGTCTGGACATCCCGTTTGACGTGGCTTCGAATCCAGAGTTCCTGAAGGAAGGTAATGCCGTGAACGATTTCATGAGTCCGGACCGAGTCGTCGTGGGCGTTGAGAGCGAGAAAGCTCGCGAGCTGATGACCCGTCTGTACAAGCCTTTCCTTATTCAGAATTTCCGCGTCATCTTCATGGATATTCCATCGGCTGAGATGACCAAGTATGCCGCTAACTCGATGCTGGCCACCCGCATTTCGTTTATGAACGATATCGCCAATCTGTGCGAGCTTGTTGGTGCTGACGTGAATATGGTACGTGCAGGCATCGGTTCCGATACGCGAATCGGCCGTAAGTTCCTCTATGCGGGCTGTGGCTACGGAGGCTCGTGCTTTCCGAAGGACGTGAAGGCACTCATCAAGACGGCTCAGCAGAATGGGTACGAGATGCGTGTGCTGCAGGCGGTCGAGGATGTCAACCAGAACCAGAAGAGCATACTCTTCCGCAAGCTGAAGGCTGCGATGGGAGGTGAATTGAGCGGGAAGACGATAGCTTTGTGGGGGCTCTCGTTCAAGCCTGAGACCGACGACATGCGCGAAGCGCCGTCGCTGGTGCTGATAGACCTGCTGAAGGCTGAGGGGTGCGACATCCGTGTCTATGACCCTGTCGCGATGGATGAGTGCCGTCGTCGCATTGGCGATACGGTCAGTTATGCACGCGATATGTACGATGCACTGGTCGATGCCGATGCCATGCTGATGGTTACGGAGTGGAAAGCTTTCCGTCTGCCGTCATGGAAGGTGGTCAAGAAAACCATGCGCCGCCCTCTGATTATCGACGGGCGAAATATCTACGACGCCAAGGAACTACGCGAACAAGGGTTTGAATACCATTGCATTGGACAATAGAAATTCAATCTATTATTGAATCTCATCAGACTGTTCCTGACGTTGCATGAGATACGACTAACTCAAATTCTAATAAGGATTGGATGATGAATGCCTTGACTGTCTTTAAGGCCTCTGCGGGATCAGGCAAGACCTTCACGCTGGCCATTCAATATATTAAGTTGCTTGTGCTTGCTTCTGAAGGAGGAGAGTACGCTCGTATTTTGGCTGTGACCTTTACGAACAAGGCCACAACTGAGATGAAAGACCGAATCCTCTGCCAGCTCTATGGTATAGGTAATGGGCTACCTTCAAGCAACGACTATTATGAAGCACTCTGCCGCTCGATTCAGAGTGACGGCATAGAGGTGCCCAGCGAAGAGGAACTGCGTAGTAGGTGCCGTCGGGCATTGCACCAGATTCTGCACGACTACAACCGTTTCCGTGTACAGACGATCGACGCATTCTTCCAGTCCGTTCTGCGCGGGCTGGCTCATGAGTTGGGACTTACGGCCAATCTTCAAGTTGAGATTGGTGACAAAGAGGTCCTATCGAAAGCCGTGGACCGCATCTTCGATCGCCTTCAGGACGATGAAGTTCTGCTGGATTGGGTCATGAGTCTGGTCGAAGATCAGATCATGAACAATCAACGGTGGGACGTCACAAATAGCGTGAAGGCTTATGGCAGTACCATTTTTAACGAGGACTACCTGATGCGCGGCGACAAACTGCGAGCGTTGCTGACTGACGACAAGGCACTTCGCCAAGTCATCTCGCAGATCAGTCAACTTCAAAACCAAGCACGTTCCGCCGCCATCCAAATGGGAAATGAGTTGGCAGGAACTTTGGCCTCGTTGAGCGTCGACTATACAGACTTCTCGAATGGCAGCGACCTTGGAAAGTTAGCTTCGAAGCTGCAGGCTGGTGATATGACAATCAACATCAGCAATCGCATTCACAAGTTTGCGAACGACCCATTGACATTAGTGAAAATGAGTGATCGACGTCGTCGTCCTGATCTCATTGAGGCTGCCGATCAAGTAGCGGATATGCTATCACACATAGTCGATACCTTCGACAAACTACAATATACCTACAATAGTGGTTATCAGACACAAGCTCACATCAAGCTGCTACGTCTATTAGCTGATATTGATCGCGAGGTGACGTCCATCAATTCCGAGACATCACGCTTCAACCTCGCCAAGACACCTATCCTGCTTCGTCGCATGATAGGAGAGAGCGATGCACCTTTCATCTTCGAGAAGATAGGTGCTCAACTGAAGAATGTGATGATTGATGAGTTCCAGGATACATCGCGCTTGCAATGGCAGAATTTTAGGACCCTATTGTTGGAGAGTTTCGCCAAAGGCGGCAGCAACCTGCTCGTGGGTGACGTCAAACAGAGCATCTATCGATGGCGTGGCGGCGACTGGCACATGTTGGCTAATATTGAACACACCGTTGAACCAGCGCCGCGAATCGAGACGCTCGACACGAACTACCGCAGTTTCCGTCAAGTCATTGAATTCAATAATGAGTTTTTCCTTGCTGCTGTACCTGAGTTGGACAATGTTTCGGCAGCCGAAGTTGCCCTGATTGACGAACCCTTCTCGTTCGCCTCTGCTTATGCTGATGTCAAGCAAAAGATACCAGCCAACCGCACATCGTCGGGCTTTGTCCGCATCAGTGTACAGAGCGCAAAAGAGTTTGAAAGCCGTGAAGCGCGTGAAGCCGCCGTTATCAACGATATGATGCAACAGATCAGGCTGCTGCATGATTCAGGGTTGCCTTATGATAAGATGACGATTCTTGTACGCTTCAAGGATGAAGCTAAAACCATCATCGAAGCCTTCAGCAAGGTCAACGACATGCCATCCATCGTGAGTGACGAGGCATTTTATTACTCGTCAAGCAGTGCTGTGGTAGCACTCATCACGGCGCTGCGCCTGCTCGATACCCCAAACAATCCTGTAGCCACATACTATCTCATGAACCTATGCCCTGAGGTCATGCCCTTGGATGAACGGTTGAAAGAGCTCCCGTTGTACGACCTACTGGAAACACTCTATCAGCGGCTTAACCTGGACCAGATACCAGGACAGGATGCCTATGTAATGGGCTTCTTTGATGCTGTCATGGACTTTGTACATCAAGAGACATCGGACATCCGTTCGTTCTTGCGCTATTGGGATGAGAAACTCAATCAAGAGTCAATACCTGCAGGTCAAGTAGACGGCATTCGCATCATTACGATTCACAAATCGAAGGGTCTGGAGTTCCACACGGTGCTGATGCCATTCTGTGCATGGGATTTCGACAGCGACCGTAGAGCCAAACACAAGAGTTTTATCTGGTGTACGCCGGACGAAGAACCTTATGCTCAGCTACAACTGGTACCTGTGACGCTCTCCAAGATGTCGACAAACTCCATCTTTGCCTCTCCTTACGCGCGCGAACATTTATATAAACGCCTGGATGAGTTCAACGCCTTGTACGTTGGCTTCACCCGCGCGCGCTGTAATCTCTATGCTTGGGCTGTCGGTGATGGCGACAACCTACAGAATCCGACACGCACAGTGGGCGATCTACTGGCCAAGATTTATCCTAACGGTCATGAGCGTGGCCTTCCTGTGTCTCATGCTAAGGCTGAGAAGTCGACGGACGACAATCGGCTTATACCGCATCGTAAGCCTACGGATGTGACAATGTGCAGCTACCCGCTCACGGCAACATTCCGGCAAAGCAACCAGTCGAAGCTGTTCGTAGCTCAGCCTGATAATGAACTTGATGATTTTTCCTTGAGCATCAGTTCGCAAGAGCAACAGTACATCGAGATCGGACGTCTGTTGCATAGTGTGCTACAGCAAATAGAGACGACCGCCGACATTCCGCATGTTCTCGATGCACTCGAGCGAGAAGGTATTATCTCACGTAGGCAGGCTGACGGTTCCTACATCTCGGTCCGACGCAACGATCTCGAGGGCTGGTTGCATAAAGGACTTGAACAGCCGACGGTTTCTACATGGTTCAATGGCGAATGGCACCTGTTCACAGAGTGCTCAATCGCGAGCATTGATACCATTTCACATCAACCTATGGTCAAGCGCCCCGACCGGGTGATGGTGAGTGCTGACGAACGTCGAGTTGTGGTGGTCGACTTCAAGTTCGGACGCCCCCACAAGGATTATGAAGAGCAGGTGCTTGAATACATCTCGCTGCTCAAGCAAATGTATCCCAATGCTGCGGTCGAAGGCTACCTTTGGTATGTCTATAGTGCCAAGGTTCAGCCTGTACTATCCAAGAGAGCGACTTCCTCGCGGGGCCGTAGTGAAATAGACAACAATCAACTCACCCTCGACTTCTGATACACATGCATACGTTTCTACATCAAGTCGCAACCTCGTTGCTCAGCCATTTTGGCTCCAACATGAGCCAAGTGGTGGTCGTCTTCCCAGGCAAACGGGCTAGTCTTTTTCTGAACCAGCGCCTGGCGGAGTTATCTCCGACACCCGTGTGGACCCCAGTCTACCGAACGATCAGCGATCTCTTTCTGCAACAGTCACCCTACGCGCTCTGCGACCCAATCGAGAGCGTCTGCCGCCTCTATCGTTCCTACGCCGATTTGGTTGAAGACCCTCAGCCGCTCGATCAATTCTATGGATGGGGCGAAGTTCTTCTCAACGACTTCGATGATATTGACAAGCATTTGGTTGATGCGCGGCAGCTCTTTACCAATATCCACGACATCAAAGAATTAGAGGATAACTCCTATATCACTCCTGAGCAGGAAGAGGCGCTGCAGTCATTCTTCAGCGAATTTTCGGTAGAGGGCAACTCACAGCTGAAAGAACGTTTTTTGCGTCTATGGAGTCGTATGTTCGATATCTACGATGACTTGCGTCGACAGTTAGCGGAAGCGGGTATGCTTTACGAGGGAGCTTTGCAACGCGATGTCATCGAGCGCTTGCGTGCAGCTCGTCTGGCTGACCCCACGACTGTGGATGAGGCAAGTGCACCTTTCGCTAACGACAAGCGTCAATATGTATTCGTAGGCTTCAATGTCTTGAATGAGGTCGAGAAAGCTCTCTTCGATGAACTTCAACGCCAAGGGAGGGCGCTCTTCTATTGGGACTATGACCTGTTCTATGCCAACCCTCATGACAAGGAAATCCATGAAGCTGGCTATTTCATTCGCCAGAACATAGAGCGTTACGGCAACGAACTTGAAGCTGCCGGAATGGACAATTTCAGGAAAGAGAAACAACTGACCTTCGTTACAGCGTCGAGCGAAAATGCACAGGCGCGTTATGTCCCTCAATGGTTACAGGAGAACCTGACGTTGCCCGAACGTGCACCTGAGGGAGAGAGCTATACAGAAAGCCAAACCGCAGTCGTACTCTGCAACGAACAATTGCTCCAACCTGTGTTGCACGCACTGCCATCTTCGGTCGAGGCGTTGAATGTCACGATGGGTTTCCCCCTCTCCGATACGTCAGTTTATGGCTTAGTCAACTCGCTCATGATACTGCAAACTGAAGGCCTTGACACCGTTAATCACCGTTTCCGCCCGTCGCTTCTGACGGCTGTCGAAAATCATCCTCTTGTCCGACTTCTGGACGAGGAAACGTGGAAGCGTGAGGTGCTGGGGCAAGTGGGGCTGATGAATTATTTACTTGATGTACTGTCCCAACTCGGAAAACGTTTATCTAAGCAGGAGCAGTCCTCTTCGACGACAGTACTGCATATTGAGGCGGTCTTCGTAGCCTACAAGCGTATCAATCGCATCCTCGACTTAATGGCTGGAGACGAACCGTTGCTCACGGTGAACAACGCTACGCTAATGCGACTGGTTAGGAACGTGCTACAGACGCAGAGCGTTCCCTTCCATGGCGAACCCGCCGTAGGCCTGCAAGTCATGGGCGTGCTCGAGACGCGTGCTCTGGATTTCCGTCATGTGCTCATGCTCAGCGTTGGCGAAGGGTATCTGCCCAAGAGCGTTGCCGACAACAGCTTCATTCCCTACCACCTGAAGGACGCTTTCGGCTTAACCACGATACGCCATAAGATTGCCGTCTACGCCTACTATTTCTATCGTCTTATCCAGCGTGCCGAACGTGTCACTTTCGTCTACAACGAGAGCAACGCTGGTACGCGGCAAAACGAGAGTTCTCGATTCTTGCGTCAGTTGCTGGCAGAGACATCGTTGAAGGTCGAACATTTGCAATTGCAGACTTCCTGTAGTCTACCCGAACAAGAAGAAATTGTCGTGCCAAAGACCGACGAAGTCTTACAACAGCTCTATCAGCGTTTTGACAACACCCACAGAACTGGCAAGGACCGTCGCCTGCTGTCGCCCACAGCCATCAATCGTTACACCAGTTGTCCATTGATGTTCTATTACCGTTATGTTCGCGGCTTACGCATTGATCCCGATCCTGCAGATGGGTTCACCGCTGCACTCTTTGGTGAGGTTTTCCACCGGGCGGCCGAACTGCTTTATCTACAGTTAACCTCTGCTGGTGATATCGTTCACCAACAAGATATCGACGGAATACTTGATCACGATGCGTATCGCTTAGATGACATGGTGCGCCAGGCTTTTCGCGAACGCTTCTTCCAAGGACGCCGCGAGGAGTACACGGGCATCCTATTGATTGCCAATCGCGTGGTAAAATCTTATCTCAAGCAACTGCTCACCTACGACCGACGTCTCACACCCATTCGCATCATAGAATTGGAACAACCGCGCATGACAACCATGCATATCCAAAGTGGCAATCATGATATCGAGATTGACACAGGCGGCATCATCGATCGCTTGGACGAAGTCGCTGACCCTTCGGCCGAGAGTGGACGTAGCATTCGTGTCGTAGACTATAAGACGGGCGGCTATCCATATCCCGTCAGCGAACTGAACAGTCTGTTCTCCAACACGGGGAAGAAAGAACATTATTATTTGCAGACGATTCTCTATGCCTCCATTGTGGCGCAGCAAGAGCAACAGCCTGTCACCCCTTGTCTGTTCTTCATTCACAAATCAGGAAGCGATGACTACTCGCCAAAACTGACTATATCCAGAAGAATCATACAAGATGTACGCCAGCCGCTGACCCCCGACGGCGAATCGCTGCTCGAGGCCTATAACGAACAGCTAAATGCTGTCATCGAAGAAATTTTCGATGACAAAGTTCCGTTCCGACAGACCACAAAGAACACCATTTGCCACGAATGTGACTACCGCCTCCTGTGCGGGCGCTGACTCTCAGGTCGCAATAAGATGTCATGTAGGGTGTACTGGTCCATGAGGCAACTGCGATCGACATTGCCTCTGATGCCTTGTACCCTGCTAGTGGCGGAGTATTGCCACATCACGAAGGCTACGTTGTCGCACAACTGAGGAACATCGGGCGCATATCGAGCTACCATATATTTGTAGCTCGTGAAGGGACCTGAGAGATATTTGTTATAGAAGTCGCGTGAACAGTAGAGAATCGGTCGTACGCCATAATGACGTTCGACCAAATTGATGAACGTCTTCAAATTGGATTGGAATGAAGCTAAGGATTCACGTCCACGACGCTCTATGTCGACAATTGGAATCAAGTCCATCTCGCCTGCATTCACGCAGTTCTTGAAGTTCTGGAACTGTTGTTGGGGACTTACGCTGGGAATGTAGAAATGGTAGGCTCCAACTTTCAGTTCTTCGCGGCGGCAGCCAGCCAGATTCGTCCGATAGGTGTTATCGACGAGATTGGCACCCTCCGTAGCCTTCAAGTAGACGTAAGCGACATCTCCACTACGTGCCACCTCGTGCCAGTTGATTCTACCTTGGTAGTGCGAGACGTCGATGCCAGCCACCCGACGATTGGGAACATGGACTACAGCCACGTCGCTGACGCCTGACTCGGGAGCTAGGATAGGCTGAGGCGACAATGGCATGAGGGGAGCATCAGGTACGGGAAGCGACAAATCGATGACCTGGACGCCACTCTTCTTTTTATCCTTCTTCTCGCGTCCCGCACAAGGCGAACTCAGAAGCATCATTGCAATTATGCAGCATAGAGCTGCCAAACTTACACGTATTTTCATGCCATCTCAGATCCATCAAACGTGAGAGGAAGCAGGTCGCGCATACTCTGAGCGACGTAAACGCCATCTGTGCCATACAACAGCACGCGAATGTGTGTCCCATAGCGTGTCTCGGCTTCGAGGAGAGCTTGCCTACACATACCACAGGGGGAGATGGGCTTCTCAAGGAAATGACCATTCGTGAATGCGGCTATGGCGATGGCCTCAGGTGCTACCTCGGGAGCATTGGCTTGAGCATAAAAGAATGTCGTCCGTTCGGCACACGAACCGACGGGATAAGCTGCATTCTCCTGATTGCTGCCAGCGAACACTTGTCCGTCTTGTAAACGAATGGCAGCGCCCACGCGAAACTCGGAGTAGGGAGAGTAGCTCGTCTGCGTCATCTCCTTGGCACGTTCAACGAGATGACGGTCGCTGTCGGATAGCTCTTCGACGTCAAAAACCTGAATTTGGACCTTAATTTCGATACTTTTCATGTGTTTTTTGATGAAATCTTCGACAAATATACAAACCTTTTTCGATATCTGCCAAAAAAGAATTACTTTTGTGCGCAGTTTTATCAATTTTACATAATGAAGCTACGCTTTTTAAGCTTTTTTGCCCTTCTCTGGGTGGCTTCCACGATGCTTGCGCAGTCGGGGCAGTCGGTCCAATGGCGTTATGTTGAGAACTATAAGGACATGGCCATCGAACAGATGCGGCGTTATCGCATTCCTGCTTCTATTACGTTGGGCCAAGGACTCATCGAGAGTGGTGCCGGCCTGAGCCGACTGGCACGCGAGGCACACAACCATTTTGGCATCAAAGTAGGCATGAATTGGACGGGGCCCTATATCGTCATGGCCGACGATCGCCCAGACGACCGCTTCCGCAAGTACCGAACCGACGACGAGAGCTATGAGGACCATTCACGCTTCTTGCGCAACAACCAACGATATCGTTCGCTTTTTGACTTGAAACTCACCGACTATCGCGGATGGGCTCATGGGCTTAAGCGTTGTGGCTACGCTACTAATCCACGTTATGCCGAGATGCTCATTGGCATCATCGAACGTTACAACCTTCAGCAGTTTGACTCTTACACTTCTGGCCGCTACCATTCCTCGTCAGCTTCGGCTGCATCGGAGAGCGATTTCTTCTCTCGCCATATCGTTTATCGCATCAACAAAACCTACATGATTATTGCCATGTCGGGCGATACGTGGGAGAGTGTGGCCCGTGAGACGGGGGTGAGTGCGCGTAAGCTCCGCCGTTACAACGAACGCCCCAAGTCGTCCCGGCTGGCTCCAGGCGATATCGTCTATCTCGAAAAGAAAGCCAAGAAGGGTGACAAGTCGTTGAGGGGTGTTCCTCACGTAGTTCAGCCAGGCGAGTCCATCTACGACATTGCCCAACACTATGCGATACGCCTCGACCGACTTTATAAACTCAATGGTCTCTCACCCGATTATGTCGCCAAGGCTGGCGATTTCATTTGGCTGAGATAACTTTAATTTAAGTAGGCAAGTTGACAAGTTTCCGTTCGACCTTTGTTCGCCTCGTTTTACAAAGAAGATGGACTTTGAACTACTTTCAATCCTAAACGCTTAACTCAATTCTAAATTCCATAATGGCAGACGACAAGAAAATCATTTTTTCAATGGTTGGAGTCAGCAAGACAATCCAACAGACACAGAAACAAGTGTTGAAGAACATCTACTTGAGCTTCTTCTATGGTGCCAAAATCGGTATTATCGGTCTGAATGGCTCAGGTAAATCCACACTTCTGAAAATCATCGCAGGTCTCGACCAGAGCTATCAAGGTAACGTCGTGTTCTCTCCAGGCTACAGTGTTGGCTATCTGCCACAAGAACCGCAACTTGATGATGCCAAGACCGTTCGTCAAGTGGTTGAAGAAGGAGTTCAACATATCGTGGATGCATTAGCTGAATATGAGGAGATTAATCAGAAATTTGGGCTGCCTGAATACTATGAGAACGAAGACCGTATGAACCAGCTCTTTACTCGTCAGGGCGAACTTCAGGATATCATCGATGCCACCGATGCTTGGAATCTCGACACACGGCTTGCGCGAGCTATGGATGCACTGCGTTGCCCTCCACAGGACCAACTCTGCGGTCAGCTCTCAGGAGGTGAGCGTCGTCGTGTGGCACTCTGCCGTCTGCTCTTGCAAAAGCCCGATGTACTGTTGCTCGACGAGCCTACGAACCACCTTGATGCCGAGAGTATTGACTGGCTCGAGCAGCACCTCAATCAGTATGAGGGTACTGTCATCGCCGTCACCCATGATCGTTATTTCCTTGACGACGTGGCGGGTTGGATTCTCGAGCTCGATCGTGGCGAAGGTATTCCCTGGCAGGGCAATTACAGCAGTTGGCTGGAGCAGAAGAGCAAGCGACTTGAGATGGAAGAGAAGACCGAGAGCAAACGACGCAAGACACTCCAACGTGAGCTCGAGTGGGTTCGCATGGCGCCCAAAGCGCGTCAGGCTAAGGGTAAGGCGCGTCTTTCCAACTACGAACGCATGCTCAACGAAGACCAGAAGGAAAAGGAGCAGAAGCTGGAGATTTACATCCCCAGCGGTCCGCGCCTAGGCAATAAAGTCATCGAGGCCCATGGCGTTGCTAAGGCCTATGGCGACAAAGTGCTTTTCCGTGACCTTAATTTCATGTTGCCGCCCAACGGAATCGTAGGTGTCATCGGGCCAAATGGCGCAGGCAAGACGACGCTCTTCCGACTCATCATGGGGCTTGAGACGCCCGATGCAGGTACCTTTGAGGTTGGCGAGACAGTCAAACTTGCCTACGTTGATCAAAGCCATCACGATATCCATGCCGATCAGTCGGTTTATCAGACCATTTCGCAGGGCAACGAACTCCTGCGCATGGGCGGCCGTGACATTAACGCCCGTGCCTACCTCAGCCGTTTCAACTTCTCAGGCGCTGATCAGGAGAAGAAATGTGGTGTCCTCTCAGGCGGCGAGCGCAATCGTCTTCATTTGGCGATGGCACTCAAGGAAGAGGGCAACGTACTACTGCTCGACGAGCCAACCAACGACATTGATGTCAACACGCTACGTGCGCTCGAGGAAGGTCTAGAGAGTTTCGCCGGATGTGCCGTGGTCATCAGCCACGACCGTTGGTTCCTCGATCGCATCTGTACGCACATTCTTGCGTTCGAGGGCGATGGCAATGTCTTCTTCTTTGAGGGCAGTTACACCGACTATGAGGCCAATAAGCTCCGTCGCCTCGGCCTCGAGGAGCCGCGTCGCATCCGTTACCGCAAGTTGACCGAGGATTAAATTACGAAAAAACGATATCATCAATGAAAACAGCATTAATCACTGGCGTTACAGGCCAAGACGGCTCTTATCTGAGCGAGTTCCTACTCGAAAAAGGTTATGACGTCCACGGCATCATCCGCCGTTCCAGCGTTGACTATCGTGAGCGCATTGCACACCTCGAAGGTCGTGAGCGTTTCCACCTCCACTATGCTGACCTTAGTGACTCTATGTCTATTGTCAAGGTCGTCTCTAAAGTGCGTCCTGACGAGATTTACAATCTTGCCGCACAGAGCCACGTACAAGTGTCGTTCGATTCACCAGAGTTCACGGCTAATGTCGATGCCACGGGTGTTCTTCGTGTCCTCGAGGCAGTACGTGTCTGCGGGCTCGAGAACACTTGTCGCATCTATCAGGCTTCAACCTCTGAGCTCTATGGAAAGGTCGAGGAAGTACCTCAGAACGAGAACACGCCCTTCCATCCCTATTCCCCATACGCTGTGGCTAAGCTCTATGGCTTCTGGATCGTCAAGGAATACCGTGAGGCCTATGGCATGTACTGTTGTTCGGGTATCCTCTTCAACCACGAGTCCGAACGCCGTGGCGAAACGTTCGTCACCCGCAAGATCACCCTCGCTGCTGCTCGCATAGCCCAGGGCCTGCAAGACAAGCTCTATCTCGGTAATCTCTCCAGTCTGCGCGACTGGGGCTATGCCAAGGACTATGTCGAGTGTATGTGGCTCATTCTCCAGCAGGACCGTCCAGAGGACTTCGTCATCGCTACAGGTGTACAGCATACCGTCCGTGATTTCGCCACCCTGGCTTTCAAGCACGTAGGCATAGAATTACGCTGGGAAGGGGAGGGCGCTGACGAAAGAGGTGTAGATGTCGCTACGGGTCGCGTGCTCGTAGAGGTTTCGCCAGACTTCTATCGTCCGACCGACGTCGTCAACCTTTGGGGCGATCCCACTAAGGCACGTGCCAAACTCGGATGGAACCCTTCTCGCACCAGTTTTGAGGAACTTGTCCGCATCATGGTCGAAGCTGATATGGCGAAAGTCGCTTCCGAAGGTGCTGCTGCCAAGGTCCGCACGAATCTGGCTGAATACCTCGAGAAGGGCATCGTTAAATAGCAAACCCTATTCAACAGTAATACTGAGATGCAGAGAATACACATTCTTTGCATCTCAGTTGTTTGATATGAAGATATGTACAGAATGAAACTCCGGACACGCACTCTTTTGTATGTTTGTATCTTCAGACTTGAAGGGGAATAGCCTTCATTTTCGTTAAAAAAGAGGGCGTTTATGTTTTTTTTGATGAAAAGATTTTGCGAGTTGATGGGAATGACGTATCTTTGTACGCTATTAGGGACGGAAACTGCTCCATTTGCCCTTATTTGGCCCAAATCTGCCCTCTAACGGCATTTCGGGAAATCTTACATTGGAAAATTCATTACATACAATCGCAGAGAAAGCAGAAGAATCAGAACGGACGGAGGCTTAATCCCATCCATCAGTCTTTATCAAATTCATTATATATATCAATAACGAACGGCACAGAGCCGTGACAACACATGCAAGATTCAGAAGACAGAATTATCAAAGTGGACATTGAGCGCGAGATGCGATCGTCGTTCCTCGACTACTCTATGTCCGTTATTGTAGCCCGCGCGTTGCCTGATGCGCGCGATGGATTCAAACCTGTTCACCGACGCATCCTTTATGGTATGCGCGTGGACGGCAACACCCACGACAAGGATTATCGCAAATGCGCACGTACGGTGGGTAATGTACTCGGTCACTACCACCCCCATGGCGACTCAAGCGTTTACTTCGCTATGGTGCGTCTGGCTCAGGACTGGAATATGCGTTACACGCTGGTCGACGGACAAGGTAACTTCGGTAGTGTCGATGGCGACTCACCGGCCGCTATGCGTTACACCGAGGCACGACTGTCGGCTACGGGCGAGGCAATGATGCAAGACTTGGAGAAGGAAACCGTAGACATGGTGGACAACTTCGACGGCAAGGAGAAGGAGCCCAGCGTAATGCCTACGCTCATCCCCAACTTGCTGGTGAATGGTGCTACGGGTATCGCCGTAGGTATGGCCACGAACATTCCGACGCACAATCTCAATGAGACCATTGACGGTTGTATTGCCTACATCGACAACCCCGATATTGATGTGGCAGGACTCATGCAGTACATCCCAGCCCCCGACTTCCCCACGGGCGCGTACATTTATGGTATGCAGGGTGTGCGTGATGCCTATGAGACGGGGCGCGGACGTATTGTCATGCGCGCCAAGGCCGAGATTGAGCCGGGTGAGCAGCACGACAAGATTGTCGTATCAGAGATTCCTTATGGCGTCAACAAGGCCGAACTCATCAAGGCGATTGCCGACCTCGTGAACGAGCATAAGATTGAAGGCATCTCAAACGCTAACGACGAGAGCGACCGCGAGGGTATGCGTATCGTCATCGATGTGAAGCGCGACTTCAATGCTAACGTGGTGCTGAACAAGCTGTTTAAAATGACACAGCTGCAGACCTCGTTCTCGGTCAACTCCATCGCACTTGTAAATGGCCGTCCTAAGCCGATGACGTTGCGCGACATGATCAAATGCTTCGTCGATCACCGTCACGATGTTGTCATTCGCCGCACGGAGTACGACAAGCGTAAAGCTGAAGAGCGTGCTCACATCCTCGAGGGACTGATTATCGCCAGCGACAATATCGATGAAGTAGTCCAGATTATCAAGACAAGCAAGACCCCAGAAGAGGCCCGCAAACGTCTCGAACAGCGTTTCAACCTCGACGAACTACAGTCCAAAGCCATCGTGGACATGCGCCTGTCGCAGCTCACGGGCCTGCAGCAGGAGAAGTTGCACGCTGAGTTCGACGAGTTGATGAAGAAGATTGAGTACTACAATCAGATACTGACCGACGACGCCTTATGCTGGAAGGTCATCAAGGACGAACTCCTTGAGGTCAAGGAGAAGTTTGGCGATGCTCGTCGCTCTGAGATCGTCTATTCAAGTGAAGAATTCAACCCCGAGGACTTCTACGCTGACGATGAGATTGTTATCACCATCTCTCACATGGGTTACATCAAACGTACTCCGCTGGCAGAGTTCCGTGCTCAAGGCCGTGGTGGCGTAGGCTCCAAGGGCAGCAGCACACGCGATGCTGATTTCATCGAATACATTTATCGTGCCACCATGCACAATACGATGTTGTTCTTCACGAAGAAGGGACGTTGCTATTGGCTGAAGGCCTACGACATCCCCGAGGGCAACAAGGCTTCGAAGGGACGCGCCATCCAGAACATGCTCAATATAGAGCCCGACGATGCCGTCAATGCCTGCCTCTATGTGAAGAAGCTCAACGACCCCGAGTTCAACGCTTCGCACTACGTTATCTTCTGCACGAAGAATGGATATATCAAAAGGGCTTCATTGGCTTTATATAGTCGTCCGCGTACAAATGGCATTATTGCATTTAATATTGATAAAGAGGACCGAGTTGTAGATGTTGCTTTGACAAATGGCGAGAACGAGATAATCATTGCAAGTCGGATGGGCCGTGCTGTGCGTTTCAATGAGAATACTGTCCGCGAAACCAAAGGTCGCAAAACTGCTGGCGTTCATGGCATCAATCTTGAGGGCGAAGGCAACGAGGTCGTGGGCATGGTAGTCATTGATAAGCCTGAGGAAGAGACCATTCTTGTGGTCTCAGAGAAGGGCTACGGCAAGCGCTCCGACGTTGGCGACTATCGCATCACCAACCGTGGCGGCAAGGGCGTCAAGACCTTGGAAGTCACCGAGAAGACGGGTCAGCTCATGGCCATCAAGAGCGTCACCAACGACGAAGACCTGATGATCATCAATAAGAGTGGTATCACGATTCGCTTACACCTCGAAGACATCAAGATTCAAGGCCGTGCCACCCAAGGCGTCAAACTCATTGAGCTGCAGAAGCGCAACGACAAGATTGCCAACGTGTGCATCGTTCCGAAGGAGGACGATGAGGAAGAGTTGCCTGAGGATGCTCAGGCCAAGGACCTCCCCGAACCCACTCAACTCTCTGACGGACAGACCATCACGCTCGATCGTGACGATCAACAATAAACCTTTTAGCCCTCGCCCTGTCTAAGCAAGCAGATAGGGTGGGGGCCTATTCAATAGCATAGTTAACAAAAACCCTAAAACTTAACACGAAATCATTATGAAGAAAATCTTATTTGTACTTGCACTCGCAGCCTTTGCCGGCACGGCAACGGCTCAGGACAAGGTCGTCCGTAAGGCTCGCATGCTCAAGGACGAAGTACAGAATCTGGTAGCGCTTCCCGAGCGCAACGAGAAGCAGGAAGCCGAGCTCAACACGAAGCTGGCTGAATGTATGGAACTGATCACACCAACGCTTAACAATCCCGAGACGAAGAAGGAACTGGCTAACGCCTGGGACATCAAGGCTCAGTTGCACATGTACCTCTTCAACCCGCTGCTCAACAACGTCATTGCCAAGCAACCGACTGACACGGCCAAGTTGGCTGAGAATATCTACGCCTCGCTCGAAGCGATGGAGGAGTGCTACAAGGCTACGCAGGCCCTCGGCCTGAAAGGCGAAAAGGACCCCTATACCATCCCCAACAAGCTGAAGGTGATTCAGTTCCGTCCCTATGTCGCTTACTGCGGTCAGATGTTCTTCCAGAACCAGCAGCACCCCAAGGCCGTCGATGCCTTCAAGCGTTGGATGAACTATCCTAAGACCTACTCGATTCTCGGCGCCGACGCTGCCACACTGGCTGAGGACGACCAGAATCCGCAGATAGCCTACTTCACCTGCCTCGCTGCCTACTTCGCTAAGGACTACAAGACCCTCCTCGAGTACATGCCTACGGCTCGTCAGTACACTCAGGAGAAGGATCAGGTCAACCAGCTCTATCTGACCGTCCTCATCGAGCAGGGCGATACCGCAGCTTGGCTGAAGGCCGGCAAGGAAGTAGTTCTCGCAGAGCCTTCCGCCAACGATGCTGTTGCCCAGAACATCCTCGCTTACTACTTCACTCACAACGACTTCAATGGCGCACAGGCTTTTGCCGACGAAATCCTTGCAGCTGACAGCAACAGCAAGCTCGGCAACTATGCCAAGGGTCTGGTGTTCATGAACGACCACAAGTATGCCGACGCTATCCCCTTCTTCGAGAAGGCTACACAGGCTGACGAGTCGTTCTCCGACGCTTACTTCAACGCTGGTGTCTGCTACTCCAACATCGGCTATGAGAAGAACGAAGCACTCACGGGCAAGAAGATGACTGTTGCCCAGCAGAACGCTGAGATCCAGAAGGTCAAGGATGAATATGCAAAGGCAGAGCCCTACTTCCTCAAGGTGAAGGAACTCGAGCCCGACAATCCTCACAAGTGGGCTACGCGTCTGCGCACCGTCTACTACATCCTCGGCAACAAGGCTAAGGAGAAGGAGATGGCTACCCTCGTGGGCGATTAAGCATCTCTATTCACTACCGTCCGACCGTTCGGACTACTAATTCCATCAAGGGAGGGACGCTAAAAACGGGCGTCCCTCTTTTTTTATGCCCATTTCTTCGCCTGTATAACATCATTTAACCTGCTTGAGTTTGTCATTTCTACGCTTTAGCGTACCTTTGCACCAAATTTCGGAATCACCATTATGCGACGATACATCTTCATCCTTTTCTGTGCGATAGCGCTACCGCTGTTCTCAGCCAGCGTCGTTCGTCAGGCTAAGGATGCAATCAAGAAGAAATCCAATATCGAGCAGGCCATCAAAGCGCTGTTGGCCGAAGTCGACAAGCCCGATGTCAAGCCCAAGGACAAAGTCGAGTATCTGCAACTTGCGGCTGAGTGCAGCGAGCGCCTCTATGAGATTGAGAACACCAAGCTCTATCTCAAGCAGAAATACGATACGACCAAGTTCTACGCCTCCATCCTGGACATCTACGCTCACGTGCTGAAGGCCGACAGCATTGGCGCATCGCCCGACGAGAAAGGGCGCATCAGACCGATGAACCGCCGCCACAACCGCGACTTTCTGATGCCCTACCGCACGAATTTGCTGAACGGCGGTCGATGGCACTTCAGTGGCGGGCGTATGCCGCAGGCCTATCAGTTCTTCGACGTTTATGTCAGCGTTGCCACCCATCCCATTTTCGCACGCGATACCCTTCTGCGTGCCGACACGCTCATCGGACCCACGGCCTATCTTGCCGTCGTGTCGGCCTATCGGTCGCAGAACAACGACGGCATCATCAAGCATGCTTCTTTGGCAAAATCATCGCACCTCAAGAGCCAGATTGTGCAGGAATACCTGTGCAAGGCTTGGCAGGCCAAAGGCGATAGCGTGCGGTGGCTCTCGGCCCTCGAGGACGGACTGCGCGACTATCCCCAGCACGACTACTTCTTCTCGCATCTGATTGACTACTACGTGTCTGAGCGCAGGTTCGACACGGCCCTCGAGATGACTGATTCGATGCTGGCAAAGAACGATAGCGTTCCGCTCTATTGGTATGCCAAGAGCCTTGTGCTGCTGAAGCAGTCCAAGGACCGTGAGGCCATCGATGCCTGCGACTCTTGCCTGGCTCTCGAGCCCGACTATGTCGATGCCCTCTACACCAAAGGCATTGCGTCGCTCAACCTGGCTGTCATCTATGCCGATACGGCTTGCTCCGACCTCACGAATCCGCAGTGCCGACGTGATCAGGAGATTATCCGAAGCCTCTACATGCTGGCCAAGCAGCCGATGGAACGCGTCCGTCAGTTGCAGCCCGATGCCGTCACCCGATGGGCGGCTCCGCTCTATCGTATCTACCTGAACCTGAACATGGGACATGAATTCGAGGAGATCGACTATCTGCTCAACTCCCAAAAACCATAGCCCTCTTCATTACTGAGACTACGCCTATCTTCGTTGCGATGAAACACCTGTTGCCCTTCCTTCTCCTGCTGCTGGCTGCCTGCACAGGCGGACGGACGGGTGCGTCTCATGCCATCGTCGACAGCTTGAACCATCAGGCTTACACCTGGCACTATCGCAACATCGACAGCACAAGGGCGCTGGCGCTTCAAGCCTATGAACTTGCCCTCCAGACGCACGATGTCGAAGGACAAGCCGAGGCCCTCAACCACCTGACCTTCGAACGCTTCCAGCAGATGGACTTTGACAGCGCCCTCATCCTTGCAGAGCAAGTGGAGCAGGTGACAGAGAGCCCCGTCGAGCAACTCATCTCCGACGTGATGCAGATGAAGGTGGCTCAGCGCACCAGCGATAACCGCGCGTTCTTCGTCCATCGCCGTCATGCTCAGCAGCGACTGCAGCGCATCGTACGGCGCGAGTCGTCGCTCACGCCCCATCATCTGCATCGTCTCAACTATGCACGCAGTGAGTTTCACATCGTCTCGTCCACCTATTTCTATTATCTCGACCAGCACGAACGCGCCATCGACGAGATCCGCCAGGCCGAGCCCTACGCTCAGATGCCTGCCGACACGGCCCAATGGCTGTACTACTGCTATATGCGCGGCTCGGGCGGTCTGGCCGACAACACCGACGACGATGCCATCACCCGCGAGGAGTTCAACTATCTGCTCAAGTGTTTCTGGCTTGCTCGCTATGAAGGCTATCTCTTCTTCGAGGGCAATGCCGAGCAATCGCTGGCTACCCTTTTCGCCGACTCCGCGCGACTGAGCATCATCAGCGAAGCTCACCCCGAAGCGCTCTTGCTCCTTCATTCTATCTTCGGCGCCGACAGCACGGCTCAGCGCATGGGCGAAGCTGCTCTCAATGCCTTTATTGCCTACGACGACCTCTACCAGGAGGCTTGTGCACTCCGCACGCTCGGTGAGCTTGCCTTCGGTCATGGGCACTATGAGGAGGCTGTCGAATGTTACCGTGCGGCACTCGATTGTGTCAACTTCCACCATCAATGCTATTATGAGACCGACGAGATTTTAGATCCCGACGAGCAGACGCCGCTGTTGGAACCCTTCGACCCCTCTTCGTCCGAACTGTCGGTCGAGCGGCAGTGGATGCAGTCGCCCGAGGTGAAGACCGTCCCCGAGTGGATTGCGGGCATCCGTCAACAACTCTCGGTGGCTTTCAGCGCTTTGGACATGAAGGCCGAAAGTGACTACAATCGCAATATCTATCTCGATTTGCTCGATGTCACACGCGAGGATGCGGAGCTCGAAAGTCGCGCAGCCGAACTGCAGGCCGAGAGCCGGCTGCTGCGAAGGATTTGGATCCTTGTGGCCGTCATGGCCGTGCTGATCGGCTTGCTCGTCGCCCTCCTGCTACGCACGTGGAGACGTCGTTCCGAGGCGCAGAACCGACTGCTCAGTCAGAAGATGCAGCAGTTGCGCGATTATGCTCAGCAACAACAGGAGACACTGGCTGAGGAACAGGAACAGATTGAAGAACAGCAGCGAGCCACCGAACTGCGCCTCTTGCGCAACAAGCAGCAGAACATCGAGAAGCGCGCCAAGCTGCAGCTCGTCTACGGCATCATGCCTTTCCTCGACCGCATCATTCATGAGGTGCGGCGCATGAGGCAGCGGCAACAGGCGCCGGCTGAGTCACTGGCATACATCGGCGAACTCACTACGCGCATCACCGAGCTCAACGACCTGCTCACCGAGTGGATCAAGATGGAGCAGGGGCAACTGAGTCTGCAGCTCTCCACGTTCGCCCTCGAACCGCTGTTCAGCGCCATCCGTCGCAGTCATTATGCGTACGACCAGAAAGGGTTGACGCTCGACGTGCGCCCCACCGACCTCAGCGTCAAGGCCGACCGCTCGCTCACCCTTTTCATGCTCAACACGTTGGCCGACAATGCCCGTAAGTTCACGCCCACGGGCGGTTCCGTCACCATCAGCGCAACGGCATCGGAGAGCGCCGATGGCCCATACGTCGAGCTCTCGGTGCAGGACACGGGCTGCGGTCTCTCGGCCGATGATATCAATCTCATCCTGAACAACAAGGTTTACGATGCAGCCGTCATCGGGAGTACCACCAATGAGACACGCGTGAGCGACCATACGTGTGAGCCTACACATACGGTCGCGCAGACCGATGCGACCGTACGTGTAGCGCCCAGCGAGCAGAAGGGTTTCGGCTTCGGTCTGATGAACTGCAAAGGAATCATCGAGAAGTACCGCAAGACCAATCCGCTCTTCCGCGTCTGTCAGTTCGGCATCGAGAGTCGGCTAGGCGAGGGCAGTCGGTTCTGGTTCCGCTTGCCGCGCGTCCTCACGATGCTGGTGGCTGCTCTCTTGGCTGTTCATGCCTATGCCGTCTCCCCATCGCCCGAACGCACATCGAAGGCCAGTCCTGCCTTCCCAGCCGAAGCCTATGCCCTGGCCGATTCCGTTTACTACTGCAACCTGGACGGCCGCTATGCCGAGGCCATCTTATTCGCCAAGCAGGCGTTTACACTCATGGGCGAAGGTCGCGATTCACTCGACTACTCGCTCGTGCTCGGCCTGCGCAACGAGGTTGCCATCGCCGCCTTGGCGCTCCATGATTGGCCGCTCTATCGCAAGAACAACACCCTCTACACGCGTCTCTACAAGCAGGTCAATCAAGATGCCTCGCTCGAGAGCTATTGTCAGCAGGTCGAGCGTTCTCAACAGCACGAGCGCCTGGCCCTGGCTGCGCTCATATTCCTGTTCGTCGTGGGAGCCCTGGCTGCCTACTTCTTCTATGTTCGTCCGCGTCAGCGTTTCCGCCGTTCTGTGGCCGAGCTCAATGCACGTCGGCTTCAGCAACTGGGCGAGCAACAGCAGCGCGAACATGAGCTGCAACAAGCCGACATCGAGATGGCTGAGGACGAGCACCGCCGCCGTCTCTATGAGGAGGAACGCCTGCATGTACAGAATCAAATCATGGACAACTGCCTCTCTACCATCAAGCACGAGACGATGTACTATCCAGGGCGCATCCAGCAACTCGTAGATCGCATGCGAACCTCTGCCGCGTCGCTTGATTTTCTTGACACGCTCAGCGAGACCGCGGCCTACTACAAGGAGGTTTACACGCTACTCACCGCACAGGCCAGTCAGCAGTCGGCGGCCCTCAACTTCCGTCGTCGTAACATCAAGGCTGAAGAGCTCACCGAGCCTGCGGCATCGCGCTTTGCCAATCGTGCTCGCCGCTTGGGCGTTGACGTAAGCCTAAAGATAGACAATGCTTTGTCTACGAACGCCTTCCGTGTCGACCCCGACCTGTTGCTCATGCTCGTGAATGCGCTCCTCGATGCCGAACTCGATGCCACCGTGGGCGCTCCATCCTCGGCGCAATCTCCGTCGTCCGATACCTCAGCAGACCAAGGTGCCAATGCCTTTACCCTCGCCATCGCTCCGTCGGCCGACCAGCGCTTTGCCGTCTTCACCCTCACGAACCCCTTTGTCACGCTCACGGACGTCCAACTCCACGACCTCTTCACGCCTCACGAGGGCGGCATCCCGTACCTCATCTGCAAGCAGATCATCCGCGAGCACGACACCTTCATGGGGCATCCCGGCTGTCGCATCAACGCAGAGGCCGCACAAGCGGGGCACGCCATCTGGTTCACCGTCCCGCTGTCTAAGGACCTGTCAACGAGTTGACCCGCCCGCTCGAGTCCTGCCTGCTCTGCCTGGCAAACAACTCGTCAACTGGTCTACTCGTCAACTTGTCAACTCGTCAACTCGTCAACTTGTCAACTCGTCAACCAAAACAACTCGTCAACTAAACAACAACTATAATGGATCCCTTCAAAGTCATCATCGTCGAAGATGTAAAACTCGAACTCAAAGGCACAGAGGAAATCTTCCGCACGGATATCCCCGAGGCTCAGATTCTTGGCACTGCCATGAACGAGAGCGAGCTATGGTCCCTCATGCGCAAGGATAAGCCCGACCTCCTGCTTCTTGACCTCGGCCTTGGCGGCAGCACCACCGTCGGCGTGGATATCTGCCGACAGGTACACACGAACTATCCGCAAATTAAGGTGCTCATCTTCACGGGCGAGATTCTCAACGAACGCCTTTGGGTGGACGTCCTGCAGGCGGGTGCCGACGGTATCATACTGAAGACGGGCGAACTCCTCACGCGCAACGACGTTCGCCTCGTCATGGACGGGCGCCGGCTCGTCTTCAACCAACCTATTCTTGAGAAGATTATCGCTCGTTTCAAGAAGAGCGTCATCAGCGAGAGCCGTCGCACGGATGCGGTCATCGACTACGACATCGACGAGTACGACGAGCGTTTCCTGCGCCATCTGGCTCTCGGCTACACCAAGGATATGATTGCAGCGCTCAAGGGCATGCCTTTTGGCGTCAAGAGTCTGGAGAAGCGTCAGGTCGACCTCATCAACCGCCTCTTCTCGCCGAACGAGCGCCAGGGCGTCAACGCCACCCGCCTCGTCGTCAAGGCTTTGCAACTCCATATCATTGACCTCGACACCCTCAAACCCGACGACGAATAAGCCCTCCTGCCCGTAAATAGCCACAGTGCCCGACGGGTCACCGTCGGGGTCCTGCCTTCCTTGCCGCTCGTTGCCTCTCTCGCCTTGCCGCCCTCGACAACGCTCGGAGATTCGTCGCCGGTTCTCCCCCCTTCCCTCCACTACAATAACTCCTCAACACCCTCACCCTTTGATCAACCTCAACGAACTCAATCCCGCCCAGCGCGATGCCGTCCTCTATACTGACGGCCCCTCACTTGTCATCGCAGGTGCAGGCTCCGGCAAGACGCGCGTCCTCACCTACAAGATAGCCTATCTCCTCAGCCAAGGCATGCCCTCGTGGAACATCCTCGCCCTCACCTTCACCAATAAGGCGGCCGAGGAGATGCGCTCTCGCATCATCCGACAAGTAGGCGCCGATGCGGCTCGCGGCCTCTGGATGGGCACTTTCCATAGCATCTTCTCCCGCATCCTTCGTGCTGAGCACGAGGCCATCGGCTTTACGTCCGACTTCACCATCTACGACGCGGCCGACAGCAAAAGCCTCATTAAGAGCGTTATTTCACCATTTGTTGATGAAGAAATAAATCCTAATATAAAATCAATTAATGGACTATCTATTAGTGATAAAGAGAAAAAAGAACTAATAACACGCGAAAGAGAGAAAGTAATAAAGCGATATTCACCTAATAGGATATTGGCTAAGATTTCTAGACTGAAAAACCAATTAATTATTCCTCAAGCCTATAGTAGTAATAAAACGAATCTCCTGGAAGATGATAAAGATGGCATAAAGTTTTTCTCCGAGATCTATGCCCGCTACTGGGCGCGTTGTCGGCAAGCAGGGGCAATGGACTTCGACGACCTTCTGCTCTATACCTATCTGCTCTTCGCGCATAAGCCAGAGATTCTGCAGCGGTACGAAGAGCGCTTCCACTTCGTCCTTGTCGATGAGTATCAGGATACCAACTATGCCCAGCACGCTATCGTGTGGCAACTCACCCAGCACAAACGTCGCGTCTGCGTCGTGGGCGACGACGCTCAGTCCATTTATAGCTTTCGTGGAGCCAACATCGACAACATCCTCACCTTCCAGCGTTTATATGAGGGTGCGCGCCTCTTCAAACTCGAGCAGAACTATCGCTCCACGCAGACCATTGTGGGCGCGGCCAACAGCCTGATCAAGCACAACCGGGGGCAGATTCCCAAGGAGGTGTTCTCCGAGAAAACCCAAGGTCAGCCCATCCACGTCTACAGCTACTACAGCGACATCGAGGAGGCGAGTGGGGTAGCGAAGAAGGTGCAGAACCTCAACCACTACGAGCACATTGAGTGGAACGACATCGCCATACTCTATCGCACCAATGCGCAGAGCCGTACGTTCGAGGAGGCCTTCCGCAAGGCAGGCATCCCTTATCGCATCTTCGGCGGTCTGTCGTTCTATCAGCGCAAGGAGATCAAGGACCTGATTGCTTATTTCCGTCTCACCGTCAACCCGAACGACGAGGAGGCCCTCAAGCGCGTCATCAACTATCCTGCACGCGGCATCGGCGATACGACCATCAGCAAGGTCGTCACTAAAGCTTCCGAGCAAGGCGTCAGCCTCTGGCAGGTGATCTCGCAGCCCGAGCAATACGGCCTTGACGTCAACCGCGGCACGATGGCCAAACTCAGTTCCTTCGTCCAACTCATCGAGAGCTTCCGCCAGGATGTCGACACGCTCGATGCCGCCACCCTCGGTCTGCGCATCACCCGTGAGTCGGGCGTGCAAGCCGATATCTTCCGTGGACGCGAGCCCGACGATATCTCGCGGCAGGAGAACCTTCAGGAGTTGCTCGACGGTATGCAGCAGTTTGTCGATGATCGCGTGGAAGAGGAGGGGCGTGAGCGTGTCCTCATGACGCATTATCTGCAGGAGGTGTCGCTCGTCAGCGACCTTGACGAGAGCGATGACGATAGCGAGGCTAAGGTGTCGCTGATGACCATTCATGCAGCCAAGGGGCTGGAGTTCCGTGTCGTCTTTGTCGTAGGCATGGAGGAGAACCTGTTCCCCAATGCGATGTCCTCCTCTTCGCCGCGCGAGCTGGAGGAAGAACGTCGCCTCTTCTACGTCGCCATCACCCGAGCCGAGGAACAATGCTTCCTCACTCATGCCCAGAATCGTTATCGCTATGGCAAGAGCGAGTTCAGCTCGCCCAGTACCTTCCTTTCCGACATCGACGAACGCTTCCTTGAGCAAGACGAATCGCAAGCCATCGGCTCTCGCCGACGCTCATTCTCGTCATTCGGTCGCACGGATGACGCTCTCTTCCAACGTCCGCGTGCCCCTTGGGACGATGCGCCACGCTTCTCATCTTCAAGCCTTTCTCGCGGCTCCGCTGATGCCTCACGCTTCTCGTCTGCAGGTCGCGGCTCGTCCTCCGATTCATCCCGCCTGTCTTCCACTCCGCCGGCAGGCATGCGTCGCGTCGGCGTCCGTACTGAATCCGATGCCTCGTCCTCTCCCGTCACCTCTACTCAAACCACAGCCGGCACCCTGACCGTCGGTCAGCACATCGAGCATGCCCGCTTCGGTCGTGGCGAGGTCATCGCCCTCAGTGGTAGCGGCATCGACGCGAAGGCCACCGTCCGCTTCGACAACGTAGGTACCAAGCAACTCCTCCTCCGCTTTGCCAAGTTCACAGTCCTCTGATTGTTAGGGCGCTAAAGCATATCCGCCATTCGTCCGTTCGCATCGCACCTCACGTCCGCTCGCATTGCCCTTCACATATTGTCGTGAAGGGCTGCGCGACTATATGTGTGCGTTATTCGGTCGCGACCGAATAACGAAGTCTTCTATATGAATTCATCATTTTCTCCAGTCAACTTACCTTTCACGACCAAAGCATTCTCCTTCGCTGACCCGTAGACCGACCTCCGTTCTCCCTACATCACATTCTTGTTTCCTATATCTCTTTACGCACGCACACGTAAAATTTCTTTCAATCACCTACACTTTAGCACTCTTCTGCAACCACTTAAATGATTATCAGAGAAATAACCACTTCAAAAACAGTGTAGTTTGGGTGTAATTTACAGTGCTAAAGTGTAGTTTGAGCCTCAAAAACGCCCAAAATGTCGTCAAGAATAGGCAAAAGTCATTGAAATGTCGTCAAAAGTTGAGCCAATATCTCCAATGCCTTTGCCTTTGTCCCCACTTATTTACTCACTTTTGACGAGGAAAGTAAATACGGAGTAAATGCGGAGTAAATATCTCTCAGTAATTGGTTTAAGCATCATTTATTGAACGAATTTACTCCGCATTTACTCTGCATTTACTTTCAATGTCAAAATAATGTTGCTTTTTATATTTTGATTGTCTACTTTTCGCTTATCATTGCTTATTGAACCTTTCTAACCATGTTTCCTACATTTTTATCTCATTTCTTTTCACGCGTCCCATAATTTTTTCTATCTTTGCAGCGATTTCGATAGCCCACTATGGGCTTGAGGGTCAAATCTTATTGGAAAAGGACGTTTACGAACGTTATCTTCGAGGTCCAAATCTCGCAAATTTGAACTCTCTTCGAAGGTGCGCAACTACAACGTCCATGTTGGGTGTATTGTACCCAGCACTCAACCTGCCATCGACTTGATGGTTGGCAAGTGTGCTCTACAATACTTCACGGCGTGGGCTATCGAGTTGCTTATCCTAAGAGAGAGGCAATGCGAGAGCCTAGGACCTGGGATAAGCGAGTAGAGCACCCACGTCTTTCATTTACACTATTATTAACGGCTGAATCGGGGTGGCTATAGGCGTAACATCAAATGAAGTATGGATAGAATAGAGATTAAGGACATCGAAGATGCGGGTAAGGAACCAAGGAAGGAATTAAGCGTTTATTTAAGTGAAGACATGAATCAACTTTATGCAAAATATCACCATTCGAAAGATCATCCTTTTGAATACTATTTTATTCACAAAGATGAAAATGGAAAACCTGTTATTGTTGCTTTGTTTGATTCTAATTCAAGAGATTTAAAACTATATCGATTTGATGAAATAGATTTTAATTCGAACCTTGGAAAGGATATTAACTTTATTCTAAGTCTTGGAACTGATAAATACGAAGAAATAGTTTCAAATGATGATACAACAACCATAAAAGAAATACAGCTAAAAGGATTTATGAATTGCCGATGGCTAAATCAGATTAAAGAATTCGATAAAAGTGTTTTCAAAAAATAATATAACGATGAATAAACTATCTCTTAAACAAATTCTCTTAACACTCTGCATGCTTATAAGCGTGAGTGCTACGGCTGAGATCACTGCTGTTGTTGGAGGACTGAAGTATTCATTTCAAGGCAATAAGGCAACGGTCATTGGTTATGAAAATCTAAATCTCTCGGGAGGCATTTTAGAGATTCCAGAGACAGTGGAGTGGAATGGGTTATCATTTGATGTTTCTGAAATAGGAAACTCTGCATTTTACTCTTGTAATCAAATTATCAAGTTGATAATTAAATACCAAAATGTGGGCGAGGATGCTTTTAAATCGTGCGAAAATCTGGAATATGTAGACATAACGGGAGGAAGTGTTGGCAAACGCGCCTTTCGCCTTTGTACCAAATTGAAAGATGTGAAGATTTCATCATATTCTTATATAGGGTCTTTTGCTTTCAATGGTTGT
The DNA here is from genome assembly GCA_017429525.1 of Bacteroidaceae bacterium. Lineage (GTDB taxonomy): Bacteria > Bacteroidota > Bacteroidia > Bacteroidales > Bacteroidaceae > Physcousia. The sequence goes on along the minus strand of JAFROT010000017.1, from coordinate 40,631 downwards.
ACAAGTTTAGAATCAGTCTCTCTTAATTGGATTTATGACATTTATGATGATGCATTCTCTAATTGTACCAATCTTAAATGGATTGACTTTGGCAAAAATCTACAAAGGATAGGAAGTAATGCTTTCGGAAATTGTAAGTCTTTGACTTACGTTATATTTCCAGAGACTCTAGAACAAATATGTCCATATAATAGTGTAAGAAAATGGGGTTCTTCCGATAATTATTGTTATCCATATGATGCTTTCGGGAATCCATCCTACACCGATTATTCTAAGTCTAATCTTCCTTCAGATTACCCTTTAATATCTACAAATGCAGCCTTTACACATTCAATCTGCTATCTATTTAGGAAGCTGGTGCTCAATCGGTCTGAATAATGTAAATATGTTTTATAAAAGTGATTTCGTCACTTGGTCATCGACTCAATTTACCTATACAGGCACTGTCCCATCCCCGAATATCACGTGTAATCTGCCTGCTGGATTCCAATTAGCAAATGATTTTACGATGCCGGTGTTGGATAAGAATGTAGGAACGTATGAGACTACAATTCCCATGACATTCTCAAATGGGCACCAATCATTTACCGCCGACATACCCTATAAATACACCATTGCCCCATTATCCCTTAAAGCCCGTGTCAAGAATGCAACGCGTGAATATGGTGAAGTGAATCCTGAGTTCCAAACTGAGTATTCAGGTTTCATTATAGGTGAGGATGAATCGGTACTGACCAGCAAGGGAACCTATTCAACGACGGCATACGCCAATAGCGATGTGGGTAAATACACGGTCACACAGTCGGGCGCAACCGCTCAGAACTACACGATTGAGTATGAGCCTGGCACATTGACGGTGACAAAGGCACCGCTCACTGTTACGGCAAGGAGCAAGACGATGACGTATGGCGACCGCATGCCGACGCTTGAGGTGGATTATGCCGGTTTGAAAAACAATGAGAGCAAGCCAGCTTGGATAACAGATCCTGACATAATGACAACAGGGACGTCGTCAAGCAATGTTGGCACATATCCAATAACCATCAGAGGCGGTGAGGCTAAGAACTACAACGTGACGTACAAGCAAGGTACGCTCACCATCAACAAAGCATCGCTCACAGCCACGACGCAGGACGCAACACGTGAGTATGGCGACGAGGATCCTGAATTCGAGATGGCCTACTCTGGACTGAAGAATAACGAATCGGCACCCGCCTGGAGGGTAGCACCGACCATCGTCACCGCCACGTCGAAGAGCAGCCCTGTTGGCACTTACGACATCACAGCAACGGGCGGAGATGCCCGAAACTACCAAGTGCAGTATGTCAACACGGGTAAACTCACCGTCACGAAAGCTCCACTGACGGCTAAGGCTCGTTCATATACTAAGAAGCAAGGAGAACCGAATCCCGTGTTTGCCGTTGACTACGAAGGCTTCAAGAACGGCGAGACGAAGCTCGCACTGACGCAGGAGCCTGTTGCCGTCACTTCGGCTCAGCAGAACAGTCGTCCTGGAACCTATCCTATTACGCTCTCGGACGGCATTGCGATGAACTATGATTTCACCTACGTGGATGGCACTTTGACTATCCTGTCAAGCGATAACCCGCAGGAGGAAACGGAAAATGTTCTTACGCTCAGTGGTTTAACTGCAAACAGGGGAGCACAAGTGACGTTGCCTATCGGGATGACCAACAAGAAATCCATTACGGGCGTTCAGTTCGACCTCTATTTGCCTGTAGGCGTAACTGTAGCCATAAATAGTAAAGGCAAACTGATGGTAACGACGACGAGTCGTATGGATGGTAACTATTCGATTACGGGCAGTGACATGGGTGATTATGTACGCATTGTGGGCTACTCCGCCGACAGCGATCCCTTCACAGGTACATCAGGCGACATCCTGAACGTGACTCTTAACATCGGTGATGAGGTAGCAGATGGAAACTACACGGTCCGATTGAAGGATATTGTGCTTTCCGATGTGAACAATACCGAGCACCATCCCGCAGATGTAGGTGGATTCCTGACAATAAAGAGCTATACTCTTGGTGATGTCGACAATAGTGGTGCTGTCAACATCAATGACGTTGTATGCATCATCAACCATATTCTGAACAGGACTACAGGCACATTCATTGAAGAGGCTGCAGACGTTGATGGTAGCGGCGTAATCAATATCAATGATGTAGTCTCGTTGATCAATCGTTTCATCCTGCATCGCAACAATGCCCCGAAAAAAGTTTCAGCAGAGAATGTTGTAACTGAGGCAGGTAAGGATTGGCTGTACCTTGATGATTTTGTGATCACGGCAGGTGAGACAAAGGAAATTGCCGTCATGATGAAAAACGCGAATGAGGTGAAAGCAGTGCAAGGTAATATCAAGTTGCCCGAAGGAATTTCGTTTGTCACAAAATCCAATGGCCGCTTAGATGTCGCAAACCTGAACGACCGCAGCGAAGACTTCACGCTGTCATGTGCACTCCAGGAAGATGGTTCGATGACATTTGCCCAATACTCTGCCGACGGCTTTGCTTATGATGGAAATGAAGGAGGAATCTTCACATTCAAGATAAAAGCAGACGATTATGCACCAAAAGGTAACTATGATATAATAATGACGGACATCGTGATGTCCATTGATGGAGTGGCCTTCGAAGCTCCCAATCAAACGAGCCAAATTGAAATTAATTCTACTTTCGATCCAGAGCATCCTGAGTACACCACAATTGCAGCTATGAAGAATGCGGCGAATGCTCAAAAGGTAAGCGTTATCTTCAAGGCTAACGATTTGCTCGTGACTTTTGTAAGAGACTCTTATGTCTATGTCTATGATGGAACAGATGGCCTGCTCCTCTTTGGCGCTAACTCTGGCATAACGGCTGGTGACAAGATAACTGCCGATATTAAAGGTCAGCTCTATCTCTATAAAGGCATGACGGAAATAGATGTTAATGCTTACGAGAACCTAACCATCAACTCCAGCAACAATGCAGTTGTGCCTCAAAAGGTAACAATAGCAGATGTCTATTATAATAATACAAAAGACTATGAGAACGAACTCGTCCAGTTTGAAGAGCTTTATGCTCAATCAGAAGCCCTTTCTTCCCGAAATATTGTGTTCTATGATAGCAATGAAAACGATCTTATTGTGCGCGATAAATACAATGTGCTCACCAATACCACATTCAGTTTGGAGGATACATATACTGTGACAGGGTTCGTTGGCATTTATTCGGATGGAATAACGAGAACCGAAATCTATCCTCGCACTGCTGAGGATGTTTCTAATGGAGACATATCAGAGCCTTATGAGTTCGCCGGTGATGGAACATACGAGAATCCCTATACAGTTGCTGATATACAGCATAAGTATGCAACCAGCAATCGGACCCCCGTTGAATCAGACGTTTGGGTGAAGGCTTACATAGTTGGGTATATCAGCGGTTCATCGTTAAGTGTGTCCAACGTCATATTTTCCGCCGATGCCCCTGGAGGTACCGACAAGGATGGGAATCCTCTCACTGTCAGTGTCTCGAATATTCTCGTTGCAGACAAAGCAAACACTAAATCTGTAGCTGAAGTAATTCCTATTGGGCTTGTTAACTATAGTACAGCTCGTACAGACCTGAACCTCGCCGATAATCCCACACGACTTGGACAGTTGGTATGGCTAAAGGGTGACATCCTCAAATACTTCGGTGTTACTGGTTTGAAAAATGTACAATTGTATAGTGATGGTGAAACGCCTATTGTCACAAGCATTAATAATGTTTCTGCTATTGATCCTGAAGGCGCAATGATCTTTGATGCGACAGGCAAGCGTTTGTCAAAACTTCAACGTGGAGTGAACATCATCCACATGAGCGATGGAACCGTGAAGAAAGTGCTCGTGAAGTAATATTCAAATAAGCATTAAAATGAATCAGCGGAATTTTCCTAATAAATGGGAGATTCCGCTGATTTGACTCTCAAATAACACACGGTAAAAGTGACCGTTTTTATTAACCTATGTTCATGAGCCGTCTCACCTATGTTCATCGCCCCACGAACCTATGTTAATCGGGCTACGAACATAGGTTCATTTTTGGGGGTATATTCTTAGCTGTGAAAAGGCTTCACCTACATTCATTCGTGAAAGGCTTCGTACGCGGTTGAAATGGGCAGAATGGAGGATAGCGGTGCGTGTCCGCTGTCCGATGTGCGAGCCTTGGCTGGCGGTGGGGTGAACTGCTTTGTCCGTACTGCTGTCGTATGCAGGCGGGGCGGCTGGGTCGGCGGGGGTGTGCAGCCTTTTCGGGACGATTTGGCCTCGCATAAGCTTTTTTCTTGCTTGAATTGCCATGAGTATGGGAATTTTTGAGTAATTTTGCGGCCTGAATGGCGACGGCTGAGGCTTGCAGTCCCCTTTGTCGGGGACGTGTGTCTTGACAGCCGATTGCGCTCAACGCTCAAGAACAATGGATAATCAGGAAGAGATGTTCCCCATAGTAGACGTGGAGGGACGGCCTACGGGCTCGGCCACGCGCGGCGAGTGCCACGGCGGCAGCAAGCTGCTGCACCCCGTCGTGCATCTGCATGTCTTCAACGCGGCAGGCGAGCTTTATCTGCAGAAGCGCCCTTCGTGGAAGGACATCCAGCCCGGCAAGTGGGACACGGCCGTAGGCGGGCACGTAGCGCTCGGCGAGACGGCCGAGGAGGCCCTGCGGCGCGAGGTGCGCGAGGAACTGGGCATCACGGATTTCGAGGCGGTGTTCGTCGGCAAATACGTGTTCGAGAGTCCTAGAGAGCGGGAGCTGGTCTACATCTATCGCTGCCGCTACGACGGCGCCATCTGTCCGTCGGCTGTCGAGCTGGACGGTGGCCGTTTCTGGACGAAGGATGAGATCGCCGGCGCGATGGGACAAGGCGTACTGACGCCTAACTTTGAGCAGGAATACAAGCTCTATCTGGAGGGAAGTTGAAAGTTCAAAGTTGAAAGTTCTTCGCAGAGCGAAGCGAGCAAGCTCGAGCGGAAAGTTGAAAGTTGAAAGTTCTTCGCAGAGCGCGCTCGGCATCCCGAAGGGTGACGCTTGACACTTCAAGAAGCGAGCGAGCTCGAACGGAAAAATCATCATTCATCATTAAGGTACTGATAAGTAGTCAAACAATAATATTTGAATAGATTCTTGAAGGGTCAAGCGAGCAAGCTCGAGCGGACGATTAGATTCATGAAGATTAACGACCAATATAAACAATTGATTGCTTTTGATGTAGACGTCAATCAGCATCAATCCAAACATCAATCTTCATTAATTAATTATATAAACTTTTTTTGTACATTTACTTAAAACCTACAACCCCGAATAAAATCTTAAACGATTATGAAGTATCCTTGTGAAAACTGCAAGCTACGCGCTCAGTACGAGAAGAATCCCAAGTCGATTGTCGGCCGGTTCTGGCGCTGGCAGATCAATTTCTGCCCCAGCTGGAAGGGCTATTTCAAGTCGCTCCCGGCAGAGAAGCAGGAGGAGCTGCGCCGTAAGTACAACTTCTACAAGTACTGATGGCGACGATGGCGACGCGCGAACGCCTGTGGAACAGGAACTATTGTAGGGTGATGGCGGCGAACTTCGCGCTGTTCTTCGCCTTCTACTTGCTGACGCCTTTGTTGCCGCTCTATCTGGTGGAGCGTTTCGAGGCGACAAAGGACGTGGTGGGCCTGGTGCTGAGCGGCTACACGCTGACGGCTCTGCTGGCGCGCCCTTTCAGCGGCTTCTTGGTCGACTCGTTCCCGCGCAAGCGTGTGCTGATGGTGTGCTTCGCGCTGTTCTTCATCTTCTTCGGTGGCTACCTGGGCGCTTCGTCGCTCTTGCTGTTCACGATCGTGAGGACGCTGCACGGTGCCCCCTTCGGCGCGCTGACGGTGGCCAATTCCACGATGGCCATTGACGTCGTGCCCTCGTCGCGACGCAACGAAGGTATTGGCTACTACGGCCTCAGCAACAACCTGGCCATGGCCATTGCGCCTACCGTGGCCATCTACCTCTACAAGGCGACGAACAACTTTGAGCTGCTGTTCTGGCTGGCCTTGCTGATAGCAGGGCTGGGCCTGGTGGTGGATGCAGGTGTCAGGACGGAGAAGTCGAAGCATCAGCAGCCACGGGCGCAGCGAGAGGGCGTGAAGTGGGTGTCGCTGGACCGCTTCTTCCTCGTCCGAGGCTGGCTGCTGGCCGTGAACATGGTGTTCTTCGGGTTCTGCTTCGGCGTGATGAGCAACTACCTGGCCATCTACAGCAAGGAGGTGATGGGCATCACCGGAGGCACGGGCACTTGGTTCTTGCTGCTTTCGATGGGGCTGGTGGCTTCCCGTCTGCAGGGCGCCAAGGCGTTGCGTGAGGGCAAGTTGGTGATGAATGCCAGCGAGGGCGTTGTCATCTCGAGCGTGGCCTACCTGGTGTTCGTGCTCTTCCCCAACAGCTTCGGCTATTACGCCTCGGCCATCCTGCTCGGCCTGGGCAACGGTCACATGTGGCCTGCCTTCCAGAACATGATCATCTCAATGGCCCACCACAACGAACGCGGGACGGCCAACTCCACTCTGCTCATCTCTTGGGACGTCGGCATTGGGTTGGGCGTGCTTGTGGGAGGCTTCGCTGCCGAGCTGCTGGGCTACGGAGCGGCCTTCTGGGCGGTGGCTGCCGCGCAGTTGGCTGGAATGGCGATCTTCATGCTACGCACGCGCAGCTTCTATGAGGAGAAAGTTGAAAGTTCAAAGTTGAAAGTTCAAAGTTGAAAGTTCTTCGAAGAGCGCGCTCGGCATCCCGAAGGGTGACGCTTGACACTTCAAGAAGCGAGCAAGCTCGAGCGGAGAGTTGAAAGTTGAGAGTTCAAAGTTGAAAGTTCTTCGCTGAGCAAAGCGAGCAAGCTCGAGCGGAAAGTTCAACTTACGAATTGTTCTGATGTTCTTGTGTTCGTTCTTTGTGAATTCCCGTTCGTTCGTTCTTCCTCCATATATAAGGAAGGAAGAACAAACGCACAGGAACATGTTCTGAGCTCCCTGAGGGTCGCAGCTGGCGCTGATGTTTTTTGCCTCATGAACTCGTGTCGTCAAGTCAACTCCAATGAGATGACCTTCACGCGTTACTGCCTTTACGCTTCTGCTTCGGCAATACATTCAATCTCGACGAGCGCATTCTTGGGGAGCGTCTTGACGGCTACGGCCGAGCGGGCGGGGAAGGGAGCTGAGAAGGCTTCGGCATAAACTGCGTTCATGGCTGCGAAGTCGTCCATCGATGCGAGGAAGACTGTCGTCTTGACGACATGAGCGAGGTCGGTGCCAGCTTCAGTGAGGATAGCCTTGACGTTGGCCAGCGACTGGCGCGTCTGGGCTTCGATGCCGCCCTCTGGGAAGGCGCCCGTAGCGGGGTCGATGGGCAGCTGCCCGGAACAGAATACGAGGTTGCCGACGCGAATGGCCTGTGAGTAGGGGCCGATGGCAGCAGGAGCTGCAGTAGTGGAGATGGGGTTCATAATAAAATGAGAAATAATGAATAATAGATGAGAAATAATCAATTCATAAGCTAATTTTCTGCGCAAAGATAATGCTTTTTAATGGAAAATCCCTACTTTTGCATGCAAAATAAACAATAGCAACATAAACACTCACAAGAAAATCGAAAAAACGACAATGAAACAGATTCTTTATGCAGCGGCCATTATGCTCTGGCCCTTAACCTTATCAGCCTCGACAGAAAAGGCCGACAGCACACTCAGGGATGTCGTCGTCACAGGCACGCGTGCGGCCGTCCCTGAGCGTGCCATCGCCGCAACCGTCACGACCATCACGGACGCACAGCTGACGCAGTTGGAGCGTGTCAGCGTGCTGCCTACGCTGACGGAACTCGTGCCGAACGTGTTCGTCACGCAACGTGGCCTTATGGGCTACGGCGTCAGCGGCGGCGCGGCAGGCGGCATCAATGTGCGAGGCATGAATTCGGGCACGGGACAGGTGATGGTGCTCGTGGACGGGCATCCTCAGTATCAGGGCATCTTCGGCCATTCCATAGCCGATGCCTACCAGACGATGGTGGCCGAACGCGTGGAGATTGTCCGCGGCCCGGCATCGCTGCTCTACGGCTCCAACGCCATGGGGGGCGTCGTGAACATCATCACGAAAGGGCATGAACGCGAGGGCGTTCGTACGGCTATCAACGTGGGGGCGGGTTCTTACAATTCGCTGCAAGCCGATGCCCACAATAGCGTGCGTGCCGGCCGATTCTTCAGCGAGGTCGGAGCCAACTATCAAGGTAGCGACAATCACCGCGACGACATGGGTTTCTACCAATACGGCGGCTTTGCCAAGCTGGGCTTCGACGTGACGAGCCACTGGACGCTATGGGCTTCGGCCAACGTCACGCATTTCGCGGCCAACAACCCTGGCCCTGTGTCGGCACCGTTGCTTGATGCCCGCCAATGGATCAACCGCGGAGTCGTCGAGGCTGCTGCCGAGAACCATTACGCTCGCACGAGCGGCGCCATCAACGTCTACCACAACTTCGGCCGACATAAGATCAACGATGGACACACGGCTGCTGCCACCCCGCGCGACTTCCTCTTCCGCTCTGAGGATGCGCTGACGGGGGTCAGCCTGCACCAGGGCTTCAGCCTCTGGCAAGACAGTTGGATCACGTTAGGCTTCGACTATCAGAACATCCACGGCGAATGTTGGAACGCCGACATCCATACGAACGAGCGACTGAACCGTAAGATGGAACAGAACATGCACTATCCGCTGCAGAAAGACCTGACGGAACTGGCCGGATACGTCGACGTTCGTCAGGACATCACCTCATGGTGGACGGTGCAGGCTGGCGTCCGCTATGACCACCATAGCGAGGCAGGCGGCGAATGGGTGCCGCAGGGCGGCTTCGTGTTCCGTCCGGTTCGTACTGGCGAACTGAAACTGACTGCAGGCAAAGGCTTCCGCGTGCCTAACCTCAAGGAGATGTATCTCTACGGCGTCGCTAATCCCGACCTGAAGCCTGAACGCCTCTGGAATTACGAGGCAGCCTGGAAACAGCGCCTCGTCGACGGTCGCCTGACCTACGGCGTCAACGTGTTCTACCTGAAGGCCGACAACCTGATCGGGACGACGATGGTTGAGTCGCTCGGTCGTGCTGCCAACTACAACACTGGCCGTACGGAACACTATGGCGCTGAGTTGGAAGCCGCCTATCAGGTCAACGGGCACTGGGCGCTCTCGACAAACCACAGCTACCTGCACACGGAAAAGCCGCTCCTTGCCGCTCCCGAGTATAAAGGCTATCTGGGCGCCCAGTACCGTGCGGGCAAGTTTGACCTGAACGCAGGCTTGCTGTACGTCGGCGGCCTCTGCACTAACGTTGAGACAGAGAGCAAGGAAGCGTTCCCGATGCTGAATGTGGGCGTCGCCTATCACTTGCTTCCTCAACTGAAGCTATGGGCACGCGGGGAGAACCTGCTGGCTCAGAAATACGAGATCAACGAAGGCTTCCCTATGCCCAAGGCAACGGTCATGGCCGGACTGCATGTAGAGTTCTAAGATGGAAGTCGTAGCAGCAATCATCATACACGAAGGCCGTATCCTTGCCACTCAGCGGGGATACGGCTCAATGAAGGATTACTGGGAATTCCCAGGAGGGAAGGTTGAGGCAGGCGAGACGCGGGAGGAAGCCTTGCATCGCGAGATTCGTGAGGAACTGGCTACGGAAATCCGCATCAGACGCTTGTTCGAGACCATTGAGCACGATTATGAGGCCGTAGCCGAAGGTCCTCGTGCACGGGCGGCCTTCCATCTCACGCTCTATTGCTATCTCTGTGAGATCAGTGGCGGCGCGCCTCAGTTGTTGGAGCACGAAGCTGCTCGTTGGTTGGCTCCTGATGACTTGCTATCCGTTGACTGGCTGCCGGCCGACTTGGACCTGGTGGAGCGCTTGCAGAAATTCTTGCGCGAGGACAGGGATATGGCTCAGTCGTCAATGCAAAGGTAATAGCCAAGCTTGTAGAAGTTGAAAAGCGTAAGGTTGGGGCGCCTCCCCAGCAGATTCCTGCGTAAGAGCTGGCGGGAGAGGCGATAGACCTGCGCGACGAGCCCGCTCAGATGCCAGCGCTCAAGGCGTTCCACTGCGGCAAGGACTCCACTATGGCCTTGCATACGCGTCCTCAGACGATGAAGCGTATGTAGGGCCGTTTCCGTCTTGCGCAGGTAGATGTCGTTGGGTTCCAGCCCTTCGTGCACAAGCGGGTTGTCGATGTGGAGGATGGAAAAGCCGTTGCGCTCCAGGTCGGCTCCGAAGAGCGTATCTTCGTAGCCATAGTCGGTACACGCCTCGTCGAAGCGAACGCGCAGGAAAGCCTCTCTGCGAATCAGAATGTTGAAAGTCGAGAGCTGGTTGTAGGGGTGTCGCTGGCGCAAGGCAGCCTTCCGATGTTTGTCGGCATGGCGCTCGTAGCGATAGCGGAGCGTAGCTTCGGGGCACGGATTAACGTCGGGATGGCGCAGGCCGCCACAGACGACGGGGGCCTGCTTGCCTGCTTCGAGATAGGCCCGTAGACTGAAATCCTTCTCGACACGTGCATCGCAGTCGACAATCAATAGCCATTCGCCTTGTGCGGCTTCGGCCAGGCGATTGATGTTGCGGGCACGACCTAAGTTGTGCGAAGAACGCAGCACGCGCACATGAGGCTGAAGGGCCATCTCGTCAAGCCATGCCATGGGGCCGGTGGAGGCATCGTCGCCCACGACGACCTCGCCCTCTATGGCCTCAGAGCTCAGAAGGTTGAGCATAGAGGTCACGAGTGCTCGGGCATCGTAGTTAAAAGTAGGAATGAGAATGGAGAGCGTCATTCCACAATAATATCATAGTGGGTAGTCCAAGAGGCTCCTGGTTCGACACTTTCGATGAAAGGTTTGCGCGAGAACTCACCCGTGAACCCTTCAGGGTCGCAGCAGCCATGCCACGGTTCGATACACATGAAGGGTGCCTGTCCGCTGGCGGGTGACCACAGTGCGGTGATGGGCATGGAATGGCGCACGGTGATGATGGGACGACCGTTCTTGTCGTGAAGGGTCACTCGGCGAATACGCCCCGTAGCATCAACAATGGTGTCACATTCGAACGTGGAATTGGTCAGCGGCAGCAGGCCGTCGGATGGCAGCGGGACGTCGAACGTGGAGTCGCCAGCAAAGCCTCCTGGCACGATGGTCGTGCTCTTGAGCGGGCTCTCAGCGTCAAACGAGAGATAGCCGTGGACGGGGTCGTCAGCCTTGTAGTGAGGATACATGAAGCCTGGATGAGCGCCTATCTGGAAGGGCATTGGACGTGAGTCGAGGTTGCAGACCGTCCAACCGATAGTGATGACATTACGAAGGAGGGTATAGTCGATGCGGAGCCTGAAACGGAAAGGCCAACGCGCTTGGCTCTCGTCGTCAGCATAAACGACAAAGGCCATGTGGCGATCTTCGTCGACCACTTTTTCGAAGACCATATCACGCGCAAAGCCATGCTGCGTCAACGTGTAGTCACGCCCGTCGATGTGGGCGGTGTTCTGCCAGACTTTGCCTACGATGGGAAAGAGGATGGGCGCGCGACGATCCCAGAAGGAAGGGTCGCCTTGCCAGATGTATTCATGGGGAGAGGCTACACGACGCAGACTGCAAAGTTCGGCACCTAAAGCAGCAATCTCAAGTTCGAGAATGCCATTTGATAATGTAAAGGTTTTCGTGACCATAGAGTTCAGGTTTTTGTTCTTCTATGGTGCAAAGTTATATACTGATGATGAATCGGCCAAACGATTTCGTGTTTTTTTTTACCTTTTATCTGCTTTGTTTGCCGTTTGTGACTTCTGAGCACATTGCCCAATCAGTCAACGTGGATGCTAAGGTCAACAGGGGAAAAATGAATGCCGGGACGCTCGATGAAGTGGGCCAGGTGTCCGCTATCAGCCAACTGGCGGGGCGTGCCGATGTGGATGCCAGCCTCGTCCATCAACCAAATACAGTCGGCAACTTGCAACGACAGTTCGAGGTCATGCGTAGAGAGAAAGATTGTCTTGGACGTCTCATGAGCCAAGCGACGCAGGAGTTGCATCATTTCCACTTTACTGGGGAAATCCAGAAAAGCCGTTGGCTCGTCGAGATAGATGACCGGTGTCTGCTGCGCAAGCGCTTTGGCAATCATCACTTTCTGGCGCTCACCGTCGGAGAGCGTGGTGACGTAACGACGTTCAAGGGCCGTGATGCCTACTTGTGTGATGGCTGTCGTGACGATCACCTCGTCGTCAGCTGAAAGTCGTCCCCAGAAACCCGTGTAAGGAGCTCGCCCCATGGCAACAAGCTGGCGGACGGTCATGTTCTGAAGGTCGGGCTTCTCGGTGAGAACGACACTGATGTGCTGACTGAGTTCACTGGGCGTTAGCCGGTCAATACGCTTGTCGTTGAGCCATACTTCTCCCTCGAGAGCGGGCTGGAAAGAAGCGAGTGTGCGCAGGAGCGTGCTCTTGCCTATGCCATTGGCGCCAAGCAGACACGTGAGTTGGCCAGAAAGGATCTCAGCATTGATAGCGCGCTGAACGATATGCGTATTGTGGTGACCAGCATAACCAATCGTGAGGTTCTTGAGAGATAAGGACATGGATGAAGAAAGAGAGAAAAATGAGCGTGCAAAAAAAAGGTATAATAAAAGGAGAACTGTTTGTAAAAGGAGAACGGGCTGCTATGCTCCCAAGTAAGGATTATATGTCCGTTCGGTGTCGACGTCGGTCGTAGGTCCATGACCAGGATAGACGACGACATCCTCGGGTAGTGCCTTGAGCAGGCGCTGAAGCGATTTAATGAGTGTCCAGTGGTGCCCGCCGGGGAGGTCGGTGCGACCAATGCTCATGCGAAAGAGGCTGTCGCCTGAGAAGAGCGCCTTCTCTTGTTCGCAGTAGAGGCAAATGCCGCCGGGAGAATGGCCGGGACACGGAATGACAGTGAGCTGATGATTGCCGAAATGAATGACCGTGTCGGCTGTGAGAGGCTCGCCGGCAGGTCCTGTAGGGCAGGGGAGTATGTGTCCGCCTAAGATTTCGCGCATCTGAGCAGCCGTGTCATTGAAGAGAGGAAGCTCATCTTCGTGGCAACGAGCTGCCAGTCCATAGCGCTCGTGGATGAAACCAGCCCCAAAGATATGGTCAAAATGGGCGTGGGTGAGCAGATGGGCAACGGGATGAAGTTCGTTGAGGTCTATGTAGTCGCTAATGGTTGCCTTTTCTTCGTCGTAGAATGCCCCGCAGTCGATGATGACGGCATCAAGCGTGTCATCGCTGACAACATAGCAATTCTCGCCGAGGGGATTGACCGTGAAAGTCTTGATGGTAATCATGAGGTAATGTCGCTGGCGACAGACAAATGGGTAATAAGTGAGTTACAATGGAAATAAGGAAGTCATAATGATAATAAGGAAGCTATAGCTGGACGTAAACGACTTTCTTGCTTTGGAAGTATTCTTCGTCGAAGAAATCAGACAGAGGTGTGATGAGCTTGGTCGCCTTGACGGCAGCTGCCTCGTGTTCGAGTTCTCCGCCTTTGAGCGCTATGAGGCCATTGGGCAGGGCGTTCTGGGATTTCTGTGAGAGGTGCGGGCGGCAGATCTTGACGAGGTCGGCCAGAGGCATCACGGCACGCGAGACGATGAAGTCGAAACGAGCAGGAAGGAGCGTCGTATCGACAGTTTCGGTTTCTGCAAGTTTGTGCTTCTTCGGGTTCGGGACGTAGCGAAGCTCCTCAGCGCGTGCGTGCTGAGTCGTTACATTCTTAAGGCCGAGGGCCTGAATGACTTCGTTGCAGACACGAATCTTCTTGCCGATGGAATCCACTAAATGGAAATGGACATCAGGAAACATAATGGCAAGCGGGATGCCAGGGAAGCCTCCACCCGTACCAAGGTCCATGACCCGAGAGCCCGGACGGAAGTTGATAATCTCGGCGATGCCAAGGGAGTGGAGCACGTGGTGCTCATAGAGGTTGTCGATATCCTTGCGGGAGATGACATTAATCTTGGCATTCCAGTCGTGATAGAGTGCATCGAGAGCAGCAAAATGTTCACGCTGCTCGGCTGTGAGACTGGGGAAATATTTATCGATGAGGGTCATAATTGGATTGTAGGATTAACTATTTGATGGAAGGAAAAACTTTTTTGAACGTAAAACGAAAGCGCATGAGCGAGCCTACATTCAACTATAGCGACGTGGATAGCGGAAGAGTATGGCAAGGAGGGCGCAAAAGCCCATGCAGAAGGGATAGTATAAATAAGGTATAATTTCGACAGGTGAGAGGGCTGTGAGCGAGGCGGCCATCAAGAGCTGTGCTCCGTAAGGGATGATGGCCTGTGCCAGGCACGAGAACGTGTCGAGCAAGCTGGCGCTCTTGCGCGGATCGACGCCAAAGCGCTCTGCAATGTCACGGGCTATAGGTCCGACCGTCAGGATTGCTACGGTGTTGTTGGCCGTGCAGATATCTGTGAGCGCAACGAGGCCGCCGATGGTGAGCTCGGCCCCACGCGGGCCATGGACGCGACGTGTCAGCAAGCGAATGAGGTAATCAATTCCGCCACTGTAGCGGATGAGGGCCATCAGCCCGCCCGCAAGCATCGTCACGATGATGAGTTCGCTCATTCCTAAGATGCCTTTGCCCATCGCTCCGAACCATCCGAAGAGGTCGTAACTGCCATGCACAATGCCAATGATGCCGCTGAGGAGGATGCCCACGACAAGGACAATCATAACGTCAACGCCCACAAAGGCGGTGACAAGAACGACTAAATAGGGCAACACTTTGATCATATTCACCTCAGACGTGGCGGCGGGCGAGTGAATCTGGGTTCCCATGATGATATAGGCCAACAGCACAAGCGCGGCAGCTGGAACGACAATCATGGAATTGACCCGGAACTTGTCGGACATCCGACAACCTTGGGTACGGGTGGCCATGATGGTCGTATCGGAGATGAAACTGAGATTATCTCCAAAGAAAGCTCCACCCACGACAACACCTACGACGAAGGGTACGCCGGCGCCAGTAGCTTCGGCAATACCCGCTGCGATGGGGACCAAGGCTACGATGGTTCCGACGCTCGTGCCAATGCTCAACGAAATGAAACACGATGCAAGGAACAGTCCAGCTAACAAGAGGTTATCAGGCAGAAGTTGAAGCGAGAGTTGAACCGTGGCATCGATGGCGCCCATCTCTTTGGCTGAGGCTGCGAACGCTCCTGCAAGGATGAAAATCCAGATCATCAACATAATGTCAGGGTGACCTGCGCCAGAAGAGAACGTGGTCAATCGCTCGCGAAGACTGAGCCCGCGTGTGATGGCAACGGCATAAATGCTTGTGATGAGGAAAGCGACGCTGATAGGCACCTTGTAGAAGTCGCCTGCGGCTATGCTGGCGACGAGATAAACTGTCAGGAATACAGCTATGGGGCTAAGGGCGAGCAGACCTTTCTTCATGAATCGGTGGAGTCTCTGGAGTTTGTGGTTTCGTCCGTTTTGCGTGCAAAGATAATGAATAATGCTGAATTTAGCGTTATTTTGTGAGATTCTTTTTGTTGTTCGGCGCTTTTTGCCTACTTTTGCAGGCAGAATTGAAAGTTTGAAATTTGAAAGACGAGAAACGTTTGCCAAAACTTACGTCCCTACCACATAGATTCACTTAATCACAGACTCACTTAATAATCGAATACTTATGTCAAAGATTATCACTCTCGGCGAGCTGATGCTTCGCCTCTCCCCCCAAGGTAACGACCGTTTCATCCAAAGCGAATCCTTCCGCATCATTCCTGGTGGTGGCGAAGCGAATGTCGCCATCTCTCTTGCCAACTATGGCCATGATGCCTGTTTCGTGACAAAACTGCCTAAGCATGAGATTGGGCAAATAGCCGTCAATGCGATGCGCCGCTATGGCGTCGACACCCGTTTCATCGCTCGAGGAGGCGACCGTATAGGCCTTTACTATGCTGAGACTGGCGCTTCGATGCGTCCTTCAAAAGTGATTTACGATCGAGCCCACAGCGCTATCGCTGAGGCTGAGCCTGCCGACTTCGATTTCGACGCCATTATGGAAGGTGCCGACTGGTTCCACTGGAGCGGTATCACACCTGCTATCTCCGACAAGGCAGCCGAGCTGACTCGTCTGGCCTGCGAAGCTGCTAAGCGTCATGGCGTCACGGTGAGCGTGGACTTGAATTTCCGCAAGAAACTGTGGACGAGCGAGAAAGCCATTAGCGTGATGCGTCCGTTGATGCAATACGTTGACGTCTGCATCGGTAATGAAGAAGATGCCGAACTCTGCCTTGGCTTCAAGCCTGATGCAGATGTCGAAGGCGGCAAGACTGATGCCGCTGGTTACGAAGGCATTTTCCGTCAGATGCGCGAAGAGTTCGGCTTCAAGTATGTCGTTTCTACCCTTCGTGAGAGTTTCTCAGCAACACATAATGGATGGAAGGCCCTCATCTTTGACGGTAAGGAGTTCTATCAGTCAAAGCGCTACGACATCAATCCTATCATCGACCGTGTGGGCGGTGGCGACTCGTTCTCGGGTGGCCTGATTCATGGCATGCTGACGAAGAATACTCAGGGCGAAGCTCTGGAATTTGCAGTTGCCGCAAGCGCTTTGAAGCATACGATTAATGGCGACTTCAACCTCGTGTCGGTCGAAGAAGTCGAAGCCTTGGCTGGTGGCAATGCTAATGGCAGAGTGCAGCGATAGGAAGACCTTCGTCGCAGTACCTTCAATGAATTCATTCAAGAACGCAATACAATAAATTATGGCAAGATTCGATAAGATGGCCGTAATGGCCAAGATCAAGGAGACGGGCATGGTGCCTGTGTTCTATCACAAGGACGCCGAAGTGGCCAAGAAAGTCATCAAGGCTTGTTACGAAGGGGGTGTTCGCGCCTTCGAATTCACTAACCGTGGCGATTTCGCACAGGAGGTATTTGCCGAGTGCGTGAAATTTGCTGCAAAAGAATGTCCCGAACTGGCTCTGGGAATAGGCTCTGTCGTAGATGCTCCTACGGCTGCGATGTACCTGCAACTGGGCGCTTGCTTCGTCGTAGGTCCTTTGTTCAACCCCGAAATCGCACCCGTATGCAACCGCCGACTGGTTCCTTACTGCCCGGGATGCGGAAGCGTCAGCGAGATTGGAAAGGCTCAGGAATTAGGATGCGACCTCACAAAATTGTTCCCTGGTGATGTCTATGGTCCCAATATGGTCAAAGGTCTGATGGCTCCCATGCCATGGTCGAAGATCATGGTCACAGGCGGTGTCGCTCCCGACGAAGAGAACCTGCGCAGCTGGTTCAAGGCAGGCGTGTTCTGCGTGGGTATGGGTTCTAAGCTCTTCCCGAAAGATAAAGTGGCCGCTGAGGACTGGCAATATGTCACAGACAAGTGTCGCGAATGTCTGGACATCATCGCCCGTGCTCGTGCATAAGTCCTTGTCGACGAATCAAACACCGACAATCATGAAGAAGTTAAGATATCTCTTAATGGCCATTGGGGCAGGCTTGCTGTTCGGTCTTCAGTCATGCGATTGGAAGAAGGCTCTCACTCAGGCCGAGGACGATACGACATCCTCAGACTCGGTGTCGGCTCCTCAGTATTGTACAGTCGAGTTCGTGGACAGCGTCAGCATTGTCAACAGCAACGCCTATCAATCAATTAAGGTAGATTTCCCTGCCGAGGAAGATACGAGCGTTGTCGCTCAGAATGTCCTTGCCTGGTTGTGTGATGAAGTGCGTCGTTGCTGCTATCCCGACTGGTCAGGCGAACGTCTGCGCAACGATTCCGTGGCTCAAGTCCTTGAAACGGCTGGCGAGACTTTCGCTGAGGCTTTCGTGAAGACCTACGGCCAGAAAGGACTGAAGCTGATGGGAGAGGACGTGCGCTCGATGGCAGAAGAAGGTTTTGAAGGCAGCTACTTGAACGACTTGACAATAGAACTGTCAGAGCAGACCGATAGCTACTTGACATTCACTTCGGGCTACGAGGTGTACACGGGCGGTGCCCACGGAGGCTATTCCAGCGAGGGCGCTACCTTCAGCAAGACCGATGGCAAGCGCATGGGATGGAATATGTTCGATCCTACCAAGCGAGCCGAATTGGTCGCTCAACTGAAGAAAGGGCTGATGGACTACTTTAACGATGCCACTGAGGACAAAATCACCACGGACTCTGCGCTCTTCGAACAGCTCATGCTCTGGGATGACCCCGAAACACCCGAGAATGAGTTAGAGTACGGCATTCCGTTGCCCAAGTCCGAGCCTTACGTGACACGCAATGGCATCGTGTTCACTTACCAGCAATACGAGATTGCAGCCTATGCCTGTGGCCTGCCTTCCTGTGTATTGCCCGTGAGTGCGCTGGCATCGTGCCTGTCAGCTGAGGGCAAAGCCTTCTTAGGTGTACATTAATTCTATTATTTTTCGTAACGTTTCGACAGACAAATGCGTAGGAACTTACTGATTCTGCTGTTGTCAGTGCCCAGCCTCCTGATGGCACAGTCCGACTTGACGTTTGAGGGGAAGGTCGTCGCCCACGACGTAAATAGCAATGGGCCTATGCCTGCAGCCCTCAGGACGTTGTTGGCTGAACGAAAGGTCGCATTGGACGATGCGTCTATACGTATCATCGCTCGCGACCGTTCGCAAAGGCCTTCACGAAGGGTCGTGCTGCGGCAGCCGAAGGATTATGCTCCTGCCGAACCTGTCGAACCGCTGCTCCCTTCCATTCGTGCGCAAGAGGAGCCTTATAACCTCTATTGCCCCTACTACAAGTTCGACGACGGCAGCGTGAATCCCACGCGCTGTCTGTCGGGCTGCGTAGCTACAAGCCTGGAGCAGATACTTGCCTATTATCGTTATCCCGAGGCCCTACTTGATACCCTTCATGGTTGGGACAATGGCCATTATGCACTCGATGACCTGCTGCCCGGCACACGCTTCGACTGGGACAACTATCTAACAGATTATCGTCAAGGTTGGACACAGGCTCAGGGCGAGGCCATTGCCTTGACAACCCTTGCTGCGGGCATGGCAGTACACATGAACTATGGCCCTCATTCATCGGGAGCCAATACGTTCAATGCTGTTGAGCCGCTACGTCGTGCCTTCGGCTATGGAATGGTCCGCTATTTCGACCGAGTGCTCTATACCCCCGGTCGATGGCATGCTATGCTTCAGCACGAACTTACCCATGGTCGGCCGATTGCCTATGTCGGTCATAACATGGAGATGAATGGTCATGCGTTCAACATCGATGGCATAGACACGAATGGTTTCTACCACCTCAACTGGGGCTACGACGGTTACTACGACGGCTGGTACGACCTCGACTGGCTGAATCCATGGGAGCCTGTTGATACGCTTCGTGATGGTATGGCTGAGGGCTTCTTTTGCAATCAGGGCGCCTTGTTCATGCATCCTTTCTCTGATGCTAAAGTGCTGGAAGTCGATTCCTTGGACCTTGATCATTTAGGCATTCAACTCAAGTCCGTCTCGCTGCTTAGGCAACCCGATACACAAGGGTTTACAGCGGCCGACTTCCATTTCGTGAATCTCGGACAGGACACCGTCACCTACACTTATGAGGTCATGTCCTATTTGCCAACCGATACTGCAATCTTCTATCAGGCTGACTATGTCGGGCTTGCTGCCATCACGCTTGCTCCTTCGGAAGAACGCACACAACGTCTTTATCTGAAGTTCGCAGAACCAGGGAGCCGCATTCTGGGCATCTCTCACGATGACGTGACCATTCCTTTTACGATGCCAGTTGATGTCATCCGTGGTGCCGCAGCAAAGGTGGAGTGGGGGACAGTCGGTGTTGAGGTAGTGCCTCTCTCGTCTGCGGCCGATGGTGCTGACGCAGTTCGCTATGCGGCCACCTTCTCTGTTCCTGTGTCTAATGTCTCTTCGGGCTACGCTTCCCGGCTCGTGACGTTCTGCCTCTATCCCGATGGTGGTGAGAACGAAGATCTCCGTCACTATCATGTAATGGAACTGCCAGCCGGCGAGAGCGAGGTGTTGAAGGTGACGTTCAAGGACTTGTTGCCCGACACGCCCTATCACTTCCTTGTACGCTATCCGTGGCCCATACAGTCGCAAACCGACTTCCGAACGCCCTCTCTGACGGACGTTCATGCGGTGGAAGCCGATGCTGCCAAGGCGCATCCTCGCTACGACTTGAGTGGCCGTCGCCAAACGACAACTCGTCGAGGTCTTTACATTCAGGATGGCCGCGTGAAAATGCAACCGTGAGTATCTTTACCCTCCTTTGTTGACTATGCAGCAGGTAGACGCTATCATCGACAAATACTATCGCGACAATGAACCCCTGCGCCATATTTTGGTGATGCACAGCAGGAGCGTAGCTCAGAAAGCGCTGGATGTCGCAAGTCGGCATCCCGAATTGGGCGTTGACATTCGTTTCGTAGAAGAAGCTGCTATGCTTCATGATATTGGCATCTGCCTGACAGATGCTCCTGGAATCCAATGCTTTGGTCATGAACCATATATCTGTCATGGCCTGTTAGGCGCAGAACTATTGCGCAGCGAAGGACTACCTCGCCACGCACGTGTAGCGGAACGTCATACAGGCACAGGTCTCACCGTGGCTACGATCCGTCGTCAGCACCTGCCCTTGCCCGAACGTGATTTCTCGCCTGAGACAATAGAAGAGCAAATCATCTGCTACGCCGACAAGTTCTTCTCGAAGACACACCTCGATCGCGAGAAGACACCCGAGCAGGTCCTGCGCAGTCTGGAGCGCTTTGGCGAAGATGGCATAGAGCGTATGCGTGCCTGGATGGAACGCTTCGGTTGAATGTTTTCTGCTGTTCGTTAAGTCTTGTCGGTAACACAAAAACAAGCACTTTTTTGAAGTGTTTTGTGTTGTTTTGATTGAAGAGAGCGGGACTTTCGGTTAATAAAGCTGAAAATACTTGCAAATGAGGTGGAGATGGTGTACTTTTGCACGGTTTTTGGCGAGCCTATCATTCGTCAGTCTTCTGTAAGAGTGAATAAGATTCATATTTATATATGGCTTCTTGCCTGTTTGATGACCTCTTTGGTCGCTTCATGCTCGACATCGGCTATTCGTGGAGGGCGTGAGGGCGGCTCAACGAAGTCGGCTCAGGTTAAGCTCAAGCCTGCGGGCAAGAAGTCGGCCGATAAGATTCTTTCTGAAGACGACGAAGCAGTCAGCGATCATATTGTCAAACGTCAACATGAAGCCGCTGCAGAGCTGTTCGATTCTCTGCGCGCAAGTACTGATAGCCTTGCTCTCGAGAATGATGCCGATACAACAACCACAAAGCATCGCATCATTGATCAGCGTCAGGAACGCGGCGTAAGTCTTTCATCAAAACAGACATCTGCTGTAGGACTTTCCGTTGACAGCATCCCTTCGGATACCGCTGCTGCCGATACGACTCGCTTCATGATCGTTCATGGTGATACGGTCTATTTGGGACGTGCAGGCTATACGGGAACGGTCAAGCAGGACATCGACTCCACCAAGCAGAGCAAGAGTGCGCTCGAAGCAGTCGTAGAGTTCAATGCTAAAGACTCCGTCACTTTCGACTATGCCAACGATCGTGTCAACTTTTATGGCGATGCTCATGTCAACTACACGAACCTTGAACTCTCGGCCAACCTCATCACGATGAGTGTCGACAGCAGTGTCGTCCACGCTTTCGGCACGCGTGATTCGCTTGGGAACATGGTGTCACCACCTGTCTTCAAGCAAGGTAATGATTCCTATGAGCCCGATGATATCGCATATAACTTCAAGACGCGTAAGGCTTTCATCCATAATGTCTTTACCGAACAAGGCGAAGGCTTTATGACCAGCGATGAGAGTAAGCGAGACTCCTCGGGTACCATGTACGTCCGACGTGCCAAGTACACCACTTGCGACGCCAAACACCCGCATTTCTATCTTGCCCTTACCCGAGCGAAGGTGCGCCCTGGCAAGGACGTAGTCTTTGGGCCCGCCTATCTGGTCATTGAGGATGTTCCGCTTCCGTTGGCCATCCCTTATGGCTTCTTCCCCTTCTCGAGCAGCTATTCAAGCGGTATCATCATGCCGACGTACGGCGATGAGACCACTCGTGGTTTCTATCTCCGTGATGGTGGCTACTATTTCGCAATTAACGATCGTATTGACCTGAAGTTGTTGGGCGAGATTTACACGAAAGGTTCTTGGGGATTGTCTGGACAGACCACTTACAAAAAGCGTTATCGCTTCAGTGGAGCAATCAACTTCTCCTATCAGAACACGGTAGAAGGCGAGAAGAATATGCCCGACTATTCCGTTGCAAAGAGTTTTAAGATCCAGTGGAGCCATCGTCAGGACTCGAAGGCAAATCCCGCACAGACATTCTCAGCAAGCGTCAACTTTGCCACATCGAGCTATGAGCGCAACAATCTCACGTCGATGTACAACCCGCAGAGTATGAGTCAGAGCACGCGAACGTCATCGGTCAGCTACTCGCGAACCTTCGCTGATATCGGCCTGACGCTCTCTTCGACGATGAACCTTTCGCAGAATGTGCGCGATTCCAGTATCTCGATGACCTTGCCGTCACTCAATATTTCTCTTGCACGCTTCAACCCGTTCAAGCGCAAGAAGATGGTAGGCGCCGAGCGATGGTACGAGAAGATTGCCATGAGCTATACGGGAACATTCTCCAACAGTATCTCTACGAAGGAGAACAAACTCATGCACTCCAGTTTCACCAAGGATTGGCGAAATGGTATGCGTCATCAGGTTCCCGTGAGTGCTTCCTTCTCACTCCTCAACTATATCAATGTGACCCCCTCTCTCAACTTGGAGGATCGCATGTACACCTACAAGGTAAATCGTTCCTGGGACACCGACCGCCAGCGTGAGGTGGCTGACACCATCTATGGCTTCAACAACCTCTTCAATTTCAACATGAGCATCTCGGCTTCGACCAAGCTCTATGGGACCTACACTCCGCTCATCGGCAAGAAGATCATGGCCATCCGCCATGTCCTCACTCCTTCTGTCAGCTTCTCCTATGCTCCGGATTTTGGCGCTGCCCATTGGGGCTATTGGGGGTCATACGTGAAGACCGACAAGGACGGTAATGTATCTATGGTCAACTATAACCGCTACCAAGGAACGCTCTATGGAGGCCCGAGCAATGGCAAGACAGGAAGCATCAATTTCGATATAGGCAATAATGTCGAGATGAAAGTGCGAGTCGACAACGACTCGACGAAGAAGATTAGCCTGATCGACGAATTGGGCGCCTCGATGTCTTACAACATGGCCGCCAAGTCCCGTCCGTGGAGTGACCTGAACATGCGTATTCGCTTGAAACTGACCAAGAGCTACACCTTCTCGATGAATGCTCAGTTCGCCACTTATGCCTATGAGATGGACGAGAACGGGCGTGTCTACGTGGGCGATAAGACAGAGTATCACTATGGCCGTTTCGGTCGCTTCCAGGGAATGTCGCAGAACTTGTCGTACACGCTCAATAACCAGAAGCTCAAGCAACTCTTTGCCAAGCTGACGGGCCGTGGCGATGACAGCCGTAAGAACGAACGCGATGATGACGAGTACGACGAGGACGATGAAGATCGCGACATCAACGAGTCGAATATGGACCCCGAACTCACTCGTGGCCAACGAGGGGCCAGACGTCAGCAGACGGGTGATGTCGACGAGGATGGTTATGTTCCTTTCCAGTTGCCTTGGTCGATATCGTTCAGCTATGGCGTATCCATGCGCGAGAACACCAGCGGTAAGTTCAACAGCAAACGAATGCGCTATCCCTATTCGCTCACACATACGCTCAACTTCTCGGGGAATCTACAGATTGCCTCGGGGTGGAACATCTCCTGGTCATCGGGCTATGACTTCAATTACCATAAGCTTTCGATGACTACGGCCTCACTCTCCCGCGACCTCCATTGCTTCTCGATGTCTGCCAGTATGGTCATAGCGCCCTATCGTACATACAACTTTACATTCCAGGCGAATGCCTCTACGCTGGCAGATGCCCTGCGATGGAAGAAGCATAGTGGTTATACCAATACACTCCAGTGGTACTAAATCGTTTAACATATAACGAAAAATAAAAACAGCAATGAAGAAGACAGTTTTCGGCTTCGCACTTTTGGCCGCAGTTTTGACGGTTGCTTCTTGTAGCAAGAAGAGTGAATACCACATGACCGATGTCCAGTATCCCTATCATCTCATCTATGCCGACCACACCATCGACAGCCTGCTGTATATCACGACAGAGGTTCACACGGTTACATCAGATGCAGGATGGTGTACCGTGGACAACAGCGATATCAATTCGATCAATGAGTTTATCCGTACCCACGAAGGTGTGTACAACCTCTCGGCTCTCTTGTCGCTCCAGCCTAATACGACGGGCGCTACCCGTGATGCTTATATTCGCATCAATGCTGGTGAATATAGCTCTGTTGGTGTCTTCCGTCAGATGCCTTCGCTCAATGTGACACGCCCTATGCGTTTCTATGATGAGAGTTTGCGTCGCGACAGCTTGATGGCACTCAAGGTTTCAGATCGTTCGTTGACAGACAGTGTCGCATTCACCGTCGAAGGGGCTTGGGAACTCTCTGCTCCCGAAGGCTCTTTCGTCACCTTGGACAAGACAGCAGGTAGCGCAGGCTCTCACGTCGTGCATTTCACGGTTCCTGCCAACACGGGCGACGAGCGCTCCACGGTTCTGGAACTCACATCCAAGGTCGGTGTCAAGGAGAATGGCACATACCGCGACTATACTATAGTCGACCACATCACCATTGTACAGGAGAAGGTCAAGGCCGAGGAATAAGGGCGCTTGCTGACTATACAATCTTTGAATCCAGACCTTGCTACACTTCCTTCGATATCGTTCTTTATGGGCTTACGTCCTGTTTACCCTGCTTTCGACGTCCTCATCGCGAGCAGGGTACGATTTGCTCAGTGACAGTCTCTTGACTACCACGTCAGAAGGGAGACTTGTCTCGCCCGTTCGATACCATGGCGGTATACAGGTCTCTGGAGGAATCTCGCGTTTGGTGCCTCAGTCCGACTATGTCTCGTCACTCGTTCATAGTCATTTCACCGATTTCCAGGATGTGCGCTTCTTGTGGCGTACATCTCCAACCGATGCCGACCTCTACGCCCGAGCCTACCATTTCCCGACGCTCCAGGTTGGCATCCTCCATGGCGACTACTCACATATTGATGTCTATCGTCCCTCACGTGCCTATCATTCACAGATTGGTCATGCAATAGGCATCTTCGGAGGCATACAGGTGGATTTCCTGCGTATCGGCCCGTGGGCGTTGGGCTGTGACTTGCAGAATGGTGTCGGCTTCTTCACTGATCACTATGATTACGATACCAATCGCGACAATGAGATCATCGGTGGTGTTGCCACGATCTATGTCGGAGCGGCTCTGCGCACCTCCGTTCGTCTGTCGCCGCAGTGGATGCTCTCGTTGTCGGCTGAGTTCCGTCATTTCAGTAATGGTCATATCATTCGTCCTAACCTTGGGACTAACACATTAGGGCCATCGTTATCCGTCGCCTACGACTTCGCTCCCCAACCAAAATTGCCTTCTACGGTCGGACGTAAGGCGAATGTCACGGATGATGAATCGTCGATGACTTCAGCGGTGACTGATGATGAGCAGGACGTAGCCTCGAAGAATGCGTTCCGCCGAGGTATATATGTCGACCTGAGTGCTGGGCTGTCCGCCAAATCTTTGCTTGAGGCTTTCATGGCCAAGCCGTCTGCCCGAACGCACACCTATTTCTCTTTTACGGCCATGATTGCTCCAATGTGGCGTTACCATCGCATTCACGCCAGTGGTATTCAAGTCGATTATATGAATGCCCGCTATGTCAGCCAAATCCGTGAACTGGACGATGCCGCTCATCGCAAAGGCTATCGTTACTCGCCCCATATCCTGGGCGTAGGTCTGCGCCACGAGCTGTTCTATCATCATGTCTCACTCCACGCTTCGTTTGGCGTTTATCTTCGTCATCGTGCAGGCCAACTCTCTGCGACACAGGAAGGTCATTTCTACCAGACCATAGGTCTTCGTTATAGCTTTCCCTTCACGCATGATCGTCTTTTTGTAGGCTATAACGTAAAAGCACACCACCTCAGCAAGGCCGATTGCATGCAGGCAATGCTGGGATGGCGATGGTAAGGAAGCGTTGGATAACGCGCTTTTTATGTTACTGCTTATTTCGCGTTAGGTGTTTTTATATCTCGGGCCAACCGTCTGCAGTCCAACGAATAGGTCGTTGAATGAGGATGGCCTGCCCTCCATGTGGGATGCTGTAGCCGTGACAAATGAAGAGGTCTTCGTTAGGTAGTGAGGAATCGAATGTAGCAAGGTTATAGGCTGCGCTATGACCAGTCGCTTCGAAGTCCTTCTTATCGCCTTCGATGAAAAGAACGCCTCCGCCTTGCGCCATGTCACGACCTTCACGATCTACGTACGGACCATTGACTTTGCGGCTTCTGCCAACAACCACTTTGTAGTTGCTCTTCATGCCTCGACAACAGTAGTCGTGCGAGACGAAGAGATAGAAGTAGTCGCCATGTCGCAGGATGAACGGAGCCTCGATGGCATTACGTCCAGCAAAGCGTGAGGTAGGATTGGGTTCCGCTTTCAACGTGTCGCGCAGGGCCACGCGCCGGGCGATGGTCACTGGCTTCTCACCTTCAGCAACAAGCATTGTTGTTGGGTCGAGGCGTACCATCTGGATGCCGTCCCAGAACGAGCCCCATGTAAGCCAGGGATTGCCTTGCTCGTCGAGTACGAAGTTCGGATCGATGGCATTCCATTGGTCACGATGTTCGCGTGAGCAGACCAGAGCGCCATGGTCCTGCCAGCGGTAGTTCACGCTGTCGCGAAAATCCAAGGTAGGAGAGGAAGCCAGTCCAATGGCCGATGTGTTTCGTCCAAAGGTTGAACAAGAGTACGCCATCCACCAACGTCCGCGATAATGAATCACGTCGGGAGCCCATACGTGCCCCCTGAAGCCTGGCACGCTGTCATGTGTCCATGCCGGTATCTCGGTCAGGGCACCTCGGCGCTGGAAGGTCCAGGTCTTGCGATCCGTGCTGGTCATCAGTTGTACCCCCATGCCAGTGGCATAAAGGTAATAGGTTCCGTTCTCGTAGGCCATGACAGGATCGTGTACCATTGGCGTATCTGTCTCAAAGGTCTCACGCATCCAACGGCGGCGTTGGCCACCCTGGGGGGTGCTTTGTGCAAAGAGCGAGATAGCCATCAGGGTTGCCACGGCAAGGAGTGTCGTTCTTTGTTTCATTTGTGTTTAGATTTAGTTGAGTTAGTATTGTGTTCTACTTGAGACGATGCTATCGGATGAACAGCATTTCACGATACTTCGGCAGAGGCCATAGTTCGTCATCGACAATCAGTTCGAGTTTGTCAACGTGGCGCCGGATATCTTCAATAAGAGGAGCTACTGTGTCATGATAGGCTATGGCACGTTGGCGCACACTCTCAATGCGATTGGCCACACGACGGGCATCGATCAGACGAGCTACATTCTCTGTGATGAACGAGGTGTGCTCCGAGATCTGCTGGATGAGCGAGACGTTGTTGATGGATAGCTTCGCAGCTGTTTCAGCAGGGAAGATAGCTTTCATCTTGTGTACGCTGTCGATGAGTTGGCTCTGGTAACGTGTGGCCACTGGTATGATGTGGTTCATGCAGAGATCGCCAAAGATGCGTGCCTCAATTTGAATCTTCTTGGTGTAGGTCTCCCATTTGATTTCGTTACGAGCCTGCAGTTCTGCAAGGGTGAAGACATGGGTCCGATTGAACATTTCCACACTATCTGGATCGAGATAGCGGTCGATGATGAGGGGCACGGAGGCTTCAGTATCAAGCCCTCTACGCGCAGCTTCGGCTTTCCATTCATCACTGTAACCATTACCATCGAAGTGGATGGGTCTGCAGGCTACGATGTCTTCGCGTACCGTATGCAGGACAGCTTTCATCGTGTCCATACCATTGACCGTGAGCGCGTCAACACGCTTGCGGAAATCCAGCAATGTCTCGGCCACAGCAGCATTCAGGGCTATCATCGCACTGGCGCAGTTTGCCTCGGCTCCAACGGCGCGGAACTCAAAACGATTACCCGTGAAGGCGAACGGCGATGTACGGTTGCGGTAAGTATTGTCAATCAGGAGCTCGGGCACCTGTGGGATATCGAGTCGCAGCCCATGCTTCGATGATTTCGTGAGTTCAGAGAGTTCAGTAAAAGCATTGTCATCTGAATGTTCTACATAGTCCAGTACGTCACTGAGCTGTTTGCCAAGGAAACTGGAAATGATGGCGGGCGGTGCTTCGCCAAGGCCCAGTCGATGGGCATTAGAGGCACTGACGATGCTGGCTTTGAGGAGTCCGTTATGGCGCCATACCGCCAAAAGCGTTTCCACGATGAACGTGATGAAGCGCAGGTTCTCCAGAGGCTCTTTGCCCGGAGCATGCAGGAGCACACCCGTATCAGTCGCGAGGCTCCAATTGTTATGCTTACCACTACCGTTGATGCCTGCGAAAGGTTTTTCATGCAGCAGACAACGGAAGCCATGCTTGCGCGCCACACGTTTCATCAGCATCATCAGCAGCATGTTGTGGTCAACTGCGAGATTCGTCTCTTCGAAGATGGGGGCCAGCTCGAACTGATTGGGAGCAGCCTCGTTGTGACGTGTCTTGCAAGGAATGCCGAGCTCCAATGCTTGTATCTCGAGGTCACGCATGAAAGCAGCCACGCGTTCGGGGATATTACCAAAGTAGTGATCGTCCATCTGCTGGTTCTTAGCACTATCATGTCCCATGAGTGTTCGGCCAGTCATGAGCAAGTCAGGGCGAGCTGCATACAGTCCTTCGTCAACCAGGAAGTACTCTTGCTCCCAACCAAGGTTGGAGATGACTTTGCGAACATCGGGATAGAACAACTGTGCAACAGCTGTAGCAGCATGGTCAACGGCGCGTAGGGCCTTCTTCAACGGGGCTTTATAGTCCAGCGCTTCACCGGTGTAGGCAATGAATACTGTCGGGATCATCAGCGTATCGCCCATGACAAAGACGGGCGATGCCGGATCCCATGCTGAGTAACCACGTGCTTCAAAGGTCGAGCGTATGCCACCACTGGGGAATGAACTTGCGTCTGGCTCTTGCTGTACCAATTGCTTGCCTGTGAACTCCTCGATCATACCGCCCTGGCCATCGTGGACGACAAAACCGTCATGCTTCTCTGCCGTCCCTTCGGTCAGGGGTTGGAACCAGTGTGTCGTGTGTGTGGCGCCGAGCTCCATGGCCCATTGCTTCATGCCTGCAGCCACAGCATCGGCAGTAGTCAGATCCAGCGTAGCATCGCCGTCCATGACATCAACCATTTTGGCGTAGACCTCAGGGGTGAGGTAAGCTGCCATCTTCTTGCGGCTGAAGACATATTTGCCGAAGAATTCAGAAGGGCGTTCTGCAGGCGTAGGCACCTCAACGGGATGTTTCTTGAAGGCTTCGCCTACGACTTGAAATCGAAGAGTGGATGACATATACTAATGTTATTTTATTTCTATTGATTGAACAATCTTGTGTTTGTCTGATTTTACTTGTTGGCTCTTAAAAGCCTGTGAGCCTTGAGAACTTTGACTTCTATACTTTGAATGTCGCTCAACTTCTCGCTACATACATGAATTTTCTAATCACCTCTTCACTTAATCCCTCTTTCATTGAGCGCACGCTGATAACGCCTGGCGTTCTGCTGATGCTCAGCGAAAGTGCGGGCAAAGTTGTGTGTACCGCTGAAGTCCTCTTTGGCACAGAAATAGAGGTAGTCATGTCTTTCGGCCTTTAGTACAGCATCAATGCCACTGATTGATGCAATGCGGATAGGGCCTGGTGGCAGTCCTGTGTTGAGGTAGGTGTTGTAAGGGTTGGCTATACGGAGGTGTGAGCCGAGAATCCGGCGCAGCGTGTCGTCCCCGATGGCAAACTTAACCGTTGGGTCGGCTTGCAGTGGCATGCCCAGGCGCAAACGATTGAGGTAGAGACCTGCTACGCGAGGTTTCTCGCTGGTGGCATTGGTTTCTTCGTCGACGATGCTTGCCAACGTGATCACTTCGTTGTGGCTCATCCCTAAACGTTGAGCAGCTTCGTTGCGACCATCGCTCTTCCAGAAACTATCGTTCTCGCGTTGCATACGTTGCATCAGTGCATCGAGCGTGATGGTCCAATAGACTTCGTAGGTGTTGGGGATGAAGAGGGCGGGTAGGGTAGCGGTCGTGTAGCCGTAAGAGGCTGCAAACGTACTATCACCAAAAGCCTCAGCCACTTCCGTGCTGTCGAGCATGAGTTTCTCGGAGAGTGTGCCAGCAAGTCGCGAGAGTCGTCTCACCGAGGGAATGGTCAGTCGCACAGGGGCTTGCTGCCCATTGCGTAGTCTGCGGAACACGGCGATGAGGTTGTCATCAGGTTGGATGGCGTAGCGACCTGCGCGAGGATGGAAGTCAGTGAGCTTGCGCAGCAATTTCCAGCCTGCCAACGAACGGGCGTGAGCATCAGTGCTGAGCTGCTGGAGCAGGTCTGCCTCGGTAGTCGATGGACGCACATAGACGTACGCACTTTCCGTAATGTTAAAGTTGGGGCGCAACAAGGAACTTGCCATCCAGAGCACAGCGGCGATGGCGAGGCTGGCAACGGCCAGCACGGCAATGAGGATGTTTCTCGTCGTCTTCTTCATAAATGAGAAATCGCAGACACTCATAATATAAGTATCTGCGGTTGTTCATGGAGCCGACACGGGGACTCGAACCCCGGACCCACGCATTACGAATGCGTTGCTCTACCAACTGAGCCATGTCGGCAGGTCTTTCTTCAAAACCGAGCGCAAAGGTAGTGCTTTTTCTTGAAATGACCAACAAAGTCGGCGTTTTTTTCTCAGTAAAACACATTTTTCTCTATTTCGTGTCGCGAATCCCACTTATTGGTGTACCTTTGTAGGCAATAAACAACACTTTTGAACAATTAGCATTCCCATTTTATGAAATCGTCTTCTATGTTTCTCCCCGTTCCGCATGTAGAGAGATCTTCACGTCATCATCGCGTGCTTGCCATCCGCCATTTCTCACTCATCGTTTTCCTCCTTTCTTTTTTCATCTCGCATTGTTCATTTGCCTTGGCTCAGCCTCTGTATCAGTTTGATTTCACCGGCAAGGGCAACGTCAAGAATGGCGTTGTACGTGTGCAGCCCAACGATCGTTATGCTGCCGATCGTGATTACGGTTTCGATTTCATCGCTTCGCCCCAACGTCTGGATGCTCAGTCGCCTTTCTACTTTAGTGTACGTGTACCTGATGGCAACTACCGTGTCACCGTGACCTTGGGTAGCAAGCGTCACGCCGCTGTGACGACCGTGCGCGCTGAGAGCCGTCGTCTCTTCGTCGAGAACCTGTCGACGCGTAAGGGCGAGTTGCAGAACATCTCCTTCATCGTTCACAAGCATTCACCGCGCATCGATGACCAACGTTCCATGCGACTGAAACCACGTGAACTGACCAAACTGAATTTCGACGATCGGCTGACCATCGAGATCAACGGTGATGCTCCTGCTTGTGCAGCTCTCACCATCGAACGCGATGACCATGTGCCCACCATCTTCCTCTGCGGCAATTCAACGGTCGTCGATCAGGACACCGAGCCTTGGGCATCGTGGGGACAGATGATTACACGTTGGTTTGGCGATCAGGTCGCCATAGCCAATTTCGCCGAGAGTGGCGAGACGGCATCCACCTTCATTGGGGCCAACCGCCTGGCCAAAGCCCTCTCAATGATGAAAGCGGGAGATTATCTCATTGCAGAGTTTGGACATAACGACCAAAAACAACGCGGTCCAGGCATGGGTGCCTACTATAACTTCGCCACCGCCCTCAAGACATTTATAGATGAAACGCGCGCGCGCGGAGCTACTCCCATATTCGTGACGCCCACTCAGCGTCGCTCCTTCAAGGATGGACGTATCCAGGAGACTCATGCCGACT
Source organism: Bacteroidaceae bacterium (assembly GCA_017429525.1). Lineage (GTDB taxonomy): Bacteria > Bacteroidota > Bacteroidia > Bacteroidales > Bacteroidaceae > Physcousia. The sequence goes on along the minus strand of JAFROT010000017.1, from coordinate 8,487 downwards.
ACCCTGAAGCCATGGCATGGGTAGCCAAACGCGAGAACGTACCCGTCATCGACCTACATGCTATGACACGCACCTTCTACGAGACCATGGGCGAGGAAGCCAGCAAGCATGCCTTTGTCCATTATCCGGCTGGCACCTACCCTGGACAGACGAAGGAGTTCAAGGACAACACCCATTTCAATCCCTATGGCGCCTACGAATTGGCCAAATGTGTCATCGAAGGAATGCGTCAGCTACAGCTGCCCATCCTCAGTGCTCTGCGTCCTGAGTACCTCACTCTCTATCCTGCTTCCTCACCTTTCAACCCTGCCCATCCCGACTCCTTCGAGAGTTTCCATTGGAACGACTCTCCCTTCTTTGAAGCCGAAAAGCCCGATGGCAATTAAAGCGTTGCAGCTTAGCTGTTTAAACATCGCATAATAGATAATGAATTACATAACCTTAAAGGTGAGTTCAATCAATTAGCTTTGCATCGCTTTTAGGCTTTTTTGAGCTGATCTGACTTCATGCCCACCGAAGCGTAGCGGGCCGCTCAGCGCTTGCGACGCTTGAGACTCTTCAAGAACGGTTCAAGTTGAGGCATAGATGCAAGAAAGAGGCAAAGGCAAGCGAAGATAATTCAGGAGAATAAATTAATTGATAGAATACGCCTATAATATAGGATCTTTAAATCCTTCCATATCATTGTGATAAAGAACATTGTTTTTGATTTCGGTGGCGTCATATTTGACCTCGCCTACGAACAAGCAGTAGAATCTTTTCGTCGCATCGGCTTGACCGATGCTGACCAACGCCTCGATTGCTACCATCAACGAGGCATCTTCGAGGAGCTTGAATCTGGACGCATCTCGATGGATGCTTTTCGTGAACAGTTAGGGCAAATGTGCCATAGAGCCCTCACCCACGATGAGGTCCTGGGTGCATGGCTCGGCTATGTTGGTGGCCCTGTCGACCTTCGTCGCCTCGATGCTATTGACGACCTACGCAGCCGTGGCTACCACACTTACCTGCTTTCCAACACCAATCCCTTCGTCCAGTCGTGGGCTGAAAGTGCTGATTTTTGTGCTTATCGCCGTCCCCTCAGCAGTTATATGGACAAGTGCTATACATCCTATGAGGTGGGTATCATGAAACCGCATGAAGGCATCTTCCGCCACATGCTCAATGATGTTTCCCTACAGCCCTCCGAGACCCTTTTCCTCGATGATAGCTCAGCCAATATCGCAGCTGCAGAGCAGCTTGGCATCCACACCCTTCTTGTCGAGAAAAACAGTGATTGGCGCGCAGCTGTTGAGGAACGTCTCTCCAGCCTGGGATGATAATTGTTTTGCCTATGAGACCTCCGAAACCCTTTCTTTTCTTGGTCGTTATATTGTTGTCTGCCTGTGTCTCTCATCAGAGATATCTCACTAACAAAGAGACGAGTCAAGATGTCAGTACACAGTCGGCGTTCATCCCGCAAGCGCCAGACTATGCGGACACCACGATGTGGTTCACAGCGAATGACGACCCCTCGGGAACGGGGGCTGATGTGTTTTATGTCGTCTCGACATGGGAGGTAGACTGGCAGGATGCTGATGGGCGATGGAGTCACTATGCTGATGTCTGGAAACCATTACATCGTCAACGCATGGCCACGGAGATCAGTAAGGTGGCAGCTTATATGTCCCCAGGCAATCGTTTCTACGCGCCATACTACAGGCATGCCACGATAGAAGCCTTCATGATGAACAACGAGGATAGCACACGCCAGCGAACGCGCCTCGCCATGAGCGATGTCTGCACGGCTTTCGATTATTTCCAGGCACAGCGCGACAAGCAGCGACCACTCATCATCGTGGGCTTCAGTCAGGGAGGCTTGGCCGTGGTAGAGCTGTTGAAGCACATCAGCGACGAGACCTACAGTCAGTTGGCCGCAGCTTATGTCATGGGTTACAAAGTGACGCCAAGTGACACCCTGGAGTGTAAGCATATCAAAGCCGCACAGGGTGAGACGGACACGGGCGTCACCATCTGTTACAACACCGTGAAGGATGTGAAGTATATCCAGCCCGTAGTAGGCGCTACCTGTATGGGAATTAATCCTGTGAACTGGCGCACTGATGCCACACCAGCCACGCTGCACGACAGCATCACCGTGACGCTCGCCCCTGACTACCATGTGCTCGTAGTCAAAGGCTATAGCGGAGCCGAGTACCGTCCATTCAGGAACTTCATCAACGTGGGCGACATACATAGCTGTGAGCCTTGGCTTTACAGCGATTGCATAAAGAAAAACATGACTATTCGAGCTGCACAATGGCGCAGGGCGAAAGCAACTCAAGAGAAAGCAGAATGAAAACGCTGACCGACTATTTCGAGAGGCTGCATAAGCAGAATGGGGATGGATTGATACACACCTGCCCCGAACTGATGGCTTGCATCCAGCAAGTTGGCTTCCTGCCTCTGTTGGAGAGTGGCATTCCAGGCTATGCAGCCGAGAGCCTGATGGCCGAGGAGTGTCGTTACACCGTCTTCCCCGATGGTTCATGGGAGTGGCCCTTGTGGCAGTGGAAAGGGTCAGTAGTTCGCGAGGGCAACTGTGTCTATGGTAAGTTCCTTGCGGGCAAGGCAACCTTCATCGCTCGTGAGTGGTGGCCTGACTTCTGTAATTGGCGGCGTAGCACACATCCTGCGCCCGAAGAAGGGACTATTGAAGACATCATCCTCATGACCTTGCGCGAAGAGGGGAGTATGATCGCACGCGAGCTGCGAGCTGCCTGCGACTTCACAGGGAAGAACATGCGCTCGAAGTTCGATGCTTATGTAGGGCGTTTGCAGATGGCTTGTCGCATCGTGACGGAGGATTTCGTGTATCCAACGGATAAACATGGGCATGAGTATGGCTTCGGATGGTCGTTGCTTACTACGCCCGAGCGTCTGATGGGTGCAGAGGCTTGTCATTGCCAGCGGACACCGGAGGAGTCCTATCAGCGGATGAAGGAGCATCTTGCTCAGCTATTGCCCAACGCAACAGAGAAGCAGATCGAAAGGCTCCTGAAATGAAGAGGGTCGTCAACGAAAACGTTCGCTTTAGCCTGGGGTTTGTCAAATAAATGATATAGCCCTCTGGTCGAAGTCACGCATCAGAACACTCTTAACCATTTCATTTACTGCAAGGTGCGCGATGGTTCTTCACATAGAGCCATCGCACTTTTTTAATAAGAATAGACAAAAAAGGTTTATTCTTACTTTTTTATCGCTAATTCATCTTCTCATTTCTCATTTTATCTCCTAATGCTTGTGTAACTGAGATAATCTTTCTACTTTTGCACAATTTTCGTGTAAATTTGTAGCGCCTGCCGCATCTTTCATTAGAAATTGAAACTTTAATAACAAATAAATGAGAAGACTATTTACATTTCTCGCTCTTGCTGCAACGTTCACAGCAGTAATGGCAATCCCAGCCCGAAGGGGCATCACCCGCACCGTCAGTCTGTCCGATGGTACGCGCATTCAAGTTGAACTACGTGGCGACGAATCTTTCCACTTCTATGTCAACCCCGCCACGGGCGAGGCTATGCAGGAACTGGCAGATGGCACCTGGGCCGTAGACACGCGCGATGTCGATGCACTTTGGACCAAGAAGTCCGCGCAGCGCAACGTCCACCGCGAACGCCTTGCACAGAAAACGCGTAAACTCATGTCCACGATGCTGGAGCAACGACGTAAAGCACCTCAAAAGGTCGGCTCGTCGACAGCAGGAACGGGCACCAAGAAAGGACTGCTCATCCTCGTCAACTTCAGCGGCACGAACGAGAAGATGGTCAATGGCGATGCAAGCCGCGACCTCTTCGACCAGATGCTCAACGGCATCAATAACCCTTACGGAAAGAACTTCGGCAGCGTACGCGAGTATTTCCGTGCACAGAGCTACGGCCTGTTTGACGTGGAGTTCGATGTCGTAGGCCCCGTGACGGTCTCTCAGAATATGAGCTACTACGGCAAAGATTATTCTTCCGGCGATAAAGACAAGTATTGCTATAAGATGATTGAAGAGGCCTGCAACCTGGTCGACAGTCAGGTAGATTTCTCGGACTACGATTGGGACGGCGATGGCGAAGTCGAGAACATCTACGTCACCTACGCGGGTTACGGACAGGCAGCAGGAGCGTCGTCCTCTACCATTTGGCCCCATCAATGGTCCCTCTCGGCGGCTCATTATTATTATGGAACCGAACAGAACCACACGAACTTTACGTTCAAGCTCGATAATGTCATCATCGACACCTATGCTTGCGGCCCCGAGCTGGATGGCACCTCCGGCTCGACCCTCTCAGGCATCGGCACGATGTGCCATGAGTACAGCCATTGCCTGGGCTTGCCCGACTTCTACGACACTCAGGGCACGAACTTCGGCATGGATTGCTGGAGCCTGATGGACTATGGCTGCTACAACGGCGGCGGCTTCCATCCGAGCGGCTACACCGCCTACGAGCGCTGGTTCAGCGGATGGCTGGAGCCGAAGGAGCTCAATAGCCCGTATTTCGTAGGTGCCCTCAAGCCTATCGAAGACGAGCCTGATGCGTATGTCATCTACAACGACAAGAATCGTAACGAGTACTATCTGCTGGCCAATCATCAGCAGAAAGGCTGGGACAAGAAGGCTGGCGGCCACGGGATGATGGTCAACCACGTCTATTACCAGTCGAGCAAATGGAGCGAGAATAGCGTCAACAATACCGCTTCGCAGCAATGTATGACCCTGATTCCTGCCGACAATAGCCTCTCGGGGTCAACCCTCTCAGGCGACCTCTATCCGAATGGCGGCACGAATACTCAGCTCACCAATACTTCTACGCCAGCTGCAAAACTTTATGTGGCCAATACCGACGGCAAGTACCTGATGAACAAGCCCATCACCGATATTACGGAGGCAGGCGGAATCATCAGTTTCTCCTTCATGGGCGGAAGCGTCGCTCTCGATACGCCTGTAGCGACAGATGCCACTGACATCACGGCCACAACCTTCACGGCCAATTGGGAGCCTGTGGAGGGCGCTGTCAGCTACAACCTCACGCTCACGGAGACCACAGACGACGGGGTGGAGAGTCCAAAGGCAGTCGACGTGATGGTGCTGTATGAAGATTTTGCCAAATTCATAGCCAGTGCTGACGGGTCTTCGGATTTGAGTAGCCAGTTGGACAACTACACATTCGTCCCGGGGTGGAGCGGCCAGAAGGTGTTCCAAGGCAAGTATGGAGCCAAGATGGCATCAGGAAAGGCTGCAGGCAGCATCACAACCCCTGCCATGGACTTCACCTCCGGAACCATGACCATCATCACATACATCCGATCATACGATGGCGACGATTCCACCCCGACCTTGAACATCCTCGATGAAAGCGGCAACGCGATAGCCTCAGGCACGATCACGCCCAACGAAGAGAGTTATCTCATTTTCTACCTTGAATCCGATGTGCCGGAAAAGGCGAGCTTGCAGTTCACGACCTCGAAAGGTAAGCGCTTCTACCTCGGCGACCTCTATGTCTTCGATTCCGTGCTTGACGACGAACAGATTAACCAGTTCCTCGACGAAGACCTCGGCAGCGGAAGCGAGGCGCCACGGGCTTACGCCGTGCAGGAGCTCCAGCGTATGCGCTCGTTCACGACCAGGGTTGTGCCGCGCGTTACGCCTCTGAACAAGAGCGTGCGGAGGGTCAAGATTGTTACCGAGAAGCAAATCGAGGGCATTACTGCAACGAGCTATACGCTCACGGACTGCGCTCCGTCGTCAGTCTACCGCTACCAGGTACAGGCCGTCGATGCCGATGGCAACGTCTCGCTGTGGAGCAACGCCATCACGTTGACCACGCTCGAGGGTACGCAGTACCAAGTGGGTGATGTCAACCTCGATGGCATCTTGTCTATAGCCGATGTCACGGAATTAGTGAACATCATCCTCAATAAGCAAGCGTCAACGGACGACACTTCCGAAGCCGAGCAGACGCGCTTGGCAACCTCCCGTTCTGTGGCCGATCTGAACGGTGACGGCCTCATCACTATTGCCGATGTCACGACGCTCGTCAACCGCATCCTCGGAAAGACGGAGTAGCCCCCTCACAAGTTATCTATTCCATTCACCCTCCTAACAGACAATGGCGTCTCTTAGGAGGGTGAATTTCTATTCGGATTTACTTGTAGCCCCGCGCGGATAACTGTTCCGTTCAGAGCGTATGTTGAATAAGCCTACTGACCTTGAACACCTCAAAGGTTGGCGGCGAAGAAACGGATACTGCAGATGGATAACCTCAGCATGCATCCTCTCTTCATTATTATATTCATACTGTCGCTTGTCCGAACTGTCCTTTGGCCGCACGGTAGCAGGTTTGGGGGCCACGACCGATGCGGATGAGGCGGCCTTCTGCCGTAAGGCGTTTCAGCAGGGAGGTGATGCGATGCTTGGTAAGAACAGCCTCGAAAGCGAAGTGAACATCCTTGTGGGTGATGAGTTCCCGATGAGCAAAGAGTTCGGTGAAGCGGGCCTCTATCTCATCGTCATCGACGGCAATAGCCTGCCCATAGGGAGATTGGCTGACTTCGAAACGCCGAACCTCTTCACGTAGCTTGCGGTCGGGCTGGAAAAGGATGTCGTCTACGCGTACGTTGCGCCCGTGGTAGTAGGCCGTCCCGCCATCTTCGACATTCCCGTTTCTCACTTCAACCTCTCCTTTAAGGCTGAGACGGAAAGTGCCTATGCCGGGCAAGGTTACAGCATTCCCTTTCTCCATCTCATGAAGAAGGATGTGCCGGATCTCAGCCAAGGCATGAGCGATATCACCGCCCCGGAGTAGCGAGCCCCAATGATGCTGGTCCTGGAACTCTACGACATCAGTCGTCGGACGATGCTCCAGACGAGGGCGAAGGCCTTTTACCACTCCCTCTGCGGGCTGCTCCTCATTGGGAAGGACGCCGCGCTTAGCCATTGTAAACTTGATTGCCATTGTCTTTTCAATTTATTTGGTGAGTCTCTTTCGTTTAGGTTTGTCCCAACTTACAATCGGGCAGGCTTTCATCTGTTTCTGGTCCACTCCCCGATAGGTCTTTACCGACTGCGGGTCGCAAACTCCTTACGCATTTCGCTGCCACAGCTTTCGATAGCTATTTTGTCTTTACTAACAGCAAGCCGCATCTATACCAACGTCGGTCTGCATCTATTCGTGCATTAGGTCACGTCTGCTTGTTTTGCTCTGCAAATATAATCATTTTACCCCGGCTGACCAAATAATTTGCAAGAAATATACAAATAAAAGTGTTGACCCATGCGCATGGGTCGATGGTTCAATGCGCATGGGTCAATGGTTCAATGCGCATTGGTCAACGTTTGCACTTAGATGTTCGGAGCACTCCATCTGCTTGCATAGGGCAGGGGAGAGGCTCGCTTGAGGCTTTCAGAAGGGTTACAATACAAGAGACAATTATTCAGCCGCTATTTTTAGTCAACTGGAATGACAAAGAACATCTTACAGAAAGAATCCGTGCCTGAATGACAAACGTAAAAGTCAATCAGGCACGGAATTAAAACTCGCTTAAACGTTGCTGACAGTTCTTTAAACTCGCTTTGATATGGTTTTTAGGTGGATTATCAGAGCATTTCTTTATTTCACCCTATTCACGATTTCCTCATGGAAGAAATAGTTGACCACCACGGGCGATTCGCCATGGCGGGAGCGCACGGAGTCGTCGTTGCGGACGTAAGGTAGACCCTCGGCCTGGCAGAAGGCACGCATCTGCGCGTCGAGTTGCATCCAGTAGGAGCGGTCTCTGCGGGTGTAGATGTCGTGATAGAGCTGGTCGAGCTCGGGGTGGTGCTCGTGAATCCACGCGAGAATCTTGCCCTTGTAGTCGCCGCGCAGGTTCAGGTTCTCCAGCCAGACGAGGTTGCAGCAGTCCTTGGCCTTGCGGATGATGGCCTCGACATCGGTGATACTGGGGAAGATCGGCGAGATGAAGCAGGTGGTTTCGACGCCTGCCTCATAGAATTGCCGCATGGCCTCCAGACGGCGCTCGATGCTGACGCCGCGGTCCATCTCACGGCGGAACGACTCGTCGAGCGTGTTGATGCTCCACGACACGCGGGCATGGGGGAAGGTCTTGATGAGGTCAAGGTCGCGCAGCACGAGGTCCGACTTCGTGGCGATGCTCACGCTGATGCCGCTGCCCTGCAATTGTTCTAGCAGGGCGCGGGTACGCTTGTACTTAGCCTCGTGCGGCTGGTAGCAGTCGGTCACGGAACCGAAGAAAGCCTCCTTGCCTGCATATCGCTTGGCATTCTTAATCTCCGGCCAATACTTCACGTCGATGAACTCGCCCCACGGCTCAGGGTGGTTCGTAAACCGCTTCATAAACGAGGCGTAGCAATACTTGCAGGCATGGGTGCAGCCTACGTAGGGGTTTACGCTGAAGTCGGCCACGGGCAGGTTCGACTTCGTCATCACCGACTTCACT
>JAFROT010000016.1 GCA_017429525.1 Bacteroidaceae bacterium | reverse complement strand
GCGGGAGATGGTGGGCTCGAAGGTGGCCTCGCGGAGCTTGCGCTGGAGCTTGGCGCCCGGCTTGAAGTTGACGTTGATGCCGATGATGTTGGCCGAGGTGAAGTTCTGGAGGGCGGTGACGGGGTTGCCGTCGTCGTCGACGCCGGCGCTGGCACCTTCGGAGGTGATGGCGGTGGTGATCTTGCCGAGGTCGCCGAGGTCGACGTTGTTGCCTTCCTGGAGGGCCTCGCTGGCGCACTGGGTCAGGTCGACGATGATGCCGTAGATGGCGCCCTTGGAGAAGGGTGAGCCGTGCTCCACGATGTGGTCGGCCAGTTCCTCGAGCACGATGGTCTTCTGGTGCTGCATCGAGGCGTAGGCCTTAGGCTCCTCCTCGGCGTTCATGGGGTTGGGTCGCAGGGCGACACTGTACTTGATGGATTCTCGCATAATGGTAATAGATTTAAGGTTAAACAAAAGGTAAACTATCGTCTCCGATCGGGCCTTCACGAGCCTCCGCATTGCGCACTACATCGGCCCCGTTCGTCCTTCTCTTTGACGATGCAAAGGTACGAAAAATCCTCGAAAACACCAAATATCCTCTCAACTATTTTCGCACAAAATCCATTTATTTTCAAGCGTTTAATCGCCACACGCCACGCAAAAACGAAGGCCTGGGACCCCCTATAGCGTTCGTCAATTATGTCGCTGAGAAACAAAGGCTCGGGGCCCCGCTCCAGTCCCTATCCGTTAGGGTGATGATTCAAAGATTCACATATCTCCTCCGCCATCGCATTCAGCTGAACGCACTCCGCGCGGCTGATGCGCCGCTTTTGGGCATCAAATGGCCACGGACTAAGAATGAGCACGCGCCCAGCTGCGCAAGCATCAAAGAGTGCATCTGAGGGCTTATAATACTCCCTGAAACCATTGTCCGCAAGAAGGATAATAGGCCGCAGCTCGCGAAGCAGGACATCCATCACCTGCTTCTCATGAGGTGAAATGAAAGGCGAAACCATGACCTCGCCCTCACGAGCCTTCAGCACGCGGGAATTCATATAGTTCCGCAGCATTTCCGTTTCGCCGTGTTTCGCCTCTTCAACCATCAACTTCCGCACATGCACCGTGTCAAAACGATTGGCCATCAGTATCGCCACATTCCCTACGCCGTCATATTTCCGCAGCCCAATCTCTATATCCCTCTGCACGCGGAAATAGCCTGGCCTCAGGCGTTTGGTGGCCAACCGTTCAGGGTTCATCCTTACATACCGAATCATCGTCTGCAACTGTCCACGACGTGACAGAGGGCGAATGAATGGGCGTTCGGTAAAAACAGGAAAGGAATAGCCCCCTTCGTTCGTTATCGCCGAATTAGGGAAGCCCCCTTCGTTCCTTATCGCCGAAGTAAATTCGGCAGTAACAGCCAAAGTATAAGCCCTGCCATGTTTCTTTACCCCTTGCCAATACCCGCGAATAACGCTGCGAATACTCGTTTCCATCACCTGCGTCACATGGATAATAGCATGCAGATGGTCTGGCATAAGGCAGAATTGGAGAATGCGGATTACCGGATAGTGCCTGCACATCACATATAGCTCATCAACAACAGCATTGCCCAGGGGCGTCCGCTCTATCCGCGCGTTTGATGGGTTATCATCCGGCATCACCAATTTTCCGAGCAACGGCTCACGCGAAGGTACCGTCAGCGTGATATGATACACCCCGACACCCCTCCATGCCGTGCCCGGCTCCTGCCATTGCCATTTTCCAAGCTCTGCCATATCTTTTGTTGCAGGATTTAGCTAGATGATACGGCAAAGGTACGATTCTTTTTTCAATTATCGTTCAACGGGAGTCGAAAAACTCATTTTTTATTACAATGTTTTGCAAAGCATGTAAGCGATTACGCCGTGATGTAAGCGATATTGTAAGCGGCGGCAAATTATTTTCAACTTTATTTGAGTCGGAACACTCTTGAAACACAGGGAGTTCCGGCTTTCTTTTTGTCTTGTCGCAAACCCATGTAAGCGATTCTTGGGAAAGTGCTTACGTCTGCGGGGGTGGTTTCCCCATTGCTGAGGGCAGAACAGATTAACCTGCCTGCCCGAAGCAAAATGAAAAAGAATCATAGAACTCGCGTAGGGTCTGAAGTACAGTACGGCCCGCGCCTCGCAGGAGCAGTCCTGCACGACTATCTCGAGAACAGCGACGATGCTTTGGCCGTTGCATTTCGTAATCAATCAACCGCCGACGAGGAGAACGAGGCCGACCGCCTCTTCCGCGACTTCTTCCCCGACACGCATTTGTGCGTTGACCTCAAGCTCATCACGCGCAAGCCCGGGCGCATGCACGTGGGCGAGTACATTAATTGTATGCTCACACGCGACGGCGAAGACCACTTCGAAGCTGTGGAGACGGCCACGGAGAGGAAGCAGGCCGTGCGGCGCAATCCTATTGTGTATCTGGGCACGTGTATCAATTTGCATCGCAAGGCCGACGGCACAATCTACCCCACGTTCAACCGCCCGCAGTTCACCAGCGACTTCACCTTCACCGACTTCTGTCGCGAGGCGGCCGAGGAGCTGACTGCCGTGGCTGGCCTCATAGAAGTGGACGAGTAACCGACTGCCGCAGCGTTTCAGCGTTTCAGCGTTTCACGCTGAATGAAGGGTATGCACCACTCTTTATTATTCTATATAACTATTTAATAATAAGTAAGTTATATATAAGGAAGAGGGCTGTGACACCCCCGTGGTTTCAACTGAAACGCTGAAACGCGAAACGCTCGGTCAAATGAAGTTTAATCTAAAAAGCAGAAAAACAATGATTTACGACATTAAGAAACAAACGGCCCCCGAGATGCCTAAGCTCGGTAAAGGCCTTGAGGCGTTCCGCCTACTGCTCTCGCAGACATCAAAAGACATGCATGCACCCCTGTTGCCTATGCTTTTTCCTGTATTAGGCACCAAAATTAGTCAGGCTGAATTTCAATATCCCTCGGGCCAATGGCTCGAAATGTGCGGCCAGCAGGCTGCTTTGATAGCCGACAGCGCGGGAAACAAAGGTCAGCTGGGCTTGCTGGTGGAAGCCTGCAACCGCGATTTCCGCCAAGCCGATGCCGAGGAGCTGAAGAAATACCTCCAGTACCAGAAGACCTACAAGAAGCGCTCGCAGTCGAAGGAGCGCCCGGAAGAGGTGTTCCCCCTGCTGCGATTCCTGCCTGCCGACTGCTCGAAGCCCGGCTACCTGAAGGCGCAGATGGCCTGCCAGGAACAGGGCGGGCTGACCACCTACATCGACCTGAAGGAGATTGAGCAGCTCGACAACCTCTGCGGCTCGCACAAGCAGGTCACGCAGATGCTGCGCCTGATGTGGGACAGGGAGGTCTATAATGCTCTCAGAGCTACGGTGGACGGCATCACGGGGTCTGCCCTGCTGAGAACCAACCTCACCATCAGCACGACGCCCGTCCGTGCAAGGCAGTTCTTCAAGTACAACCTCTTCGACGGCACGCTGGGACGCATGGTCTTCTCCTATAAGCCACGCGCCGGCCGCGACGGACGCATCCCGCGCATCGGAAAGTTCAACGAAGCGTTCTACGGCAAGCTGGATGAGTACCTGGCACGTCTCGACAACTGCAAGGGGTGTTACATCATCAAGCCCCTGAACAAGCTCATCGAGCGTCTGGCAAACGACATTGCAGAACTGGGAGATCTCACCGACAACGATTGTCTATGGGACATGGGCAAGCGAAGCCTGATTTCGGCGTGGAAGGCGGGCTGCATCATGTGGGCACTCAACAACATGACCTGGAGCCGTGCGATGGCCGACGTGGTGGAATACTTGGTTTTTCACGATTTGTGGAGCAAGTTTCAGGTGGTGGGCGACATGCTGAAAGACGGCGATACCAGCACAGCTGATGCTTTGAAGGCCGTGCCTGCCAATATGCTCGACGACATCAAGGGCGACACCTTCAGCGAACAGCAGTTGGAGGCGCTACGCCTGCAGCTCGGGAAATCCAAAGAGGGCACCAAACGACAGCTCCGCGTTTGGGTGCACCGAGGGCTGATAACGCAGAATGAGGATACAGGTCTTTACACCAAGACCGAGGCTTATCTCAACCGTACTCGCTGATGGACCGATTTGAACTTCAAAAGCTTCGCGACCTCCCGATTGAGGGGGTCGCGGAGCGACTCGGACTCGAGGTGGTGAGGCACAAGTGTTTGTGCCCGTTCCACGATGATCATCATGCGTCGCTGTCGTTCAGCGTGCGCAGGAATAGTTATAGATGCTTCGCCTGCGGGGCACATGGGGGCACGATAGACTTGGTGATGGGGCTGCTGCACAAGGACTTCAAAGAGGCGTGCAAGTGGCTAAATCCCTTCTCGAGCTCAAGCCCCCTCCCGACCTCCCCGAGGGGAGGAGAAGGGAACCAAGTGGCAACGAAGCCCTCCCCCCTCGGGGGGAGCTGGAGAGGGGGCCAGCTCTTTGACGCCAGTAGGTTTGAGCGATTCTTCGAGCGGCCTTTTCTGAACGAGGCAGCGCGGCGGTTCCTCTTCGAGGAGCGGCGGCTTGACGCGAGAGTGGTGCGGTGGTGCCGCCTCACCTCATGGCGCGACAAGCAGGGCACGCCGTGGCTGCAAATCCCTTACTACGACCGCGAGGGCAAGCTGGTGGGCGTGCAGAACCGCAACCTCGTGAAGGGCGCTGTGCCCCGCTTCCGCTTCCCCAGCGGCTCGGAGTGCGGCATCTACAACCTGCCCGTCCTGAACCTGCTCCGCCCGGGCGAGGAACTGTGGATAACCGAGGGCTGCTCCGACTGCTGGGCCATGCTCTCGGCAGGCCACAAAGCCATCGCCATACCCTCGGCCACCCTGCTCACGCGCAAGGACATTGAACTCTTAAAGGGTCTGAACTCCTCCCCTGACGGGGAGGTCGGGAGGGGTCTTTCCCCTGACGGGGAGGCTGGGAGGGGTCTTTCCCCTGACGGGGAGGTCGGGAGGGGTCTTTCCTTCCACATGTACCCCGACCGCGACGAGCCCGGCGAGCGCCTGTTCCTGCAGCTGCAGCAGGTCCTTCCCTCGCTCGTGCATCATCAGCTGCCACTGGGCTGCAAGGATTTCAGCGACTATTACCTGACAACAAAAAACAATCAGGCAGCCGATGAATAAGCCCCATCCCTACCCCATTCGCGGCTATGCGACATCGCAAACGCGACTATTCGCGCAGGCTCTCGCGAACATTCGCGAGGGTCTTCGCGAATATTCATGTAGGCCTTCGCGAATATTCGTGTCGCCTTTCTCGACAATTCGTGCGAAAAGGAAGGAAGGAAGGGGGGGAATCGCACTTGGCGGGGGGATGCGGCAGGGCGGTACGAACAAGAACGAACAAGAAGAAGAGGGCCCAAATGAACGGGGTCATCTGGGTCCTCTATCAAAGTCGGATGGACTTATTAGGGGCCGTCAGCAGGAGAGGCGGACGACGAGGGGTGCGGGCGACGGGCTTACTGCTGACTGACGCGAACGTCACTCACGGTGATGTTGCCGCCGTAGTTGTTGATGCTCCAGCAGTTCTTCTGGATGCCGTAGATGCGCTGCGTGTAGGCGCAGACATCGTTGATGTAGAGCACGAGGACGCTGTTGTCGGTGTAGATGTCGACGTTGTAGCGGTTGTCGGCGGGACGCTCGAACCAGTAGCCGTCGATGCCCTCGATGAAGCCCTTGCCGGCAGGGCCTTCCTGCTCGAAGTTGACCTTGCGGTGGTTCTCGTCCTCGGGGTTGACGACGAGGGTGTAGTAGCGCTCGCTGTCGGTGCCGCGCACGAAGCTGATGCCGAAGCGGTCCCAGTTGTTAGAGGTCTGCACGGTGAAGGTGATGTGGTTGGCTGTGCCGAGGCGGGGGAAGAGGACATAGGCGTCGTTGCCGGAGAGCTTGCCGTCGGCATAACCGTTGCTGGCCATCACCTTGGCTTCCTGCGGCTTGGTGTACTTGGCGGCCATAGCGGGCACGGCGCCGAGGGTGAGGGTGCCGTCCTTGTGCTGGATGATGCGGTGGCAGACGAGCGCTCCGGACCAGGCGGGTTCGCTCTCAGCACCGACGTTGACGTTGCGCTCGTCGATGGTGGTTCCGATGCGCTGCGGGCACCATCCCCAGATGAAGCGGTCGGTGCCGTTCGAGGCTGTCTTGGCGGCGTAGAAGGCACGGCTGTCGAGCACGCCTTCGTGGCCATCCTTAGGCCAGTTGGCGCCGGGGTCGCCGAAGCAGGCCTTGAGGCCCTCGAAGGAGGTGGCCATCATGTACTTGACCTTGCGGCTCCAGGGGGCACGGTAGCCCTCGCTGTAGACGAAGTACCAGTAGTTGCCCATCTGGAAGATGTCGGGGCACTCGCACATGCGGTCCCAGACCATATTGAACGAGCCGACGTGCTGCCACGTCTTGAGGTCGGAGGACTTGAAGTCGGCAAAGCGGAGGTTGGAGGAGATGACCATGTGCCAGAGGCCGTCGTCGGCCTTGAAGACCTGCGGGTCGCGGAAGTCGGAAGCGGCGTAGCCGTAGTCGGTGCCTCGGAGGCTCCACGTGGCATCCTTCGTCCACGTCTTGAAGTCGGGCGACGTGGCGCGCATGACGACCTCGCGGTTGGGCAGCAGCGGGTTGTGGCCGGTGTAGTAGATGTAGTAGAGACCGTCGGCCTCGTTGTAGACGGCGCATCCGGTGCCGAGGGCAGCGTCCTGCTGGGCGGTGGAGGAGCCTGTGGGGAGGAGCTCACCGAGGGGCTGGTAGGTGGCTCCGTCCTTAGTGGCGAGTCCCCAGAAGGGGTGGTAGCAGGCGCCGTTGTTGTCGTACTCCTGCAGATAGAGAACCTTGAATTCGCCGGCCTTCTGATCGTAGAAGGGCATGGGGTCGCCTACGCGCCCGATGGCGGGTTTGTAGTAGGTCAGGAAGGCGGCATCGTCGGTGCTGGCGAAGGCGGTGGTGGTGGAGGCCCAAGGCTTCGGCTCGTCGCCATAGTTGTCTTCGGAACAGGCGGTGGTGAGGGCTGCGGCAAAGCCGCAGCTAACACACAACAATATATTAAACATCTTTTTCATAAGGCGTTAACGGGTTAAGTGATTGAAAGCGTTTTTGGTGATTATCGAGATATTCTTGTGGAAGTTCTCGGTATAGCCAGCTTCATAGGTGTAGGAGTACCAGTCGTAGCAGCCGGAGCCGATGCAGACGATGCCTCCCTTACCGTCGTGGGCGGGGTATTCCCAAGCCACGATGGCTCCGTCGCCACCCACGCCGAGGACGGTAGCGCCCGTGCGCGATGTCCAGGCGGCGTAGTCGGGATAGTCGCCCCAGTCGGTGCCGATGTGGTACTGGGCGGTGGAGTTGGTGATGTGGTAGCCGGCATCGGTGCAATAGACTTCCTGCGGATTGTCACCGGCGACGAGGCCTTGGAAGAGCGGGTGAGCGTTCTGGCCGTCGAAGATGCGGAACGTCCAGGGGCCGCCGCAGAGCTCGGCAGCTGCTTCGTCCTGGCCCCAGCAGTTGTTGGGCGTGGTCCATTCGTCGTCGCCCGTAGCTCCGATGAACGAAGGCAGGTTGACGGCGTAGCGCGTCAGGAAGAGTGCTCCGCCGTTCTCATAGAACTGGCGCAGCTGGTTCTTGGCAGCCAGTGCCTCGGGAGCCTTGGCCACGAAGACATCGTGACCGTCGACACCTCCGTCGACATGGAAGTGCCACCAGATGACCTTGCACTCGCTCAGCTCAACAGCGTTGGCCTCGAGGTCGGCGAAGCTGGCGTAGAGCGAACCAGGCACGTTGGCGAGCATCCACTCGCAGGCGGTCTTGGCCTCGGCATCGAGGTCGTTCATGCTGGGGGCAGCGCCCACGAAGAGTGCCTTGGGCTTGTCGATGGCGATGACGGTGACGGTGTAGGTGCTTTCGGCAGAGTTGTTCTTCACCTTGTAGGTGACGGGCTGCGAGAAGTCCTGTGCCTGCCCTGAAGCGGGGGTGATGGTGGCGTTCTGGCTGTAGACGATGGTGGGCACGAGTGCGGTGATGTTCTCCGTGGCCGGCACGTAGACGGTGATTGTCTTGGCCGTCTGGTCGATGGTGCCCTGGTAGATGTCGTTGATGGTGAAGGCGGTGATGCGCGCCTCGTCGTGGAGCACGCGGAGCGTCCAGTCGAGGTAGGTGTCGCCGTTGGTGACGTGGAGCACTTGTGCGGCGTTCATATTGAGGCGGTCGCCCGGCTGGAAGTTGCAGGCGGCGCCGTCGGAGAGGGTGAGGCGTGTCAGTTGCATGGTCGATGTCTCATAGACTTCGGGCAGACGCACGGTGATGGTTCGCGAAGGGAGGTCGATGTTGCCTTCGTAGTCGTCGAGTGCGAGGGCCTCGACACGGCAGTCGCCCGAGAGCTGGAGGTCGCTGACGTTGTCGGAGGAGCAGGCGGCGAGGAATGTGGTTGCTGTGATACAGCAACACACACAACCGAGGAAGAGAAGTTTATATAGAGCTTTCATAATGAAGTCAATTATGAATTGTGAATTGATAATTATGAATTGTGAATTGATAATTATGAATTGTGAATTGATAATTATGAATTAAAGAAATTACCAGTTGCCAATGTTCTGGGTGTAGTGGCCGTTGGAGGCAGAGAGCTGCTCGAAGGGGATGGGCAGGTACTCGTCGCGGTTCTCGGTGAAGTGGGCTGCGGTGTAGATGGCGCAGTTGTCGATTTCCTCGGCGTAGTACTTGTTGAGCACGGTGGCGGCTTCGCCCCAGCGTACGAGGTCGAAGAAGCGCTCGCACTCCATGCCCATCTCCAGGCGGCGCTCCATCTTTACGATGCGCAGGGCGTCGGCCTTGGAGTAGCTGCCACGATAGTTGGAGATGAACATCTTCACGCCGTAGCGGTTGGGGTAGCTGGCAATCATCTGCGTGCTCTGTGCGGCACGTGTGCGGAGCTGGTTGACGAGTTGGATGGCCTCGGTGGTGTTGCCCAGCTGAGCCTCGGCCTCGGCGCGCATCAGCAGCACGTCGGCATAGCGGAAGACGATGCGGTTCATGGAGCTTGCCCAGTAGCTGCCCTTGATGAGGTACTGGTCGATGAGGGCGGGGTCGACGTTCTGCTTGAGCGAGACGTTGTAGCCATAGAGACCGTTGGAGCGGCTCCAGATGCTGGTCTCCTCCATCATGTAGGCGGGGTTGAACATATAGGGGAGCCCGGGGATGCCTACGGTCAGGAACAGACGCGGGTCGGCATTGTCGGCGGCCTTGTCGTAGTTGCGCTGGTTGAAGGTGTCGAGCAGAGGCAGGCCGTCGCCGCCCGTGCGGTAGGCGTTGACGAGGTTCTGCGAGGGCTTGTAGAAGTCGCAGCCGCCGTCGGTGGCGCCGGGGATGTTGGGCGGTATGAGGCCGTAGCTCCAGTTGAGGTTGCCGTAGGTGCTGCCGTCGTTGCGCGAGTACTGAATGGCCCAGATGCTCTCGATGCCGTTCTCGTACTCCTCCTCGGGGCGGAAGTTGTTGTGGAAGTCGTCCTCGAGGCCATAGTTGGCATAGAGGGCGGGAGCCGTGAACTCGACTACCTTCTGCAGGTCGGCCTCGTTGATGCTGGTCACCTGGTTGGTGGCGGGGTCGTCCTGGCGGTAGGCTTTGTAGAGATAGACCTTAGCGAGGAAGGCAGCAGCGGCGGCCTTGGTGGGGCGCCCTTTGTCGGTCTGTGTCTCGGGCAGGGTGTTGAAAGCTTCCATGAGGTCGTCGATAATGAGCTGCCAGCCCTCGTCGTTGGTGTAGGCGGTGTTGGAGAGGGTGTTGTACTCGTCGTAGGTCAGGTTCTCATTGACGACGAAGGGGATGTGCTTGTACAAGCGCTTCAGGAGGAAGTGTCCGTAGGCGCGGAGGAATTTCATCTCGGCCAGGCGCTGAGTCTTCATTCCATAGTCGCTCTCGTTCAAGAGGGCGATGGCGCTGTTGACGCGCGAGAGGCTGTTGTAGAGGCGCACCCACATGTCGTTGATGTTCCAGTTGGTGGTCAGCACGCCCTGCTGCACCTCGAGCTGATGGAAGACGTCGCCGTCGCTGGTGCCGCTGCCGCCTTTGTAGGCGTCGTCGGAGCGGACGTCGAAGTTCCACATGGAGAAGGAGGAGTTGATGTCCTCGGCGGTAGTGAAGATGGCATAGGCAGAGACTACCATTGCCTCGGCGTTCTCAGGCGTCTTCACCTGCTCGTCGCTGAGCGTGCCCTGCGGGGTGTGCTCGTCGAGGAAGTCGGAGCAGGAGGTGAGAGCGGTTGTTGCTGTGATACAGCAACATACTGAACCTGCAAATAATATATTCTTGATAAGCTTTTTCATGATTGCTGTATGATGATTAGAGTGAGACATTGATTCCGAAGGTCACGTTGACGGGGATAGGATAGCCGAAGTTGGCGTTCTCGGGATCGACGCCCGTGAAGCTCTTGCTCTTGATCGTGAAGAGGTTCTGAGCCGAGAGATAGAGGCGCAGACGCTGCATGTGGATTCGTTCGAGGGCTTTCGAGGGCAGGTTGTAGCCGAGCTGTACGGTGCGCAGCTTGGCGAAGCTGCCGTTCTCGACGAAATAGGAGCTGACGCGCTTCTCGTTGTTGTTGTCCATCACGCTGATGGCGGGGATGTTGGAGCCGTTGTTGGCGGGGTTCCAGGCATCGAGCAGGCGCTGGCCTTTGTTGAGGTTGGAGATGTTAAGGCCGCTCCAGAGGTCGGTCTCGCGCTTGAGGTCGCTGATGACATCGACGCCCTGCACGCCCTGCCAGAACATAGTGAAATCCCAATCCTTATACTGCAGATAGACATTCAGGCCCCAGGTGAAGTCGGGCACGGGCGAGTAGATCCACTCTTGATCCTTCTCGTTGATGATGCCGTCCTCGTTGAGGTCCTTCCAGCGGATGCGGCCGAGGCCTGCTCCGTTCTGGGTGGCGTGGTCGTCTATCTCGTCCTGGCTCTTGAAGATACCATCGTAGACGTAGCCTACCTGAGCGCCCATAGGATGTCCTACGACGCTCTCGACGCCGTTGCCGCCGAAGGTGCCGTTGGCGGCAAGCGTCTCGGGCAGCTTGGTGATCTTGTTGCGATAGGTGCCGATATTGCCGGCGAGGTCGTAGCTGAAGTCGCCAGCCTTGCCGCGATAACCGACGTTGAGCTCGACGCCCTTGTTCTCCATCTCGCCAGCATTGATCCACTGGCTGGCTCCTTCGCCCATGACGCCGATGCCGGGCATGTAGACGAGGATGTCGGTGGTCTTCTTGTAGTACCACTCGAAGGAGCCATAGAGAGCGTTGCGCAGGAGACCGAAGTCGAAGCCGATGTTCGTCTGCGTCGTGGTCTCCCACTTCAGGTTGTCGTTGCCGAGCTGGTTGCGCTTGAAGCCGCTGGCCAGCTGCTGGCCGCCGTTGGTGCCTGCGATGTCGTAGCTGGTGCCGTAGCTCTGGCCGCCGAAGCCTGCCTCGCCGTAGTTGCTCACGTAGAGCGTGTAGCGTGCGATGTTGTCGATCTCCTGGTTACCCGTTCGTCCCCAGCTGGCGCGCAGCTTCAGGTCGTCGAGCCAGCCCACGTTCTCCATGAACTTCTCCTGGCTGATGCGCCAACCAGCGCTGAACGAGGGGAATGTACCATAGCGGTTGTTCTTACCGAAGCGCGAGCTGCCGTCGTGGCGGACGGTGACGCTGGCCAGGTAACGGTTGTCGAAGTTGTAGTTGGCCTTGGCAAAGAACGATACGAGCGAGAAGCCGCCGGCACCGCCGTAGGCTTCGGCCTCGCCCACTGCTGCGTTGGGCCACATATAAGAAGGAGTGAGCACAGCGAAGTCGTAGGCCTTGCCGCTGAACCAACTGTCGTCCTCGCGGTTCAGCTCCACACCGGCCAGGGCGTCGACGTGGTGCTTACCAGCCTCGAAGCTGTAGCTGGCCACGGCGTTCCACATCCACTTCGTCCAGTGCTCCTGTTTGGGCTCGACGGCATTGGTGGAGTTGGCTACGGTGCCTTCGGTGATAGGATAGGTGAAGATGCGCTGCTGCTTCTGAGCGTAGTCGAGACCGAAGGTGCTCTTGATGTTGAAGTTCTTGAAGGGATTGATGTTGATGAACGCATCGCCGAACATGCGCCAGTAGGTGTAGCGATTGTCGGAATTGCGCGTCAGGCGAGCCAGCGGGTTCTCGCGGTCGGGATAGCCGCCGACAGGACCTGCGAAGCTGCCATCGGTGGTGTAAACGGGGAGCGAGGGATTGAACTGAAGGACGTTCTCGAGGAATCCGCCCGGAGCCTGCACCTCGCTGGTGCGGTTGACGGTGAAGTGCTCGCCCACGGTGATGATGTCGCGCTCGTTAATCTTCAGGAGCTTGTAGTCGCTGTTCATGCGGGCAGAGAAGCGGCTGAAATCGGAGTCCTTGATGATGCCGAGGTTCTTGTAGTAGCCGAGCGAGAAGAAGCTGCTGCCTTTCTCCGAACCGTTGCTCAGCGATACATCATATTTCTGTACTACGCCCGTGCGCGTAGTCTGGTCGAACCAGTCGGTGTCGGCAGCGGGAGTAGTGCCGGCGGCGTCGAGGTACTTGCTCATCGTGATGCCGTTCAACACGGGCACGCCCTGCTGGTTGTAGGTCCAGTCGTAGTGGTAGCCGAGGCCGTTCATGTTGGGGTCGAGACCATCGTTGACGTAGCCCTGCCACATCACCTGTCCGAACTGCTTGGCGTTGAGCACTTCCATGCGGTTGGCATAGGTCTGCATAGCGACGCTGGCGTCGAAGTCAATCTTCACCTTGCCTTCCTTGCCGCGTTTGGTGGTGATGATGATGACGCCGTTGGCTGCGCGGCTACCGTAGATAGAAGCTGAAGCGGCATCCTTCAACACCTGGATCGACTCGATGTCGTTGCCGTTGAGCTCATGCATACCGGCCTTCGTGGGCACGCCGTCGATGATGTAGAGCGGGTCGTTGTTGTTCAGCGTACCGATACCGCGAATGCGCACGGTAGCGGCGCCGGAGGGATTACCATCGGCCGAGATGTTCATGCCCGGCACGCGGCCTTGCATGGCCTTGATGGGGTTGTTCTCGTTCTGCTTGGCCAGCTCATCGACACTGACTACCGAGACGGCGCCTGTCAAGTCGGCCTTGCGCTGAACCTGATAGCCCGTCACGACGAGTTCGTTCATGTCGGCGACGTTCTCGCCCATCGTGACGGTCATGCCGTCCTTGGCCTCCACCTCCTGGGTGTCGAAGCCCATGAAGGAAACGACCAACACGGCACCCTTCTCCACTTTCAGCGTGAAGTGGCCGTCCATGTCGGTCAGCGTGCCATTGTTGGCATTAGCTTTTTCTTTCACCGTAGCACCGGGCAGACCTTCACCAAGGTCGTCGAGCACGGTGCCGTGAATGTCTACTTGCTGCGCCCAAAGCGTTGTGCCAGCAAGAATGAGCGCGAGGCTCATCAACAATCGTCTTAGCTTTTGCATTGTTGTTAGGGTTAGAATTAGTTGTTATTTTTGTGATAAATGATAGAAATCTGCCACAAAAGTAACAACGAACGAGCGGGAGCCCTAACAATTATCGTTCACAGATACACAAAATTGTTACATTGTCAGAAACCTTGACTATTAAGTTCGATTCGTTGAACCGCCATAAAGATCTTCTTACTCTCTTAGTTCTGTAGGATAGCGGCCAAACTGCTCGCGGAAGCATTTGGAGAAGTAGCCTGGCGTGTTGAATCCGACCTCAAAAGCTATCTCCTGTACGGTCTTGTTGGTGCTTTGCAGAAGGGCGTAGGCGCGCTGAAGGCGCATCTGGCGCAACAGTTCCACTGGCGACTGGCCCGTGATGGCCTTGACCTTCCGATAAAGCTGTACGCGGCTCAGTCCCATCTCTTCGCCCAATTCGTCCATCTTCAGATTGGGATTTGAAATATGCTTGCGAATGGCGTCATTCAGCTGTTCGGCGAAGATCATGTCTTGCGTTCGGGGCGGAGGCAAGTCGTCGTCGGGGCGGTCGAAGATGTCATGAAGCTTGCGCGAACTGGCATCGGTGTAGAAGAGGGTCTGCTCCTCGTTCATCGTCTGCCGCTGACGGATTGTCCTCCGCGTCTGAATGAGGGCGCGCAGTATGAGGATGAAGGCCGTGATGAGCAGGAGGATGGTGACGACAGCGGCCAGGATGATCTTGTTCTGAATGCCCACCAGCCCAAAGTAACGCTCCAGCTTGTCCTCTATCGTGATCAGGTTGTCGTTTTGCCTGAGCAGCTCGCGGCTGTTCAAGGCTATCAGATCTACATTCTCAGGGGTCACCATCATGCCTTGCAGCACATTCTCGCGCTCATAGGTCTTGCCCATGAGGATGTCCAATGCCAAGCGCACCACTTCCTCGCCGTGAGTGGGATAGACATAAGTGCCCACCTGATGGCCCAGTTTCACGTACTCCAATCCCTCGTAAGGCATTCCATCGATGCCGAGAATCTTGATTTTGCCCTCCAAACCAGCCTCCACGACAGCTTTGTAGACGCCTGTTGCCATTCCGTCGTTGTGGCAGAACACGATGTCTGGGCGACGTCCCTTGCGTATCTGCTGCTCCACGATGTGGCAAGCCTTATCAGACGTCCAGTCGCCCTCGGCACAAATGTAGTCCAGTTCAGGATGTAGCTGCATCACTCGCGAGAAGCCTTCGTGACGCTCTTGCGCGGGCGAGCTACTCATTGCACCCGTGATCTCGAGCACGATGGGGCGGTCGCTGGGGTGCTGCCTCTCGTTCGTGGAAAAGAGCGTGGGCACATATTCGCCGACAGTTCTGCCTGCCTCCACGTTGTCACCACCAATGAACGCCGTGTAGTCGTCGGTCGAAGCCTTGCGGTCGAAGAAGATGACGGGAATGCCAGCAGCACGCACACGAGCAATAGCCTCGGCCAGAGGAGCCGACTCGGTGGGGGCTACCACCAGCAGGTCTATGCCACTTGCAGCCAAGCTGTCTATCTGCTGGATCTGACGCTCTGTGTCATCGTAGGCACAGGCGATGCTCACTTCAGCATTGCTCTCATAGAGATGCTGAGCAGCCAACATCTCGCTATTGACTTTCTCGCGCCACTGACCTGAAGCGCACTGCGACACTGCAATCCGATATGCCCGTCCCTCGCGCTTGCAAGCGCCCAAAGACACGATGATAATAACAAGGAAGAAACCAATCGCCCTACGCAACATTCTTTGTCGTTTTAAAGGTTATAATTTGCGGCAAAGATAACGAACTTCTTCCAAAAAACGCTCAAAAAAACAAAGAAAAGTGAACAGAATGGCGCATTTCTTTATTTAGGAGTCAAAATCTTGGGAGCTACGTTGAGCAATAAAACCTATATTGGTAAACTATTTCACAAGCACGTCGAGGATGATGGGCACAGTGATGGCCCGCCCGTCATGCTGAATGCTGATGGAATGTTGAACGTGTTGCAGGCCTTTCGGGGTCTGCGCATCAACGGCATATCGAACGTTGACAAGTTCTTGCCGGTCCGACAGCTGGCCATCGGCTTCCGTTTCACCTCGATGCAGGATGGCTACTCCTCGTTCCTTCGACTCGCCCACACGCATGATGCCAAGGTCAAAACGATTGGCACTTATCCACAGGGAGTCCGTGATGCGGACGGGAAACTGCAGCGCCAGCGACTCCTCCGACGAGAGGCAGGTGCCCTCGAGCGAGAGCGTGACGGCCTTCCTGGCTGGAGCCGTTTCCGAGGCAGGCGAATTGCCACCCTCTGCGGCCGCGCCTTCGCCGGTGGCCGCGGTCTGATAGACGAGCGTGCCCGTCTCGAAGAACTCGCCGCTCTTGCCCCGTGGGTTGAAGCGTAGGGTGACGGCTGTTGTGTCGCCCGCAGCGATGCAGCTGTCCTGGGCGAAGGCTATCGTCGTACAGCCGCAGGAGGTGTAGCCCTGCAGCAACGTGACAGCATGCTCGCCAGCGTTGCGCAGCAGGAACGTGCGCTCCACCACCCCATCTGCCTCGCGGATGCTACCGAGCGAGAGGGCGGCAAGGCCTATGATGGCAAGTGTGTCTGTGAACATGGAATGACGAATGATTTTTACTCCAGGGAAATCAACGCATTACTTTTTTCCCGTCAACGATGCAGATGCCTTTCGCCCGCTGGATTGCAGCTATGCGCCGTCCGCTCAGGTCGAAGCATGCGCCATTCGACGATTTGCCATTTGCCGCTTCATTCTCTGCACGCAGGTCGTAGATGCCGTCAGCGCTCTGCGAAGCATCGAGCGTCCAGGCTTGAAGCGTGGCAGGCGTAGGCTCGGTGGCAAATGCCTCAACATCAACAGCATCGGCGTTGGTCGGGAAAAGGCGAACGGAGAATGCCCAGCGGTCGGCTACAAAGATGTCGGCAATGCTTCCATCGAGGAACACATGCAACTTCAGCGACTCGCCAGCAACCGGCTTCGTGGGCAGCGTGGCCGTGTAGATGCCGTTGTAGACACCATTATCATTCTGCGTGCGCGCGAGGGCCGTAAGGTCCAACGTGATGGTGCCGCGAGCGGCATCGTAGGTCAGCCGGGCGGCCTGGTCGCCTGCTCCAAGAAAGCGGAAACCCATCTGCCCCGTGCCTACGGTGAACGTGCCGAGGAGTTCCAGCTGGCGACCGCTGACGGGGGCCAGCGATTGCGAGCCGTTGAGGGTCAGCTGCTGGTTGTAGGCTACTTGCGAACGCATAGCTGCAAGGCCGCTGTAGGGGCGCTGGACGAGCTGTCCGCCGGCATCAACACTGATCTCACGCGGCAAAGAGAGCAAGTGGGCATAGCCCATCTCATAGTTGGTCTGCGTAGGCAGTTTGTCGGGCACGATGCCGAGCAACAACGTCTTGTCGGCGTGACGATAGATGGTGGGGGAGAGCAGGCCGTAGCCGTCGCGACTGATGCCGCCGAGTTCCAACGTCTGAACGCCAGTGGCATCGGGCTGGAAGTGGCCGTCGGCGTCGATGGTGCCGACCCAGCAGAGCGTGCGCACGCCCACGCCTGTCGCCAGGGGCGTACAAGTGAAGAGGTACTTGCCGCCCTCCAGAGGTGTCACGTTGGGCATCTCCCAGAACGTGCCGTGCTGATTGCGGTCGCCGCCACGGAAGAAGATGTCGCCGTCGTTCGTCCATGCCCCACCTGAGAACTTATGCAGCGTGCAGGCTCCGACGCCATTCTTGCTCGTTCCAACGATGATGTAGCGCTGGCCATTTGCCTCGAAGGCGTAAGGGTCGCGGAAATCGTCGCTCAGGCCTGCCGGACGGCCGTTGATGATGACGCCCTGCTTCTGCCATTCGCCGAGAGCTGCGTCCTTGGGAGTGGCTTGTACGATAGTCGCACGGGCGTTATCTACGGCTGTGTAGAGGATGTTGGGCGTTCCATTGTTGTCGTAGACACAACCGCTCCAGCAACCCTTGATGTCGTAGGCCTCGCCTGGCGTAATGGCGATGGGCTCCTCGCGCCAGTCGTAGAGGTTCGTGCTGGAGAGATGCCCCCAATGCAGGCGAGCCATGTAAGGGCCATTGGCGTTCTTCTGGAAGAAAACGTGATAGCGGCCGTCGGCGTAGGTCATGCCGTGGCTCTCGTTCATCCAGCTGCCCGAAGGCATCGCATGGAACTGCGGGCGCCAGAGCGAAGCGTCGTAACGCGAGGCGGGATAGTTGAAGTCAGGGGCCGAAGCCGAGGGAGCGCCCTCAGGCACTGCTGTAGCGTTGTAGACGGCTATATCGTCAATGAGGCCGCAGAAAGCGTTGATGAGAAAGGGCCCCCAACGCAGGTCGGCGGCAGCCTTGCCTATCATGAAGTCCGACGTGCTGTGGGCAACGGCAGCACGGCTCATGCGGCCCGATCCGATCTCCGCGCCGTCGAGATAGAGGGCAGCCTTATTGCCAGCCTTATCCATCACAGCCGTCAGGCGGCACCAGCGGCCCAGGGGCAGTTTCTGCGAGCCTGCAACAGTCATCAGGAAGCCACTGGCCGAGCCGAAACGGAAGCGCAGATCACCCTGCGACGAGAGTTCTAAGGCCACGCCCGTCTTGGAGTCTTCATTGAGGTTACCGCAGATGGTGGCGAACGAGGGCGTCTGCTCAGCATCCTCCACGCGCATCATCGGGTAGGTCTCAGCGGCCAGCACGACGCTCACAGCCAGCGCCTCGGTGCTGAACGTGCTCACGGGCACGCGCGCTCTGACGTAATTGGAATAGCCGTCGAAGCGCAGGGCTGTGCCATCAACGCCCTCGCCAGCACAAGCAGGGAGTTGCGAAACTACGGCAAACGCCTGTCCGCTGACGGCCTCCGAGATCTTGCCGTCGGCCGAGAGGGTCATCGGGAAATGGGCCACAGCCGTCTGTGCAGCAACATTCAGGGTCTGTGCCGCCATCATTGCGGCCACCATTAAAAAGTTAGCTTTCTTCATTGCTGTGTGAGTCTTAATTGTTTGATTTCTGTCGGCAAAGATAGATAATTCCTCGCACATGCGAGTATCAAATTTGTTTCATTTGACCCAAAAAATCGTTCATCGCATCATAATTGCTAACGTTCGCCGACCACACGCCCTCGCCATACACATTTTTACTCGCCCAGCGCTCTCCGCCGCCCTCCATTTCATCTTTTTCGCATAGAATTCAGCACAAAAGCGAAGGGGATATCATGGCTGAAGCAGATGGCTTCAGATAACATCTGAGTCAGTCCATAGAAAGCGAAATGTTCTTGAATAATCGCACTCGCTCATGCGACTAGTCGTGAAGGCCCCTGCGAATAGTCGTGAAGGGCGACGCGACAAGTCGCTTGAGACGTCCTTTTAAGCCGAAAAACAGCTCAGAATCGAAAAAATTACCGAAAAATACCCCTCCTGCGCCTGCATTCTCACAAAAAGTTGTACTTTTGCACCCACAAGGCCCCATAGAACGAACGCCCGACTCACGAATCATGAACAAGCTCCTACACTACCTGCCCGCAGCAGCGCTGCCCCTGATGGTCGCTCAGGGCGCAGCCCGACAACGCCCCAACATCCTGTACATCATGTGCGACGACATGGGCTACGGCGACCTCTCGTGCTACGGCCAGCAACACTTCCTCACGCCCAACATCGACCGCCTGGCCGCGCAGGGAATGCGCATGACCTCGGCCTACGCGGGCAGCCCCGTATCAGCGCCCTCACGCGCTTGCCTGATGACAGGTCAGCACTCGGGCCACACCCACGTTCGAGGCAACAAAGAGTACTGGAGCGGACGCGTGGAATACGGGCAGAACGTCGACTATGCCGTTGTCGGGCAAGAACCTTACGACCCCGCTGTGCCCATCCTTCCCGAACTGTTCAAGGCTGCAGGCTACCACACGGGCATGTTCGGCAAGTGGGCAGGCGGCTACGAGGGGAGCGTCTCAACGCCCGACCGCCGCGGGGTCGACGAGTTCTACGGCTACATCTGCCAGTTCCAGGCACACCTGTATTTCCCGAACTTCCTCAACCGCTACAGTCGCTCGCGAGGGGACACAGCCGTCGTGCGCGAGGTCCTACAGCAGAACATCCGGCACGCTATGTTCGGCGACGACTACAACCTGCGCCGTCAGTACAGCGCCGACCTCATCCACCAGCACGCTATGGATTGGCTGCGGCAACAGAAGGCCGACGAGCCGTTCTTCGGCATCCTCACCTACACCCTACCCCACGCCGAACTGCGACAGCCCGACGACTCGCTGCTTCAATCCTTCCGCGGACGCCTGCTGCCCGAACGCGTCTATCGCGGCAACAAGCCTTCACGCTACAACCCGACGACCGAGGCACACGCCCAGTTCGCAGCTATGATCACACGACTGGATGCTCAAGTGGGCGAGATTATGCGACTGCTCGAGGAACGAGGCCTGGCGGACAACACGGTGCTCATCTTCACCAGCGACAACGGCCCCCATGAGGAGGGAGGAGCCGACCCCGAGTTCTTCAATCATGACGGCAAGTTCCGGGGCCTCAAGCGCAGCACACACGAGGGCGGCATACGCATCCCCTTCATCGTGCGCTGGCCCGGACACATTCGCGCGGGCAGCGAGAGCGACCTGCCCTTCGCCTTCTACGACCTCATGCCCACGTTCTGCGACATCGCAAAGATCAAGCTATCGAAGAGCGGGAAAGTGAAAGGGCTGACCATACAAACCGACGGCATCAGCATCCTGCCAGCACTCACGGGAAAAGGACGCCAGCGCATGCACGACCACCTCTACTGGGAGTTCCACGAGACGGACATGCTCGGCGTGAGGCGGGGCGACTGGAAGTTGGTGGTCAAACGAGGCAAGCCCTCGCTGTACAACCTCGCCAGCGACCCTCACGAGGACCACGACCTGGCCTCCGAGCATCCCGACATCGTACGCCTGCTCGTACAGAAGATCTACGAGGACCACACCGACAGCCCGCTCTTCCCCGTGACGCTGCCTGCCAGACCACAGGATTGAGCGACAGCTACCCATCAGCGCTTGCGACAGAGGAATCCAGGCACATTGGCCTTTACTGCATCATCATAGCGAGAACAGAAAAAGAGGCGGGAAGCTTTTGCCTCCCGCCTCGCGCGTCAATCATGGAAAACCATTCAATGTGCAAATATGATGAAGCGTTATTTCAGATAGCCGATGCAGTTCTGGGTGAAGCGCTCCAGCTGACTTTGCTTCTCGTTCTGCCCGCCGATGTTCCACTCGTAGGCAGCAAGACCTACGGCGAGGATGCGGCCTGCGAACGTGGTCGTCGGGTCGAAGTCGATGATACCAGCGCAGCAGTAGTCGACAACGTGGTTCCAAGTGCCGAGCACGTGGCTGTTGGTGAGGTCTTCCCAAGTCTTCACGACGTTGGGATTGGGAGCGAGGCCATAGGCATTGAGGTCCCACATGCAGTTGTGGTCGCCCTTCACGCCTGCACCGATGAAGGTG